>CAWARC010000020.1:0-38471 GCA_963784325.1 uncultured Alphaproteobacteria bacterium | reverse complement strand
AAGTGTCTGTCCGGGAACATTTTGAATGCTTTGAGTCGGTTGTGATTTAAGAGTGGTGGCCTGATTTAGGAGGGTCACCGATGTGGACGGCGAAGAACCGCGGACGTTACGACCGCAGCGCGTTGCGATACCCGAGCGATTTGACCGACGAAGAATGGGCGCTGGTTGAACCGTTAATCCCGCCGGCCAGGCGCGGCGGCAACAGACGCCACGTCGACGTGCGTGAAGTGATGAACGGCATTATGTATGTTTTGAGCACGGGATGCCAGTGGCGAGCTATCCCCAAAGATCTTCCGCCGCGCAGCACGGTGCACGACTATCTGGACTTGTGGAGCCAAGACGGCACGCTCGATCGCATCCATCACGCGCTTTATATGGAGTGCCGCGAACAGGTTGACCGCGAAGCCAGTCCGACCGCCGCCATCATCGATAGCCAAAGCGTCAAGAGCGCTGAAAAAGGGGGGCCTGCATCGATCCGCATGGCTATGACGCAGGCAAGAAGATCAAAGGCAAGAAGCGCCATGTTCTCGTCGATACGCTGGGCCTGCTGCTTCACGCCATCGTCCACCCTGCCGACATCCAGGATCGCGATGGCGGCATCTCGTGATTGCCACCCTGTTCGGGATGTATCCGTTCTTGAAAGCTGTTCGCCGACGGCGGCTATCAGGGACCGGAATTTCAGCAGGCGCTTGCGAAACTCCTGCCGCAGTCAAAACGGAAATCGTCAAACGTTCTGATCAGGCCAAAGGATTTGTCGTGTTGCCAAGCCGTTGGATTGTCGAGCGCACCATCGCCTGGCTCAACCGATGCCGAAGGCTTGCCAAGGATTGGGAGAACCTCAATCGCAAGGCACTGGCATTCTTGCGCCTCGCCTCAATCCGGCTCATGCTCCGAGAACTTTGTAATCCGGCTTGATGTTTCCGGACGGACTTTAACATTACAGTTGTGATTTTTTGCTGGCACATTTGTTTGATTTCTGAATCCATGGGTCACCATGATTTGGAGATCATGGATGATGGGAGCATCGATTGAGACGACGCTTGAGTTGTGGGCATCGTCGCTGCGAGAGGTGAAGAAGCGGATACGTCCATCGTTCGCCAGGAGCGCGCAGCTTTGAACGCGGGCTTGTTCGTGGACGGGCTGCTTGGCGACGAGCGTGTAAAACTGGATGGATGCGCGCGGAGGCAGCGGGCGATCCTGGGCCTTGGCGGCAGCAGGCGGTTTTGGGCCGTGACCGGTGGGATGCCGATGCGCTGCGCGACCTGGTGCGCGACTATGCCACCGAGCATCTTGCGGACGAGAACGCGGTGCTGGTGATCGATGAAACCGGGTTTCTCAAGCAAGGCAAGGCTTCGTGCGGGGTAGCGCGGCAATACACTGGCTCGGCGGGCAAAATTACGAACTGTCAGATCGGTGTTTTTGCTGCCTACGTGTCGCGTCACGGCCATGCCTTCATCGATCGGGCGCTCTATTTGCCGAAGGGCTGGACCGACGATCCGGCTCGTCTGAAGGCCGCATACGTGCCGAGCGACGTCAGCTTTTCGACCAAGCCTCAGCTTGCAGCGGAGATGATCGAGCGCGCCCTTGCGGCTGGCGTGCCGTTCCGCTGGGTTGCAGCCGATAGCGTCTATGGGGTCGGCGATATCGAGCGGGACCTACGCCAAGCCGGTAAAGGCTATGTACTCGGCGTCAATTCCAATCATTGGTTTGCATCCTGGGGCAAGCCGCAACGGGTGTTCGGCACCGCCGAGGAGATCGCAAAGACGCAGCGACGATCGACTGGCGGCGTCTGTCGGCCGGTGCCGGAACTAAAGGACCGCGATTGCATGACTGGTGCTACCTCGAATTGGCCGATCTTGAAGGCGAAGAGTTTAACCATCACAGCCAGTCCTTTGGACGCGAGGCCTGCTAATCCGGCGTAATATCGCCAACGGCGATCTCGCCTACTTCTCCACCTGGTGTCCGGCAGGGACTTCGATCAAGACCCTGGTCAGCGTCGAGGGCCATCGCTGGGCGATCGAGGATAGCTTCGAGACAGCCAAAAACGAGTTCGGGCTCGATCACAACGAATCCAGATCCTGGCACGGCTGGCATCGTCACGTCTCGCTCGTCATGCTCGCCTTCGCCATGATGGCTGCCATCCAACATCAGGCCAACAAGCCGGCGCCCAAAAAAACCAAGTCGAGCGCAACGCCAAAACATCCGATCTCATCCGTTGGTCGATCCAGGAAATCCGCCGCATAGCTCAACGTCTCGCGCGAAAGCGCATCCAACCCGCCGATGTCATCGCATGGTCGCTCTGGCGGCGCGCTCATCAGGCCGCAGCACAGAAATCTCATCTCAAACAAAAATCACAACTGTAATGCTAAGCGAACATTCAGAAACTGGGCTCTGATGTCTGTTTTCAGGGGTAAAGCAGCATTGACCAACCGCCACCCAGCCTCGACTTATTAGTGCACGCCTTAGTCAAACGTGCTGGCCGCCGTTGATGTGGATCTCGGCGCCGTTCACGTAGGACGCGGTGTCGGTGCACAGCACGTAGATGATCTTCGCCACCTCGTCCGGGGTGCCGAGCCGGTGCATCGGAATGTTCTCGACGATCTTTTCGGTGCCCGGCGAAAGCATCGCGGTGTCGATCTCGCCCGGTGCGATGGCGTTGACGCGTACGCCGCGCGAGCCGAAGTCGGCCGCCATTTCGCGAGTTGAGCGTGGCGAGCGCCGCCTTCGACGTCGAATACGCCGTGCCGGCGAATGGATGTACGCGCGATCCGGCGATCGAGGTGACGTTGACGACGGAGCCTTTGGCGGCGCTGAGTTCTTCGAGCAGTCCGCGCGCCAGCATGATCGGGGCGAAGAAGTTCACCTGGAAAATATGATGCCAATCCTCGCGCGAAGTTTCGATCGAGCCGAGCCGCTTGCCGCCTGCGGCCTTCGGCGAGATCGCGGCGTTGTTGACCAGCGCATGCAGTTCGCCGTTCAGCCGCCGCTTGGTCTCGGCGATCGCGGCCTCGGTATTTTCCGGATCGGAAAGGTCGACCTGGATGTGGTCCTCCGGTCCCGCCTCCCACGGACAATTTTCCGGAAACGGATGGCGCGAGCAGGTGATGACACGCCAGCCGGCGGCGGAAAAGCGCTTCACGGTGGCATGGCCGATGCCGCGGCTGGCTCCGGTGAGAAGGAGCGTGCGGCGCGGCTGATTGTTTGTTGGCATCAGGTCATCCTAGTGGTCATTGCGAGCGAAGCGAAGCAATCCAGTGCGGCGGATAAGTTCTGGATTGCTTCGTCGCTCCGCTCCTCGCAATGACGTTCAATTATCGTGCTCATGGATAAAGTCTCGTCTTGGTCCACGACGCGCCCGCGCTGTCGCGCGTGAAGGTGATGCGGTCGTGCAGGCGAAATGGCCGCTCCTGCCAGAATTCGATTTCAGACGGCACCACCCGGTAACCGACCCAGTGCGGCGGCCGCGGCACCGTGCCGATGGCGAATTTGGCGGTACTAAGTGCAATCGCTTTTTCGAAGGCGAGCCGGCTTTCGAGCGCGGTGGACTGCTTTGAGGCCCAGGCGCCGATTTGCGCCATGCGCGAGCGCGTCGCGAAATAGGCATCGGCTTCCGCATCCGACACCGCTTCGACATGGCCGCGGAGCCGCACCTGCCGCTGCAGCGCCTTCCAGTAAAACGTCAGCGCCGCTTGCGGTGCGGCGGCGAGCTCGCGGCCTTTGTTGCTTTCGGCGTTCGAGTAAAACACGAAGCCGCGCTCATCAAAGCCCTTCAGCAGCACCATCCGCGCATTCGGCCGGCCGTCGGCGTCGACCGTGGCAAGCGTCATCGCTTCCGGATTGACCGGTTCGGCGCGTCTGGCTTCGGAAAACCAGGCGGCGAACAGGCGCAGCGGCTCATCGGCTTCGGTGAAGTCACCGCCCGTTAACCACGCCGGGTGTTCTATGGACGCCGCGTCTGACATTCTCGGAGTATCCATTGTTCGCGTGCGGCAATCGGGAAACCTGCCGCCGTTCCCAATATAGTGGAACGGCGGGCTTGCGCCTATGTCGGCGGTTGCCCGGAGTGGCGCTCATCGCTGCGGTCGTGAGCGCGCTCGCTGTTTCCGGCTGTTCGTACCGGCTGGCCTCGCTGGTGTCCCGGGACGATACCGACGCGATACCGACCGGCTCGATCACACGGCCGGCCGACCGTGCAGTCCCGGTCGCCCTTCCGTCCGGCCCGGCGGCGGTGGACCTCGCTTATGCGCGCGCAACTGCTTCGGATGTGCTTGCCAGCGGCGGCAAAGACGCAAGCGTGGCCTGGCGAAATCCACAAAGCGGCGCCAGCGGCAACATCACGCCGCTCGACACCGCGTACAGCGAAGATGGCCATCAGTGCCGCGATTTCCTCGCCAGCTACGTGCATGGGCTGGCGCAGGATTGGCTCCAAGGCGCCGCCTGCCGCAGCGCGAGCGGGACTTGGGAAGTGACGCGTTTGACGCCGCTTAAACCGAGCTGAACCGGGCTATCATCGCTCAAAGTTCGAGCCGATTCGCTTGTTACGTTGCGTGACAAGCGATTTATTCCCACATTGTAGTGCATGGGAACCAGGTGGGCAGGCGGGGCCAGCCCTAAAGTCGAAACGGAGTTCGGCAGGGATGCGTGATCCCTATGAGGTCTTGGGCATCGATCGGAAGGCGAGCGCGGGCGACATCAAAAGCGCCTATCGTAAGCTTGCGAAAAAATTGCATCCCGACGCCAACAAAAACGATCCGAAAGCGGCGACGCGCTTTGCCGAGCTGAACGCCGCCAACGAACTCCTCGCCGACGAAGACAAGCGCAAAGCGTTCGATCGCGGCGAGATCGACGCCGAGGGCAAGCCGCGCTTTCAGGGTTTTGCCGGCGGCGGCCCAAGGCCGGGCGCGGGTGCCGGCGCTGGTTTCGGGCCTGATGCCAATTTCGAAAGCTTCAACTTCGGTCCGGAGGGTTTCACCCGGGCCACGCGGCGCGGCCGTGCCGGAGCCGGTGGTGGCGGGGGATTTGGTGGCTTCGAGGACATCTTGAAGGAAGCTTTCGGCCGCGGCGCTCGCGGCGGCGCCGGAGCCGGAGCGAACTTCGAGCCGGAAGATTTCGGCGTCGGCGCCGATGTGCAAGCCGAAATGTCGGTGTCGCTGCCGGATGCCGCCAACGGGTCGACGCAACGCCTGCATCTGCCGAACGGCAAGGACGTCGACGTCAAGATTTCCCGCCGGCATCACCAACGGCCAGCAGATCCGGCTCAAGGGTCAAGGCATGCCCGGACAGCACGGTGCCGGAGACTTGCTCATCACCGTGTCGATCGCGCCCCATCCGGTCTTCACACTGGAAGGCTTAGATGTCCGGCTCGAATTGCCGATCACGCTTTACGAAGCAACCCTTGGCGCCAAAGTGCGGGTGCCGACGCTCGATAAGCCGCTTGAGCTCACGATCCCGGCATGGACATCGAGCGGGCGAACCTTCCGCCTCAAGGGCAAGGGCTTTCCCGCAAAATCGGCCCGCGGCGATCTGCTCGCCACCGTCCGCATTGTCCTGCCGGACAAGAGCGATCCCGAGCTCGACGCGCTGATGACGAAGTGGCGGACGGAAAAATCCTACGATCCGCGCAAGGATATGTGAGATCGTCATTCCGGGACCCGCTGCCTCGGCCCCGGAATGATCCTCACCTCAGCCGCCTTGTTCGGGCGGCATCCGCCGATCGGTCTGATCATAGGCGGCTTGCGCGATGGCGTGCAGCTTGTCTTGTTCCGCCGGCCCCGACAGCACATAGGCAAGGTCGCCATCGACCCAATAATAGGCCGCATTTTGCAGGCCGGTGGTGTAACGCAGCGCCGTATCGCGATCGCCGGTGCGGCCGCAATAGAGCGTGAAACGCTCGCCCGAAGGCGTCTCATACATGAAGAACGCGGTCGGTCCGGTCGGGCCCGGCAGCAGCCGACCGCCGACAAGCTTCAACCCTATCTTATCGAGCTCGGGCGCGCGCAACGGCGAGCCGACCCGCTTCGACAGCCAGGCATCAAGATGCGGCCGCTGGTCGCCCGGCACCTCGACCGGGTGCCGGACTTCGACCACGTAGAGCCGGTAGGCGTCGAGCGCATCGGCGGTGAAGCGGGTGAGATCGGACGGACTCGCGGCTTCGACCCCGCGCACGGTCCAGCCGAGGACACCGCCGGCGACAAATGCGGCGACGACTGCCGCCGCCGCGGCAATCGCGCCGTAACTGCGGCGTGTCAGCCGGTTGACGTTGAACCGCTGCGGCGGCATTTCGTCGGCGACGGCGCCATAGCGCTCCCGGATCAGCGCGGCCTGTTTTTGCCAGGCGGCGACCTTGGCCGCATCGTCCAGATGCGTCGCGAGCCAGGCTTCGACGGCCGCGCGGCGATCTGCGGGCAATTCGCCATCAACATAGGCGTTCAGTTCATCTTCGCCGACAATTTGGTCTCGATCAATCATAGTCCGCTCTCTCTCGTCATTTCACGCGGCGCAACGTCGGGCGTTCGCCGTCGAGATAGGCTTTTATTTGGCTACGGGCTCGGGCCAGTCGCGACATCACCGTTCCAATGGGTACGCCCTGAACTTCCGCCACTTCGCGATATGTCAGGCCTTCGAGAACGACCAGCAGCAAGGCCGAGCGCTGATCCTCGGCGAGCTCGTCGAGCGCACGCGAGATGTCGCGGCTGCCCGCTTCCGGGCCGCCGGTGGCCGCGTCGCTGTCCTTGATCGGCGCCAGCGACGGCCGCCGCGACAGGCTGCGCAGCCGATTGCGGTTGAGATTGGTGAGGATGGTGTAAAGCCATGCGCGTGTATCCCCGCCGTGAAACAAGTGCTCGGAACGCAGCGCCCGGACCAACGTGTCCTGAACAATGTCATCGGCCGTTTCGGCGTCGCGGGTCAGGGCCCGCGCATAGCGCCGCAGCGCCGGGATCGCCACCTTGATGTGTTCGTGGAACTCGCTCAAGGACGTCACCTGTTAAAGCAAGATTAGGAGTAGCGGCGCGCCGGCCGTTAGGGAGCGGCGTCCCATGATTCAAAAACCCCGGCGGCGCCTGGCTATTCCGCTGCAGCGCGCGTGCGACGCCAAAGCTTGCTGGTCCAGGGACCCTATGCCATAGGAGGCCGGGGGCTGAAAACGCCGTATGGGGTCGGAAGAATGGCCGAGGTCTCGGGCCTCATGCGCGGCAAACGCGGCCTGATCATGGGGGTTGCGAACAATCGCTCGCTCGCCTGGGGCATCGCCAAAGCGTGCCACGGCCACGGCGCCGAGCTTGCCTTCACCTATCAGGGCGACTCGCTCAAGAAGCGCGTCGAGCCGCTGGCGCAGGAAGTTGGCGGCATCGTCGTCGGCCATTGCGACGTCACCGAGCCGAAGACCATCGATACGGTGTTCGCCGCCGTGCAATCGGCATGGGGCGGGATCGATTTTCTGGTCCACGCCATGGCTTATTCCGACAAGGAGCAGCTCGACGGACGCTACGTCGACACGACCGAAGATAATTTCATCAAGACGATGCTGGTGAGCTGCTACTCGTTCACCGCGATCGCGCAGCGTGCCGAGAAGATGATGCCGAGCGGCGGCGCCATGCTCACACTCACGTATTACGGCGCTGAGAAATGGATGCCGCATTACAACGTGATGGGCGTCGCCAAGGCGGCGCTGGAGGCTTCGGTGTGGTATCTCGCCGCCGATCTCGGCACCAAGAACATCCGCGTCAACGCCATTTCGTCCGGACCGATCAAGACGCTCGCCGCGGCCGGCATCCGCGATCTGCGCTATATCTTCAGATGGAACGAATATAATTCGCCACTGCGGCGCAATGTGACCATCGAAGACGTCGGCGATGCCGGCGCGTATCTGCTCTCCGACATGTCGCGCGGCGTCACCGGCGAGATCCACCACGTCGATGCCGGCTATCACATCGTCGGCATGAAGCATCCCGACGCGCCGGATATCGCCGTCGGCAAGGAGTGACTTGGAGAGGCCGAACCGATGCCGGTCCTCTATTACGTCCGTCACGGCGAGACCGACTTCAACGTCGAGGGGCGATTGCAGGGCCGCCGCGACACCGCGCTAAATGCGCGCGGCCGCGAGCAGGCTGCCGAATGCGGCGAACTTTTGCGCGATCTGTTTGCGCGCGATAACCGCGCCGCGGCCGACTTCGCCTATGTGGCGAGCCCGCTGCGGCGAGCGTGCGATACCATGGCAGTGTTACGCACTACTCTTGGCCTCGATCCGCATGGCTATGCCACCGACGACCGATTGATGGAAATTTCCTACGGCGAGTGGGAAGGATTGACCTTGCCGGAAATCGACGCGGGCACGCCGGGCTTGCTGGCGAAGCGCGAGCAAGACAAGTGGGATTTTGCGCCGCCCGGCGGCGAGAGCTATCGCGCGCTGGCCGCCCGCATCAGCGATTGGTATGACAGTTTGACACGGGACACTGTGGTTGCCGCCCATGGCGGGGGCGTGCGCGCGCTCATCGCGCTGTTCGGACTAATGCCGCGCGATGTGGCAACCCACGCACAAATCGCGCAAGGCGTCGTCTATGTGTTCGCCGACGGCAAGATGGCGCGCTACGCCTAGTCGAGATAAATTCCTAGGGCTAAAAGCAAAAGCGACCGAACAGCGTTCGGTCGGGGTTCTTCAGCTAAAAGTAAAGCGGCCAAACAGCGTTTGGCCGCTTTTGCGAGATCGAGATCTCGCGAAATCCGAAATCGTTAGCGTGGCCCCAATACGAGGCCTGCCACTTACGACTTGGTTTTCTTCTTGGCCTTCTTCTTCTTCGTAGCCATGATTGTGATCCTTGGAGTTTGTGATGAACCGACGGCAAGGTTGGTTCAGTCGCAGGCTAAATCTCGGTCCCTGGGCCATCGCCCCCTTACCGCGAAGAACAATGCCATAACGCGATCCTATGCGCAATCAGAAAAACGCAAATAGTCTATATTTTTCCGTAGCTTAACGGACGTTCAGGTTGTCATGAAGCGCTATTCAGCCACATGAATGCGAAATGAATGGTTGCCACAATGCGTATGGGGAGCTGCGTATTTCGACGGCAAAATTTCCGCGGAATTTTTGCAGGTGCGAACACGAAGCTAAGTTTCTGTGGCACCTGCGAATGGCACGCGCACGCGGACGGTCCATTTGACCCAATGGGATGTGCGGGCTACCAAGCCCGAATAAGCCGGAGCGGCCTGCATTTAAGCCGTTCGGAGTCACTGGCGCGTCATGTCATTCAATACATTCGGTCATTTATTCCGGGTCACGACTTTCGGTGAAAGTCACGGGCCGGCGATTGGCTGCGTGGTCGACGGCTGTCCGCCGCGCATTCCGCTCAACGAAAGCGATATCCAGCCCTACCTCGACCGTCGCCGTCCCGGCCAATCCCGCTACACCACGCAGCGCCAGGAGCCCGATGCGGTTAAGATTCTCTCCGGCGTGTTCGTCGACGCGGCAAGCGGCGCGCAAGTGACGACCGGGACGCCGATCGCGCTCGTCATTGAGAATGTCGATCAGCGCTCGAAGGATTATTCCAACATCAAGGATAAATATCGTCCGGGCCATGCCGACTATACCTATGACGTCAAATACGGCCTGCGCGATTATCGCGGCGGCGGCCGCCAATCGGCGCGCGAGACCGCGATGCGGGTTGCCGCAGGCGCGATCGCGCGCAAAATCGTGCCCGGCCTCGCGGTCCGCGGCGCGCTGGTGCAGATGGGGCCGCATCGCATCGATCGCGCGCGTTGGGACTGGGCCGAGGTCGAGCGCAATCCGTTTTTCTGCCCCGACGCCAAGACCGCCGCCATGCTCGGCGATTACCTCGACGGCTTACGCAAAAGCGGCTCGTCCATCGGCGCGGTGATCGAAGTTGTCGCCGACGGCGTGCCGGCTGGGCTTGGCGCGCCGATCTACGGCAAGCTCGACGGCGATCTGGCCGCTGCCCTGATGAGCATCAATGCCGTCAAGGGCGTCGAGATCGGCGCCGGCTTTGCCGCCGCCGAGCTGTCCGGCGAGGAGAATGGCGACGAGATGCGCATGGGCAACGACGGCAAGCCGCTCTTTCTCTCCAATCAAGCCGGCGGCATTTTGGGCGGCATATCCACCGGCCAGCCGGTGGTGGCGCGCTTTGCCGTCAAGCCAACGTCGTCGATCCTTACCCCGCGCCGCACCGTCGACCGCTACGGCCGCGAGACTGAAATCTCGACCACCGGGCGCCACGATCCATGCGTCGGCATCCGCGCGGTCCCGATCGGCGAAGCCATGGTGGCGTGTGTCATCGCCGATCATTATCTACGTCAGCGCGGCCAGGTCGGGGACAACCCGGCGTGGCCGTTTCCGCCACAGGCCCGCTGACGAAGCGGTGCGGGGGCTAACATAACGATGAACGACGCGCATCAACGCATCCAATCCGTCATCGCCGCTTTCGCCCGCGGCGAGATCGTCATCGTCGCCGATGACGACGACCGCGAGAATGAAGGCGATCTGTTCGTCGCGGCAAGCCTGTGCACGCCGGAGAAGATGGCGTTCATCATCCGCAACACCTCCGGGATCGTCTGCGCGCCGCTGGCTCCCGAAGAAGCGCGGCGGTTGCATCTCGATCCGATGGTGGCGCTCAACGATGCGCCGCTCGGCACCGCGTTTACCGTCTCGGTCGACGTTCGCCACGGCCTCACCACGGGGATTTCCGCCGAAGAGCGGAGCAACACCGTGCGCGCGCTCGCCAACGGCAACAGCGGCGCGGCGGATTTCGTCCGGCCGGGCCATGTCTTTCCGCTGGTGGCCAAGGAGGGCGGCGTGCTGATGCGGTCGGGTCATACCGAGGCCTGCGTCGACCTTTGCCGGCTTGCGGGCTTGGCGCCGGTTGGTGTGCTGGCGGAGCTCATGAACGACGACGGCACGGTGATGCACGGTCCCGAGCTTGCCGCCTTCTCCGACCGGCACAAGCTGCAGCGCATCACCATCGCCGAGCTGATTGCCTACCGGCAGGCGCGCGACAAGCTGATCGAACGGGTTGGCGAATTTCCGGTCGAGTCCGAGATCGGCACGCTGACCGGCTACGCTTTCGTCACGCCGTTTGACGCGGTCCATCACATGGCCTTCGTCTACGGCCGCATTGGCGACGGTATTAATGTGCTCACGCGGCTGCACCGCGCCGACATCATTGCCGACGTGTTCGGCGGCGCCAAGGCGATTCGCCAGTCGCTGCAGCGCTTCAAGGCCGAGGGCAGGGGCGTGCTCGTCTTATTGCGCGACGGCACGGCGGGCGTGCCGGTCATTTCGATCCCGAAATCAGCCGACACCGCATCCGGTGAGGCCCGCACCCGGCAATGGCGCGAGATCGGGCTCGGCGCGCAAATCCTCAAAGACCTGGGCGTCAGCTCCATCCGCCTCATCACCGCGTCGCGCCGCACGACCTATGTCGGCCTCTCGGGCTTCGGCATTGAAATCGTCGGAACCGAGTTGATCGACGGCTGATATGCCTGTTTGCCGCCGGCTATCCGGCCTATAGTCCGTTTGCGGTGACGCGCCATCGACGCCCGGCACCGACAGAAAATTGCATATCCCTGGGGGGAGCAGAATGAGCGACGCCGCGGTAACTTTGGCCGCAAGTTCGGCCGCCACACCGACCACCAAGCAGATCTATAAAGTCGCGCTCGCCAGCATCGTCGGCTCGGTGATCGAGCAATACGACTTCCTGGTCACCGGCGTGATTGCGGCGACGGTCTGGGGCGGCATCTTTTTCAAGCTGCCCGGCCTTGCCGCGGTTGCCGCCGCGATCGGCGTCTACGGCCTCGGCATCATCATCCGTCCGGTCGGCGCCTTCATCTTCGGCCATATCGCCGATACCTACGGCCGCAAAGACGCCATGGTCTATGCGCTGGTGCTGATGGGCCTCGCCACGCTTTTGATCGGGCTGACCCCGACCTACGACAGCATCGGGGTTGCTGCTCCGATCCTGCTGATCGTGTTCCGGCTTTGCCAGGGCATCAGCTTCGGCGCCGAATTCGGCACCGCCTCGACTTGGGTGGTCGAACAGGCGGCGCGCTCGAAGTATCGCGCCTTCTGGGGCGCCTGGGTCGGCTTCGCCATTCCGATCGGACTGTTGCTCGGCTTCGGCTCGGTGATCTTCGTAAAATCGCTGATGACACCGGAGGATTTCACCGCCTGGGGCTGGCGCATCTTCTTTTTCATCGGCTTTCTGGTCGCAATCGTCGGCCTGATCATCCGAACCCGCACCATGGACAGCTTCGTGTTCGAGCAGCACAAGGCGCAGATGGTCCTGAAGCATCCGGCGAGCCAGGTGTGGCGGGAAATGCCGTGGACCATCCTGCGCACCTCGCTGGTCAATGCCATGTTCGGCGGCGCATTCTTTCTCTATTTCGTGTTCGGCACCGGCTACATGAAGGCGGTCGGCTACACCGGCAACCAGCCGGAATATATCGGCCTGATTGCGGCCGGCTTTATGCTTGTCTTCATGATCGTCGGCTCGTTCCTCGCCGACTACATCAGCCGGCGGGCAATCCTGCTGACCGCCGCGATCGTCTTTCTGTTTTTCGCTTTGCCGTATTTCTATCTGGTCAATACCGGAAGCGTTCTGCTCGCCACGGTCGCCGAGGTCATCGGCTTCGGTTTCGTGTTCGGCTTCGGCTACGGCGCGATTCCGACGTTCTATACGGAGAATTTCCCGACGCGTTACCGCGCTTCGGGGGCGAGCGCGGGATACCAGATCGCGCAGGTCTATGGCGGCGGCCTGATCCCGATCGTCGCCGGGCAAATCTTGCGCGTTTACGGTATCAAGGATGCCTACCTTTATATCGGGCTTCTGGTGATGTGCTACGCGGTGGCGGCAATCGTCGCCATCCTGCGGACGCCGGAGACCAAGAATGTCAATCTCGAAAACTGACGGGCGGTCCGTTAGGATTGTTTACTGGTTCACCGTCGCGGTGCGCTGAATGTTCGCTCGCTCTAAAAGCGACCGGGTTGTGAGTCTCCACCAAATGACGCGATGGGCCGTTACCCGACATTGCGTCACGCGCAGTACGCCGGCTCGCCTCAGAAATCGAACATATACGGAGCAGCCACAGGCGGTTTTTGTGAAGTGCGAATCCGTGCCTTGAGCGGCGTTCTCTCAGGCAGCGATCTTGTCCGCGATGGCAATTACCAGGAACCGCGATGTTCTGGAACGCGGGTGATCAACGGCAGCGCCGCGATGAACAGGGCGGCTGCTCCAGCGAAAAGCCACGCTTGGACACGGCCGGGGTCATGGGAACTGGCGAGAATCGCAGTGTCTATCGAGATTGTGATGATTGTCCCGATTTGCATAGACATCGTGCGCAATGCGGCCAGGGTCGAGGAGTGTTCAGGTGCCAGTTGCAGCCCGGCGTTACGGCTGGCGGGGTTGTTCGCCCCGCGGCCAATTCCGAGCAGGAAGGCGGAGCCGGCGAGCCACGCATAGGGTGGGATGCCGGCGACCGGGCTGACGGCAAGCAGCAGCATCCCGATTGCAATAACGACTCCCCCGACATACAGCGGTCGCCTGTAGCCAGTGCGCCGCAAGGCGAATGCAGCAGCTATCGACAACATGATTGCTGCAGCGCCTTGGGCGATAAGCAATGTACTGGAGTTGAGCGCATTGATGCCGTAACGGTTCCAGGCGTATAGCGGGATGAGCGCCACCACGGCCGAAGTGACGCCACCGTAGAGTCCATTGAACAGGTTGACCGTGCCGAAGCCTGTCCCGCCAATCAGGCGCGGAGCGATGAATGGCTGCGCCGTACGGTTGATGTGGCGAAAGAACATCCACAGCGCGGCGATCGCGATGGCCATCGGAATGGCGAACGAGAGCGACCATGCGTGCGAGTTCCTTTCGGCTAAATAGCTGACAGCGAGCATCCCGGCGAGTAGACCTCCACCGAGCAGCGTCATACCGGTGGCATCCATTCTCGGATGTTTTCCTCCTATCCGTGATTGATCCCGCGGCACATAACGCAGCGCCAGCACGATGACCGCGACGCCGATCGGCACGTTGACCAAAAAAATGCCTCGCCAAGTCCAGTATGAGACGAACAGGCCGCCGAATATCGGCCCGATCATCGCCCCAATGGAGAAGATGCTGCCAAACAGGCTGACCGCGCGATCGCGCGCGTCGCCGAAGTAGTTCACGATGATCTCGGTCGCCGACGGGGTGAAGCCCGCTCCGCCGGCCGCCTGCAGCCCGCGCAACGCAACGAGCACGTAGATATTGTCGGCCAGCCCGCAGCACAGCGACGCTATGGTGAAGGCGGCGACGGAACCGAGGAACACCCTGCGGCAGCCGTACTGCTCGCTGAGTTTTCCGCTGATCGGCAGGACGACCACAAATCCCAGCGCGTACGCTGTGATGGTCCACCCGGCCCAGTCGATCGTCGTGTGCAACCCGCTTCGCAAGGAATGCAATGCCGTCGCGACGATCGTCGAGTTGATCGACATCATCAGCAGCGCGAGCGCGACGACCGTGAAGACCACACCCCGGTGAATAGGCCGACTCTCCCCGCGCGTACTCAAAAAACCGCCGGCCGTGCGGGCTTCATGCTGGACACTCATGTTGCGTCTAATATCAGTCGGCTGGAGCTTGGAGTCCCCTCCACCTATGCGAGCCAGGTATGGCAGGGCCGCAAGGCCTCGGGCACAAGGGCCGTGTGTTCGCCTAGCGTAACTCGCCGCGAACTAACCAGAGCACGGCCGTTTCAAGTTGAATCGACCGTGCTCTATTTGATTCTTGATCGAGTATGATCCCTCGGATCGAGCCCGAGGGCATGCTTTTCGGAAAACCGGTGTCCGCTTTTCCGGATCATGCTCCAGCCTTCGTTCAGCTTGCAGCAATTACGGCTGTGGCTCCGCGTTAATGAGTTCACGCACTAGCTCGCCGGTTGCGCCCGGTTTGGGAACAATTGTGGGCGCAGCTTCGGCTGGCAGGCCATCATCTTCGGCGCATAAGCCGTCTCGGCGCCGAGCTCTTCGGCGGCATGCCACGCCCAGCGCGGATCCCACATCGCGCCGCGCGCGAGGCAGACCATGTCGGCTTTGCCCGACGCCACGATGTCCTCGGCCTGTCGGTAACCGGCAATCAGGCCGACGGTCATGGTGGTCAGGCCGGTTTCCGTCTTCACCTTCTCCGAAAACGGGACCTGATAGCCGGCCGCCAGCGGAATTTTCTGCTTCGGATCGAGACCGCCGGTCGACACGTCCATATAGTCCAGGCCGCGCTTCTTCAGCTCTTTGGCCAGCAGCACGGTTTCCTCCGGCGTCCAGCCGCCATCCACCCAATCGGTGGCGGAGACGCGGATGCCGAGCGGTTTGTTCTCCGGCCATACCGCGCGCACCGCTTCGTACATTTCGATGACGAAGCGCATGCGATTTTCGGTCGATCCGCCATATTCGTCGGTGCGCTTGTTGGAGATCGGCGACAGGAACTGATGGGCGAGGTAGCCGTGCGCGCCATGGAGCTCGATGAGGTCGTAGCCGATGCGGTCGACCCGCTTCGCGGCGGCGGCGAATTCGCCGAGGCAGCGCTTGATGTCCTCCTTGGTCATGGCATGGGGCACCGGCCAGCCGGTGTCGTAGGGGATGGCCGATGGCGCCTCCGGCGTCCACGCGTCCGGTCCTTCAAGGATCGGCTTGCCGCCCGCCGCCGGAGGCGTGGTTGGGCCCTTGCGGCCGGCATGCGCCAGCTGCACGCCGAGCTTGGCCACACCGTAGGTCCGGCAGAAATCGTGCACCCGCTTGAGCGCCGCCTCGTTTTCGTCCGACCACATGCCGGCACATCGCGGCGTGATCCGGCCCTGCGGATTGACGTCGGTCATCTCGCACATCACCAGCCCGGCGCAGCCGAGCGACATGTTGCCGAGATGCATGAGATGCCAATCGTTCGCAGAGCCGTTGTCGGAATTGTATTGGCACATCGGCGAAACCACGACGCGGTTGGGCAAAGTAAGCCCGCGTAACGTGATCGGAGAAAACAGGACGCTAGCCATTTCTGCGGATCCTTTGGTGCTGAGACTAAATCGAGGAGGGGCCTGCAATATCACGATTTCCGCGGCCGCGTACACGTCCCGGAACGGCACATCCGGCGCGCAGCTCGCGGTTTTGAGCGGTTCAATCAGTCGCAACCCCGCGGCTATCCCGGCGACGAGAACATGGGCTAGTCTCGGATCAAAGCTGCGTTTGGGGGAAACGGGGGGGCAAGGACGCGTGAATGCGCAGTTCTGGCTGATACAGGCCTTTAACGGCATTTCCTATGGCGCGCTGCTGTTCCTGGTGGGGGCCGGGCTATCGCTGATTTTCGGCGTCATGCGCATCGTCAATCTGGCGCACGGCGCTTATTTTCTCTGGGGCGGCTATATCGCGCTGTCGGTGATCTGGGCGACCGGCTCATGGGCGCTGTCGCTGCCGCTGGCCGCGCTCGCGGTCGCCGTGCTTGGCCTGTTGATGGAACGGGTGTTCCTGCGGCCGCTCGGCTTCGATCCGCTCCGGCAAGTGCTGCTGACGGTGGGCTTCGCCTATCTGTTCCAGCAGGGCGCGCTCGACATCTGGGGCGGCAACAATATGGAGATCAACCCGCCCGACGCTCTTACGCACAGCGTCGTGGTCGGCGGCATCTATCTGCCGCTCTACCGCGTATTCATGATCGCGACGGCGCTCGCGATCGGCGTCGCGATCTGGCTGGTGATGGAGAAAACGCGCATGGGCGCGGCGGTGCGCGCCACCGTCGACGACGCGCAAATGGCGCGCGGCGTCGGCATCGACACCAATCGCATTTCCATGTTCGTCTTTGCGCTTGGCGCGTTTCTGGCCGCGCTTGGCGGCGTGATCGGCGGCGCCTTTCTCGGCGTCTATCCCGGTCTCGATTTTGAAATATTGCCGCTCGCTTTTGCGGTCGTGATCATCGGCGGCATGGGCTCGCTCGGCGGTGCCGCGATCGGCGCGATGCTGGTCGGGCTTGCCGACAATTTCGGCAAGGCGCTGTTTCCGGAGCTCGCTTATTTCACGCTCTATGCGCCGATGGTGTTGATCCTGGCGATCAAGCCGACCGGCCTGTTCGGCCGCGAGTGAGGCGCGTGCGGATGAGCCAGACAGCAAAAATTCTCACCGTTGCCGCGGTTCTTCTGGCGCTCGCCATCGTCGTTCCGCTCTCCAGCTCTTTCGTGGTGCTCTTGGCCACCCGCGCGCTCGTCTTCGCGATCCTGGCGATGAGCGTCGATCTTCTGCTCGGCTTTGTCGGCCTCGCCTCGCTCGGCCAGGCGGCGTATTTCAGCGTCGGCGCTTACCTGACCGCGATCCTCGCCACCAAATACAATTTCGGCCTGGGCTGGGATTTTTGGCTGGTGGTGCTTTTGGGCATGCTGATCGGCGCGGCCACCGCGGCGTTCTTCGGGCTGTTCGCGGTCCGCGCCAGCGGCGTCTATTTCCTGATGATCACGCTGGCGCTCAGCCAATGCGTCTGGGGGCTCGCTTACCGCTGGAACTCGCTCACCGGTGGCGACAACGGCATCAATGTCACCGCAAGGCCGAGCTTCGGGCTCGACCTGACCAACGAGCGGACATTCTTCTTTCTGGTCTTCGGCTTTTTCGCAGCCACGCTCTTGGCGCTTTACATCCTGGTGCGATCGCCGTTCGGCCGCAGCCTGGAAGGGATCCGCGAGCGCGAGCTACGCATGCGGATCCTCGGCTACAATACGTGGCTGCATAAATACCTCGCCTTTATCATCGCCGGCGCCGTCGGTGGCCTGTCCGGCGTTTTGTGGGCGCACACCAATGGCCTGGTCAGTCCCGACACCGCGGCGCTGACGACGTCGGTGGACGCACTGCTGATGGTCGTTCTTGGCGGCGCCGGAACGCTGGTCGGCGGTGCGATCGGCTCGGCGATCGTATTCGGCCTGCGCGAATATCTCTCAACGCTGGTGCCGTGGTGGCAATACGTCTTGGGCGGCGTCTACGTACTGACGATCTTGTATCTGCCGATGGGGTTGATGGGGCTTCCGGCGCGGCTTCGGCAACCCCGCGCTCTGCCCGACGCCAAGGACGAAACGCCGGTGCCGGAGAAACTTGCAGCCTAGCCTTTCGCATGTGCGATGGAACACAAACAATATGGGAGGATGAAATGACGATCAGATTGAGACGACCAACGTATCCGACGCTGTTGGGGGGATGCCTGGCCCTCGGCTTGAGTATCAGCGCACCGGCCCTGGCGGACGATTTGCGCATCGGGTTTCTCGCACCAACCACCGGATTCCTGTCGCAGACCGGCCAAGACATGGAGCATGGCTTCGAACTTTATCTCAACGACCATGGCGGCATGCTCGGCGGCGCCAAAGTCAACTTCATCGTCGAGGACACGCAAGGCAAACCCGACGTCGCGGTCACCAAGGCCAAGAAGCTGGTGCTCCAAGACCATGTGGACATGTTCATCGGCGGCGTGCTGGCCTCGACCGGCTACGCGCTGGCGCCGGTCAGCACCGAAGAGAAAACACTCTACGTATCTTCTGTCGCCGCCGCTGACGATCTCACGCAGCGTCAACTGAGCAAATATCCCTATTTCATCCGCACCACCTGGACGAGCTCGCTGCCCAATCATCCGCTCGGCCAGTGGGCCTGCGAACAGGGCTACAAGAAGGTCGTCACCATCGCCGCCGATTATGCCTTCGGCTATGAATTGGTCGGCGGTTTTCAGAAGGCGTTCGAGGACTGCGGCGGCAAGGTCATCCAGAAAATCTGGCCGCCGCTCGGCAACAAGGACTTCGGGCCCTATATCCCGACGATCAAGAGCGACGCCGACGCCATCTATTCGCTGATGGTGGGTCCGATGGCGCCGCAATTTCCCAAGCAATTGCGCGACGCCGGCGTCAAATTGCCGATCATTGCCGGGGGCACCAGCTACGACGACTACAACCTGGCCTTCGATGGCGACGAGGTGATCGGCGACGTTTCGGCCTTGATGTACAGCGCTGCGCTGCAGACGCCGAAGAACGAGGCCTTCGTCAAGGAATTCCGCGCCAAATACAACGAGGTCCCGGGTTACTACGCGGAAGCAAATTACACCACCGCGCAAATGATCGATGAAGCCATGAAGCAGAACGGCGGCAAGTTCCCCGGTGCTGAGAAGTTCATCCAGACCATGCTCGCCATGAAGATCGACGCGGCGCGCGGGCCGGTCGCCTTCGATGACATGCGCAACCCGATCGAGAACGTCTACATCCGCAAGGTCGAGAAGACCGCGCTGTTCGGCGACGCCAAGCCGCAGCTGTGGAACGTCGTGATCAAGACTTATCCGAATGTCGGGCAGTTCTGGACCTACGGCAAGGATAAGTTTCTCCAGCAGCCGGTTTACAGTCGCGATTTCCCGCCCTGTAAATACTGCGAATAGGCTTCGGACAACACTGACCCTTCCCCGCTGGTGGGGAAGGGCCGGCGGCACCGACCAGGGATGACACCGTGAGCCGAAGCGTAAGCCGCCCGTCAGCGGGCAACGGTGCCGAACCGGTGCTTGAACTAAAGGGCCTGTCGAAGACGTTCGGCGGGCTGCAAGCCGTGCGCGGCGTGTCGCTGAAAATCATGCCCGGCGACCGTAAGGCGATCATCGGGCCGAACGGCGCCGGCAAGACCACGCTGTTTAATCTCATCAGCGGCATTTTCCCGGCGACATCGGGCCAGGTGATGCTGTTCGGCCAGGACGTCACCGCCTGGTCGAGCCACCGCCGCGCCGGGCTCGGCATGGCGCGCACGTTTCAGGTGACGAGCCTGTTTCCAAAGCTGACGGTGCTCGACAACGTGCTGTTGGCGATCAAAGGCCGGCTCGCGTCGAAATTCGTAATGTGGCGGTTCCTGTCGTCCTATCGGGAGGTCTACGACAAGGCGCATGGGCTCCTGGAACGCGCCGCCTTCCTCGACCGCAAGGACATTGAAGTGCGCTACCTGTCGCATGGCGAGCAGCGCCAGCTCGAGATCGTGGTCGGGCTTGCCGGCGATCCGGACATCCTGTTGCTCGACGAGCCCGCCGCCGGCCTGTCGTCCGGCGAGTTGGCGGAAATGGCGGAATTTCTCCAAGCGCTCGACGCAAACTTGGCGATTTTGTTGATCGAGCATGACATGGATATCGTGTTCGACGTCGCCGACGAGATCGCGGTGCTGCATTTCGGCGAGGTGCTGGAAAGCGGATCGGCCGAGCACATCCGCTCCAGCACGAAGGTGCAGGAAATTTATCTGGGGGTGGTCTGAGCGATGCCCATCCTCGACGTCCAGGACATCCACACCTATTACGGCGACGCCTATGTGCTGCAGGGTCTGTCGCTGCAACTCGAGCAAGGCCAGATTCTCGGGCTGCTCGGCCGCAATGGCGTCGGCAAAACCACATTGGTCAACTCAGTCATCGGCTTTACGCGGCCGCGCCGCGGCAAGATCTACTTCAAAGGCGCCGACATCACCGGCGATCCGTCGTTCGCCATCGTGCGCAGCGGGATGGGACTGGTGCCACAGGGCCGCCGCGTCTTCCCGACGCTCAGCGTCGAGGACAACCTGCTGGTCGCCGAGCACAGCGCCGAACGTCACGGCTGGAACTTGGAGCGCGTTTACGCGCTGTTTCCGCGGCTGCGCGAACGACGCCGCCAGCGCGCCAAGACGCTGTCCGGCGGCGAACAACAGATGCTCGCCATCGGTCGCGGACTGATGACCAATCCCGATTGCCTGATCATGGACGAGCCGTCGGAGGGACTTGCACCCATCATCATCCAGGGCCTGTGGGAGGCCATCGCCAAGCTCAAGCGGGAGGGCCTGTCCATCCTTCTGGTCGAGCAGAACGCGGCGCTGGCGCTCAAGCTCGTGGATTTCGTCCACGTCATGAGCAAAGGCCGCCTGGTTTATTCCGCGCGGCCGGAGGAACTTTGGACCAACGACGAGATCAAGTCGCGATTTTTGGGGATTTGAAATCCGGCCCGCGAATTTCAGGGCCGCCAGTTGAGCTGGACGACCTTGTTGCCGCTGGCCTGATTATATTGGATCGCCTGCGCCTTCATGCCCAAGATCGATTGCGCGTTGCCCAGCGGACATTGCACCGAATCGTGCTGCACCGAGGCATGATCGAGCGCTTCGGCAAACTCGGACTCGACCGTCTCCATCGATTCGTTGACGGAAAACGGTGCCGACATATAGACGGCGTGACGGGCGGGCGAGACGGCGAGGCAGTATCGCCAATCGGCGGCATGCGCTACGCCTCCCAGTGGCGCACCGATCAGGGATGCGGTCACGAATAGAATCCATTGCGCGCACCGTTGCATCGCGTCACCTCGCAGCGAATCGATTTTCACAAAGCCTAGCGAAAAGCCGGACGGTTGCCACTGCGATTTGTTCAGCTAGAGTCGAATAGGGAGGCGGCGTCGGTGTTATTGCGACGAAACCTGCTATTATAAGGACGTGCCATGAGACCAGTTTTGTTCACCTTGGCGGTCTGTGTCGTGACCGCCGGCTTGAGCGCCCCCGCACGGGCGCAAAATTACCCCTGGTGCGCGGCTTACGACACCGGCGATCAGGCGTTGAACTGCGGGTTCGTCAGCTATGCCCAATGCATGGCGACGGTGAGCGGCATCGGCGGCTTTTGCCAGGTCAATACGCAGTATCAGCCGCTAAAGCCCGCCAAGCGCCGCTAGGGCCCGCGGGGATCCCGACCGGGCAAATCCCGGTTGCGTCGAAATCGACTCCAGGGGTGCTGCCGCGCCCGCTTCATGATGTTATTGACTCCGCCGCAAAGACGCTTCGGAATACGGCGGGGTAGGAACACATGATCAAGAAATTTCACGTTCTCTATGTCGGGCAGATCGAGCTCGACAATGTCGGCCTTGCCGGTACTCCGGCGAACGACCGGCTCTATTCCGATGAGCGGTTGCGCGAGGCCTTCTTCACTGCGCGTGATGTCGCCCAGCTCATGGACGAGCTTGGCTTCGAGACGCTGTGGACCGCGGAGCATCATTTCCAGCGCGAGGGCTACGAGGTCTTCCCAAACCTGATCCAGCTCGGGCTCTGGCTCGCCACCCAGACCAAGCGGCTGAAGTTCGGCTGCGCCTTTAACGTCCTGCCGATGTGGCACCCGATCCGCATGGCCGAGGACTACGCCATGGCCGATATCGTCACCGACGGCCGCGTGGTGCTGGGTGTCGGCCGCGGCTATCACTCCCGTGAGGTGGAGTTGTTCGGTGCGCCGCTGCTCGACGCCGACAAGAATTGCGAATTCTTCGAGGAACAGCTCCGGCTGTTGCTGACCTGCTTCAACGAGCAATCGTTCCATTTCAAGGGCAAGTATTACGAGGCGCCGCCGCCGGTGGATTATCGCGGCTACAAGCTCAAGGACATCACGCTGGTGCCGCGGCCGAAGCATCTGCCGGTCGAGATCTGGATGCCGGTCGCCAGCGGCAAGACCATCGATATGATGGCGCAATACGGACTCAAGGCGATGGTGACGCTCAACGGCGAGAAAATCCTCGACGACGTCATCCGCGCCTACCATGCGGCCTGCCTCAAGCACGGCCGCAACAAAAAACTCGGCGAGGATGTGATCTGGGGCGCCGGGGTCTATCTCGCCAATAGCCGCGACGAGGCGATCAAGAAGCTCGAGCCCGCACATGACGAGCGCTTCAAGTGGTTCGCGCCGTTCGGCTTCGTGCGCTATGCCGACGAGGAGGGACGTACCTGGGGAACGCCGGGCGCGCCGTCGCGCACGCCGCTCCTGAAGGACGGCGTCGCGCAGAAGGCTTGGTTTTGCGGCACTCCCGCCGAGGTGATCGACGGCATCAAGTCGATCGAGGCGAAATATCCGGGGCTGGAGAACTTCATGATCCATTGGGCCGAAGGTCTTTCGCCCAAGGAGTTCAAGGAGCAGCTGCGCTGGTTCGCCAAGGATGTGATGCCGGCCTTCAAGTAGGACGCGTCACTTCTCCAGCCGCGCCACGATCTCGACGTGCGCCGAATAGCGGAACTGATCGACCGGCGTGACGGCGACAAGGCGGTAGCCGCCGTCGGCGAGAATGTGCGCATCTCGCGCAAACGTCGCCGGATTGCATGACACCGCGGCAATGACCGGAACGCGGCTCCCTGCCAGTTCGCGCGCCTGCGCTTGTGCGCCCTGGCGCGGCGGATCGAATACGACCGATTCGAAACGGTTGAGTTCGGCGGCGAGCAGCGGATTCTTGAACAGATCGCGCCGCTCCGCCGTGATCGGCTTTAATCCCGAGGCGGTCTCCGCGCCGCGCTTGAGCGCGGCCAGCGCCGCTTCATCCTCGTCGACCGCAACAACACGCGCCTTTGCGGCGAGCCGCAGCGCGAACGGCCCGACGCCGGCGAACAGGTCGGCGACGCTTTTGGCGCCGGCGCAGATTTCCAGCACGAGCCGCGCCAGCACTGCTTCGCCTTCGGCGGTTGCCTGCAAGAATGCAGCGGGCGGCAGCGCCACGGTCGCGGTGCCGATCCGCAGCGTCGGCGCGCGTACTTGGGCGATGAGTTCGCCATGGCGCGTCAAGCGCGCCAGATTTTGCTCCGCAGCGACGCGCGCCAGCGCCCCGGTCGCGCGCGCGGTCAGCGGACCCGAGCCGCGCACGTCGACGTCGAGGCCGGTATCGGTCGCGGTGACGCCGATATCGAGCGGCTTCGCCACGGCGCCGAGCCGTTCGGCGATGGCCCAGGCCGCGGTCAGCGCGCCGCCGAGGCCTTTGGCCAGTATAGGGCAGCGATCGATCGCGACCACATGATGCGCCCGCGCCGCGGAGAAGCCGACTTCGAGCACGTCGTGGGTGCTGCGCCGGGCGTGAAACACGGCGCGGCGGCGGCCCTCGCCATGCGCGTCGATCAACTCGGCGACCGGCGCGTCGATATCGGCTTGGCGGAGCGCCTCGACGACGAGGCCGCGCTTCCAGGCGCGATAGGGAGCGGTCGCCCAATGCTGCAGCGCGCAGCCGCCGCAGACGCCGAAGTGCGGGCAGATCGGCGCGATGCGCTCGGGGCTGGCTTCTTCGACGGCGAGGAGCTAGCCGGCGGTCGGGATGGCCGGGCCAGTCATCGACTTCGACGCGTTCGCCCGGCAGCGTGCACGGCACATAGATCGGACCGTCGGCGCCGTTCGTGACGCCGTCGCCGCGTTGGCCGACCGCATCGATCGTAAGGTGCTCAACCACGTTCCGCCTCGATGAAGAATTCCTGGTTGCCGTCGCCGCCGCGGATCGCGGATGCAACGACGGGACGCGTGCGCCAGCCGAGCGAGGCGAGAAACGCGACGATATCGTCGCACACGCTCTTGCGCACCGTCTCGTCGCGCACAATGCCTTTCTTGACGCCGTCGCCCTTGGTCTCGAATTGCGGTTTTATCAGCGCCAGGATTTGCGCGCGCGGCTTGAGCAGATCGCCGATTGGCGGCAGCACGAGCTTGAGCGAGATGAAACTCACGTCGACGGTGGCGAAGTCGGGCGGTTCCGGCAAACGCGCCGGATCGAGTTTGCGGATATCGGTCTGTTCGATGCTGACGATGTCGTCGCGGCCGCGCAGCCGCGGGTGCAATTGGCCGGTGCCGACGTCGATCGCGTAGACCCGCTTGGCGCCGCGCGCGAGCAGCACCTCGGTGAAGCCGCCGGTCGAGGCGCCGGCGTCGAGGCAAACGCGCCCGGTAACATCGAGCCCGAAATGATCGAGCGCGGCGGCAAGCTTGACGCCGCCGCGCGACACATAGGGGTGCTCGGGCTCGGCGGCGATGACGGCGGCGGCGGAAATCTCCTCCGAAGCTTTGCGAACGACGATGCCGTCGGCGGTCACGCGTCCGGCGGCGATCGCGGCTTGCGCCCGCGCGCGGCTGTCGAACAGGCCGCGCGCGACCAACAGGCGATCGGCTCGTTCTTTGGTCGTCATGGCAGGTGTTCACCGTCACCCTGAGGCGCGAGCGAAGCGAGCCTCGAAGGGCGACGGCCCGCGCCGTGCATCCTTCGAGGGCCGCTTCGCGGCCACCTCAGGATGACGGAAGGAGCTGGCTCAGGCGAGCTTGATCACTTCGCCGCGCATGTTCTGGCCGAGCGCCTCGAACGCCTTGGCGACGATGCCTTTGGCGTCGAGACCGGCCTTGGCGTACATGGCGTTCGGCGAATCCTGATCGATGAAGAAATCCGGCAGCACCATCGAGCGGACCTTCAGCCCGCGGTCGAGCGCGCCGTGCTCGGCGAGCGCCTGCAGCACGAACGAGCCGAAGCCGCCGACCGAGCCTTCCTCGATGGTGAGCAGCACTTCGTGCTCGCGGGCGAGCCGCAGCAGGAGATCGACGTCGAGCGGCTTGGCAAAGCGCGCGTCGGCGACCGTGGTCGGCAAGCCGTAGCCGGCGAGCTCGTCGGCGGCCTTGAGGCATTCGCCGAGCCGCGCGCCGTAAGAGAACAGCGCCACTTTGGTGCCTTCGCGCAGGATGCGGCCCTTGCCGATCTCGAGGGGTTTACCCTCTTCCGGCATAGGAACACCTCTTCCCTCGCCACGCGGATAGCGCAGCGCCGAGGGGCGATCGTCGATGGCGACGGCAGTGGCCACCATGTGCACGAGGTCGGCCTCGTCGCCGGCGGCCATCAGCACAAAGCCGGGCAAGCAGCCGAGATAGGCGACGTCGAAAGCGCCGGCATGTGTCGGTCCGTCGGCGCCGACCAAGCCGGCGCGGTCCATGGCGAAGCGCACCGGCAGCCGCTGGATGGCGACGTCGTGGACGACCTGGTCATAAGCGCGCTGCAGGAACGTCGAATAGATCGTGGCGAACGGCTTGTAGCCTTCAGTCGCGAGCCCGGCGGCGAACGTCACGCCATGCTGCTCGGCAATGCCGACATCGAAGGTGCGGTTGGGAAATTCCTTCTGGAACAGATCGATGCCGGTGCCCGACGGCATCGCCGCGGTGATGGCGACGATCTTGTCGTCCTTCTTCGCTTCCTTGATCAGGCTTTCGCCATAGACCTTCTGATAAGCGGGCGCGGTCGGCTTCGATTTGACCTGCGCGCCGGTGGCGACGTCGAACTTGACGACGCCGTGATACTTGTCGGCGGATTTTTCCGCCGGCGCATAGCCTTTGCCCTTCTGCGTCACGACGTGAACCAGGATCGGCCCGTTCTTCATGTCGCGGACGTTTTCCAGAACCGGCAGCAGATGATCGATATTGTGGCCGTCGATCGGGCCGACATAGAAGAAGCCGAGCTCGTCGAACAGCGTGCCGCCGGTGACCAGACCGCGGGCATATTCCTCCATCGCCATGGCGCGCTGCTCGAGCATTTTGCTCGGCATGTGCTTGGCGACGCTGCGGATCAGCTTGCGCAGGCGATGGTAGCCGCGGCCGGACACCCGGCGGGCGAGATAAGCCGACAGCGCGCCGACCGGCGGCGCGATCGACATGTCGTTGTCGTTGAGCACCACGATCAGGCGCGAATTCATGGCGCCGGCATTGTTCATCGCCTCGTAGGCCATGCCCGCCGACATCGCGCCGTCGCCGATCACGGCGACGACGTTGTTCTGTTTGTCCTGCAGATCGCGCGCCACCGCCATGCCGAGCGCGGCGGAGATCGACGTCGAGGAATGCGCGGCGCCGAACGGATCGTATTCGCTCTCGGCGCGCTTGGTGAAACCGGACAGCCCGCCGCCCGCGCGCAGCGTGCGGATGCGGTCGCGGCGGTTGGTGAGGATCTTGTGCGGGTAGGCCTGATGGCCGACGTCCCAGATCAACCGGTCGGCCGGCGTGTCGAACACGTAATGCAGTGCGACGGTAAGCTCGATGACGCCGAGCCCGGCGCCGAGATGGCCGCCGGTGACCGCGACCGCGTCGATGGTCTCGTTGCGCAATTCGTCGGCGACCTGCCGCAACTGGCTGGGTTCGAGGCGCCTTAAGTCTTGCGGGGTCTTAATTTGGTCGAGCAATGGGGTCTTAGACGAAACCGTCACGCTACGCTCCTTTTTCAGACCAATCAGTTGTTTCGGCCTAATGCCGATTATTGGGGCTCGGTGAAGCCCGGCGAAGATTCACGCAGATAGACGTGTCCCACGCAAATTCCAGGGTCCTTACACCATTCCATGCCGGGAACGCAATTTGACGGGCACTGCCGGTAGCGAACGGCCCGGAGGGAACCGCAAGCGTTTCCATGGGCTTATATCGACAGGCCCGTAATCACCCCTTCAACTCCCTGATGTATGTAAAGTTCAGAACTTTACCAGGGTTTGCCGGGCCGATTGGGCAGGATTTTGGCCCCTGCTATAAGTCTTAACGACGGGGTAGGTGGTTCACCGTGGCGCTCGAAATATACCGCAAGAAACGGAAATTTGACGTCACTTCGGAACCGCGGGGCGGCAAAGTGACCCGCCGCGGCAACGATTATGTGATCCAGAAACACGCCGCGCGGCGGCTGCATTACGACCTTCGCCTCGAGCTCGACGGGGTCATGAAGAGCTGGGCCGTCACCCGCGGACCGAGCCTCGATCCCGCCGAGAAGCGGCTTGCGGTCCACGTCGAAGACCACCCGATCGAATACAACACCTTCGAAGGCACCATTCCGCAGGGCGAGTATGGCGGCGGCACGGTGATGATCTGGGATCGCGGCCGCTGGTTCCCGGAAGGCGATCCGCACAAAGGCTACGCCAAGGGCCACCTCGAATTCACCCTCGACGGCGAGAAATTGCACGGCCGCTGGCATCTCGTGCGCATGCGCACGCGCGACAAGGACCGGCACGAAAACTGGCTGCTCATCAAGGGCAAGGATGAGGACGCCCGGAGCGAACGCAGCGGCGATATTTTGGAGGAAGAGCCGTTGTCGGCGGTGAGCGGCCGCTCGATGGAGGAGATCGCCGAGGGCAAGGGCAAGAAGCGGGTCTGGCACAGCAATCGCCGTGCCGCGGCGCCGTCCGATGCTCCTCGGGCGCAAACCCAACGCGAATTCAAGGCTCAGTTGCTGGCGGCGGCCGAGTCGCAGGAAAAGAAAAGTTCCAAATCGCGAAACAAGACGACGGCCAAGCCCGCAAAAAAGTCGGCGGCCAAAGCAACAACCAAACAAAAGCGCGAGCCGAAACGGCCGCCTCCGGCTGCCGCGGCGCGGCGCTCAAGCGCGAAGCCCGCGGTGGCGGCGGCGGCGCGCAAGCGCTCGGCCTCACCGCCTCGCGGCGGCCGCGGCTCGCGATTGCCCGATTTCGTTCCGCCGTCGCTGGCGACGCTGCACGACACCGCGCCAAGCGGGCCGCAATGGATCCACGAGATCAAATTCGACGGCTACCGCATCCAAGCAAGAACTCGATAAGGGTCTCGATCGCGGCAAGGTCAAGCTGCTTACCCGCAAACCGCTCGATTGGACGCATCGCTTCGAGCGCATTGCCGCGGCGGTCGCCGCGCTTCCCGCGGCGACGGCGCTCCTCGACGGCGAATTGGTCGTCGAGAACGACAAGGGCGTGTCGAGTTTCGCGATGCTGCAGAACGACCTGAAAGAGGGCCGCGGCGATCGCTTCGTCTATTGGGTGTTCGATCTGCTTTATCTGGACGGCCGCGATCTGACCGCTGCGCCGTTGATCGCGCGCAAGGCCGCGCTGCAACGCCTGCTCAAGGGAGCAGCAAGAACGGGCCGATCCGCTATGCCGAGCATTTCGAGGGCGACGGCCCGGTGATTTTCAAGCATGCCTGCGACATGAATCTCGAGGGCATCGTGTCGAAAGAGCGCCAAGCGCCCTACAGTTCGGGACGGTCGGAAAATTTCGTCAAAACCAAATGCCACAACGCGCAGGAATTCGTGGTCGCCGGTTTTTCTCCGTCGACCGCACAGGCCAAAGCCGTCGGCGCGCTGACGGTGGCGTTCCACGACAACGGCAGGCTGCGCTATGCCGGCCGCGTCGGCACCGGCTACACCCGCGAGACCGCGCGCGATCTGTGGAAGCGGCTGGAGCCGCTGCGCATCGATCGCCCGCCCGTCACGCTGCCCAAGGAGGAACGGCGTAAAAACGTCATCTGGGTCAAGCCGCAAATGGTCGTCGAGACCGAGTTTCGCGGCTTCACCCACGACGGCTTGCTGCGGCAGGCCGCGTATAAAGGGCTGCGCGAGGACAAGCCGGCGCGCGAAGTGGTGCGCGAAACGCCGGCTCCGGCGCGCGCCGCGCAGCGGCAGGCGGTGCGAAAGTCGCCGCCGCCGGCGTCGGCCAAGCGCGGCGGCAAAAGCGGCAAACCGCGACGCCACGGTCGCCAATGTCCATCTGACCCATCCCGACCGCGTCTATTGGCCCGATGCCGGCGTCACCAAGCAAGACTTGGCGGAATATTACGTCAGCGTGTGGGACGTCATGGCGCCGCACGTCGTCGACCGGCCGCTCGCCATCGTGCGCGCTCCGGAGGGTGTCGGCGGCGAGACGTTCTTCCAGAAACACATCGCCTCCACCATCAAGCAATCGCCGCTGCGCCATGTCGTGGACGCCAAGGAGCACGACGTCATCGCGGTGGAAAAGCTCGACGACCTGATCGCGCTGGTGCAGTCCGGCGCGCTCGAGGTTCACACCCGCGGTTCGATGCTCGGCCGGCTGGAAGTCTGCGACCGCATCGTGTTCGACCTCGATCCGGGGGAGGGCGTGTCGTGGAAGACGATCGTCGCCGCGGCCCAGGAGACGCGCGACCGGCTCAAGACCGAGAAGCTCAAAAGCTTCGTCAAGCTGACCGGCGGCAAGGGCGTTCACGTCGTGGTGCCGATCGACGGCGCCGACTGGGACACCACCAAGGCGTTCGCCGCGCGCATCGCCAATGCCATGGCCGCCGATGCGCCGCAGCGTTACCTCGCCAAGATGACCAAGGCACTGCGCCACAACAAAATCTTCATCGACTATTTCCGCAATTCGCGCGAGGCGACCTCGGTCGCCGCCTATTCGACGCGCGCGCGGCTCGGCGCGCCGGTGTCGATGCCGCTGTCATGGGAGGCGCTCTCGCGCACCACCAGCGCCAATCAGTTCACCGTGCTCAATGCGAAGAAGCAGTTGCGCGGCGATGCGTGGGCGGAGATGGGGAAGGTGAAGCAGAAGCTGCCGGAGCCGCCGAAGCGGCGGCGTTAATCGCCCTGTGCTGCGTCATTCCGGATCGCCGCGCAGCGGCGAGTCCGGAATCCATACCCCCTGCGCTGGGCTTATGGATTCCGGGCTCCGAGCTTCGCTCGGCCCCGGAATGACAGACTATCCGCCCCTACGCCCGTTTCGGCAATCGCCCGAAACTCGGCAAGCCCTCGGGGATGTGATGGAACGGCTGCTTGTCGATGGTGTAGATCGCCATCTGTGGGCCGCCGAACAGGCTTGGATCGTCGAGCGTGCCGATCTTCAAGATCACCGCAGGCAAGCCCGGCCGCCGCGTCACAAGATGGGTGCCGCATTCGCCGCAGAATTCCCGCGTCACCGGGCGTTCCAGATCGCTGCGCGCAAATTGCCTGGGCGTCCCTTTGCTGTAACGAAACCCATCGGGCGGCATCAGCATGAAGATGTTCGGCGCGCCGCCAGAGATATATTGGCATTCGCGGCAGTGGCATTGCGCTTTGAGCGTCGGCTCGCCCTCGGCCACGTAGCGCACGCTGCCGCAATAGCATCCGCCTTCCAGTGTCATGGCACGCTCCAATTACCCCGCGAGCCGCAATCGCTCCGCCTTCGGCTCGAAGCGCGAGCGGAAAATCTCGGCATCGAGCGGATCGGCGAAGCAATAGCGCACGAAGGCGGCGTAATCGTCCTCGACATACATGTCGAATTTTTCGACGTATTCGATGAGGAAATCCAAAATCTCGCTGTCGTCGGCAAGCTGCTGCCGCGGCAGCACCACCTGGTAAGGGCATTCCTCGTCGAGCTTAAGCTGCCATGCGCTTTTCTGGTCCGAATCCATCGTCTTTGCCCCGAATCTCGTGCGCTTGCCTCTTGATCCGAACCGACGATTGTTCCCTATTTGTTCTAGGGAGTCAAGCGAAACTCCGCAGGGCAATTCTTAGCGGCCCGGCGGTGTTAATTCCTCGAAGGAACCTCGCGGCGCGCAAATACGGAGTGATTTTCGTGGTGAAAGCCATTTTGGGACTGACGATCGCTATTGCCGCCGTCGCTGTGGCGATGGGTATTGAGCTTCCGGCAAGCTGGGCATCTTCGGGGGATGCGCCTTGGTGCGTCATGAGATTTGGCGATGACATTTATTGGGATTGCCAATACCGCACGGCGCAAGAGTGCGAGGCAAGCATAGCCAGCGGCAATCGCGGCTCCTGCAACGTCAATCCGGCGCCCGGTCCGTCCCCGCCTGCCGCGTCGTTAGCACACAGCCACAAGGGACGGCGCGTGCAGTGACATGAGGTCGAAAGCTGTTGTCGCTGGTGTAGAGACACTGTCTTGACGTCTGTCACCGTTATAGCTACATAGGGCTGGCTCGCCCATCGAAGGGACGTCGACCGGTGACAGCCGATCGATGGGGCGGGCGCGGTTCCCGGATGGGGCTTGTAACCCTTATCCGGGCGGTTCTGGGCATCGACCGTCCGGCGCGTGACCGGACTGCCAGGTGCTGGCTGCACTGGTGCCGGAGAGGGTCCTCCCGTTTGGATCCGGTGATTCCAGGAAGCGCGGCCCGGAGCCGAGTTCGAGGTAATACCAACTCTCGGAAACGTTAACTCATCGAAATCGGCTATGGGACAGCGATGGGATGTGAAATTGCTATTTTGTTTCAGATAGTTGCCTTTGCGCCGACCGCTCCCTCGATGTTGCCAAGCTGAGTCAGTCTCTCCGAGAATTGGTATAAGGCCCTCGGCGTAGTGCCGCGGTGGGGCGCCGAAAGGCGAGCGCGCCGCTCTTTAAGTCCCGCGCCAATGCGGGGCAGGGGGCGAACATAGCGCGCGCCGCATACGCTGGCAGGCTTTGTTAGAGCGTGACTGTTTTATTTTGAAGCATATCCTGCGTTGGCGAAGTAGTTTTCGCACTCGGCTGGGCTGAAGGCCTGGAGGAGTGCACCGATCCGTCGCCAAGTGGCTTCGACGGTGCGCTCGGCGGCTTTGCGCAGGAGGGTTTTGAGCTTGGCGAAGACCTGCTCGATCGGATTGAGGTCGGGGCTGTAGGGCGGCAGGAAGAACAGCTTGGCACCGGCGGCCCGGATAGCGCGCCGCACCGCTTTGCCCTTGTGGCTGCCGAGATTGTCCATGATGACGATATCACCGGGCTTAAGCGCCGGGATCAGAACCTGCTCGACATAGGCCAGGAAGCTTTCGCCGTTGATGGGCCCGTCGATGACGCAGGGAGCGTCGATGCGATCGCGACGCAGTGCGGCGAGGAAGGTCAGCGTCCGCCAGCGGCCGTGCGGCACCTTGGCGACCAGCCGCTGGCCTCGCGGCGCGCGGCCATGGCTGCGCGTCATGTTGGTCTTGGCCCAGGTCTCGTCGATGAACACCAGACGGGAAGGATCAAGCCGCCCTTGATACTTTCGCCACTGTGCCCGCCGCCGCGCCACGTCGGGACGATCCTGCTCGCTGGCGTGCAGGCTTTTTTTTGAAGGTGATGCCCTCGTGTACGAAGAAGTGCCACACCGCGAAGTGGCTCACCTTGATGCCACGCGCCGCAAGCTCCGCCCCGATCGCCCGCAGCGTCAGGTCGGGTTGCTCGGCCAAGCGGGCCAAAAGCCACTCTCGCTCGCCAGCCAACGCATAGGGCCGCCGGCCGCCCACCTTGTGAGCTGCCGCACTCCCCGTCGCGCGAAACCGCTGCGACCACTTCACCACGCTCGCCACGCTGACCTTAAAAGTCGCCGCCACCGCGCGGCAGCTCGCGCCGCCCGCCACGGCCGCGACCACCCGCTCGCGAAGATCAAGAGAATAGGCTCGGGCCATCGGATGCTGGCCTCCAATCCAGCCAGCATCTTGAATCATATTCGCCACGAACCGGGAATCCCTGCCGATTCAGAAAAATCAGCCACGCTCTAGCTGCGGCGGGGCGGAAACCAGTGGTGCGCCTGTCGGCGCTCCGCCTCCCTTCTTTCAAGGGAGGCACGAAGGGCTTTCTTAAAGCGTGAAGCAAAACTCGGATGCGAAGCCGCATCGCGAGAACGAGGAAGAATTGCCCATGTCCCGTCATCCTGAGGTGCGAGCGCAGCGAGCCTCGAAGGACGACGGCCCGGGCGCTGGGGCTGCATCCTTCGAGGCGCGCCGTCGGCGCGCACCTCAGGATGACGGATTAGCGAGGCCGCCGTCTGCGGCGGCGCGGACCGAGCAAGAGCTACTCCCCATCCAGCGGCTCGGTGCCGGTGGGCTTGCCGGTCGCATCGAGCGTGATCTTTTCGACGCGCGCCTCGGCCTGGCGCAGCAGATCTTCGCAGCGGCGCTTGAGCGCTTCGCCGCGCTCGTAGATGGCGACCGATTCCTCGAGCGGCACCTTGCCCTCTTCGAGCCGCTTGACGATCGTCTCGAGCTCTTCGATCGCCCGCTCGAACGGCATTTTCACGATATCGGTGTTGGTGTCTTGCGCCTGCGCCATCGTGCACCTGAATGTAGCCCGGATTACGCGCCGCGTAATCCGGGAGAGTCTTGCTCCCGGATTGCGCCTTGCGCAATCCGGGCTACAAAATTATCCCCGCATCAGCGCATTGACATGCGCGGCCACCGAATTGCCGAGCGCCTGGAGATCGTAGCCGCCTTCGAGCAGCGAGACGACGCGGCCGCCGGCGTGGCGATCGGCGACCTCCATGATCTTCTGCGTCGCCCAGGCAAAATCCGCCTCCTCGAGATTGATATTGGCCAGCGGATCGCGGTAGTGGGCGTCGAAGCCGGCCGAGATGATGACGAGCTCGGGCGCAAATTCGGCGAGCCGCGGCAGGATGCGGCTGTCGAAGGCGTCGCGGAATTTTTCGGCGCCGTCGCCGGGGCGCAACGGCGCATTGACGACGGTATTGTAGTCGCCGCTTTCGCCGATGGCGCCGGTGCCGGGAAACAGCGGCATCTGATGCGTCGAGCAATACATCACGGTCTTGTCGGCCCAGAAAATCTCCTGCGAGCCGTTGCCGTGATGGACGTCGAAATCGACGATCGCCACGCGCGCGATGCCGTGCTTGTTCTGCGCGTGGCGGGCGGCAATGCCGGCGTTGTCGAAGAAGCAAAATCCCATCGGGCGCGCGGTTTCGGCGTGATGGCCGGGCGGCCGCGTGGCGACAAAGGCATTGGCGGCCTTCTTTGCCACAACCTCGTCGACGGCGTGGATCGCGCCGCCGGCGGCGCGCAGCGCCGCCTCGAAACTGCCCGGCGACATCGAGGTGTCGGCGTCGAGGTGGACGATGCCCTCCGCCGGCGTGGCGTCGCGCAAGGCCTCGATGTAATCCATCGGATGACAGAGCGCGATGGTTTCCAGCGGCGCGCGCGGCGCCTCGACCCGCGCCAGCATCTGGAATTTTTCCGCCTCGAGCGCGGCTTCGACGGCGCGCAGCCGGTCGGGCCGCTCCGGATGGCCGGCCGGCGTCAAATGCAGCAGGCAGGCTGGATGGCTGATGAGGAGTGTGGTGGACATTGCAACGAATGTAGGACGGGCCGCGCCGTTGCGAAACCCATCATTTGCCGCGCGCTACGAGGCAAGCGCCGCATCGGCGCCGAGCACGCCGGCCCCGCACTCGACCACGGTGCGTTCGAGCGCGCCGGCCCCGACCGCGATGTTTTCGGCAAAAAACCGCGTGATCGCGAGGCGCGCCGCCGCATCGCCGCCGAGCCGCAGCGCCGCCAAAGCCTCCTTCGCCAGCAGGCAGCCGCCGGTGGCAATGCCGAACAGCCGCAAGATAAGGGCTGGCGCCGGCCAGCGCCGCGTCGGGCTCCTTCTCGATTTTGGCGAGGAGCCAGTCCGTCGCGCGCGACAGGCTTTCGACCGCATCGCCAAGCCGCACCGCGGTCCAGCCGAAGGCCGGGTCGTTGCTGGCGTTCAACGCACCGACGATGCCGCGCAATTCGTCGCAATGCGCCGCGACGGCGGCGCCGTCCGCCAGCGGCAATTTGCGGGTGACCAGATCGATCGCCTGGATGCCGTTGGTGCCTTCATAGATCGGCGCGATCCGCGCATCGCGAAAAAACTGCGCCGCGCCGGTTTCCTCGATATAGCCCATGCCGCCATGCACCTGCACGCCAAGCGAGGCGACCTCGTTGGCGATATCGGTCGAGAACGCCTTGGCCACCGGCGTGAGGAGCGATGCCTGCGCATGCGCGGCCTTGCGCGCGGCGTCGTCGGCGCTGCGTTCGCTGCGATCGATCGCCATGGCCGCCGCATAACAGATGGCGCGCGCGGCTTGCGTGAGCGCGCGCATGGTCAGGAGCATGCGCCGCACGTCGGGATGGTCGATGATCGGCGCCGTCTCCGTCGCCTTCATCCCGGCGGTGCGGCCCTGCTTGCGCTCGCGCGCATAAGCGAGCGCCTGCTGCGTCGCGCGCTCGGCGATGCCGACGCCTTGCAAGCCGACGGCGAGCCGGGCGCGGTTCATCATGGTGAACATGCAGGCCATGCCGGCGTTTTCCTCGCCGATCAAAAATCCGATGGCGCCGGCATTGTCGCCGAGGATCATGGTGCAGGTCGGCGAGCCGTGAATGCCGAGCTTGTGCTCGATCGAATGGGCGCGGATGTCGTTGCGCGCGCCGAGCGAGCCATCGGCCTGCAGCAAGAATTTCGGCACCAGAAACAGCGAAATGCCGCGCGTGCCGGGCGGCGCATCGGGCAGCCGCGCCAGCACGAAATGGATGATGTTGTCGGTGAAATCGTGCTCGCCGTAGGTGATGAAGATCTTCTGGCCCTTGAGGCGATAGCTGCCGTCGCCGGCGCGCTCGGCGCGCGTGCGCAACGCGCCGACGTCGGAGCCGGCCTGCGGCTCGGTGAGCTGCATGGTGCCCATCCATTCGCCGGACACGAGCTTCTCCAGATAAGTGCGCTTGAGCGTTTCGCTGCCGTGCGCGTTGAGCGCGTCGATCGCCGCCATGGTCAGCATCGGACCGTTGGCGAAGCCGACCGAGGCCGAGTGCCACATCTCGGTGCAGGCGGCGTTGACGATCTGCGGCAGGGCCTGGCCGCCCCATTGCGCCGGCGCCGTCACCGCATTCCATCCGGCCAGCCGCCAATCGCGGTAGGCTTCCTTCCAGCCCGGCGCCGTGGTGACGGCGCCGTCTGCAAACTTGGCGCCGAACGTGTCGCCGATGCGATTGAGCGGCGCGATGACCTCGCCGGCAAAGCGGCCGGCCTCCGCCAGCACCGCATCGACGTCGTCGAGCGAAAGGTCGCCGAACAAGCCTTGCTCGATCGCGGGCCCGAGCGCGGCGCCGTATCTGAGCGCGAAGCCGATATCGTCAAGCGGAGCGCGATAGCTCATGGGCGTCCCCAATATGCGGTGCGGGCTTGCTCATCCCGTGGCGATGATGACGCCCGGCGGCGGCGCACTATCGTCCGGCACGAAAAAATCCGGCGCCAGCGTTTGTGTCGGATCGACGCGGTAACGATCGAAGTCGGTGACGCCGTTCTCCGCCAAAAAGCTGTCATCGATGACGAAGCGGCCGGTGAATTGGCGCGAAGGCTTGTTGAATATGGCGTAAGCCGCATCCGCCACGATGTCCGGCTTGCGGCCCCGCGCGGCCATCGCGGCGCCGCCGAGAAGATTCTGCACCGCGGCCGTCGCGATCAGCGTGCGCGGCCACAGCGCGTTGACGGCGATGCCCTTGCCGCGCAATTCGCCGGCGAGCCCGAGCACCACCAGGCTCATGCCGAATTTCGCCATGCTATAGGCGGTGTGCGGCGCGAACCATTTCTCCTTCATGTCGAGCGGCGGCGAGATCATGAGAATATGCGGATTGGCCGCTTTCTCCAGATAGCCGATCGCCCATTTCGACACCATGAAGGTGCCGCGCGCGTTGATCTGGTGCATCAGATCGAACCGCTTCATGTCGGTCGCCGTCGTATTGGTGAGTTGAGATCGCGCTGGCGTTGTTGACCACGATATCGATGCCGCCGAATTTTTGCGCCGTCTTGTCGAGCGCATCGCGCACCATGGCTTCGTCACGGACATCGACCACCAGCGGCAGCGCCTTGCCGCCGGCGCGTTCGATGTCTTCGGCGGCGGTATAGATGGTGCCGGTAAGCTTCGGGTGAGGCTCCGCCGTTTTTGCGGCGATGGCGATATTGGCGCCGTCGCGCGCGGCGCGCAGCGCGATCGCAAGCCCGATGCCGCGCGAGGCGCCGGTGATGAAAAGTGTCTTGCCGGAGAGCGCCATTACCGGGATTGCTTCTTGCGCGACAGGAAGGCGGAAAATGCCGCGCGCGCTTCGTCGGACTGCAAACGCTCGCGAAAATGCATGATCTCGGTATCGATCTGCCGATCGATGGCGTCAACCCCGCCGCGCATCAGCGCCCGCGATACCGCCACCGCGCCGGCGGGAAGCGCCGCGATCTCGCGCGCCGCCTGGTGCGCCACGCCGTCGACGGCAGCGGCCTCGACCACGCTATTGACGATGCCGGCTTCTTTCGCCTCGGCGGCGGAGAGCGGACGGCCCATCACCAGCATCGAGAAGGCGCGCGCATAGCCCATGCGCAGCGGCGCCAAGAGACTCGATGCGGCTTCGGGAATAAGCGCAAGTTTGAGGAATGGCGTGGTGAAGGTCGCATCGGCGGACGCCACGACATGATCGCAGTGAAACAGCATGGTCACGCCGATGCCGACCGCAAGGCCTCTCACCGCCGCGACCAGGGGCTTGCGATTGTGCGCGATCGCCTTGAGAAATTCGACGGTGCTGGGCCGCAGCGCGCCGCTTTGCGCCGATTCGAGAAACTCGCCGATGTCGGCGCCGGCGGAGAAAGCGCCCGGGCCGCCGGCGATGACGATGCAGCGGATCGCTTCGTCGTCTTGCGCCTCGCCGAGCGCGCGGGTCATCGCGGCATACATCGGCTGCGTCAACGCGTTTTTCTTCTCCGGCCGGTTCATCCGGATGGTGCGGATGCCGGCATCGTCGCTCACCTCGATGAGATCGGACATTGCCCGTCTTTCCCGGCCGTCGGCCGGCAAGTCGCCGGCATCGATAGACATTATTATAGAGTACCGAATTCGACGCCGATAGTCGGGTTATCATTGATCCCCGCGGGGGCCGCCGTTATGGTCCGCCGGGCCGTGGGCGATCCCCGGCGCCAATCCGGATTGGGGCGTAGCCAAGTGGTAAGGCAGCGGATTTTGATTCCGCCATTCGGAGGTTCGAATCCTCCCGCCCCAGCCAACCAGTGCCGTCTCCCTGGGCCGTTTCCGTTTCTCGGAAATACCTCCGACACTTCCGGGCGTTAGCTGCGCGGCCAACGCGTCTCCGGGCTATATCTCGCACCGTTCTAGGTCTGTAATTCGCGAATTTTGGCGGCAAGTCTCCAGTCGCGATTTTTCAATATCCGAATTTGTTTAGAGGAGACCGGGTTCGAATGTGCGGAGACCGGTTCG
>CAWARC010000019.1:0-167222 GCA_963784325.1 uncultured Alphaproteobacteria bacterium | reverse complement strand
ACAATCCGGTTCGGGTGATTGACGCTTTTGTCGACAAACTCGACTTATCGAGATTGGGATTTGAAGGAGTGGTTGCCGAGGCGACGGGCCGGCCGTCCTATCATCCCTCCGTGCTGCTGAAGCTCTACATTTACGGTTATCTCAATCGGGTTCAGTCGAGCCGGCGGCTTGAGCGTGAGGCTGGGCGCAATGTCGAGGTGATGTGGCTGACTGACGTTCGCATGTGTTCTCGGGTTGTGCAGAACAGCACATTAAACGGACAACAAGCGGACATCGCGAAAGTGCACCGGATGACCCATTACGACATAAGTAGTTTTGCCTAATTTCAAATGGATAGGCTCCGAACGTACCCCCTGGTCCCGTTCGGAGCCGACGCCAATTGCCTCTCAGGGAAAGCCTGACGCACTGGCAGTATGCCACCGTAATCTTCAATTGCAAAGCAAAGTCGGGTATCCGACATTTGATTTGTCATTTGCGTGCGATTGGTTTAATTTTCTGTCGGGACGACGATCATTGCGGTGCGGTTATCGCATCATGCTCAACGATGAAGTTGAGCAGTTGATATTTCGAATGCCGGGGCTCACAGCCACGGAACTTGCCTACGCCATGTTTGGGAACGATGCCTATCATGAGCGTGCCGGAGCGGTTTGTAGATTGCTTGCTACGACAGGCCGTGTGAAGCGGAGTGGATCAGGCGGTCCTGGCGACCCTTTCACTTATCATCCGCGCCCCGATCTTAGTGGAGATAAAGCGTCATGGATCGCTTCATCCAGCGCGCGAATATCGAACGCTACGAACGGTTGCTAGAAATCACTACTGACGAGACCAAGCGGCAGCGCATAATCAAGCTTCTTGAAGAAGAGCGCACAAAGAACCAATCGAAGCTGACCAGAAGAGGACCATGACCAGATAGACGGCAAATACCCTCATCGGGATGCCTATGGTCGAAGTCATCGCTCCGGATGGCGAAACGGAGCTTTGGGCGGCGGACGTGGCGCACAGCGAGGCTGTAGCGGCAGTCCGGAAGGCTATTCCCTCCCATTACATCATTCGATCCGCAAGTCAGCGGCTTCCTTTCACGTGGAAATTAGAGGGCTTCCCACACGGCGAAGTTCGGAGGGTTTGACCGTGACCCCACTCCTCATGGATGAATAGACCGCGTCAGGGGGCCATCCAACCCATCAATTGCCACCTTGAGTGGCCACCCGTATTTGTCCCAGATCAATGCCGGACGGCCTCTTTTGGGCTCGTCTGGCTGATGGGCGCTGCAAAATCAGGCCGCTATTTTTTTATCCTGCAAGGGTCGGATGGCTTGAAGGATGACGATCCAAACGGCACTGTATTGTCGAGCGACGCGGCGGCCCAGGAATACGCTCATCGCATTGTCCGCGAACTCAAGGCAGACAACGGCTATAATAGCTCGGAGCTAAAAATGGTCGTCAAAAACTCCGATGGCAATGTCATCCACCAAATCACGTTTTAGGTCGCTTCAAGCGCACCATGCCGCATAAACCGCCGAATCCTATGCCTCGCGCTTTGGTCGACGACGCCGCTCATTGGAGTTCTCGCGCTGAGGAAATGCGGGCCCTCGCCGAAAACATGAAAGACGAGGAAACCAAGGCAATCATGCTCCGACTGGCGAGCGATTATGACCGCCTTGCTGAGCGCGCGAGGCTCCGAACAGATGGAAAGACCTAGGCCGCCTCGGACTGGCGGCCTTTTTCACTTCAAGCGCAGTGTCTCTCATTGGCCCGTTTCGTCGGATATTGCGGCGACGCTGCGATATGTCCGGTGCTGGGTAAAACGGACTTCGAAGCGGGCATTGCAAATCGGTCGTTCGTGACCCATAAGCTCTGTCCCCTTTAAGCGGCGCATTGGCGGTAGCCGCTGTTCCATATACCCTCTCCCTCCGCGCAATGGGCCGTAGCGAAATTTCAAATTTGCCATGAGCGAAATCACAGACAATCCGTTCGAAAGCTTCAACGGTTCAATGAATACATCATCGCGATGAGTTTCTTAATGCATGAATTGCGCCAACACAAAAAATACGACGCGCTTATTTATGCCTGCCACGCATTGATGCCATTGTCTTCACCGGCGGCATCGGCGAGCATGCCACTGAGATACGGGCGCGCGTGTGCAATGACGCACGATGGATCGGAATCGCGCTTGACGGGCAGGCCAACGCCGCGGGTGGCGCGCGTATCTCGCCTTCCGCTTCCCGCGTTTCGGCTCGGGTCGTGCCGACCAACGAAAATCTGATTGTGGCACGCCACACAAGACAATTGCTCGATACCGAGCCGCCCCGAAGATTTTGAGCGAGTGCATCTCCTGAAGACGTGCACAGCATTGGCCATGACCCAACCATCCAGCGTTTCCACTTCCGACCTCCCGCACCTCAACGTGCCATTCTTTTGGCCCATGGCGGCCGCGGCACAGTTCGCCGAGAAGGGGATGGATCTTTACGCGGAAAACCTGAAATTTTTCGAAGAAGAGGTGAAAATTCATAGCGAGCTGCGGCCTGCGCTGGCCACTGCAAACCGCGTCATGCTCGATCTGCGTACCATGCTATTTCCGACTACTCGACACCGCATGCCACGGGCACGCCTGCGATCGTCATTGCGCCCTATGCAGGACACTCGGCGATGATCGCCGATTTTCACAAGGGCCAGAGTTTGATGGAGACGCTGCTCGCCAACGGCGTCACGCGCGTTTTTCTCACCGATTGGAAGTCTGCCACGGAAGACATGAAGGATCTCGAGATCGATCAGTATCTCGCGGAACTTAGCGTCTGCATCGATGATCTCGGAGGATGCGTTAACCTGATCGGACTATGCCAGGGCGGCTGGATGGCGGCCATCTGCGCCGCGCGCTTCCACGGCAAAGTAGCAAGTCTGGTGCTCGCAGGAGCACCAATCGACACCGATGCCGGCAACGGTCCGATCAAACGTATGGCGCACACCTATCCGGCCAGTTTTTATGAGCAATTGGTCGCAGCGGGCGGCGGCTTGATGCGCGGCGCGACTATGCTGCAGGGCTGGAAGAACATGCATCCGGAACAGCACTATATTCAGCGTCAAATAGATCTCTACGAGCACATCGATGACCCGGTCTATCTGAAGAAGGAGGAAACATTCGAGAGCTGGTACGAAAATCCGATCGATCTACCGGGCCGCTGGTATATGCAGGCGATCACTCAGCTATTCAAAGAAAACCGGCTCGCCAAGGGTATTTTCGCGGCCCTTGGCCGGCGCTTGAACCTGAAGGACATCACCTGCCCGGCCTACCTGCTCGCGGGCGAAACTGACGACATCACCACGCGAGAACAGGTCTTCGACGCCGAGAAATATCTTGGCACCGCAAAGGACAGGATCGAAAAGAAGCTTGTTCCGGGCGGCCACATCGGTCTGTTCATGGGCTCGCGCACTTTGAAAGAGGCCTGGCCGACTATCGCGAGGTGGATCGCTAGCCATTGAACTATTCGGGGCCACATCGGACATTCCCATGGATCCTATTGTGTCGGTTGGTACGGTCGTATCCGTTCGAGGCGCTGTCGTGGACGTGAGCTTCGAGGGCGACTTGCTACCAGCAATCAATACTGCGTTAGTGGTCGAATGGGACAGGCCTGAACCGCTCGTTCTTGAAGTACATAGCCACATCGATACCGCGACAATCCGTGGCATTGCGCTTCAGGCGACCGCGGGGCTGGCCCGTAGCACGCCAGTGCGCGCGACAGGCGCGCCAATTTCGGTCCCCGTCGGGGATGCGATTCTAGGTCGTCTCCTCGACGTGATCGGGACGCTGCGGGACCGCGGACCTGCCCTGCCATCTGATACTCCGCGACGCGGCATCCATAATCCTCCTCCAACGCTCGAAGAAGAGATCTCAACTACCACGGTGTTCGAGACCGGCATCAAGGTGATCGACCTTCTCGCGCCACTTGCCCAAGGCGGCAAGGCCGCGATGTTTGGTGGCGCCGGCGTCGGCAAGACCGTGCTCGTCATGGAGCTGATCCACGCTATGGTCGAGAAATACAAGGGGATTTCGGTCTTCGCAGGGGTTGGGGAGCGATCCCGCGAAGGCCATGAGTTGCTGACAGACATGCAGGGCTCGGACGTGCTTGCACGCACGGTGCTTGTCTATGGGCAAATGAACGAACCGCCCGGAGCCCGCTGGCGGGTGCCGCTGACCGCGCTCACTATCGCCGAGTATTTCCGTGACCAGAAGCATCAGAACGTCCTCCTGCTTATGGACAATGTGTTCCGCTTCGTTCAAGCCGGGAGCGAGCTTTCGAGCCTGCTCGGACGGCTGCCATCGCGCGTCGGCTATCAGCCCACGTTGGCAACCGAAGTTTCCCAACTCCAGGAGCGTATTGCGTCGGTCGCCGGCGCTGCGGTCACCGCGATTCAGGCCGTTTACGTCCCGGCCGACGACTTCACCGATCCGGCGGTGACAGCGATCTCAAGCCATATGGACACCATCATCATGCTATCGCGTGCATTGGCGGCCGAAGGTTTTTACCCGGCCATCGATCCTCTCGCCTCATCGTCGGTGCTCCTCGATCCGCTCGCGGTTGGCGAAGATCATTATCGCATCGCCGAGCGTGCCCGCGAGGCGCTGGCCCGCTTCAAAGATCTCCAGGACATCATCGCGCTCCTCGGAGTAGAGGAACTGGGCGCGAGCGACCGGCTGATCGTCAAACGTGCCCGTCGACTCCAGCGCTTCCTCAGCCAACCTTTCGTGGTGACGGAGGCCTTTACCGGCATTCCGGGCCGGAGCGTCAGTCGCGCAGATACACTAGCTGGCTGCAGTGCCATACTCGACGGCGAGACCGACGACTGGGCGGAAAGCTCGCTCTACATGATCGGTACTCTGGAGGAGGCACGTCAAAAAGAGGTCGCGGCGGCCCAGAAGGAACACCCATCGTGAGACTCCGTATCACTACGCCGCTTTCTGTTGTCATCGATGAAGACGGAATACTCGCGCTGCGCGCCGAAGATGCCACCGGCGGTTTCGGTATATTGCCCGGTCACGCGGCCTTTCTGACCAGTCTCACCATTTCGGTAGTCCGATGGACGGGCGCTGATGGCACACGTCGCTACTGTGCGGTACGCCGCGGCGTCCTCACTATCACTGCCGGGCAAGAGATCGCTGTCGCCACGCGCGAGGCAATCTCGGGCAATGACCTCACCACCCTAGACTTGATAGTCCTCAACAGGTTCCGCTCCGATATCAACATGGAGCGGACGCAACGTGTTGAGAGTATCCGGCTGCAATTAAATGCCATTCGCCAGATCGTAAGCTATCTTCGGCCGGGCCGGCCGGATGTCGCGACGGGACGCTTCGGATGAACGCGCCCGACACCCGGCCGAACGGCGAGCGGGATCCATTGGTACAAGGGATACACCTGCGCAAAGAACGCCACCTGCGCTGGCTGCGCGAGGGCAATCCATCGGTGGCAGGTCATCTCGCTCAGATCGGTGTGCTCGGCTGGATCATCGTCGTGCCGATGCTGGTGGGCGTCTTTGGCGGTCGTTGGCTCGACCGAATATTCAATTCCGGGCTTTTTTTTACCGCTCCGCTCCTAATGCTCGGAACAATCCTTGGTTGCTGGTCGGCCTGGAAATGGATGAAGGGCGCATGAGTTTTCCTTTGTTAGTCAGCCCGCCGACATGGGCCTTACTGCTCAGTCTGGCAGCACACATGGCCGCCGGAATTGTGTTCGGTGTTCTCTATTTTGGCAGCCTTTGGTGGAACATCCGCCAATTCATCGGAGGGGGACGCTCGGCGAAGACCATCGCGGTGATGATTGGTCGCTTTACCCTCTTGGCTGGTCTGTTGATATTGGCGAGCATGGAAGGTGCGCCGTCACTGCTCTCATTAGTACTTGGCGTCATCATCGCCCGTTTCACCCTCATGCGCACGATCCGCCAGACCGGACCATGACTTCACCATTGACCAGCGTTGCGTTTTTCCATCTGGGCCCAGTCCCGATCGTCACGAGCGTGGTGGTTACCTGGGCGATCATGGCGCTGTTCGTTGCCGCGGGAACCCTGACCACTCGCCGCCTATCGCTCGTCCCATCGGTGAGCCAGGCAGCCTTCGAGCTAATTGTTGACGCCGTGGACCACCAAATCCGCGATACAATGCGAGTCGAGCCTGGACCCTACCGCGCCTTCATCGGCTCGTTATTTATCTTCATCTTTGTTGCCAACTGGTCCACGCTGGTCCCGGGTATCCAACCCCCGACGGCCAATCTCGAGACTGACGCAGCGCTTGCGCTTCTTGTCTTCCTCGCAGTGATATGGTTCGGCATTCGTGCAGGCGGTGTACGCGGCTATCTCGCCACTTTCGCCTCGCCTAACCCGGTCATGATCCCGCTCAATTTCGTCGAAAGCCTCACGCGCACCTTCTCGCTCCTCGTCCGCCTGTTCGGCAATGTCATGAGCGGGGTATTCGTGATCGGCATCACCCTGTCGCTCGCCGGCCTGCTCGTTCCGATCCCCCTAATGGCGCTCGATCTCCTGACCGGCGTCGTGCAGGCGTACATATTTGCGGTCCTGGCAATGGTTTTCATTGCCGGCGCAATCGGCGACAAGCCGCCCGTCTCGCAGACCTCAAGCCAAAGGACGCCGCCATGAACTGGTTAGCTTTCGTCAGCATCATATCGGCCGCTGTGGCGGTCTCGTTCGGGGCGATCGGGCCGGCGCTCGCTGAAGGACGCGCGGTGGCGGCCGCGATGGACGCCATCGCTCGCCAGCCAGAAGCTGCAAATACAATTTCCCGCACGCTGTTTGTCGGTCTGGCCATGATCGAAACCATGGCAATCTATTGCCTGGTAATAGCGCTGCTTCTGCTGTTCGCCAACCCGCTGCTGAAGTGAAGCCATGACCATCGACTGGTGGACGCTTGGCATTCAAGCCGTCAACATCCTCATCCTGATATGGCTGCTCGGACGGTTCTTCTGGCGTCCAGTCGCGGCAATGATCGAGGAGCGGCGTGCCACCACCCAGAGCATGCTGGCCGAAGCGGAGGCAAAGTCCAAGCAGGTGACGGCCGCGCTCGCTGACATTGAGCGGACACGCACCGGCTTTGCGGATGAACGCGTAGCCATTCTGGTCGCAGCCCATGAAGCGGCAGAGCGGGCGCAAGCCGTGTTTCTCGAAGAGGCGGCGAAGCAAGTGGCTTCCTTAGAAGCAGCCGCGAAGGCAACGATCGAGAAAGAGCAGGAAGCCGCCGACGAGGCATGCGCAGAGCGGGCAAGCCGCCTTGCGATCGAGATTGCGCGGCGTCTGGCCGCTCGGCTGGAAGGTCCGACGGTCCATACAGCCTTTCTGGACTGGCTCATTAAGGAGATCCGGACACTTCCGGAGCCGACACGGCAGGCCGTGACGGATGACGTAACGCTGGAAGCGATCAGCGCCACACCGATCGAGCCGGCCGAACAAGAACACTACCGAGAGCTTATCGGCGAGGCGTTCGGAAGCCATCCACGCATCGCTTTCAAGGTGGATCCCACACTCATCGCAGGGCTGGAGCTGCTCGGCCCTCACCTCATCGTGAACAACAGTTGGCAGGCCGATCTCACACGAATCTTCGCAGATCTCACGCATGACCACAGATCCTAACATCCGAGCGGACGCCTGGCTCGAACACGCGCGCACAAAACTTGGCGCTACCGTGCTGGGTCCGCAGACTGAACAGATCGGCCGGGTCGAGGAGATCGGGGACGGCATCGCACTGGTCTCCGGCTTGCCCAATGTCCGGCTCGACGAGCTACTACGATTTGACAAGGGACAGTTCGGCTTTGCCCAAATGGTCGAACGCGACCGGGTGGGCTGCGTCCTGTTAGACGATGTTGATGCGATCGAGGCCGGCGATTCGGTGCGTGGCACAGGCGATGTGGTGCGCGTACCGGTGGGGCCGGCACTACTCGGCCGGGTCGTCGATCCGCTCGGCCGCCCGCTCGACGCCAAGGGTCCAATCCTATCAGACACTTCCAATCCGATCGAGTGTCCCGCACCCGCGATCATCGACCGGGATCTCGTGGTTCAGCCGGTCCAGACCGGTCTCGTCGTCATCGATACGTTGTTTGCTCTTGGCCGCGGCCAACGGGAACTCATTATCGGCGACCGTGCAATCGGTAAGACCACGATCGCAATCGACACCATTATCAATCAGAAAACGAGCGATATCATCTGTGTCTATGTTGCGGTTGGTCAGAAAAGTTCGAGCGTCCGGCGAGTCATCGACGCAATCCAAGCTAATGGAGCTCCCGAGCGCTGCATCATCGTCGCAGCGGCGTCCGCGGGCTCTCCCGGGTTGCAATGGATCGCACCTTTTGCAGCCTTCACCATGGCGGAATATTTCCGCGACCGCGGCCAGCATGCTCTTATCGTAGTCGACGACCTGACGAAGCACGCCGCCAGCCATCGCGAGATCGCGCTGTTGACACGCCAATCGCCTGGGCGCGAGGCATATCCTGGCGACGTGTTCTATGTACATGCGCGACTTTTGGAGCGTGCCGCAAAACTGTCCAAAGGGAAAGGCGGTGGGTCACTGACAGCCCTACCGATTGCCGAGACCGATGCGGGCAATCTCAGCGCCTATATCCCGACCAACTTGATCTCGATCACCGACGGCCAGATCGTGCTCGACGCTAGGCTTTTCTATGAAGGACAGAAGCCGTCGGTTGACGTCAGGACCAGCGTGAGCCGCGTCGGCGGCAAGACCCAAGCCAATGCACTTAGAGAAGCAGCGAAGGCGGTTCGCCTGGACTACGCCCAATTTCTCGAACTGGAGATGTTTACCCGTTTCGGCGGCATGCCGGAGACGCGGGTCCGTGATCAATTGGTCCGCGGCGCGCGGATCCGCGCCATCCTCGGCCAACCTCAGCATTCACCCGTACGGCTTGCCGACGAGGTGGCTCTGGTTCTGTCGGTCCAATCCGGTCTGTTGGATTCGCTCCCACTGCCGGTCGTCATCGAGTTCCGGCGCGGACTGCGTGAAGCGCTCGATCGTGGCGCCCCAGATTCCGTGCGCCTGATTCAAGACACCGGCACGCTCGACGATGCGCACAGGCAAGCACTTCGCGAAACCCTTCGACGATATGCTCAGAGCGTCGCCGAGACCGTCCCGCCCAAGACGTCCGGCCTGCCATGACCGAACGTCTCGCAGACATCACAGCGCGCATGGAGGGTATGCGCCAGCTCAGCGCCGTGGTGAATGCGATGCGTGGCATCGCCGCTGCGCGAGCCCAGCAGGCTCGCGGCCAACTCGTCGCCGTTGAAAGCTACACCGCGACGATCGCCGTCGCCATTGGCCGCACCCTGGCGTTGTTCCCTTCAGGTCGCCCAGACGGGATGGATCGATCGAGCCGGCCGGCACTTGTCGTGTTCTGCGCCGAACAGGGATTCGCGGGTGCATTCAGCGAGCGCGTATTGGATGAGGCCGGCACCGAACTCATCGCGTCCGATTTGTTCCTGATCGGCACGAGGGGCGGCGCCGTGGCTGGCGAAAGAGGTTTGGCCACTCACTGGAAAAGCGCCATGCCGTCGCATTCGGGTGGCGTTCCAAAACTCGCAGACCGCGTAGCCGAGGCCCTGTACTCCCGGATTGCGACGGGAAGATCGATCGGCTCGACGCGATCTTCAGCGAATGGCAGCCGGGTCATAGCATCCAAGTGAAACGCCGCCGTCTCTTTCCCTTCGACATGTCGCAGTTTCCTCATTCGCAGTATGCCAACGCGCCTCTCCTCAACTTGACGCCGGAGGCGCTCCTGACCGAGCTCACCGCAGATTACCTGCATGCGCAGCTTTGCAACGCCGCACTCCACGCCTTCGCGGCCGAGAACGAGGCACGCATGGAGGCGATGGCCGCAGCGCACAATCAGATCGAGCGCCAGCTTTCGGTGTTGCGTGTGAGGCAGCAGAGCGTACGGCAGGAGGAGATCACGGCGGAGATCATCGAACTTGCCGCTGGTGAGACAGCAAGCCGGTAAGGTTTAAATTGACGGTATTCGGTTCTCCGGAATTGAAACGAAAAAATATGAGGGTACTTATTCGTTCCAAGTAGGAGTGCTTACGTCTGGTTCGCGCAGTCTAACCGAGCCTAGACGGCCTCGACATCGAGATATGGGAAGGCGCGCGATGCGTGGGGCGCATCAATTCGCCAAACGCCAAATAGGCCGCCGCTTATTCACAGCAGCCCTAAGCCCGTCGGCCTGCGCATCGTCCTTTTCGAGGCTTGCTCGGCGTTCAATCGCATTCCCGCTCAAGCCGCCGGCTCGACGGAACGCGATTGAGATAGCCATAAATGTATATCTTGAGCAGCGTCGCCGGATGATAGCCAGGCCGCCCTTGTTCCAGCGGCCTAACCCGCCCAAAGCCAAGCCTGCCAAGATCAAGACCTTCAACGAAAGCGTCAACCGCACGAACCGGGTTCTCCTCGGCTACGTAGTCGTCGAGCGTGGAAGGGAAAAATGTGCTTTGGCTCCGGTCAATCCCCTCCACAAAGCCTGACATCCGTCGCTCACAACCGCCGATTCAAAAAAGAATCATAGCAGCCGAGCGACTTTTCACACAGCCTGGGCCAGAAGCCGACATTGCAGGCAGTTCTTGAAATGAAAGAGATCGCCAACTTAGCAGGCTGTGTGAGAACTAGACGAGTCAGATAAGATGGGCCGCATCAGCAACGATGCGGCCTTTTTTTCATGAGCTACGTTCGGGGCGAGGATCGTGGTCAGGTAGCGCTGCTGCCGGCGGCGATCGAGGACTATGTGGCGGATGATTCGCCGGTTCGGGTGATCGACGCATTTGTGGATGGGCTTGACGTAAGAGGGTTGGGTTTCGGGCGATCGGTGCCGGCAGTAACTGGGCGTCCTCCCTACGATCCTCGGGACCTACTGAAGCTGTATGTTTATGGCTACCTGAACGAGGTGCGCTCGTCGCGTCGGTTGGAGCGTGAGTGTTCTCGCAATGTCGAGGTGATGTGGCTTCTGCGTCGGTTGTCGCCAGATTTCAAAACGATTGCGGACTTTCGCCGGGACAACGGCCCAGCGATCGTGGGGACATGCCGGGCTTTTGTGGTGTTCTGCCGGGATCAGAGCCTGTTCACGGCGCGTTTGGTGGCGCTCGATGGGTCGAAGTTCCGTGCCGCAGCCAGCACCAGGCGGGTTATGGGCCGGCGAGAGATTGCAGAAGAGACCGCCCGTCTCGACCGCCGGATCGCCGAATATCTGGCCGGTTTGGATGCGAGCGACGCCCGCGAACCTGATGAAGCACCGAACGCGACGGCGGCAGCGCTTCAAGTCCTCAAATCACGACGCGCCGAACTCGATCGGCTGGCCGCCAAGCTCGATGCCGATGAGCGCGCCACGCTGGTGGAGGGCGAGCTCGATGCCCGACCGATGGGGATCGGCAAGGGACCGAAGCCGCCGTCTTACAATGTGCAAACGGCCGTCGATGCCGACACCGGCCTCATCGTCCACCATGAGGTGACCAGCGAGCCCAATGACACCCGCCAGCTATACCCGATGGCGAAGGCAACAAAGGATACGCTCGGCATTTCAAATGTGACGGTCGTGGCCGATGCCGGCTACTCAAGTGGCATGGCTGCCGCGGCCTGCGAGGCTGACGGCATCACGGCCTGCGTGCCGACCAATCGGTCGATACACAGTCAGGGCAATGGTACATTGTTTGGCCGGTCAGCCTTCGTCTACAAGCCGGAAGCTGACACCTATATCTGTCCGGCGGGTCATGTTCTCGCCCGCAAGCAGGAGGCGATGCGTCGCGATCGTATGATCCTCTATGTGGCGCGCGATTGTGCCGGCTGCTTACTCAAGCCTCGATGTACCACCGCACAGCGTCGTTTTGTCAGTCGCCATCAGTATGAGGATGCGCTCGAACGAATGAACGCCCGTTTCCATGCCGATCCGAGCCTGATACGCCAGCGCCGATGCGCTTCTGAACACCCCTTCGGAACCATAAAACGAATGACCGCCGGCGGACGGTTCCTCACCCGTGGACTTAGAAAAGTAAGGGGTGAAGCAGCGCTCAGCGTGCTCGCCTACAATATCATCCGGGCGATCAATCTGGTCGGTGCCGTCACCCTCAGGGCAAGCCTCGCCTGAGCCATGAAAAAAGAGGCTCCGCAAACCGGAGCCTCTTACTTTTCACACGGCCTGCGCGAGGCGGCCTATTTATGCGTCGTGGTTTACGGCCGTACCTTGCGAACTTCGCCGTGTCGGAATCCCTCTAACTTCCAAGTGACAGGAAGCCGCTGATTTGTGAGTCGAACGATGTAATCGGCGGGAATAACCGTCCGAACCGCCGCTACGGCCTCGCTGTACGGTACGTCAGCCGCCCAAATCTCCGTGTTGCCATCGGGAGCGATGGCTTCCACATCGGCATCCCAATTCGGTCGCTTCCGATTGGTTGTTTGGCGCGCTCTTCTGCGCATTTCGCTGATGGTGAGCGGCGATTTCACGCGATGGTGAGCGCTCGTTTCGTTTGATCGTGAGCAGATATTTCGCACGATCGTGAGCAGCCGCTTTGACCGACATGGTTATTGGTTCAGGCGTTTGAGGCGGCGTCAAGAGTTTGGTTGCGGGCGTTCTGTTTTCGCATGCTTTCTCCGGTGAGTTGAAGGCGGTGAGCATTGTGAACGAGGCGGTCCAGGATGGCGTCGCCGAGGGTGGGATCGCCCGCCCAGAAACCTGAACAGATTGATATGCATGCCGATCCAGTCGGGCAGGCTCTCGCTCGGGCAAGCCTCGGCGTAGGTGTAGTTCGAGGCCCCCATCGCCGCGACGAACAGCTTCATGGCGTGCGCTTCGCCGGTGATGGGATCGAAGATATCGATGGTGTCGCCGGCGAAATCGACGAACACCTTCTCCCCACCCATGTGGGTCTGGCGCATCGTCGGGCGCGCGCGCTTCTTCCATGCCTCGAAGGTCGTGCAAAACCACGTATAGCCAAAGCCGTCCGGATTGGCCGCGCGATACTCTTCCCACAACAGCAAGCGTGTCACGCTGCGGCGGCGCAACTCCTTCTCCACATAAATCCAATCGGGTACCACTCGCCGGTTACTTTGCGACGCCGCAATCGGCGCCGGGAACAGGAGAAGCTCCAGGTCCTCATCGTCCATCCCTTCGGGCAGCGGCCAGCTCAGTCCCATAAGGCGGGCGCGCCGCAGATAACCATGCACCACGCCATTACTGACCCCGATCATGCGCGCGATGATGCGCTCGGTCAGGCCCTGGTGCCTTAAACGTAGAACTTCTCTGATCCGGCGCATCGACAATCTCTGGGCAGGCATCGGGCTTCCTCATTGGTTGAATGAGGCATCCCGTAGCCCGGTTGAGTTGTCGGCCGAAGCGTCCAGCACCTTCCAAAAGGTGCTCACGATCGTCTGAAATCGTTGCTCACGATCCCGCGAAATACTTGCTCACGATGCGGTGAAATCCGTGCTCACGATCCCGCGAAACGCGCAAATTGACCTCGCAGCCTGAACCGATACCTTCATGCTACCGGAGATCGCGCCACACCGAATTCCAACCACATTCCGGACAGCACCTCGCCAGCAGCCGGCAATTGACATAAATCAATGGAGCTTCGGTCGCGTGTGAGTAGGCTGAAGTCTTCGGCACGTAACCTACCCAATTTGTCTCATGAGCGCTGACGGCAGACACCGGCTTAGCGCGTCGACGGAGCATTCAATTGCCTGGCGTCTCGCGCCATTTCCAGACAAGTCACAAGGTCTGTGTAGCTCGGCAACGCCGCTGTCGTTGCTTCCTGGACGCAATTTGTCTTGTCGGTGGGATTAAATGTCGACCATTCACCGATGAGTCTTGCTCTCATCGCCTGTTCACTTTGGACGCATTGCAAATAAGCCAAATCAGGGCCGCCCCTTCCGACGGAGCAGCTGCTTGTTGAGCAATGCCGTGGCAGGTCGGTTCAATTTTTAGTGCAGGAATGTCGTCCGCTCTCGCGTGGCGGACGGTAATCAGCGACAAGGCTACCGAGCTGCCTATCAACAAAGCCCGTATCGCAACGGACAGGCGCGTGCCCCTCGCCGCAAACATGACTAGCCCCGAGAATTCAATGCCGGTGGTGGCACGAACCGCTGCCACACACTGCCGTTATCGAACTGTATCGTCATGCCATCGGGAGTGTAGACTGCGCCCTCGTGCCAATACTGCGCCCAAATGTGACCCGGATAATCAATCCAAGCTCTCGAAGGCTGACCAACTTCATTGACGAGGTTCAACTCCCAGCCGTTTTGTGTGACGTATGCCGGCCCTGGCCCTAGGCACCCTTGTACACACTGAAATTGACCTGAAAGGTTTATCACTTGCGCCTGTGCCGAAGCAGCGGCCGCGCACACTGCTGCGCCTACGGCGGCCGCAGCAATTAATTTCCGTCTCATTGCCCATTTCTCCTCTTTCAATGAGTTCGATTAAACACGTCCTCCAGGAGATGAAATTGATCGAGATCAAAGGGTAGGATTTCAATCGCGCGAGATACTGCGCGCGGGGCCAACGAATGGCGCCCGCTTTGCCGAGAGTCAAAAAAATGTTTGGATTATCTTTCGCGAATGACGGCCTAGCCATGGGAGTCGGCGCGCCCCGCCGGAAGCCTACCCTTTCATTGAAACTGCCAGGATTAAATTAGTTCTCCGACGCCTTGTGGCGACCGTTTAGCGCAGGCTCGTTTTAGTAATGAGCGGCGCAGACTGCGTTGTTGGCGGAGCTTCGGCGCTGGGCGAGAATGACAGTGTCACCCAGGCATTCCAACCCGACGGCCTGTCGTGGCCGTCAAACTCGCTATAGGCTTTGAGGCCCAAATACATCTGCGAAGCGCCGGCAGGAAAAATAAAGCCAACCTGAGGTCCAACGCCAATCACACGCGACTCGATTGGTCCCAGAATAGGAGCTGAGCCGCCATCTGCTGATAGCTGGTCGTAAAAATAGCCCACGGCGCCGACGAGGAACTGCTTCGATAGAAATTGCGAAGCACCCCAGTCGAGATGCCAATCAATTCCGTTTTGATAATTGGTGCTTGGATTGGTGAGGTTGTACGTTAGTCCCGTGACAAAAGACAATTCATGGCCCTTTGTCGGATCGAAATAAGTGTAGCCCACGCCGCCATCGACGGCGCCGTGGCCGATCCCAATATTTGCTAGTTGGCTGGAACTATATTCGCCCACCGGAATGTCTCCGGTCACGTACACCATGTAATTATTGACACCGTTGTTCCACCGCAGCGAGGTGACCGGGTAGAGATCGCCGACACCCGTTGTGGTGTCGCTGATACTGCCGGCTTTTGTGACCGTGAACGGTCCAACGCCTGCCGTGATTGTGCCGTTGAGACCAACGGAGTTGCTGCCGGCGATACCCATCATCCCGACCGCCAACTGCCCGCCCAAAACGGGCGTGGCAAAAACATAGGTCGGACTGAGCAGAACCAGATCTGCGTTGGCATTCAGATTGACATTGAGATTTACATTGACGGCCGGATTGAACTTGCCGACCGTTACCTCGCGTGCCGCAGCGATGGTGCCTGACCCAGAAACGGACGTATAATAGTTGATTGCGGCAAAGGACCAGCCCGGTTGCTGAGGAGCTGCGGCGAGACTACCAAACAGACCAGGCAACCAAAAGCTCACGCCGCCTTCGTCGGCGAAAGCTGTGGAGGATAGCAATGCACTGCCAAGTATGATGGGCGACGCTAGACCGAGCAAACCTAGCCAATGTCCGTGCTTTCCAATCGCGTCGCCCCGCACTGTCGCCTCCCTGTCCCTTAGATCAATGACACCTCTCCGGCCAGTGCCACGAAGAAATCCCAACGCTGCCACGAAGAAAGCTCGCACTAATTTCCAAACGAGTCTACCGATATATCGGCTAGCCGTTTCACCTACGAACGTCGACCTCGCCAAAACGGGTCTCGCCGATCCCGATCCAATAGTCCGCATCGGCGCTCTCGATATGCTTCAGAACGTACCGCCGACGCAGATCTGGAAACTGGTCTCTCCCCTATTATCCGATCCCATCCGAGGTGTCCGCATAAGAGCAGTTGATCTTCTCGCGGTTCCGACTGCGGACCAACCGGCCCCGGAACGAGCGCAATTCGAAAAGGTGGCGTTGGAGTTCATCGGGGCGCAGCGCCTCAACGCCGATCGGCCGAAAGCGCGCTCGGCGCTAGGAAGCTTTTATGCTCGTCGCGGGAACCACGTTGACGCGGAGACTGAATACAAAGCGGCAATCTGGCTCGACCCGCAATTCGCCCCTGCCGCGATCAACCTCGCCGACCTCTATCGACAGCTCGGCAGGGAAGGCGACAGCAGCCAAGTGCTACGAACCGCACTCCTTGTTTCGCCACGCGATGCCGATCTTCATCATGCGCTCGGGCTTGCGTTGGTTCGGCAGAAACATCTCGACGAAGCGTTGAGTGAATTGCGCCAGGCCGCTGATATTGATCCGGACGGGACAGAATATGCCTACGTCTACGCAGTTGCCTTGAACTCGGTTGGGCGGACCAGGCAAGCCATCGCTGCGCTTGGTGAAAATCTTAAACGACACCCAAACGACCGCGAGACGGTGATGGCGCTGGTCGACTTCAGCCGCGGTATCGGCGATACAGCGTCCGCTCTGGGCTACGCCGAGCAATTGGCACGTATGATGCCAAACGATCCCGACATTAATAATCTAATCTCAGGGCTCCGGCAGGCCCTCAAACCACCCCTGCATTGAGCCCAATATTCAGGTTGGCTCGCGCCTACGCGGGTGGAGCTTTGATCCATATCAAACGTCAACTGCCAACTGCCCTTATATAAGCGTGTTTTGGTGATGACTCCTTATTGGAAGAGCAAGCAAATGTCCGGCCGTCCAAACCGTTTAGGTTGCCGACAATGCGTATCGGGAGAGCAAAGATAGCAGCGTGTCTTATGCTGGCCGCTGCGTTTACCAAATTCAATTCGCCAGCTTTATCGCAAGATGATGACGCGGGCCTAGACAACTTTCTAAACAATTGTGCGCAATGTCACGGTGCTGATGCCAAAGGGGACGGGCCACGCAGCGCTGAATTGCACACCAAGCCCGCTGATCTCACGCTGCTTGCCAAGAAAAATAACGGTATTTTTGACCCGGACGCGGTTTATCAACTAATCGACGGACGCAAGCAGGGTAGTAGGGCTCACCTCAGCGCCGACATGCCGATATGGGGCTGTCGTCATTCAAGCCCACCCCAATTGCGAAGAAAAATGCCGAAGCATTATCGGCCGCCTCCGGCGTTGCCGCCGCCGAAGGTTGAACAAAGGGAGAATGGCTCGACGTTTGAATCTTTCCTCGACCTTTCATGCGATTTTGACGGAAAAATTCGGGCGCGCATTCTGTCCATTATCGGGTATCTAAGCCGCATCCAGGCACCATAGTGGCAGCATTCCTTTCCAACGTGGTGGCCCTGCCGACAATGGCGCCCGATTTCATCAGGTTTGACTGCACTGCCAAATTTAGGATCTCTACACGGCCAGTCGGCGCATTGGCCGCTACTTGATCCACATCAAAGCCTCCTCCGCTGGGATGGTCATGTTGATCTCCGGGTGTTTTGGGATGAGGAGGGTTTCATGAAAAGGCTTTTCGCCTTAGGTATCGCGTCGATCATTCTGGCCGGTCCTGCAAACGCGGCCGATCTTCCGCGTCCGGCCCCTCCGCCGCTCGCACCGGCGGCCTACGTTCCCGCCCCGCCCCCAGTCTACGATTGGGCGGGCGTCTATGTCGGTATCAATGGTGGCTGGGGTTGGGGGAACGGTAAGTGGACCATAGCGCCCAATACTGCATTCCCCGCAGGTGTATCGAGCAACGCCAATGACAACGGCGGCATCGTCGGCGGGACCCTAGGTGCCAACTTCCAGACCGGCGCATTCGTATTCGGCGTAGAGGGTGATTGGGACTATTCCGGCATCAACACTGGCACCACAAGTAACGTCTGCAATTTTAGCGGCACTTGCCAAACTGGCAACAATTGGCTGAGCACGCTGCGCGGGCGATTTGGTTGGGCGGTTGATCGTGTACTATTCTATGGCACAGCGGGCGGCGCATTTGCTGATGTGCAAACAACATTTAATGGTGTTAGCACTACGCATACCCAGGCCGGATGGACCGCAGGCCTTGGCGCCGAATGGGCGTTCGCCCAGAACTGGACGGCTAAAGTTGAGTATCTTTATGTCAATGTTGGTAACGGGACCGCAAACTGCTCAACCGGGGCCTGCTTGGCCGCAAACGGCGGCGCCGTTATACCCGTCAGTGTCGGCCTGACCGAAAATCTCTTGCGGGCCGGCGTCAACTTCAAATTCAACTTCTGACGCTGGCAATGAAGCTGCACTGGATTGTCGATGCCGAAAGATCCATCCCCGCACTCCAACGAGGCGTACTTGGGAGAATTTTATCGTCCGTTGATGGGAAACGGAATTGGCATTCCATCTCGACCGCGCCATTCAATCAAGATCTGGAACTAATGGTGCTCGACCGCGACAAGAACTTCGTCATTCCATTTCCGTGTCGACAGACGACCCGTGGCTGGATAGATAGCGATCTTGGCGTTTGTTTGAATTCTGAATCCGACAATCTGGCGACTGTGGGCTGGAGACCCTCCCGTTCATCCTCAGGCACCGATCGCACGCCGACCGGGGTTACGCCGTTGAAAGAAGTGGGCCGCTTTGGCTCGTAATCGCAAAAACCCAAGAGCATTAGTGCAACACACGCAGTGGCAGGCTCTGGCAATAGGTGCGGGTCTCACCGCGGTCATCATCGGAATAGACACGGGACGGCTGCCCTGGTGAGTCAAGATAACCGTTGTATTAATCATTGCGGTCTCGGGCGCCAGCGCCGCCCTCAATGTCTATCGTTATGCCGCGCAGCGTCGGGAAATTCTCAGCGGCGATCATGCATCGGCATGAGTAGGCGCCGATAATCTCTTTTAGGGGATATAGAAATACCTGATGGCCCGTGATGTGTTTCAACGCCTACAGAAGCGATATGGCGATCCGTTATTGACGGTGCTGACGGTTATGCTTGCTGTTCTCTTATTTGTTGTGGGACCGCTACAAGCCGCAGGCATTGTGGGGCACATCACTTTGGCATCGCATTCGGGCTCGTCCTTGTGGCTGCGGTCTTCATTGTGTCGGGTAGCCCCATAGCAGTCGGAACAATATTGATGGCTATCGCGTTGATCGTTTCTGCTACCGTGCTGCGACTGCGGCAGCCATCCGCCGTTGACATATATCTCGACGCAATTTCCTGGCTGCTAACTGGCCTGACATTAAGCGTCGTGGTCGCACAGGCCGTATTTGGCCCCGGTAAGGTAACGTTCCACCGCATCATTGGCGCGGTCCTTCTCTATCTCAATATTGGGCTGATTTTCGTGGCGTTGTTCTGCTTCGTGGCGCTTCTCGAACCAAAAGCGTTCACCGGTCTCGGGTCCCTGCAGGACACTCTCGCGGTCGCCGGAAATCTAATTTACTTCAGCTTCGTGACTCTGACATCGGTTGGCTATGGCGATATTGTTCCACTGCATCCGTTTGCACGCAGTCTTGCGAACGTGGAAGCAATAATCGGACAGCTCTATCCGGCAACGTTGCTGGCGCGACTGGTGACGCTCGAACTTGAAAACCGGCGCCAGAGTTAAACAGACTGTTTCTTTCTCGCTGTTGAAGCGGCTGTGCAAGGAGGTTCGGTTCGTTCCTATTACTTTCGCAAACGTCAGCAACCGCTGCTTTCATTGAGATGGCCGTTTGACAGCAATACCGACACCATCACCAAGTTCCGCTCGCGCGGTGGCGTCGCCTCCATGATTTGGGCCTGCTCGATCCTGCTCAGCCGCATCATGGGGCTTGTGCGTGAACAAATCATTGGCCGAACCCTTGGCGCCACCCGACAAGCGGACGTGTACTTTGCCAGTTTTACGCTCCCAGATTTCCTCAACTACCTCTTGGCGGCCGGAGTGTCTCCGGCATAGCCACCATCAGCAAAGATGCGTTTGATGAACGGGAACAGTCGTCTTGCTCGGCGCAACAGCAGGAAGGCGCCGTCACGGTCCTGAACATCGGCGGGATGAACGACAACGTTCAACAAGAGGCCCAGCGTGTCGACCAGGATGTGCCGCTTGCGACCCTTGACCTTCTTGCCCGCGTCGTAGCCCGAAGGATCGAGCCAAGACCCCCTTTTTGAGCACCCTTCGCGGTTTGCGAGTCAATAATCGCTACCGTCGGACTTGCGTCACGTCCGGCCTGCTCGCGTACCGCGACGTAGAGTGCATGGTGGATGCGCTCCAACGTGCCATCCCAGTTCCATAGCTCCAGATAGTCGTACACCGTGCTCTTCGGCGGCAGGTCTTTTGGCAGAGCCTTCCATTGGCAGCCGGTCCATAGGATGTAGAAGATCCCGTTCAGCACCTCACGCACGTTCACGGAGCGTTTGCGCCCGCCACGGCGTGCAGGCGGGATCATGGGCGCCACAATCACCCATTCGGCATCAGTCAAATCGCTCGGATAACGCAGGCCACTACGGTTCGCAGCTTGGCGGTGTTCGGGCTTCCACATCGGGCGCTCCATCGCGAATCAAGCGCCCAACAATGAATCACATCCGATTCATCAAATTCAAGAACTTCCCGGATCGGCTCTAACTAAGTCCCGTGGAGTTCGAGATGCAGGCGGGATTCGCTTAGGCGGGTGTCAACCGAACCGGGTGCAGGCCACTCGGGCGGGTTCGTTTTTAGAGTGCTCCAGCGGTCATCTTCATTCGCCGCTTCAAAACGCCGACGGCTCGTCTTACATCTCAAGGTGTTACGAGGCAGATATCACATGCCCGATCCGGACAGCCAAAAAGGAAGCCAGCGCCGCTTGATGGTCGCGCTCGGCGTGGTCGTAGTCCTGTTCGTGGTCGGCTGGATTTTGGCCCGAGAACTTTACGCGAACGAGAAAATCGAGGACTGCGTCATGTCCGGGCGCACCAATTGCGTGCCGATCGACACCCAATCGCACTGAGGCGGTTGGTGGTTTCCAGCGTTTCCCGCTGCAAAAGCCATGAGAGTTTCACGCCGCCGTCGCCGTGGTGCCATAGACGGCGCGCAGTATCTGACCTTCAGGGTGCGGTGAGGTGCGTTTCGTCGAGGAGAACCGACGATGATCGTCCAATCCGCGTGCCAAGGTCCAGCGCCACGGTTTTTGGCGAGTAACAGTCTCAGCAGGCCGCAATGTCCCCGCTGCGGCAGCGTATTGCTGGTTGCCGAAAGCTCCCGCTTCGATGCCGGTGCTTCCAATGCGATGGGCCGGATCGACCACGATTGGTCTTGCGATGACTGCGGCAACGCCTTCGCGACGTCTATCCGATTGTGCTCCGCGTTAGACGAAAGCGTTATAAATACCGCGTAACAGGCTGCGTTTTTTCAGTAAATCAAGCGTAAGTGTCCTTGGACAGATCGGCGATGAGCCGGCCGCCGGCCTAGTACGGGCGGCGGTAACACGCAATAATGCCGCCGACCCGGTGTTTGTGCCGTTGTCGCGGAACCGTCCACAAGGAGGATCACATGCGTCAAACGTTTGATCGTCGGTCAGTACTGGGGATTTGCGTGGGCAGCGCCGCCGGCGCCGCGCTGTTGGCGTCTGGCGCGCCGAGCTACGCCGCCACCACGACGTTCAAGGCCGATCTTAAAGGCTCAAGCGAAGTGCCGCCGAATACGACAAGCGGAACCGGCTCAGTCACCGCGACCTATGATCCGGCGACCAAGGAATTGACCTGGAGCGGAACTTTTTCGGGTCTCACCGGTCCTGCCATGGCGGCGCATTTCCATGGCCCGGCGGAGGTCGGCAAGAATGCCGGCGTGCAAATCTGGATTTCCGAAAAGGGCAAGCCGTTCGATAGCCCGTTCAAGGGATCGGCGAAACTCACTGACGCTCAAGCCTCCGATCTGATGAACGGCCAGTGGTATGTCAACATCCACACCAAAGCTAATGCTGGCGGCGAAATCCGCGGCCAGCTTGTGAAGTCGTAACCGCGCCGGCGTGTTGCGTCGATTACTGGCGCGCTATGTGACCCGCCGATCCTGCGTATCATGGATCGGCGGGTTCCTTTTACCTCGTCTGTAACGCGCTATTGCTTCGGGATATGCGCGTCGTCGATGACCTTGCTCCATTTCGCGATATCGGACCTCATCCGCGCATCGATTTCTTCGGGCGTTGAGGCTTCGGCGTCGATGCCGAGATCGAGGGCGCGTTTCTTTATTTCCGGATCGGCGAGCACGTCGCGCAAGGCGGCATTGAGCTTGTCGACGACGGCAGCCGGCGTGCCGGCCGGCGCATAAAGCGCATTCCACGACGTGACGTCGAAATTCGGCACGCCGGCTTCGGCCACCGTCGGGATATCTGGCAGTTCCGGCGAGCGCTTGGCGCCGCTGGTGGCCAGCACGCGCGCCTTGCCGCTCTGCAGGCTCGGCTTTACCGCCGCGTAAAATTCGATCTCCATCTGGATGTCGCCGCGCAACAGTGCCACCAATTCGTCCGGCGAGGTGCGAAACGGCACGATGACCAGATCGGCGCCCGACATGGACTTGAACAGCTGCGCGGTGAGGTTCTGCGTCGAGCCGACGACGATCGAGCCGAGATTGAGCGTGCCGGGCTTGTCGTGCGCGGCTTTGAGGAAATCGCCGAGCGTGTGATAGGGCGAGTCCGCCGAGACGACGAAATCGAGGCCGAAATAGCCGATCGCGGAAATTGGGGTGAATTGCTTCACCGGGTCGAACGGCAGATGACTAAACAGCGGCACGCTGATGGCCGTGCCGTTGGTGAAGAAGGCGAGCGTGTAGCCGTCGGCGGGGCTTTGCAGCACGCCATGCGCCGCAGCGATGCCGCCGGGTCCAGGCATATTCTCGATGACGAAGTTTTGGCCCAATTTCTCACTGAGCTTCTCGGCGACTAGACGCGCCGTGATGTCGGCAACGCCGCCTGGTCCGAATGGCACAAGGATACGGACTGGATGGTCTGGATAGGCCGCCTGCGCCGGCGCGACAGCGGCCATGCCGGTTAGCGCCGCGAGCGATATCGCAAAAGCCGCGACCCGCCGATTGACGACAGCTCGCAAAGAGTCAGTACTCAAACGAAACATTCCATTGGTCTCCAGCTTGTTTTCGGATTTGATTTTCAGATCGAGACAGTAACGCCTACTGGCTCGCAACATCGCGCTTTGCCGACCATTGCCCGGTCGTTTGCGCGACATAATCGGCAAATCGTCCCGCCGCTATGGCAGCCCGCGCGCCCGCCATCAAGTCCTGGTAGTAGAACAGATTAACGACCGACAACAGCGTACCGCCGAGCGCTTCGCCGGCTTTGAAGAGGTGATGCAGGTAGGCACGCGAGAAATCGCGCGCGGCCGAGCAGCGGCTCTCGGCATCGAGCGGGCGCGGATCGCCGGCGTGCTGCGCATTCTTGATGTTGATGGGGCCGAAGCGGGTGAAGGCAAGACCGTGGCGGCCGTTGCGGGTCGGCAAGACGCAATCGAACATATCGATGCCGCGGCCAACGGCCGCCAACAGGTCGGCCGGCGTGCCGACGCCCATGAGATAACGTGGCCGATCGGCCGGCAGCGCCGGTACGGTCTCGGCGACCACCTTGCGCATCACCTCCGGCGCCTCGCCGACGGCAAGGCCGCCGATGGCATAGCCGTGAAAGCCGATGTCGATCAGCGCGCGCGCGCTTTCTTCGCGCAAGGCTTGATCGTCGCCACCCTGCACGATGCCGAACAGCGCGCGGCCGGGACCTGCGCTTTCGAACGCTCGCTTGCAGCGCTCGGCCCAACGCAACGACAAGCGCATGGCGCGCTCGATCTCGGTCCTCTCGGCGGGAAGCGATACGCATTCGTCGAGCTGCATGGCGATGTCGGAGCCGAGCAGGTTTTGCACTTCGATGGCTCGCTCCGGCGTCAATTCCACCATGGCGCCGTCGATATGCGAGCGGAAGGTCACGCCCACCTCCGCCACTTTGCGCAAGGCCGATAGAGACATGACCTGGAAGCCGCCGGAGTCCGTGAGAATCGGATAGGGCCAGCGCATAAAGGCGTGCAGCCCGCCCAAGGCCGCTATGCGTTCCGCGCCCGGCCGCAGCATCAGATGATAGGTGTTGCCGAGTATGATATCGGCGCCGGATGCGTGCACGTCGTCGTGATGCACGCCTTTGATTGCAGCCTGCGTTCCGACCGGCATGAAGGCAGGCGTGCGCACCGCGCCGTGCGGCGTGGTCATTTCGCCGCTGCGCGCCGCGCCATCGGTTGCGGTCAGGTGGAACGAGAACGGCTTATGCGTCACGGCGTCATCGGGCGCGTTTACTGGGCGGGGCGACATCGTTAAGGTCGGACCAAATTAAAGGGGGCGTCCCCTGCGGAGGAGATAGACCATGCCCTATACGCTTGACCAGTTTGCCTCAGATTGCCGCGCAGTCCTGCTCAAAGATCCTGGCCCTGCCGGCCGGGAACTTGTTCGTCAATATACCGAAAAAGCCTGTGCCGACCCGGACTTCGTCGCGACGCATCTCGGCCCCGACGCGGATGCCGAACGGAAGGTCCTCTATGAAGATCCCGACCTTCATTTCTGCATTCTTGCCCACGTTTACAAAGGCGCAAAGTCGAGTTCGCCGCACGATCACGGGCCGAGCTGGGCGATCTACGGTCAGGCCGTCGGCGTCACCGAAATGACCGACTGGCGGCTCGTCGAAAAGCCGGCCAACGGGCAGCCCGGAAAAGTCGAAAAAGTTCGCACCTACAAAATGACGCCGGGCGTGGCGCATCTCTATGGCGAGGGCGTTTTGCACTCGCCGCGCCGCGAGACCGACACCCGCCTGATCCGCATCGAGGGCATCGACCTGACCAAGGTGAAACGCGACAAGTTCGAGATCGCCGCGTAGAAGCCGGATGAAGGCAGGCATGATGGCCAGCGTGACGCCAAGGATGGTGATTGTCGGTGGCGGGCTCGCAGGACTGGCCGCGGCCCATGCGCTGACCCGTATCGGGATACGGGCGGAAGTCTTCGAGGCGGCGCCCGCCTTGGGGGAGATCGGCGCAGCCGTCAATGTTGCGCCGAACGCGTCACGGGCGCTTGTTGCCCTCGGACTCGGCGAAAGGATTGCCGCCGTGGCCAACTCTTCCCCGGGTATCTACACGCGGAATATGCAAACCGGTGAGTTCCTCGAATTCAATGACCGGCGGAAAGCCTCGGCGCGTTACGGAGCGCCGTACTACACCTTTCACCGCGCCGACTTGCTGGACGCTTTGGCGAGCGCACTGGATCACCGCTTGATCCACCTGGACCATCGCCCGGTCGGGGTCGAGGAGCGGACCGACGGCGTCGTGCTCGCCTTCGCCAACGGCGCCAAGGTCGAAGCCGACTTTGTCATTGGCGCCGACGGCGTGCGTTCGGTCATCCGCCAAGCCCTCTATGGTGACGACGATCCGACCTATACCGGGCAGATGGTGTGGCGTGCGTTGCTCAATGGCAGCGACGTTCCGCACGATGTGCTTGAACCGACCGGACATATCCAGTGGGTCGGTCCCGGTTGTCACCTGCTGGCGTATTACATCCGCGGCAAAAAACTCGTGAACATCGTCACGCAGGAGGATACCGGGAAATGGGTCGAGGAAGGCTGGTCGACCCGCGGCGATCCCGATGAGATGCGCGCAAGCTTTCCGAATCCGGAGCCCAGACTGGCAACGCTCCTGAGCCTCGTGACCCAATGTTCGAAGTGGGGCCTCTTCACGCGGCCGCTGACGGAGAATTGGGGCCGCGGCCGCATCCAACTCATCGGCGATGCGGCGCATGCCATGCTGCCGAACACCGGCCAGGGCGCCTGCCAGGCGTTTGAGGACGCCTACATCCTCGCGCAATGGCTCGAGGCCGCTCCCGATCCGGTCGAAGCGTTCGCGAATTTCCGTCGTGTCCGCGTTCCGCGCGTGCACGGGGTCCAGCGTCTCTCGCTCGCCAATGCCCGCTTCAAGCACATGCGCAACAGCGCGGAACAAAAGGACCTGATCGCCTCCGGTAAAGGCAGCGTTCACGGCACGGCCGGATGGGTCTGGGCCTTCGATCCGGTCAGCGGCTGGGACAAAGACCCGATGGTTCCGGCGATTTACGCGGACGCCAATTCCGCCGCCTGGCGCCATAGACGAGCTACGTAGCCGCTCCACGCGCTCCACGGCGGACACGCCTGCTCTGCGTGATCCTGATTACTCGGTCTTGAGACCGGTCGCCTTTATCAGATCGCCCCATTTCTTGTTGTCGCTCCTCGATAATGCGGCGCATCTCACCGGGACTGTCGGGCGCGGGTTCAAGGCCCGCGGCGCGCAGAACCTGTTGCGCTTGCGGTATCGCCAGGACCTTGGCGATCTCCGCATTGAGCTTGGCGACGCGGTCGCCCGGCGTGCCGCGCGGCGCGAATATCGCAAGCCACGACATCGCGCTGAAGTTCGGAACGCCGGCCTCGCGCAGCGTCGGAATGTTCGGCATGGACATCGCGCGAACCGGCTCGGCCACGCCCAAGGCCAAAATCTGGCCGCTACTGATCAACGGCAGCACCGCGGCGGTGTCAGTGAATGCCAGCGGCACCTCGCCGGCCGCGACCGCCGCCGCCGCCGGAGCGCCGCCGCGATAGGTCACAGGTTGCATCGTCAGCCCAAGCTGGCGCTGCAACAACTCGCCCGCGAGATACGACGATGAGCCGCGACCGGCAACGCCGTAGCTCAAGGACTTGGCCTTCGCGGCTTTAACAAGATCTGCAATCGATGCGATTCCCGCCTTGGCATTGGCGGTCAAGATGAGAGGGCTACTAACGACCTTGCTGATCGGCACCAGATCGGTGAGCGGATCGTAGTTGACCCGCGTCAGATGGACGTTGATCGTGACCGGACTATCCGAGAGGATGATCAGCGTGTAACCGTCCGGCTCGCTTCGCATCAGATCGTCGATGCCGATGGCCGCATTCGCGCCCGGCTTATTTTCCACGATGACGCTCTGTCCGACGCTGTCTTGCAGATTCTTCGCGATCACGCGCGCGGTTAAATCGATGCTGCCACCGGGCGCATAGGGCACGATAATTCGGATGCTCCTGCTCGGGAATGTCTCTGCCTGCGCCGATGCGGCGACCGCGACGCTGCGATGAGAAGAGCGCCTAGCGCAATGATGAAACGCCCCATCACCCCTCTCCTCCCTGCTTTCCGGCGCGACTTCAGCGCGCCTATCCGGACCGGATTTAAGCATATCGGTCGCCGGGCATGTGAGACAGATGCTGCAGAGAATTTTGACGCGGAAAGGCCGTGGCAGAATTACGAGCAGCGTTTACCGACGGGACAATGAAGATGCGAAAATTCCTTTCCTAATCCAGATCCGGCTTCGATCGGAACAGCAAGCACGCGTCGCCGTAGGAGTAAAACCGGTAACCGCCGTCGATGGCATGCGCATAAGCGCGCCGCATCACATCGAGGCCGCAAAACGCACAGACCAGCATGAACAGCGTCGAGCGCGGCAGATGAAAGTTGGTCAGCATCGCATCGACGGCGCGGAAGCGGTAGCCGGGCGTGATGAACAATGCGGTCTCGCCGGAAAACGGCGCGAGCATACCGTCTTTGCCGCGCCGCGCTCTCCAATAAACGCAGCGAGGTCGAACCGACCGCGACGATGCGGCCACCGGCGCGTCGCGTCGCGTTCAACGCCGTCGCGGTCTCGGCGGAGACGTTGCCCCATTCGGGATGCATTTTATGGCCGGAGGTGTCGGCGGCCTTCACGGGCAGGAACGTGCCGGGTCCGACATGCAGCGTCACGCGATGCAAATCGATGCCGGCACCGCGTAAGCCGCCGGTCAGGGCGTCGGTGAAATGCAAGCCCGCCGTCGGTGCCGCGACCGAGCCTTCTTCGCGCGCGAACATGGTCTGGTAATCGGCGCGGTCCTGCTCATCGACCTCGCGGCGGCTGGCGATATAGGGCGGCAACGGCATGCCGCCGCGTTCGGCCAGCGCCTGGTCGAGCACAGCATCGGTGAACGAAAAAACGAGCGTCACCTCGCCGCCCTCCTCGCCCTGCCCTTTCTTCTCCACGGTGGCGTCAAGCTGTTCGAGAAAGCACACTCTGCCCTCGCCGCCGAAACGCACCACATCGCCGACCGCGAGCCGCTTCGCCGGCTTGACCAAGGCGCGGAAACGCGAGCCGTCGAGCCGTTTGATCAAAGTCGCCGAAATCGCCGGCTCGTGCTCGCCGCGGCCGAGCCGGCGGCCGCGCAGATTGGCGGGAAAGACTTTCGTGTCGTTGACGACAATGGCATCGCCGCGGCGTAACAGCGCCGGCAGATCGCGCATGATGCGGTCTTCGCGCTCGGGCGTCGCGCCCGGCCGCACCACCAAAAGCCTCGCGGAATCGCGCGGCGTCGCCGGCCGCAGCGCGATGCGGTCCTCCGGCAGGACGAAATCGAACAGCTCCGTGCGCATTGGTCTTTGTGGCATTGGGCGTTAGAAACGCATATCGCAACCTTTGGCGCGGCAGGCAACGTGACTCGAGAGGCGACAAGCTGCGCCGTGATCCAGGTGAAGCCCGGCATCGGCGATGTCATCTGGCACCTGCCCTTCATCCGCGCCATTGCCGGTGTCGCGCCGGGCGGGCGGGTAACTTTTCTTGCGCCGCCGTCGAGCCATGCCGAGGAGCTTCTTGCCGCGGAACCGGCGGTCGCCGAGACGCTCTATTTCGAGCATGCCGGATCGGAGCTGCGCCGTGGCCTTAATCTGATCCGGCTCGCCGCACTGCTGCGGCGCTATCGTTTCCGCACGATCTGGATCCTCGATCGCACCACACGGCCGGCGCTCGCCGCAACGCTCGCCGGCATACCGGAGCGCATCGGGCTCGGGCTCGGCGCGCAACGCTTCTTTATCACCAATCCCGGCATCGACCGCAGCCATTTCCACGACCATCCGATCGATTGGTTACGCGCCCTGATGGCGGCCATGAATGTCCCGTTGGCCTCGACCGAGCCGGATTTGCGGCTGCCCGAGAAAACGCTCGCTGCCGTCGCCGACAAATTCAAGTCTTTCGCCCGGCCCCTGGGTTGCGCTCGGCGTCGGCGCCTCGCATCCTGACAAGGATTGGCCGGACCGACATTGGGCGGAATTTCTTTCGCTGCTGCGCGGCCGTGTCACCGGCACCGTGTTCCTGCTCGGCGGCCCGGCGAACTTCGCCCGCGCGGAAAGCTTTATCGCCGGCAGCGCCGGCGCGGCAGCCATCAATGCGTGCGATCTCGGCCTCACCGAAGCGGCGGCGCTGTTGCGCCTTGCCGATCTTTTCGTCGGCCCGTCGTCCGGTCCCTTGAATCTTGCGGCCGCCGGCGGCACCGACGCGTTCGGCCTGTTCGGCTCGACGCCGGTTCTGGCCTATTCCAGGTTCATCCACCCGATCGAGCCGCCGGGAGGTTGGTTGCCCGACGGCATGGATCGGCTTTTACCGGGCGAAGTGCTGGCAAAGATCGCGCCGTATCTGTCTCGCCAAATGCCGCGGCCATGACACGTGGTCGCCGGGTCAGCCCAGAACGTGGGCCCATAAATCCGGCCGTTGCAGGAAAGCAACATCACGCCAGAGTCGGCGGATTAGTCCCGATTGAAAAGGCATTCGTTACGCCAACGGCAAGTGCGATCGCTCCGGCGACAAAACCATGCCGCGAAGCGATGGCATGGCCGTTACTTCGCGTCGGCGGCCACCTGCATCTTGATAATGCGGTCGGGCTTCGACGGCGGCTCGCCGCGCTTGAGCTTGTCGACCACGTCCATGCCGGAGACCACTTCACCGACGACGGTGTACTGGCCGTTGAGGAAATCGCCGTCGTCGAACATGATGAAGAACTGGCTGTTGGCCGAGTTTGGATTGCGCGACCGCGCCATGCCGACGGTGCCGCGCACGAACGGCTTGTCCGAGAATTCCGCCTTCAGATCCGGGTAGGATGAGCCGCCGGTGCCGTTGCCGTGTTCGCCGTCGCCGGTCTGCGCCATGAAGCCGTCGATCACGCGATGGAATGGCACGTCGTCGTAATACTGCTCGCGCGCGAGGAGCTTGAGCCGCTCGGCGTGGCCGGGCGCGATGTCGTCATGCAGCTTGATGACGATGGTGCCGGGCGTGGTTTCGAGGATCAGTGCGTTTTGCGGATCGACGCCTGCGGGCAATTCAGTGGCCATATTCGTTTTCCTTTGCTTGGTCGGCGCAATTCAAATCGCCGCTAAATTACGGCTGGATGGTCGCGGACTTGATGTAATCGAGCTTGGGAAACTCTTTGATCAGATAGGCGTTCCCCTCGCTTTGCAGCCGGCCCTGCTCGGGTCCGGCGCCGCGCGGCGCACCCTCGCCATAGCCGCTATAAAGCGCATCGACGACGTTCATGCCGGAGACGACTTGGCCGAACGGCGCAAAACCCATGCTGTCGAGCCTGTTATTGTCGGCGTAATTGATAAAGACCTGCGTGGTCCGGGTATTGGGACCGCGGGTCGCGAAGGTGATCATGCCGCGGCTATTGCTCTGCTTCACCGGGTCGTCGCTGATATTGGCATCGCGCCATACCGCCGAGACGTGCGGATCGGCATTGATGCCGAACTGCACCATGAAGCCGGAGATCACCCGGAAGAACCGGGCATTGTTGAAAAAGCCGTTCTTGACGAGATTGTAAAACCGGTCGGCACCCAGTGGCGCCCAGTCGCGATGAACCTCGATAACGAACAAGCCTTTGCTGGTGTCGAACTTGACCTTGTAGGCCGCCGGCGCCTGTGCGGTGAGCGCGGCGGGATTGGTCAGCGCCTGACTCCAGGCCGGTGCGGCGATAGTCCCGGCAAGCAGAAGGAACGCAAGGCGAATGGCGGCAAGGCGGATCATGACGTCTCCCGGATCAGGTTTTAAGCGTTACGCGAATTTCTTCTTCAGCCGCGCCAGGACTTGTTTCGGCACGAAGGCGGACACGTCGCCGCCCATGCCGGCGATCTGCCGGACCAAAGTGGCGGTGATCGGGCGCACCGCGGGAGCGGCGGGCAGGAAGAGGGTCTGTATGTCAGGCGCCATAGCGGCGTTCATGCCGGCCATCTGCATTTCGTAATCGAAATCGGTAGCATCGCGCACGCCACGCACCAGCACGGCCGCGCCCTCGCGGCGCGCCGCGTTGACGACAAGATCGGCAAAGGTCACGCAGGCGATCTCGCATCCGGCGGCACGGCCGAGCGGCGCGCAAATCTCGGTCAACATCGCCAGCCGCTCATCGGCCGGAAACAGCGGCGTCTTGCCGGGATGAATGCCGATGGCGAGCACCAGCCGGTCGGCGAGCTTTACGGCTTTGCCGATGACGTCGAGATGGCCGTTGGTGATGGGATCGAACGATCCGGCAAAGAGCGCCACGCGCGGCGAAGGTGTTGACATGGCGGTTCCTGACCCGGCGGGGGTCTAACCCGCGCCTCGAAAGACCGCAAGGTGGCAGCGTGTGATCGTTCCGCCGAAGCACGAATATATATTTATTGACAGCTACTTACGGGAAATACGCCGAGATGTGACGCGGGTCACTGTGCCGGTTGCCGGCCCTGCTTAAAATTAACATCAAATGAAGAGCAACCACGCCGCTTAGAACGCGTTGCTCTCCTGCAGCGTCTAACGTTGCAAACAGGGATGGGTGTCATGATCAAGACCGTTTACGCAATCGCAGTCGCCGCGATCGTTGCGGCTTGTTTCGTCGCGTTCCCCAGTCTGTCGTATTCGGTGCAAGCGAGTTCGCCGATCCCGGGCGCCAAGGGCGACCGGGCCGATATGCGGCCGCTCGGCACGGACTGCTCGCAAAATGCCTGGCCGTATTTCGAGGCGGCCTGCCTGCGCGACGCCAGTCATCCGCTGCAAGAGCCGCGTCAGGCACGGCTGGTGGCGGATCGCTAGCCGAGCCTGCTTCGGCGAGAAATCCGTTCTTTAAGGTCTGTCGTTTAAGTCTTGTGGGTCTTGCCGAATTGTTGCCGTCTCACGCCTAATCCTGCGGCGGAAGGTGCTTCCCCACCTTCCGCCGTTATTCTTTGTCGGCCGATCTTGCGCGGGCAATTGCGCCGGGTGATCGAGCGCGGACATCGCGACCCGAGAACGGCCACCGCCCGCGAGCGGGGTGCCAAACCCCAGCCTAGGCCGCCTCCCCCATTGGATGGTCCGTTATCCCCTTTTGCCTCGTTCTTGCGCGCCAAGTGGCCTAAACTCGCTGGATGCTCGGCGATTTAACCCCTGTCTTGACCCTTTTGCTTGCGCGTGTCTAAGACCCCGCACAGGGCCTATCATGATCGTGCTGATCGACAACTACGACAGCTTCACCTTCAACCTGGTGCACTATCTCGGTGAACTGGGCGCGGAGGTTGACGTGCATCGCAACAACAAGGTGACGAGCGCGACAGTGATCGCCGCCGATCCCGACGCCATCGTGCTATCGCCGGGACCCTGCACGCCCAAAGAGGCCGGCATCTGTCTTGACCTGATCGAAAAAGCCGCAGCCACCATCCCGATCCTGGGCGTCTGTCTCGGGCATCAGGCGATCGGTGACGCCTTCGGCGGCAAAGTGGTGCGCGCACCGGAGCCGGTGCATGGCAAGCTTTCGGAAATCCGCCACCAGGGCGGCGGCATTTTCCGCGGCATCAACGGCCCGTTCAAGGCGACGCGCTATCATTCGCTGGTCGTGGAGCGGGACACCATGCCGCGCGAATTGACGGTGACGGCGGAAACCGACGGCGGGCTGGTGATGGGACTGGCGCATACGAATTTTCCGACGCATGGCGTGCAATTCCATCCCGAAAGCATCGCCTCGGATCACGGCCACCTGATGCTGAAAAATTTCCTCGACATCGCCGCAGCCTGGAACGCCTCGACCGGACGGCGCAACGCCTCGCCGTTGACGGCGGTTCGCAAGTCGCCGGCGCGGGTCAATTGAGGGCTGTGCCATGACCGTGGAGTTTAGGGCGCTCATCGGCAAAGTCGCGACCGGCGCCGCGCTCGGCCGCGACGAAGCCGCCGGCGCCTTCGAGCAGATGATGGCCGGCGAAGCGACGCCGTCGCAAATGGGCGCGCTGCTGATGGCGCTGCGGGTGCGCGGCGAGACCGTCGACGAGATCACCGGCGCCGTCACCGCGATGCGCGCCAAGATGGTGCGCGTGCAGGCGCCGCCCGACGCCATCGACGTGGTCGGCACCGGCGGCGATGCTTCGGGCTCGTTCAACATTTCGACCTGTGCGGCGCTCATCGTCGCCGGCGCCGGCGTGCCGGTCGCCAAACACGGCAATCGCGCATTGTCGTCGAAATCCGGCGCCGCCGACGTGCTGGCCGCGCTCGGCGTCAATATCGATCTCAATCCCGAGCAGATCGGCCATTGCATCCGCGAAGCCGGCATCGGCTTTATGTTCGCGCCGGCGCATCATCCGGCGACCAAGAATGTCGGGCCGACGCGAGCCGAGCTCGGCACCCGCACCATTTTCAATCTGCTCGGCCCGTTGTCGAACCCGGCCGGCGTGAAGCGGCAGATGGTCGGCGTGTTTTCCAAGCAATGGACCGAGCCGCTGGCCCACGTCCTGAAAAATCTCGGTGCCGAGAGCGTCTGGGTGGTGCACGGCTCCGACGGGCTCGACGAGGTCACCACCTCCGGCCCGACCAGCGTGACGGCGCTGGAAAACGGCGTCATCCGCAATTTCGAGATCGCACCTGAACAAGTCGGCTTGCGCAAGGTCAAGCCGGAGGAGCTGCGCGGCGGCGACGCGGCGACCAATGCGCGGGCGGTGCAGGAGGTGCTGGAGGGCAAGCAGACGGCGTTCCGCGATGTCGCCTTGCTCAATGCCGCGGCGGCGCTTGTCGTTTCCGGCAAGGCGAAAGATCTGCAAGGGGGCTTTAAGCTCGCCGCCCACTCGGTGGATTCCGGCGAGGCCGAAGGCCGGCTCGACCGGCTGATCGTGGTGTCCAACGATGGCTGACATCTTGGCTATGATCGAAGCGTATAAGCGCGAGGAAATAGCCGCGGCCAAACGTCTGCGCCCGCTCTCCGCGCTCGAACAAGAGGCCAAGGCCGCTGCTGCACCACGCGGTTTTCTTCGTGCCATCGAGCGGCGGCTTGCCGCCCGCGATTACGCGCTGATCGCCGAGATCAAGAAAGCGAGCCCTTCAAAGGGGCTGATCCGCGAGCAATTCGATCCGGCGGCGCTCGCGCGCGCTTACCGGTCCGGCGGCGCGACCTGCCTTTCGGTCTTGACCGATACGCCCTCATTCCAGGGCAGTCTTGATCATCTGCGCGCGGCGCGCAGCGCGGCAACGCTCCCGGTGCTGCGCAAGGATTTCATGTACGACACCTACCAGGTGACGGAGGCGCGTGCGGCCGGCGCCGATTGCATCCTCATCATCCTGGCCGGGGTCGACGATGCTTGCGCCGCCGAGCTTGAACAGGCCGCCTTCGATCACGGCATGGACGCTCTCGTGGAAGTCCACGATGAGAAGGAGTTGGAGCGGGCGCTTCGCCTAAAATCGCAACTGATCGGCATCAACAATCGCGATCTGAAAACCTTCGCCACTACACTCGCGACCTGCGAGCGCCTGGCCGGTCTCGTTCCCCCCGGCCGCGTCATGGTCGGCGAGAGTGGCATATTCACCCCGGCCGATCTGGCGCAGCTCGCCAAGGCCGGCATTTCGACGTTCCTGGTCGGCGAGAGCCTGATGCGGCAGGATGATGTCGCTGCCGCGACGCGCACCCTGCTCGCGCGCCAAGCCGCGCTCGCGCCGGCCCGGTAGAGCCGTGCCGCGCCGCGCCAAGACACTCACGCATCTGAGCAGCCGCGGCGAAGCCCGCATGGTCGACGTTTCCGCGAAATCGGTCACCGAGCGGGAGGCCGTGGCCGAAGGCCGCGTCATCATGCAGCCGAAGACGCTTGCCATCGTGCGCCAAGGCGACGCCAAGAAGGGCGACGTCCTCGGGGCCGCCCGCATCGCCGGCATTTTGGCTGCCAAGCGCACCCACGAATTGATCCCATTGTGTCATCCCCTCCCCATCTCCGAGGTCGAGGTCGAACTTGAGCCCGACGCCAAGCTGCCGGGTGTCGTCGTCACTGCGCGGGTGAAGGTGTCGGGTAAAACCGGCGTCGAGATGGAAGCGCTCACCGCGGTTTCCGTCGCCTGCCTCACCGTCTATGACATGGTCAAAGCGGTCGAACGCGGCATGCGCATCGAAGGCATACGGCTCATCGAAAAGCGCGGCGGCCGCTCCGGCCATTATCGCGCGAAGGAGTAAGGCCGTGGCGTTGATCTCGGTCGCCCAGGCGCTGGAGCAGGTGCTGGCCCATGCCAGTCCGCTGCCGCCGGACGAGGTGCCGCTCGACAAGGCGGACGGCAGCGTGTTGGCCTACGATCTCAAAGCGCTGCGCACCCAGCCGCCGGCGGATGTCTCCGCCATGGACGGCTATGCCGTGCGCGCGGCCGACGTCGCCAAGGCTCCGGTGCGCCTGAAAGTGATCGGCGAAGTTCCCGCCGGCCGGCCGTTTGACGGCAGCATCGGTACGGGACAGGCGGCCCGCATTTTCACCGGCGGGTTTGTGCCGGACGGCGCGGATACCGTGGTCATTCAAGAAGTGACGGCACGCGACGGCGACAGCGTCGAAGTGCAGAAGCCGTCGAGCAAAGGACGTAACGTCCGGCCCAAGGGCCTCGACTTTCGCGAAGGCGAAGTGCTGCTCACAAAAGGCCATCGCCTGACCGCGCGCGATCTGGCGCTCGCCGCCGGCATGAATCATCCGCTGCTGCCGGTCTATCGCCGCCCGAAGATCGCGCTGTTCGCGACCGGCGACGAACTGGTGCCGCCCGGACGCGAGCCGGGGCCGGGACAGATCGTCTATTCGAACGGCTATTCGCTGGCCGCGCTGGCGCGCGCCGAGGGCGCAGAGGTCGAAGACCTCGGCGTCGTTCACGACACGCTGGAGGCCACCGTTACGGCAATCCGCGACGCGCGCGAACTTCCCGCCGACATTCTGGTCACCACCGGCGGCGCGTCCGTCGGCGAATACGATCTGGTGCAACAAGCCTTTGCCAAGGAAGGCATGGACCTGTCGTTCTGGAAGGTGGCGATGCGCCCGGGCCGTCCGCTGATGCACGGCCGGCTCGGCGACATGCATGTGCTCGGTCTGCCGGGTAATCCGGTGTCGTCCTATGTCTGCGCGTTTTTGTTTCTGGTGCCGCTCATTCGCCGCATGAGCGGCCGCACCGATCTGGTGCAGCCGATCGAACACGCCGTGCTCGGCTGCGATCTCGCCGAAAACGATGAGCGCGCCGATTACCTCCGAGCGACCTTGGAAGTCCGTTCGGAAGGTGCTGTGGCGACGCCATTTCCGGTGCAAGACAGTTCGATGATGGCGCCCTTGGCGAAAGCGACTTGTCTTCTCGTACGCGAAGCGCACGCGCCGGCGGCGAAGGTGGGCAGCCCCTGCACCGTTGTGAGGCTCGACCGCTAAAGCGGATCCGGCGCTCCGCGTCATGCAGGTTTGCCACACTGCCGGTTGAACGATTCGGCATGGCCGGCAATCGTGGTGCCTTACCCTTGGGCGCGCCGGTGCCAATGCCTTTCGAAGATCGTGACGCAGCGCCAGCACCGGTCGGCGAAGCAATGCGCGGTATCCGAGGGCTTTCTTAGTCTTAAGCCCGGGTTGGGCTGGCCGCTCGCTTTCTTCACTTCAAATTAAATGGCGACGTTACACTTGGCGGCCCCACCCGCTAGGTCTATATGGTTTATATGCGGGGCGATTCGTGAACGTCCCGTGTACGAACGGGCCTCAGCTTCGGCCGCGTCATCTACGGACGGGACTAGGGTCGGGAGTGAGTCGTGAGCGCGTTACGGCGCGCCGCGCCCCTTCATACGACTTACAACTTGATCCCCGGCCTTTCGGGTCTCCCGGAAAGGCTACGGGGGAAACGGCTAATTATGGCATCCGCCCTTGAAGTTTATGTAGATGACAGCGGCAGCGAGCCGCAAGGCGAGATTTTTTTCCTGGCAGGCTTCATTTCGACGGTGGAGCGGTGGGCCGCATTTTCTAACGAATGGGATTTTGCGCTCGGGCTACATCCGACACTCGATTATTTCAAAATGTCGGAAGCAGCCGGATTTTGGGAACAATTTTCAAGTAGCCGTGGCTGGAACGAAACGAATCGAGAGGATCGCCTAGTCACTTTTGCTCGCATTATAAATAAATACGCGATGCTTCGGGTCTCCGTTTCAACGAGACACGATCTTTTTGAGAAATATCTGGCCAGTTTGCCTGCGGTTGAAAGAAATTTTGCGACCGACGAGCCCTATGTGATGCTCGCTTTCCACCTAGTTAGTGTCGCCATCATGTTCGCGCATGAGCACGGCCTAAGAGAGCCGATAGATTTCATATTTGACCATCAATCGGCCGAACAAGAGGTTCTCGGCAATTGGGAACAATACAAAAGAAATATTCAAATTTCGCGCCGCCCATATTTGTTGCCGCTGATCGGAGACCCCTTCTTTTTAGATGAAAAGGACCGAAGACCGCTCCAAGCCGCCGACTTATATGTTTGGCAAGCGCGCAATCACTATGTGGAGAACCATCGTTTCAAAAATCAGAAAATAATTGTCCCCATAAATCATACGCTTCGCCTTTTTCGCGGGATACCGACTTTTCATGCACCAATGACCGAAAAAGTTATGGTGCGGCAATACAACGGCCTTGTGAGGACCGGAGAGAGACTTAAGAAGCAAAATCCGTCCCTAAAATTGATTCCAGTGGAAGCAGATCGAAAGTTACGTCGCAAGATTCGGAAAAAAACAAGACAACAAAAGCGCCGAGCCAATCTTACTTAGGATTTTCTCGGCCCTTAGGCGGTGTTGGCATTATTTTCTTAAACGCGCGCTCCAACGCCTCGTCGTCGGAGTCCGCGCCGACTTCTTCGGCGGTTTCGATGAACCGCTTCGATTGCTCGGCGTCGTCTGGCTTTATCGGTTTTCGGGTCATCTTGCATTCCAATTTTTATTTATCGTCGTTGGGATCTGGAGTTCCTACACGCTGCATGAAGTTCATAGCTCGTTGTTGTAAATGTTCCCGCCATAAATCACCCAAATAACAACGGCGCGTTGCCTTAGGTTCAACGGCTGACTTGCACTGACGATACACTTCCGGTGTAGGCAACATAAAGTAGCGTTTGAAATCCACCAAAAGATCGGGAATTTGTTCTCCGAGAGAATCGAACTCGGGCTGAAAACCGCTGAGTAGTTGAAAGCCTTCGTACCGATTGCTGCTTATTAGTTTCCATTCTTTTCCGCCGAATTTGAGCTTGCTTTTCGCCGTGGCAGCCTCCTCTGCCTCAAAAAATAAAACTCCATTTATCCGTTCCGATTTGCCTTCATCGATCGCACGGAAAGAATGCAAAAGATCGCAGTCGGGCGTAGCAATTATCGCGTACGGGATTGGTATGCCAGAAGTGATGACTTTACCTGCGTTCAATGGGTCCGCTTTGACCATGTAATTTAGAAGACCACTTATGATTTCTCCTTGCCTTAATTCTCTATCTGTAAGCGCAACGGAATAGCGCGCTGCCACCGGCGCCGCTATGGCAGTTCCCGGCCCGGTAGGGGAACTCGCTATAGGTTTGGCGCGGCGAGTGGCATTCCAAATTCGCTCAAGCCCGAACATACCATCATCGGTGCTGGAATGGTTGCCTCTCAACTCGCTGAACCTCGGAGCTGCCGTAATCGATAGCCTGATGAGGTTCCAACGCTACAATTTTGTCCGAGTTTATTTGCCACTGATAGATTTCAGATAAGGATTGAAATGCATCCTTTATAAAATCATCGCGAATGTGACCCAGCACAAAGAAAGAAAGTCCGCGGTAGAGCGCGCACTCGATTTGTTGTGGATCATTCCAGTTGGCGGAAATGGTGATGCTGCCGTCAATCTGGGTAGCGCTGGCGGGCGGCTGACCAGCCCACGCCAAGCAAACATTTCCAGTGCCACTTGTGCCAGGAATGATCGTGATGAGCGACTTAAAACTATTGCTGAGGGGCGTTGACCACTCGCTTAGTATCGTCGCTCCGGGCTGGGATTGGGATTGGTCCCAATGCGGTGCGAAGTTCGCCATCAATGCACCACCGGAAAAGCCTGCCCGCGAGTTCGTGAAAATGGTCAAGTCTTTGCTCGGCATCTTTGATCTCAATCTTTGGCTGATGGTGGAAGTCAAAATCCAACATATAAGATCGTCCGTTTGCTTTTGGTATTCCGAGGACAATCACGAAGCCATGTTGGATCGTCACCGTACCCGACCCGTCAGGTAGGCTCATGGTCATTCTCTGAGCGGTCTGCTGCGTATAATCCTCAAATTGCTCCAACGGAAACTTACCAACAAAGTCCGGTTTCAGAAGCGCTGACCACGGGCGTGCGGCTAAGTTAAGTTGATTCTTATCGATCACGTTTACATAACGCAGACTGATTTGCGAAAAAAATGGAATACGATATTCGCGATTTAGCGCGCTCAAAGACTGCTGAAGTCCCGACCGAAAATCTTCCCACGAATTGTAAGACCGCGAGGTGAATGTCAAATTCTCTGGCGCCAGCGTGACGGTTACTTCCGATCTTCGGTAAGAAATTGGTGCTGCACATTGACTGACTGAGATGCCATCAATTCGAGGACTTGCTGCGGGATAGCTACATTTTGCGGAAAGCTACTTATGACTTGGCCTTTCGCATAAAGCGGAAATGCCTGTTTAATTGCGTCTTGAAATCCAGCAGGCTATTTATTTTCGAGTTTGAGCACTCGGCAAACTGCACATTGCAGACAACTTGCTGCAATGTGAGCGCGGCTTTTTCAAAGTGCTCGCGCGGCGAAGGAGGAAACATATCGTCGATAGTTGGCATGCCATTTCCACGCATTAACCAGTGAGATTGTAGCAGCTTATTATACTATCAGTTTCCAACCTCGAAAGGCAATTCGAGCTGCCTAGGATCGCGCCAATCCAACGGCGCTTACGGTATCGCTCATACCGCTCGCCCTTGGCATTACGCTCAGTGAGTTGTTTCGTAGGTCAGGCGTCGGCCCTTCGCGCCTTTCAGCGCACGCGACGCGCGGGCCACGTCGTTCACGCCAAGCTTTTCACGGTTGCTGTAGCGGAAATCGAACTCGCTCAGATAACGATGCAAGTGCGCTTCGCTGACATGCTGGTAAACGCCGTACACGCCGCGTTTCAGGATCGAGAAGAAGCCTTCAACGGTGTTGGTGCTGATGACGCGATCACCTTCGTACCGCACGTATTCGTCTTTGCTGTGGTTGACCGTGCCGTGCGAGGCGAAATTCCAGCCGAGCAGCGACGAACGATTGCTGCTTCGTCGGTCATGAAATGGCTTTTCGGCGAGGCGTGCTGATCAAGAACCTCGTGAAGGTTATCGCCGCGCACGTTCGGCATGTGGAAGGACCGCGCGCTACCGTCGCGCTCGACCAGCGAGAACACCGGGTTCATGTGGCTGGCGCCACGCGCGCGACTTTGGTTCCGGGCTTGCGGCCGACGAAAGTCAAATCGGCCTCTACGGTCTTGCCTTCGCCGCCCATCGGAGGAACTGCGCGTCGACGGGCTTCATGATCTCGCGGATGCGGTGCATCAGGAACCAAGCGGTCTTCATGCTGCAATTGAATGCCCGCTGGATTTGGCGGGTGCTGACGCCCTTCTTGCTGGCGCGTGATCAGTTGGATCGCCTGCAGCCACAGATGCAGCGGGAAGTGGCTGTCCTCGAAGATCGAGCCGATGCGCACCGTGAAGGTCTTCCGGCAGGCGTAGCACTTCCGCAGGCCCGGACGGCTGGATTTGCCGGTCAGGCGGCCGATTCGCTTGTCGTCGCAATTGCCGCAATGGGGACAAACCGGGCCTTCCGGCCACAAGTGGGCTTCGACATAGGCGAAAGCGGCCTCCTCGTTGTGGAAATGGGGGGCGGCTAAGAACGGGCTTGGCCATGGCGAAATCTCCTATGGCCTCAATACTATACCTAGCGTATGGGGTTGTCAAGTGTAACGTCGCCAATTAAATGGTTGCAGAACACATATGGAACGGATAGTGTCCGTTCATGCTTTGTTTCGGCTTTTGAGCCGGAACCGGTCCGGGAGACAAACGCCGATGCTGACGCGCAAGCAAGCCGAACTGTTGCGGTTTATCCATGAGCGTCTCAAGGAAGCGGGCGTGCCGCCGTCCTTCGACGAAATGAAGGACGCGCTGGATCTGCGCTCCAAGTCGGGCATCCATCGCCTCATCACGGCGCTCGAGGAACGCGGTTTTATCCGCCGCCTGCCGAACCGGGCGCGCGCCATCGAAGTGATCAAGCTGCCGGAATTGGTCGCTCAAGGCTTGGTGTCGGGACGTTCCCGCGGTTTCACCCCGAGCGTCATCGAGGGCAATCTCGGCCGCGTGCGCACCGCCTCGGAGGACGATGGCGGCCGTCCGGTCGCAGTGCCGGTCATGGGCCGCATCGCTGCCGGCACGCCGATCGAGGCCATCCAAACCCGCAGCCATACTATCAACATGCCGCCCGATCTTCTCACCACAGGCGAGCATTTTGCTTTGGAAGTGCGCGGCGATTCGATGATCGAGGCCGGGATCCTCGACGGCGACATGGCGCTGCTCAAGCGCACCGATGCCGCCGATACCGGCGACATCGTCGTGGCGCTGATCGACGACGAGGAAGCCACCCTCAAACGCTTCCGCCGCCGCGGCGCCTCGATCGCGCTCGAGCCTGCGAATACTTCTTATGAAGTGCGCATCCTGCCGCCCAACCGCGTTCGTATTCAGGGCAAGCTCGTCGGCTTGTTTCGGCGGTATTGAGGGCAGTCATTCCGGGGCGCCGCGGAGCGGCGAGCCCGGAATTCATATCCACCATCGTTCCGGAACGGTTCAGTGCCTTTTGGCCGGCGATCTGTGATTATGGATTCCGGGCTCGTGCCTTTGGCACGCCCCGGAATGACAGCTACTGATCCGCCTCAATATCGTCCAGCGTCGGTGTGGCGTCGCGCGGCGCCGGATTGCGCGCGGCATTCGTCGCCGCGTCGGAGAATTCTGCGGTGCGTGCATGCCAGTCCGCCGCCCATGGCCGGTCGTAATTCTGCGGCCGCGCGGAATCGATGACGAAGCCCGCACCGTCGCGGCGCAGCGCCAGCGCGGGTCCAGGCCGCGGTCTTCCATCGTGTGTTGCGCACGACGATGTGGTCGTTGTGCTCGCGTTCTTCGCGCGCTTCGACAAAGCCTATGCCCCATGCCGGGTGGCGCAGCACCGGATGGGCGATCCATGCCGTATGCAGCGTTGCGCCGGCGAAGCTGACGGTCAGCGCGGCGAAGGCCGCCGCCGGCGGAAAGCCGAAGCTGCGCCGGCGCGCCATGATCGCGATCAAGACGCCAAGGGCCGCCAGCGTCAGCGCCGCCCAAACCGCCGGTTCACGCTCGGCGGAGAAATAGACCACGTCGCCGAAGCCGTAAGCGACCGCAAGCCATGGCACCATGCGGCCGGCGCCGAATTCGGCCGCCGCCCAGGCGCGCAGGTGCGCCGGCACGGCAAATGGCGATTGCCGGCCGATGGCAGCCCGGACGCCGGACCAGGGTAGCCTTCCCGCGGCCGGTCCGTTTGACCTGGCCATGTCGAAGCACCCGCGCCGGCGCGGGTCTCAAGCTTGGTGTCCGTCGTGTCTTGGTCGTGCTGTGCCACTTGCGCGTCCCCAGCGTGCTAAAATCAACTCCATGCTACCGAGGCGTGTAAGGCTTGGCGAGGGCGTCTGTGCATAGGTCTGCACAGCGTTCTTTGTTTAGCTCTTAAAGAGGAGCTTCATGGCAGGCGACGAGTTTAAGCCGGACGGCAAACGGCAGCGGCTCTACCACGGCACGCGCGTTGACTTGAAGCCGGGCGACCTCATCGCGCCCGGCTACGCGTCCAACTACGGCAAGCAAAAGAAAGCGACTTACGTCTATCTCACCGGCACCTTGGATGCAGCGATCTGGGGCGCGGAGCTGGCCTACGGCGAAGGCCCCGGCGGAATCTACATCGTCGAGCCGACCGGCCCGATTATGGATGATCCCAATCTGACAGATAAGAAGTACCCGGGTAATCCGACGAAGTCGTATCGCTCGCGTCAGCCGCTACGTGTCGTGGGCGAGATCACGGAGTGGCAGGGCCACTCCCCCGAAAGGCTCCAGGCCATGAAGGACCACATTGAGCGACTGCGGCAACTCGGCGTCGAGGCAATCGATGACTCGGTGCATTCATTCACGCACGGTCCGATGTTCGGCCGCGATGTTCGAGGAAGAAACGCAACATCTCGCGCGTGGCGTCCGGTCCTCGCGGATCGGTGTAGGAGCCGGCGGGGCTGCCGCCCGACCAGGCGTGGGCCGCGCCATGGATGTCCCAGTGCTCAAAGATGGCGCGCCCGCTCGGGTCGGCATGGATCGTGCGGGTATAGGAATGTCCTCCCGGGACCTGTCCCTGATGCACCGTCTTTCGCGCGTTCGTGGTTCTTATTGACCGCGCGATGACATGATCGCCGTTGCGGGGATGCACCGTGGTGTCGCGATCGCCGTGAAAAACGATGATCGGCACCGCGCGGTCCGTTTCGGATATCCGACGAAACGTCGCTTGACCCCAAACTATCCGCCAAGTCGCCTTGCCGCATGGCGACGAACGCAGACGGAAGATCGTTGGCGGCTCCGCATGCGAGGCCGGAGTGCACGCCGACCGCCGCGTAGAGATCGGGATAAGTCGCGCCCATGATGGCGGCCGCGGCCCCTCCGGCCGATAGTCCAGCAATGTAGACGCGGTTCGGGTCCACCGAATATTCGCGCATGATTTTACGGGTGATGTCCGCGATCAGCGAAGGCTCGCCTTGACCGCGCCGCTGGTCACCCGGGCGGAACCAATTCCAGCATTTTGCCGGATTGGCGTCGCTGGGCTGGGCTGGGTAGGCCACCAGGCAAGTTTGCTCCTCGGCAATCAAATTCATCCGCGTGCCGGCGGCGAAATCGTCCGGCGATTGGGTGCAGCCGTGCAGCATGACGACCAAGGGAAGGGCCTGCCCTTGATAGCGGCTGGGGATGAAAAGCTTGTACGCGCGCGTTCCCGCTGCGTTGCTGCAGGTCGCTTCAATGAACTTTCCGCCCGGCGGCAGATGTCCTGCGTCGGCACCGGGGTGTGCGATGCGACGCCTGACGCGGTCGAACAAGGTGCGCAGCGCAGCGAACCGGTCCGGCTCAGCGGAAGCTGGTCGCGCCGAAAAGCGGACGATCCGTCCCGCCAACGGTCTCCGCCTTGACGTCAATGGTTGGTGGCGTGGGATCGCCAGTGTGGCTCGAATCTCATGTCCGGGGCGGTCTCGCCGCGAAACATACGCTGCAGGAGCGCTGCGGCTTCGGCGGCCCGGCCCGCGCGCGTGAGGCGCGTCGCTTCGAGCATCATATTTGCGTTCAACATTCTCGTCCTTCTCCGAACCTGTCGGAAACAATCGAGTGGCCACACCGGCGGTCCCGTTTGTCTCCACGAAATGGCGTCAAGATTGACAGCGTCACGCGTCAACCCATCCTGTCGGCGAGCGCATCCTTGACCGCCGAACTGGCATGCAAGGCTCCGAGGACAACGACCGACGCGATGGTGGCGCGAGCAAGCTCGGGCGTGACGTCCGAGGCAATGCTGGCAAGGCCCAGCACATTGATGTGCAGCATGTCTCCGGTGCGACGCACCGCTTCAAGGTCGTCGCGACTGTAATGCCGCAGCCCGAGGTCCAGCCTGTTGCGGGCCGTCGAATGCCTGACCACGTCGGCATGCCGTTCGAGCTGATTGCGAATGGCGGAGCGAATGAAATCCGTCCGGTTGGAGTAGAAGCCCTCCTGGACCATGAGGTCGATCTGCCCGAGGTCCACGTAGCCGAGATTGATCGTAATCTTTTCGCTGTCGGAGGGTCTTGGGCGGAGTTGATGTACATTCTGAGCCATTTTGCCATCCCTGTGCCATCTGTATAGATGGTACATGGATGGCGACGAGAGTGCTTTCAAGGGGTCCGCCTGCCCGCTTGCGGACCTGGCCGCCCCCGGTTCTGGCTATCGACGCGGTTTTTGGACGGTCGCCGCGTCGCGCGCGGCCGCCGGGCCACAATACTCAGACGACAATGGGATTACCGAAAACCACCCGAGAGCGGCGCTGTGCTCTTGCTTGCAAGCTTTTGTCCAAGCCCGGTCAGTTCCTGAGTTTGCTTGCTGAACATTTCCATCTGCTTGCGGGAGTGGTCGGCGAACAACTCCATGAGTGCGGATGGCTCCTGCGCGGTCGCGGCTTTCTGCGCAAAGTCAAAGAACGCCTGCATGTTCTCCTGCGCGATTTCAATGACCTTAAGGTTAAATTCCCGAACGCTCTCCGAGGCCAAAGAGAAGCCTTGTTGCGCGGCTTGAACTGACTGTCTTGTCGCAGCTTCGCCCTGCCTTATCGTGTCGCGAGCCATTCCTCCCGCCTTATCGGCGAGACGCTTGCCTTGATCGAATTCAGCCATGATACATCCTCTCGCCGTGGCGGCGCGTAAGTGAATTGGTCGGGAAGCGCTAGTTCAACGCCACTCGGCGCATCAAAGTTCCGGCGCATCCAAGTTCGAGCGCAAATCGGAACTGTTGATGATGCATCGGCGGCCCGATGCGTACAGGCCTAGCCGCGGGCGGAGACCTTCGCCCAGGTATCGCGCAAGCCGACGGTGCGATTGAACACCAGCCGCTCGGGTCTCGAATCCGGGTCGGGGCAGAAATAGCCCTGGCGTTCGAACTGCACGGCGGCGCCAGAACTTGTTGCCCCCAATGCCGGCTCGACGCGCGCGTCGGCGATCACCTCCAGCGACGACGGATTCATTTCGGCGGCGAAATTGCCGATCTCCGGCGACGGCCGCAGGAACAGCGGATTGTAGAGCCGCAACTCCGCCGGCAAGGCGTCTGCCGCCGACAGCCAATGCAGCGTCGCCTTGACCTTGCGTCCGTCGGGCGCGTTGCCGCCTTTGGTGGCGGGGTCGTAGGTGCAGCGCAGCTCGACCACTTCGCCGGCGGCATCTTTCACGAATTCGCGGCAGGTGATGAAATAAGCGTAGCGCAGCCGCACCTCAGCGCCGGGCGACAGCCGGAAGAATTTCTTCGGCGGATTTTCCATGAAATCGTCGCGCTCGATGAAAAGCTCGCGGGAAAAGCGCAGGCGCCGCGTGCCGGCCGCCGGATTGTCCGGATGATTGAGCGCTTCGAGCTCTTCGCTTTGCCCTTCGGGATAATTCTCGATCACCACTTTGAGCGGCCGCAGCACCGCCATGCGGCGTTCGGCGGTTTTGTTCAAATGCTCGCGGATGGAGAAGTCGAGCATGCCCATATCGACGACGCTGTTGGCCTTGGCGACGCCGATGCGCTTGACGAAGTCGCGGATCGCCTCCGGCGGCACGCCGCGCCGGCGCAAACCGGCAAGCGTCGGCATGCGCGGATCGTCCCAGCCACTGACATAACCGCCGCGCACCAGTTCGGTGAGCACGCGTTTCGACAGCACCGTGTGCGTCAGATTAAGCCGCGCGAATTCGTATTGGTGCGGATGCGACGGCACCGGCAGATTGGCCAGGAACCAGTCGTAGAGCGGCCGGTGATCCTCGAATTCCAGCGTGCAGATCGAATGCGTGATACCTTCGATCGCGTCCGACTGGCCGTGGGCGAAATCGTAGCTCGGATAAATGCTCCACTTTTTTCCCGTGCGCGGATGTTCGGCATGGAGGATGCGGTACATCACCGGGTCGCGCAGATTGATATTGCCCGAGGCCATGTCGATCTTGGCGCGCAACACCCGCGCGCCGTTTTCGAACTCCCCGGCGCGCATGCGGCGGAACAGATCGAGGTTCTCCTCGACGCCCCGCTCGCGGAACGGGCTGTTCTTGCCCGGCTCGGTCAGCGTGCCGCGCGCGGCGCGCATCGCGTCGGGGTTTTGATCGTCGACATAGGCCTTGCCGGCGCGGATGAGAACTTCCGCCCAGTCGTAAAGCTGTTCGAAATAGTCCGAGGCGTAATGGAGATTTTTGCCCCAATCGAAGCCGAGCCAGCGCACGTCGGCCTCGATGGCGTCGATATATTCCTGCTCTTCCTTGGTCGGATTGGTGTCGTCGAAGCGCAGATTGCACTGCCCGCCGAACTCTTGCGCGATGCCGAAATTCAGACAGATCGATTTGGCGTGGCCGATATGGAGGTAGCCGTTCGGCTCCGGCGGAAAGCGCGTGACCACGCTCTTGTGCCGGCCCGACGCCAGATCGGCGCGCACGATGTCGCGGATAAAATCCTCGCCCGCCTCGCGGGTTGTGGCTTCGGCAACCGACATCGATCGTTCCCTTTGGCCGCGTGCCGTAGCATGCGGCACAGCCGATTCTAAGGCATAAGTCGCGATGGCCCCCCGATTGAACAAGTCGGCCCTCGGGGTCAAGTGCGCCGTTTATGTCCGGGGTCTGCCCGCAAACCGGTCCCCGGTTTTCCCCCAGTGTGGCGCAGCGGTCACAGCAGGGGCCACGATCGCTTGCTATGATCACCGCCTATCTCTAAGCCGTTCCCCTACATGCGCGGAGCTGAAACATCGTGAGAACGATCCGCCTCCTCTCCCTCATTATCGCCGGTACGTTGCTCGGCATCTGCGGCGCCAACAGTGCGCGAGCGGATTCAGGCCAAGTGTGGTCGCTGACGACGCCGTTCGGCATCATCTACGGCATCATCGGCCGCGAAGTCGTGGATTATCCCACCACGCGCGCCGCGGGCACGATCGTGGTGAGCACCGGCCAACGACGGCTCTATTACGTGCTCGGCGGCGGCAAGGCCGTCCGCTACGCCATTGCCGTCGGCATGGAGGGCTATGCCTGGTCGGGCACGAGCACGGTGACCGCCAAACGCGAATGGCCGGACTGGACGCCGACGCCGGGCGAACGGCAGCGGTTTCCCACCCTGCCCGCTCACATGGCCGGCGGTGCGGATAATCCGCTCGGCGCCCGCGCGCTCTATCTCGGCGATACGCTCTACCGCATCCACGGCACCAACGAGCCTTGGAAGCTCGGCGGCGGCGTGTCGTCGGGCTGCATCCGCATGTCCAACGACGACATCGTCGACCTGTACAATCGCGCCAAGATCGGCGCGACGGTCATCGTGCAGCGGTGAGCGCTGGAAATTATTCAGCCTAAGACGCGCTTCGCTAACTACCCTGCCCGCTCACGCCAGCCCATGACAGTACCGTTCGTGGGCCAAGACATAGCGCTCGTTGAAGGCGTGCCATTCGATCGGTGTGTCGCCTAGCCACGGCACCGGCACTGTGACCCTGTCGTCGTGCAGCACCCCGTCGCCGCCTTCGTCGATGCGTTCGGCGAAGAAGCAGCCGAGCTCCGGGTCGCCGACGAGGTTGACCTTATGGGTCGCAAACAGCTTGCCGCGCATGACCGCCGTGAACCGCTCGAAGCCGTGATATTCGCCGACGATGAAGCGGATGCGTTTGAGCACATCCGCCTCAGCGGTGCCCAAGACGGAATGCTCGCAGCCTTCGCAATCGAGCTTGAGGATGTCGATCGCGGCGAGGTCTTCCTGCGCCATGATCTCGTCGAGCGTGATCGGCGTCACCGCCTGGTCAATTCTGAGATAGCCGTAATGATCGTCGGGATCGGCCACGCGCTGCTCGTCCAAAGGAAACACCATCGAGCCGCCGACCCACCCGGGTCCACCGTCGGGCAGGCCTTTGAGGATGACGAGATCGATGTCTTCGCTGCGGCGCTCAGTCGCCGAGATCGTCGCGAAAGCGGTGTTGCGCGGTCACCGCCTTATTGTGCACGGCGACATTTGGAATCTTGCGCGTGCGCGCAGCCGCAATATCGCAATACTCCTTGACCGCTTCGAAGGCGACGATTTTTGCCGCGGGGAAATAAGCGTGCATCAGGAGCGTCACCTCGCCGATATTGGCCCCGATCTCGACGATGGTCTCGACGTCCTTCGCCCGTGAACGCGCGATGAAATTGCGGATCGTCGAGAATTTGTAGCAGTCGTTGCCTTCCATGCTTCCCTCCCGAGACGGCAATGAAGCGTCGGCTTGCAAACTAGCCGATGCTCATTATGTGCGGGAAAACTCTTCAGATCAGGACTACCCACGATGATTGGATACCTTCGGAAAATTGCCCATCGCTGCACCGACTTGGCGCGCCGCTGCCCCGACCGTTCAATATCCCATGAACTTGAAGGCATAAGCATTGAGCTGATGGAAAAGGCGCACGAATTGGAGCAATCGGAACGGCACTAGAGGACGTCGGAGGCCGCCTCTCGGCGGCCTCTTTCGTTTCAACCGCTCGTGCGATGTTGCTAACCGTCTGCGGCTTTAATCCACCTTGATGTTGGCGAAGCTGATCACCTTCGCCCATTTGACGGCGGCGTTGGCGATCAGCGCGCCGAATTGCGCCGCCGTCATCGGCTCCGGCACGGCGCCGAGCGCGATGCAGCGCGCGCGCAACGCCGGATCGGCCAGCGCGGCATTGACGGCCGGGTTGAGCGTCGTAATGACGTCGGCCGGCGTGCCGTGCGGCGCGCCGACGCCGGCCCAGCCGCTGCCCTCGTAGCCCGGCAGCGTTGCGCCGATCGGCGGCACACCCGGCAACGCCTCCATGGATTTGACGCTGGTCACGCCGAGCGCTGTGAGCTTGCCGTTATGGATGTAGCCGAGCACCGGCGGCACGGTGGCAAAGGCGAGCTGCACCTGACCGGCCAGGAGATCGGGCATATAGGACGCGCGATAGGGCACGTGAACGATGTTCACGCCGGTCATCATGCGGAACAGTTCGAAGGCGAGATGCGGCGCCGTGCCGGCGCCCTGCGACGCCAAATTGAGCTTGCCCGGATTGGCCTTGGCATAGGCGATGAGCTCGGGGAGCGTCTTCACCGGTATCGACGGATGCACCACGACGACGAAGGGCGTGTAGCCGAGGAACGCCACCGGCACGATGTCGCGGACGAAATTGAAGCCGAGATTGGGATAGAGCGCGGCGTTGGCAGCGTTGCCGGAAATCATCACCAATAGCGTGTAGCCGTCCGGCGCCGCGTGGATGACGTAGTCGGCGCCGATATTGCCGCCGGCGCCCGGCTTATTCTCGACGACAAAATCCTGGCCGAGCCGCGCCGCCAGTTGCGGCGCGACCAGCCGCGCCAGCACGTCGGGCGCCAGCCCCGGCGGCAGGTCGGCGATCAAATGCACCGGCCGCGACGGATAAGTTTCCGCCTCAGCTAAACCCGGCCACGACGGCAACCCGGCGCCCGCGGCCGCGAGCGCCAACAATGTGCGGCGGGATAAGATCATGTGTTCCTCCCATGGTTCGGCTGTTAGGTCCGGATCCCCACCCGGCCGCTAGCGCCGTTCGGCTCGATTTTATCATGTAAAATCGGACCGTCGCCTTCCCTGTCGCGCGCTTCGCGGTTGCCTGCGCCTATGCGGCCGGCATGTTAAAGCCGGCGCGCAGGATATAACCGATCGCAAAGGCAACGGCTGCCGCACTCATGCCGATGATGAAAGTTTCGAGACCGGATCGCAACCAGCCGGCGGGCGACCAGCGGCTTTTCACGGCGCCGACGACGAAGAATGTCAGTCCGGTGGCGAACACGCAGGCGGCCAGCCCGCCGGCCGACAAATAGCTGACCAGCGGCACGGCGCCGCACACAATGAATGCTGCGAATGTGTTCAGGGCGGCCAGCGCCGGCGACTTATGAGGTGGGGCAAGGCCGTATTCCTCGGTCGCCATCGTTCTGGTCCACAGCGCGACATCGGAGGTAATGACACTGACCGCCCGTTCGAGATCGTCGCCGGCAAATCCCTTGGCGGCAAAAATCTGCCTGATCTCCTCGCGCTCCCCGTCCGGAACCAAAGCGACATGCCGCCGCTCGATGCCGAGCACACGCTCGTAATCGTCGCGTTCGGACTTGGTTCCGATATAGTTGCCCGCCGCCATGGCAAAACCGTCGGCCAGCAGATTGGCGAAGCCGAGGATCAGGACAATCGAGGCCGAAAGGTCGGCGCCGACCACGCCCGCCACTATGGCGAACGTGGTAACCGCGCCGTCGATGCCGCCATAGATCCAGTCGCGCAGATAGTTTCCGCGCGGACCACGCGCGAGGCGATCGTGGATGCCCTTCTCGGTGTGGCTATGCTCTAGAACCTGGACCATCGGATCAGTCGCCAATCTCTCCAAATGTTTTCTATTCCAACCCGACGGCGGGCAGGCGGACATTGATCTGGCGCAAAGCGAGTAGTCCGGATCGAGCGAAACGACATCCAGGGCTTCTGCTTTTCCACTCGTTATCAGCGCTCGCCAAAGTTCAAAGGGCCGTCACCGGCATCGGCGTGACGAAGCAGGGTCCCAATCGTGCCCGCGCCGCGGCTGGAAATGATTAATCTCGCCGGCGCATCCTCACTTCCATTCGCTACTGGCTATGCTACAGGGCGAAGAACATGACCGTCGTCACCCGCTTTGCCCCCTCGCCCACCGGCTTTCTGCACATTGGCGGCGCCCGCACCGCGCTGTTCAACTGGCTCTATGCCCGCGGCCGCGGCGGCAAGATGCTGCTGCGCATCGAGGACACCGATCGCGAGCGCTCGACGCAGGCCGCGATCGACGCCATCCTCGACGGGCTGTCCTGGCTCGGCATCGAATGGGACGGCGACACCGTTTATCAGTTCGCGCGCGCGGCGCGGCACCGCGAAGTCGCCGAAACGCTGCTCGCCTCCGGCAATGCCTATTATTGCTACGCCAGCCCCGAAGAACTCACGGCGATGCGCGAGGCCGCGCGCCGCGACGGCCGCGCCAAGCTCTATGACGGGCGCTGGCGCGACCGCGATGCGGCCGATGCGCCGGCGGGCGTTAAGCCGACCATCCGACTCAAGGCGCCGGTCACCGGCGAGACGGTGATCGAGGATCAGGTCCAGGGACGCGTCGTCTGGCAGAACGAAAATCTCGACGACCTCGTGCTGCTGCGCTCCGACGGCACGCCGACTTACATGCTGGCGGTGGTCGTCGACGATCACGACATGGCCGTCACCCATGTCATCCGCGGCGACGATCATCTCACCAATGCGGCGCGGCAGAAGCAGATCTATGACGCGCTCGGCTGGACGGTGCCGGTGATGGCGCATATCCCGCTGATCCACGGCCCGGACGGATCGAAACTGTCGAAGCGCCACGGCGCGCTCGGCGTCGATGCCTATCGCGCCATGGGTTATCTGCCGGCGGCGCTGCGCAACTATCTGGTCCGGCTCGGCTGGGCCCATGGCGACCAGGAAATCTTCTCCACCGAGGACATGATCGCGGCCTTCGACCTGCCGCAGATTGGCCGCTCGCCGGCGCGGTTCGATTTCGCCAAGCTCGAAAGCCTCAACGGCCACTACATCCGGCAAAGCAGCGATGCCGAGCTCCTGGCCGCCATCGAGGCGCTGTTGCCGCATATCGCCGACGGCGCGGCGCTTGCCGCCAAGCTGACCCCCGCCCTGCAGCAGCAGCTTTTGGCAGCCCTGCCGAGCTTAAAGGAACGCGCCAAAACGCTCCTCGATATCATTGACGGCGCGCAGTTTCTTCTGGCCGGCCGGCCGATCCCGCTCGATGACAAGGCAACCGCGCTGCTGACGCCGGAAGCGCGCGACCTGCTGGGTGACGTCGCGGTCCAGCTCGCCGCGGTCGAGCCCTGGACGACCGAGGCTACTGAACAAGCCGTGCGCAGCTTCGCCGAGCAGCGCGGCGCCAAACTCGGCGCCGTGGCGCAACCGCTGCGCGCCGCGCTCACCGGCCGCACCACCTCACCGGGGATTTTCGAAGTGCTCACCGTGCTGGGCAAGGCGGAAAGCCTGGCGCGGCTTGCCGATCAGGCGGCACGGCACGACCGCCAGGACGTGCGGTCGGGCGTCGGGTGAAGGCCCCATGGCGCTTGATGTCGTTTGCACAAAATTTGCCCTCTCGGCCCTTCCGCCTAGTTCACAGGCTATTATCTTGCAGTGCACACGCGGTTGCGCTACGGCAATAATGCCGGGTGAACCACACCGCCCGAGGCGCATCGGCTGATACGGCCCCGCGCGGCCTCCCCATCCGGTTGTCAGACGAGGATCAAGATCATGGACGCGAAGACCGGCGCCAACATCAAAACCGGCACGCTGAAAATCGGCGACAAGACCCACAGTTTTCCCATCTACGACGGCACCATCGGTCCCGAGGTGCTGGACGTCAGCAAGCTCTACGCCGAAGCCGGCATCTTCACCTACGATCCCGGCTTCACCTCGACGGCGAGCTGCGAATCCAAGATCACCTATATCGACGGTGACGAAGGCATCCTGCTTTATCGCGGCTATCCGATCGCCGATCTCGCCGAACACGGCGATTTCCTCGAGACCTGTTACCTGCTGCTCTACGGCGAGCTGCCGACCGCCACCCAGAAATCGGATTTCGTCGATCGCGTGATCCATCACACGATGGTCCACGAGCAGATGAGCCGGTTCTTCCAGGGTTTTCGCCGCGACGCCCATCCGATGGCGGTGATGGTCGGCTCGGTCGGTGCGCTCTCCGCGTTCTATCACGACTCCACCGACATCACCGATCCGGCGCAGCGAATGATCGCTTCGATCCGCATGATCGCCAAAATGCCGACGCTGGCGGCGATGGCCTACAAATATTCGGTCGGCCAGCCGTTCATGTATCCCGACAACAAGCTCGATTACGCGTCGAACTTCTTGCGGATGTGCTTTGCCGTGCCGTGCGAGGACTACAAAGCCAATCCGGTGCTGGCCCGCGCCATGGATCGCATCTTCACGCTGCATGCCGACCACGAGCAGAACGCCTCGACGTCGACCGTGCGGCTGGCGGGCTCGACCGGCGCCAATCCGTTTGCCTGCGTCGCCGCCGGCATCGCCTGCCTGTGGGGCCCGGCGCATGGCGGCGCCAACGAGGCGGCGCTGAAGATGCTGGGCGAGATCGGCTCGGTCGATCGCATTCCCGAATACATCAAGCGGTCGAAGGACCCCAAGGATTCCTTCCGCCTGATGGGTTTTGGCCATCGCGTCTACAAGAACTACGATCCGCGCGCCAAAATCATGCAGAAGACCTGCTACGAGGTGTTGAACGAGCTCGGCATCAAGGATCCGCTGCTCGACGTCGCCATGGAGCTCGAGAAGATCGCGCTGCACGACGACTATTTCATCTCCAAGAAGCTTTATCCCAACGTCGACTTCTATTCCGGCATCACGCTGCGCGCGATGGGCTTCCCCACCACCATGTTCACGGTGCTGTTCGCGCTCGCCCGCACCGTCGGCTGGATCGCGCAGTGGAAAGAGATGATCGAGGATCCGCATCAGAAACTCGGCCGCCCGCGCCAGCTCTATACCGGAGCGAAGGAGCGCGAATACCAGCCGATGTCGAAGCGGAAATAGCGCCCTGCTCCGCCGCGGCGGCTCTCGCCGCGGCGCAAGCGCGTCACTGCGGATTATACGCCCAGGTCAGATACGCGCCGCCCCAGGTAAAACCGCCGCCGAAGGCCGCCAGGATCAGCCGGTCGCCTTCCTTGAGCATGCTCTCATAGTCCCACAGACACAGCGGAATCGTCGCCGCGGTGGTGTTGCCGTATTTGTGGATGGTGATCATCACTTGCTTGGGGTCGAGCTTCATGCGCTCGGCAGTGGCTTCGATGATGCGCTTGTTGGCCTGGTGCGGCACCAGCCAGTCGACTTCCGCGCTGGTCAGGCCGTTGCGCTTCATCAGCGCGCTTGCCACTTCCGCCATGCGCGCCACGGCGAACTTGTAAACCGCGGCGCCTTCCTGATGGACGTAGTGCAGCCGCTTGGTCACCGTTTCCGCCGTCGGCGGCATGCGGCTGCCGCCGGCCTTCTGATGCAGATGCGGCATGCCGGCGCCGTCGGAACAGATCAGCGTGTCGACGATGCCGTATTTGCGGCTCGGCTCCAGCAACACCGCACCGGCAGCGTCGCCGAACAGCACGCAGGTGGCGCGGTCGGTGTAATCGATGATGGCCGACATCTTGTCGGCGCCGACGACGACGACCTTGCGGTACTTTCCGGTCTCGATGAATTGCGAGGCGACGGTAAGCGCGTAGACGAAGCCGGAGCACGCGGCCTGGACGTCGAAGCTGCCGATACCGCGGATGCCGCACATGTCGCAGATCAGATTGGCGGTCGAGGGAAAGACAAAATCCGGAGTCGTGGTGGCGCAGATCAAGAGCTCGACCTCGGCCGGCGCGGTCTTGGTCTTGCTCAGGAGCCCGCGCACGGCCTCCGCGCCCATATGCGAGGTGCCGAGACCCTTGCCCTTGAGGATGCGCCGTTCCTTGATGCCGGTGCGCTCGGTGATCCACTCGTCGCTGGTGTCGACCATTTTGGCGAGCTCGGCGTTGCTCAGCACGTCGGGCGGCACGTAACCGCAAACCCCGGTGATCGCGGCCCGGAGCGGGGACTTCCGGATCGTTCTTTTGGTCTTGGTCACGCGCGATGGCTTCCGGCTACTTTTGATTACGCATGATCTTTTCCGAAAACCGGCATCCCCTTTTCGGCATCATGCGTGGCTATAGGCGACTTAGCAGGATGGCTCCGGCAATGGTAGGTCCGCGGCGGCTGCGCGGTTAACACCGTCACGCGACCTTGCCTGGCGCCGAGCGGCCGAGGCGGGCGACGTCGAGCACGATGGAAGCCGCCTTGGCGCTCGGAGTCGTGCCGCCGATCGCCATAATACCGTCGAGACGCCGGAAGGCCTCGATCTGCCGCCGCCGCTCCGGTGTATCGGCTAGGAGCGGCTCGAGCGCCGCTACGAGCTTGTCCGGCGTGCATTCCTCCTGCAGCAGTTCCGGAACGGCGTTTTCGCCAAGCACCAAATTGGCCAAAATCACGCTCGGCAGCTTGGCCTGCAGCCGGATGAGGCGGGCAATGACGGCCTCGACCGCGTGCAGGCGGTAGGCAGCGACCATCGGTACGCCGGAGAGCGCAAGCTCGAGTGTGACGGTGCCCGACGCGGCCAGCGCCACGCGCGCGCTGCGGAACGCCGCCCACTTTTCCTGCGGCTCGACCACAATGCGCGGCGCCACCGGCCACCCGGCAACGGCCTCACGCAGTTGCGCGGCGACGTGGGGGACCGTCGGGATCACGAGATCGATCGGTCCGACATGCGCGGCAAGACGCGCGATCGTCTCGCCAAATATGCCGCCAAGGCGGCGGATCTCGCTCGCCCGGCTGCCGGGCAACGCCAGCACCAGCGGCGGATCAGCCGAGCGCCGGCGCGTCTCGTCAGCATTGGGCCGCAATTCGCCAAGGCGCTCGATCAACGGATGGCCGACATAGCTGCACGGCGGCCCGCCCAGCTCGGCATGGATGGCCGGCTCGAATGGCAGGATGGCCATCACCCGGTCGACATAGCCGCGCATAGCGCGCGCCCGGCCAGGTCGCCACGCCCAAACCGACGGCGAAACGTAGTCGATAATTGGAATAGACGGCGACAGACGCCGCACCCGGCGCGCCACCCGATGGGTGAAGTCCGGACTGTCGACAATGACGAGCGCATCAGGTCGCGCGGCGACGGCTGCAAGCGCGGTTTCACGGATGCGGCGAAAAATCTTCGGCAGCCGCTGCGGGATGGCGGTCAGCCCGATGATCGAAAGCTCGTCGATTGCAAACGGACTGGAGATTCCGGCAGCCGCCATGGCATGCCCACCGACGCCGGAAAGCTTGACCGCGCCGGCTTCTTGTTTGAGCAGTGCCTGCGCCAGCGCCGCGCCAAGCAGGTCGCCGGAGGCCTCCGCCGCGACGATGTAAATCGAAAGCGGCCGGGTCGACGCCGACTGCGGCGCGTCATTCATTGCGCGGCATCCTCGCGGACGCCAACGAGAAAAATTCCTGCGCGATCGGCCGCAGCAGTGACCGCAGCGGGTTCCGCGATCATCGTGGAGCCGGCCGTGACGGCAAGACCGGCAAGACCGGCGCGCGCGACATTCTCGACCGTTCGCGGACCGATCGAGGGCAGGTCGAGGCGGCGATCCTGGCCGGGTTTTGGCGCCTTTACCAGTACTCCAGTGCCCGGCGCAGAGGTGACGCGACCGATACGGCGCAGTTCGGCGATGCGGTTAAGGAGGTTGTCGGTGCCTTCGGCCGCCTCCACCCCAAGCACGTTGTTGTCGGCGACGACGGCGGCCTGCCCGACGTCGAAGGGGCCAAGCGCAGCGATCACGTCGAGAGCGCGGGCAATATCGGCGCTGTCGCGCTCAGACGGCCGATAGCGGCCAAGCACGCCTTCAGGAACCAAAACTTCGGGCGCCACATCCTTGACACCGACGACCCGCAGGCCGCCGCGCTCGGCGATGCGCGCGACGCCGGAAATGAGCTTGTCATCGCCGCCGCGATAGGCGCGGATGAGACCCGGCATCGCCCTGATCGTCTGCCAATCGAGCCGCAGCTGCGTAATGGGTGGCCGCAACACCGTACCGATAAACAGCACTTCGCGGCATTGCTCCGCGCGCGCCAGCCGAAAGAAGCGTCCGGCTTGCCCAATCGCGATCCAGTGATGCGCATAGCGCCCAATGACCGCGGCATCCGCCCAGCCCTTGATGCCGAACATCACCGGCTGCTTTCCGCGGCGCGCTACTGCTTCGGCGACCGCGGCGGGAAGGCTGCCGCCGCCGCAAATAATCGCAAGCGAACCCGGCTCGGGGTTGTTATCGGCTATGATCGGCGCATCAGTCGGCATCGTCGGCAGGCGCGCCAGCGGGCGCTTCAACATGACGTTTGTCGCGCGGACGCATCAGCGGACGCTTGCCGCCGGCGCGGATGAAAGCGACGATCTTGCCGACCATCGGATCGCCGGCGAATTCGCGCTCGACCGCTTCGATGCGGTCGGCGAGGCGGCCTTCGACGAAGAACAACGATCGATAGGCGCTGCGTATGCGATGCATCTCGGCGCGCGTCGCGCCGCGCCGTCGCAGACCGACGATATTCAGCCCGACCAACGCGCCGGTTTGGCCGAGCGCGAAGCCGAACGGGATGATGTCGTCGCGGGCGGCCGACATGCCGGCCATCATGACGCCCTCCCCGATGCGCACGAATTGATGAATGGCGACATGGCCGCCGAGAAACGTGTGATTACCGACGCTGACGTGGCCGCCGAGCACGACATTGTTGGCCAGCGTGACGTCATTGCCGACCTCGCAATCGTGCCCGACATGAGAGCCGACCATGAACGAGCAGCGGTCGCCGACGCGGGTTATGCCGCCGCCGGACTCGGTGCCGGTATTCATCGTCACCCCCTCACGCAACTCGCATGCGGCGCCGATCACCAATCGGGTCGCGCCGCCGCGATAATGCACCGATTGCGGCGGCGTGCCGAGCGACGAAAACGGATAGACGACGGTGCTTTCCCCGATTGTCGTGAAGCCGGTAAGGTAAACGTGAGCCAGCAGCCGCACACCGCGCTGCAACTCGACCTGCGGGCCGATTATGCAATACGGTCCGATTTCGACCGAAGCATCAATGCGCGCGCCGGCGGCGATGCGCGCGGTCGGGTCGATCGCCATCTCAAGCCTCGGTGATGATCGCGCCGACTTCGGCCTCGGCGATAAGAACGTCGCCGACTTTGGCCTCGCCTCGGTACCACCACATGTTGCGGCGATGCGTGATCTTGTTGACGTGATATTCGACCATGTCACCCGGCACGGCCGGCCTGCGAAACTTGGCTTTATCGATGGTGAGAAAATACATGGCGCGGTGGTGTTCACTCGAACTCATTTGACGCAGACACAGCACGCCCGCCGTCTGCGCCATACCCTCGATCAGCAGCACGCCCGGCATCACCGGGTTTCCCGGAAAGTGCCCCTGAAATTGCGGCTCGTTGAATGTGACGTTCTTGATGCCGATACCGTGCTCTTCACCCTGAATGTCGATAATGCGGTCAATCATCAAGAAAGGATAGCGATGCGGCAAAAGCCGCAGGATTTCCTGGATATCGGCGGCCTCCACGGTTGTATCGCTCATTCGCCGTCTCCCTCAGGCTCTTTTTCAGGTTTGCGGCCGCGCCGCACGAGGCGGCGGACAGTGGCGACACCGCGCTTCCAGTCGCCCCCCGGTTCGGCCGGAAAGCCGCCCCAGCGTGCGCCCGATGGCACGTTCGACATGACTCCGGCCCGGGCGCCCAGCATCGCGCCGGCGCCGATCGTGATGTGGTCGGCGACGCCCACTTGACCGCCCAACACGGCAAAATCCCCCACCGTTACGCTGCCCGATATGCCGACCTGAGAGACGATCAAGCAATGCCGTCCGATCGAGCAGTTGTGTCCGATTTGCACAAGATTGTCGATCTTGGTCCCCTCGCCGATGACTGTATCGCGCGTCGCGCCGCGGTCGATCGTGGTGTTGGCGCCGATTTCGACATCGTCTTGAATGATGACGCGCCTGGTTTGTGGAATCTTTTGATGGCCGCGCGGCGACGGCAGATAACCGAACCCATCCTGACCGATGCGAACGCCGGGATGAATAATGACGCGGTCGCCGATCAAGGCGTGGACAACGGTGGTTCCGGCGCCGATCGCGCAGTCGCGGCCGATGCAGACATCGGGACCGATTACAGCGCCGGAGGCGATGGCGGTGCCAGCCCCGATTTGCGCGCGCGGGCCGATCACGGCGAGTGGATCGATGATGATGTTGGCCTCAAGCCGAGCGGTATGATGCACGTGCGCTGCAGTGGCGCGCCCGCTGACGCCGTAGTGCGACGATGGACGCAGCATGGCCGGGAACAACGCGCGGCTCACCGCGACAAACGCCGGATAAGGATGCGGCGTCTCCAGCACGGCAACTCCCCGCGGCACCGAAGCCGCAAAGCGCGGCGCAATCAGGCAGGCTCCGGCGCGCGTGACCGCCAAATCGCCGAGATACTTCGAGCTGTCGAGAAAAGTTATATCGCTTTGTGTCGCAGTATCGAGCGGCGCAATGTTGCCGATGCGCCGCTCCGCCGGATCGCCGTCGCGCAATTTGGCGCGGGTCAGCGCGGCGATCTCGCCGATACTCAATTCGCGCTCGGGTCTGACAAAATCGGGCATAACCGTTCGGCGCGGAGCCTAAGCCGCGATCAGAATTGTGCACCGCCGCCGAAGGCGAAGAATTGGGTGCGGTCGTAATATTTCTTGAGGAACGGATAGGCGAAATCGAAACGCAACGGACCGAACGGCGAATCCCAGATGATGCTGGCGCCGACCGACGCGCGCACGGAAGCGTCGTCGGCGTATTGCATGCCGCATTGACAGACGAACGGCGTCGCCACCGGTCCTGCCACCACGGTGCCATTGATTTCTCCAGTTGCCGGACTTTGCGTCTCGCCTTTGTAGCCCCACACCGATCCGGTATCGACGAAGACGGCGCCGCGGAAGCCGGTATCCTTCGGCAGGAAATAGAACGGATACTGGTATTCGAGGCTGGCGCCCCAATACATCGTGCCGCCGATGTTATCGCCCGTTGTTCCAGGCGTAACGTCGCGCGGGCCTATGCCGGCGGGCTGAAATCCGCGCACGAGATTCGGTCCCATCTTGAAGTCGTCCAGCATGCGCACATAGCCGTCGCTCGACGAACATTCGCCGGTCGGGCATTTATTTAAACCGATCATGTCGCCGGCTTGCAGATGCACGATACTCACCAAGTCGGTGACGACCTCGTAGTAGCTGCGCATGTCCACCGTCGAACGCAGATACGCAACGTCGCCGCCGGCCCCGGCAATATCCTGACCGAAGCTGACGTACATGCCACTGGTCGGGGCTTTGTTGTTGTCCAAAGTGTTGTAGCTCAGTCCGTAGCCGAACATCGACGTTAGATAAGCGCCATTGGCAAGCTCAACGCGAACCGGTAGCGACGCTTGACCATAGGTGAAGCAGTTGGTCGCCGTGCCCGCCGCTAGGGCCGTTGCATAGCCGCGCCAATAGAGTTCAGCCCGCTGGCTGTTGCCGCATTCACGGCAGATGGCGTTGGAAATGTGTTAGCGAAATCGGGATTGATATTATTGCAGTCGTTCAAATAGGACGGCAGCGTGATCTTCTGCGTAAAGGCGGAATAGCGCAGCTGGAACGAGAGGTCTTCGCGCAGCGGCAGACCCCATTTCAGCGTGCCGCCAAGCGATTCGGTTCCGTATGACAAATAAGAGCTGGCAAGCGTCTGCTTGGCGAACAGATCGATGCCCATGCTGGAGCGTGTATCGAGGAAATACGGCTCGGCGTAACCCAATTCGACGCTGCGGATATACTGGCCATAAGTCGCAGAGGCCTTGGCGAAACGCCCGGTGCCGAGCAAGTTTCGCTCCTGGACTGAAACCTCGGCCAACCAGCCTTCCGCGGTCGAATACCCTCCCATCACCGAGAAGTCGCCGGTCGGCTGTTCGACCACGTCGATATTGATCACCACTCGGTCTGGCGCCGAGCCGGGTTCATCGGTGATTTTCACCGACTTGAAATAATTCAGATTCTTGATGCGGCGCTCGGCGCGATCGACCAAGGCGCGATTGTACGGATCGCCTTCATTGATATCCAATTCGCGCCGGATCACGTAGTCGCGGGTGCGATAATTGCCTCGGATGTTGATGCGCTCAACATAGGCGCGCTGGCCCTCGTCGACCACGAAGGTGACGCCGATCGTTCTGGTGGTGGGATTGCGGTCGCCGCGCGGCCGCACCGTGCCGAAGGGATAGCCGCGCCGGGCGAGCGAGATGGTCATATCCTCGACCGTCTTCTCGATCGCCTCGCCGTTATAAATCTGGCCGGAAGACATCCTCAAATCGTCGTGCAGCGACCGCGCGTCGATGGCGCGAACGTTGGATTGAATGTCGATCGTACCGAAATGGTAGAGCGACCCTTCTTCGATCGTGAAAGTGACGATGAAGCCCTTTTGCGTCGGAATCGTATTCACCCGTTGCCGAAACCACCTGCACATCGGCGTAGCCGTGCTTGAGGTAAAAGCGCCGGATCAGATCGCGGTCGGCTTCGATGCGGTCGGGGTCGTAGACGTCGGTCGTCTGCAGGAAGCTGAGCCAATTGGATTCAGCGGTCTTGATGACCTGCTTCAGTCGCCAATCCGCGTAGGCCCGGTTGCCGACGAAGACGATATGCTTGATGCCGGTCTTCTCGCCCTCGGTGATTTGGAAGATCAAATCGACCCGATCGTTTGGCCGGTCGATGATCTCCGGCACGACCTTTACGTCGAAGCGCCCGTTGCGCTGGTAGATCTCGATGATGCGCTGCGTATCGGCCTGCACCTTGGCACGCGACAGCGAGCCACGCTCCTTCGACTGGATTTCCTCCTTCATCTGCTCGTCTTTGATGCGGTAGTTGCCTTCGAAGGCGATCCTGTTGATGACAGGCGCCTCCACCACTGTGACGATCAGCTTGCCGCCGGATTGCGAAACGCGAACGTCCTGGAACAGCCCGGTGGCGTAAAGCGCCTTTAAGCCGGCATCGATCTTGGCGGCATCGAGATGCTCGCCGGGAGCGGCCTTGAAATACGAGCGCACCGTATCGGCATCGATGCGGCGGTTGCCTTGAACGACGATGGAGCTCGCAGTAACGCCGGTGTCCGCCGGCGCCGCGACGGCCGCGCCGGTGCATAGACCACAAATCACCAGCCCGAGGAGCAGGCCGGCCACGACAAGCCCTCGTTTTACCCGCACACACATGCCCATGCGCAAAGCGCCCTTTACCCTCGTGGCCGCCCCCAGTGGCGGGTTACTCTCGGATCTCCCTCAGTTCTGCTCGCTTAATCTTGGATTTGTCTTGGTAATTTCGTCACTTCTACCATCCCCCTACTGTCAATGCCACGCCCCAAGCCTCTTGTCGACGCCACGCCTAAGATGTCCGCAAGTGAACGATGTCATTGAAAGTTGCAAATATCATCAACATCACCACGATTGCGAGACCGATACGAAAGCCGAACTCCTGCGCCCGATCCGACAGTGGACGTCCCCGCAACGCTTCGATCGAATAGAACAAAAGGTGACCGCCATCGAGCAAGGGAATCGGAAACAGGTTTAGAAGCCCGATGGAGACGGAAAGTACGGCAGCAAGATGGATGAGCGCGACAAAGCCGATTGTCGCAACCTCTCCTGAAATCTGGGCAATCCGGATAGGGCCGCCGAGTTGGTCAGCCGCTTCGCGCCCGACCACGACCCCGCCAATATAAGTGAGCGTCCGGTCGATGACGAACCAGGTTTCCTGCATTCCCATCCATACCGCTTGCGGCGGCGCCACCGGGTGCAGTTTCAGATCCGCGGGCGCCGTCGAGCGGCTGATGCCAAGAAGCCCGATCCGATGCACGTTGCCGAAATTGTCTTTCATCTCTTTCAGCGTTGGCGTCGCGGTAAGAACGAGCGGGACGCCTTTGCGATCGACTGTGATTTTGAGGGTGTCGCCCGCGCTCTCGCTGACGATGCGCTGCATGTCCTCGAAATTGTCGATGGCCTTGCCGTCGATGGAAACGACCAGATCGCCGGTCTGGAATCCGGCGGCGGCGGCCGGGCTGTCGGGCTGCACCGCGTCCACCCGGGCAGTCATCGTCTGCTTGCCGTACAGTCCGAAGATCGTTGCAAAAATGACGATAGCCAAAACGAAATTCGCCATCGGTCCGGCGACGACTATGGCGGCGCGCTTGGGTACCGGCTGGAAGAAAAAGCTTTGCTTGCGTTCGTCTTCGGTCATGCTCTCCAGACGCGGAGTATCAGGGGCGCTTCCGGCGTTCTCATCGCCGAAGAACTTTACGTAGCCGCCGAGCGGAATGGCGGCGATTTTCCAGCGCGTGCCGTGACGATCGTTAAACCCGATGATTTCCGGGCCGAATCCGATGGAGAACACCAAAATTCGGACGCCACACAGCCGGGCGACCAGGAAATGGCCAAGCTCGTGGAAGAACACCACAAGGCTGAGGACGAACAGGAAAGGGATGAGATAGGCGGCAACGCCGCCCCCCAGCGCATGCAAATGCGACAGCAAATACGACCCCATAACGCTTGCCTGACGCCCCCCGTGTGTCCCGTCCCCAATCCTTAACCCTAGGATGCCATTGCGGCAATTTCGGGCAGCAGCTCGGCGGCCATCCTTCTTGCATTATGGTCAATGGCCAACGCTTCCTCGACAGATTGAGGCTCGGCCATTTCGCCGCGGCGCTCGCTCAACTCCAGCGTAGCCTCGACCAGGGCCGCAATTTCGCAGAATCCGAGCCGTCGGTCGACAAATTCGCGCACCGCGACCTCGTTTGCCGCATTCAAAATCGTTGGTGCGGCGCCTCCAGCCGCCAGAGCCCGGCGGGCGATCGCCAAAGCCGGGAAACGCGTCACATCGGGTTCCTCGAAGGACAAGGTCGCCACCCGAGCCAAATCGAGCCGCGGTGCCGGGGTCGCCATGCGCACCGGCCAAGCCAGGCAGTGCGATATCGGGATTCGCATGTCCGGGGAGCCCAGTTGAGCAATCACCGATCCATCGCGGAATTCCACCAGGCCATGGACGATGGATTGTGGATGGACGACGACGTCCAGCTGATCAGGTTCTAGCGCGAACAAATGCTGCGCCTCGATCAATTCCAGGCCTTTGTTCATTAACGTCGCGGAATCGATGGTAATCTTTGGCCCCATCGACCAGGTCGGGTGTTTGAGCGCCTGTTCAACCGTGACTTTACGGATTGCCTCCAGCGGCCAAGTCCGAAACGGTCCGCCGGAAGCGGTTAGTACGATACGTCGGAGATCTTCACGCCTGCCCGCGCTTAATGCCTGAAAGATCGCGTTGTGCTCGGAATCGACCGGCAGCACGGTGGCGCCGCTTTCCGCGGCTCGGCGCATGAACAAGGCGCCGGCGCATACCAGACACTCCTTATTCGCCAGCGCAACCGTCGCGCCGCGTTCGGCCGCGGCAAGGGTCGGGGCGAGACTCGCGGCGCCCGTAATTGCCGCCATCACCCAGTCGGCGGGACGTTGCGCTGCTTCAACGATAGCCGCCGCGCCGGCGGCCGCTTCAATCCCAGAGCCGGAAAGCTCAGATTTGAGTTCGTTATAGAATGCGGGATCGGCGACCGCAGCATAACGCGCGTTGAGCTCGCGCGCTAGGCGCGCCAATGCCTTTGCCTCGCGGTGCGCGGTCACGGCTTCCACCCGATAACGGGCGGTATCTCGCCGCAACAAATCGATAGTGCTCGCGCCGATCGAACCCGTGGCGCCAAGCAGCGTCACCGAACGCGACGGATGCGAAGGTTCAGCCTGTGTAAGCGTTGCTTTGGCCGCAGGCCGTTTACGCTTCATCGAGCTACCCATAGCGAAGCTACCATATCAATAAGCCGTGGGCCGGCGTAGCCATGCCCTGATGGAGCGCCCCGATAAGGACGCCAACTAAGGCAGCAACGATAAAGCCGTCGAGACGGTCCATGAGGCCACCATGGCCGGGTATCAGGCTGCTTGCGTCTTTCGCGCCAAATCGCCGCTTGACCGCGGATTCGAATAAATCACCGCCTTGCGCAACAATGGAAAGTACCAAGGCCAGACCGCCAGCCAGGGCCGGCGCCATTCCGATGCTCGCATAGGCGACCCCAGCGCCGGCGGCAACCCCCCCGGCAAGCCCCCCAATCGCGCCTGCCCAGGTCTTTTTCGGACTGACACCCGGCCAGAGCAATGGACCGCCCATCAGACGGCCGACCAAATAGGCAAAAATGTCGGTTGCCCAGACGATCGCGAACAGGAAAAGCAACGCCACAAAGCCCAATTCGGGATCGGCCCGCAGAAGCGCAGGCCCAACCAGCGCCATGCAGGCATAAACGACGCCACCCACGCCCCATATGACAGGATTTGATCCAGGGTGGCGTTTCGGCCAAACCGCCAATGCGCCGCCCGCCAGCAACGCGCCGATGGCGATCATGGCGATAGCGGCACCGGCTTGCCGTTCCCCAGTCAACGCCGTCGCCACCACCAGGGCGGTAAGTCCGGGAACGAAAATTCGCAGGTCGGTGCCGCGAAACACGAGCGATGTCCATTCCCAGAGGATAACGGCCGCCGCCAGTGCGCAGAGGCCTAGAAACAGCCAGCCGCCGATATAGGCCACCGCGATCGCCGCCGGCGCCAGCACCGAGGCCGAAGCGAACCGGCGCAAAAAATTGCGCGCATCGCCGGTAGGGGCGGCGACAGTTGCGTCTGCGCCAGGGTCCAGCCGGTTCAGTTTGATTACGATCCTGTCTGAGCGATCAACCCGCCAAAGCGCCGCTCGCGCCGGCGGAACTCGGCAATGGCGCCCTCGAGCGCCACGCGATCGAAATCGGGCCAATTGAGCGGAACGAAAACCAGCTCGCTATAGGCGGCCTGCCACAGCAGGAAATTCGACAGCCGCTGCTCACCGCTGGTGCGGATGATGACATCCGGATCGGGAAGATCGGGCGCGTCGAGATGTCGCCCGAGAAGCTCGGGCGTGATCGCTGCGGCGGACAATCGCCCTTCGGCAACTTCGATGGCGAGGCGGCGCGCCGCGCGCGCGATCTCCTGCCGGGCGCCATAATTGAACGCCACCACCAGCGTGAGCCCGTCATTGTTGTGGGTGAGTTCCTCCGCCTCTTCGAGAAGGCTGCGGATGTCGGGCGAAAGATCATCGCGCTGGCCGATAATGCGCACCCGCACGTTAGTCTTATGCAGATCGGCGAGATCGTTCCGGATGAAACGGCGCAACAGCGATATCAGATCGCGAATTTCCGATTGTGGGCGCGACCAGTTCTCCGAGCTGAAAGAAAAAATGGTCAGGACGGCAATGCCAAGGTCGCTCGCCGCACGCACCGTTTTGCGTAGCGCCTCGACGCCGCGGCGATGACCCTCGACGCGCGGCAGGCCACGCGCCGCGGCCCAGCGGCCGTTGCCATCCATGATGACGGCGACGTGGCGCGGCATGTCAAAGCCGCCGTCGCCCGTTGCGTGGTCCGGCTGGCTTATCGTCGGCTGGGTTGTTTTGGGCTGCGTCACCTTGCTCCTCGAGCTGACCGCTCGCTCACACCGTCATGATCTCCTTTTCCTTGCCCGCGAGCATTTTCTCGACATCGGCAATGGTGGAGTCCGTCACTTTCTGCACTTCGGCGGAGTGGCGATTGTGCTCGTCCTCGCTGATCTTGTGATCCTTCTCAAGCTTCTTGAGAAGGTCCAAACCGTCGCGGCGGACGTGACGGACGGCCACCCGCGCACCTTCGGCGTATTTGTGCGCGAGTTTCACGATTTCGCGCCGCCGCTCCTCGTTGAGCTCCGGAATCCGCAGCCTCAGCACCTGCCCTTCGGTTGACGGCGTCAAGCCCAAATTCGCAGCCGAGATTGCCTTCTCCACGGCGTGAACCATCGAGCGGTCCCAGACCTGCACGTTGAGCAGCCGCGGTTCCGGCACGCTGATCGAGGCGAGCTGATTGAGCGGCATGTGGTTGCCGTAGGCTTCGACCTGGACGTGGTCGAGCAGCGCTGTTGAAGCCCGCCCTGTCCGCAAACCGGACAGCTCCTGTTTCAGCGACGCGATCGCGCCCTGCATGCGACGCTTGAGATCGCTCATGTCGAATGTCGTCGTTGTCATGACACGCTCCAATGGCACGCTCAACTAATACGCTGCCGGACAGCTTCCCCGAGGCGGCGGATCGCGCTTGTTCACCCGACGGTGGTGAAGTGCCCTTTTCCGCGCAGCACGTTCTCGATAGCGCCATGCTCCCGGATCGAGAACACGATGATAGGCATACGGTTTTCCTGGGCAAGCGCGAAGGCCGTCGCATCCATGATTTTCAAGCGTCGGTCGAGCGCCTCCTGGTGGTCCAGATGCTCGTACCGGGTCGCCTTCGGATCGTGTTTGGGATCGGCAGTATAAACCCCGTCGACGTCGGTTGCCTTGAGCACCGCGTCGCATTCCATCTCGGCTGCGCGCAAGATCGCGGTGGTGTCGGTCGTAAAATACGGATTTCCGGTGCCGCCGGCGAAGACGATGATGCGGTTCTCCTCCAAGTGGCGGAGCGCGCTCTGCCGCTCATAGGTCTCGCAAACTTGCGGCATGATGAGCGCCGACATGGCGCGGGCGCTGGCGCCGCAACGCTCAATCGCAGCCACCAGGACCAAGGCATTCATGACGGTAGCCAGCATGCCCATGGCGTCCGCCGTGGGCCGCGACAGGCCGTCCTCGGACACCTTGGCGCCGCGCAAGACATTGCCGCCGCCGACCACGACGCCGAGATCGATGCCGAGATCGTGGGCGGCGACCAGATCGGCGGCAAAACGATCGATCGTCGGCTGGTGAATACCGAACTTTTCGGGACCGCTGAGCGCTTCACCGGAGAGTTTGACGATTACCCGCCGATAGTTCGGTTTCGCCATCGGGATGTCCCGCCCTCGCCGCCGATTCCCGGCGGATAGGGCTATCGTATTTATGCACGAAACCCAACAGGTCCAGTGGATTACGCTTATGGACTAATGCGTGCCGGCAAGGGCTGCTACCTCGCCGCCGAAATCACCGCTTGGCCGCTCGATGCCCTCGCCTAAGGCAAAACGCCGGAAGCCCGCGATTTTGATCGGCGCGCCCACCTTCGCCTCGGCCTCTTTGACCGCTTGCGCCACGCTCTGTTTGCCCTTTTCGTCGAAAATAAAGGGCTGTTCGAGCAGGCAAACCTCTTTGTAATAAGTCTTCAGCCCGGACTCGACGATCTTCTCGATCATGGCCGCGGGCTTGCCCTGCGCTTTGAACTTGTCGGCGAGCACGTTCTTCTCGCGCTCCACTGCCGCCGGATCGAGGCCGGACGGATCGATCGCCTGCGGATTGGCGGAGGCGATATGCATCGCCACCGCACGGCCCAAGGTTTTGAGCTCATCCGGCTTGCCGGCCGATTCGAGGGCGACGATGACGCCGATGCGGCCGAGGCCGTCGGCAACGGAACTGTGCACGTAGCTCGCCACCGCGCCTTGGCCGACGGAGAGCGCGCCGGCGCGGCGGAGCGTCATGTTCTCGCCGACCTTGGCGATGGTGTCGGCGATGGCGTCGGCAATGGTGATGCTGCCGACCGGCGCGGCGAGGATCTTCTCGACGTCGGCGCTGGCATCGAGTGCTGCACCGGCGATCATCTTGACCAAACCCTGGAACAAATCGTTGCGGGCAACGAAGTCGGTCTCGGAATTCACCTCGACCACAATTCCTTTGGTGCCGGCGAGCGCGACACCGACCAGGCCCTCGGCCGCGATCCGTCCCGCCTTCTTCGCCGCCTTGGACAGACCCTTCTTGCGCAGCCAGTCGACCGCGGCTTCGAGATCGCCGCCGCTTTCGTTGAGCGCGGCCTTGCAGTCCATCATGCCGGCTCCGGTCTGGTCACGGAGCTCTTTCACCATGGAGGCGCTGATATTGGTCGTCATTGCGAAATGCCCTTACACTTCCTCGGCGGTCAATTCCTTGGCCTTGGCGATCCAGCTCTCGACACGGCCGGGCAGTCCGACCTCTTCGCCGACATTGTGGGCGGCGGTGGGAGAAAATTCGGCGATCTGCTGGAAGTGGAATATGCCGAGGTCGTTGAGCTGTTTTTCGATCGCCGGCGATACGGCTGGCAGCTTCTTGAGATCGTCGGCGACGCCGCGCGGCCCCGACAACTGCTCGAAGCCGAGCTTGTTGGTCTCCGCCGGCACTTCTTCCACGACCGGCTCGGCCGCGGCGCCGATATCGACGCCATGGGAACCTTGTGCCCGCGAAATGCCGTCGATCGCCGCCTTGGCAACGAGATCGCAATAGAGCGTAATCGCGCGGCTCGCGTCATCGTTACCGGGCACGACGTAGGTGATGCCATTCGGATCCGAATTGGTATCGACGATCGCGGCTACCGGAATGTTGAGCCGGCGCGCTTCCTTGATCGCGATGTCTTCCTTGTTGGTGTCGATGACGAAGACGAGGTCGGGAAGCCCGCCCATGTCCTTGATGCCGCCGAGCGAACGGTCGAGCTTGTCACGCTCGCGCTGCAGCGTCAGACGCTCTTTCTTGGTGTAGCCCTGGGCCTCGTTGGACGAGAGCATTTCCTCGAGCGCGCGCAGCCGCTTGATCGAATTGGACACCGTCTTCCAATTGGTCATCGTGCCGCCGAGCCAGCGGGAATTGACGTAGTATTGCGCCGATTTCTTAGCGGCCTCGGCGATGGCGTCCTGGGCCTGGCGCTTGGTGCCGACGAACAGGATGCGGCCGCCTTGCGCGACCGTATCGCTGACCGCTTGCAGCGCACGGTGCAGCATCGGCACGGTGAGCGTCAGATCGACGATGTGAATGTTATTGCGGGTGCCGAAGATGTACTCGGCCATCTTCGGGTTCCAGCGGTGGGCCTGATGGCCGAAGTGAACGCCAGCTTCCAAAAGCTGGCGCATGCTGAAGTCGGGCAGCGCCATGATAGTTCTCCGGTTGATCCGCCGCGGACCGAGAGCCCGGCCATTGGGCCGGACACCGGACGGCTAGAAGCCAAGGTCCGCGTGTGAGATTGCGGCGCTTATATAGGGTGGCTGCGGCGTGCGCAACAAGCCGCGGTGGCTTAATAGCCCCGGCGGCGGCGGTTCTTGGCGGCTTTTTTGGCCGCATAACGCGCCTCCTGGGCGGCCTTTTGCCCGGCGGTGAGCACCTCACGGGCATCCACCAAATCGACCGGCGCGGCGCGGCCATTGCCGTTTTGTGCCGGCCCCCGCGCCGCCAATCTGGCGCGATCCAGCACGAAGCGGGCGTAATCGTCCATGTCGCCCGCGAACGGCTTGATTTGGCCGTCCGCGGTCAGCCACAGCCGGTCGGCGACGAGTTCGATCAGCGAGCGGTCGTGGGTGATGAGAATGACCGCGCCCTCATAGTCGTTGAGCGCATCGAGGAGCGCGCGCCGGCTGTCGATGTCGAGGTGATTGGTCGGCTCGTCGAGAATCAGCAGATGCGGCTCCGCCATGGCGACGAGATTGAGCAGGAGCCGCGCACGCTCGCCGCCGGACAGATTAGCGACCGTGGTATCCTGCTTGTCGAACGACAGGCCGAATTGGGCGAGGCGCGACCGCCGCGACGATTCGCCGTCGTCCGGCCGCTCGCGGCGCAGAATTTCCAAGGGCGTATCCTCGGGATCGAGCGCCTCGATCTGATGCTGGTGGAACCAGCCGACCTTGATGCGGCCCTCGCGTTTCATCACGCCCGATTGCAGCGGCAACGCCCCGGCGATCAATTTGGCGAAGGTCGACTTGCCGGCGCCATTGACGCCGAGGAGCCCGATGCGGTCGTCAATGTCGAGCCGCAGATCGAGCTTTCGCAGCACCGGCTTGCCGTCATAGCCGACCGCGGCGCCTTCGAGCTGCAGCAGCGGCGGCGCCAGCGGACGGCTCGGCGATGGCAGCGTGAACGGCGCCACGCGCTCCTCGATCACCTCGGCGATCGGCTCGAGCTTGGCGAGCCGCTTGATGCGCGACTGCGCTTGCGTGGCCTTGCTTGCCTTAGCGCGGAAGCGGTCGATGAATTTCTGCAGATGGGCGCGCTCGGCGTCCTGTTTTGCCTTGGTGGCGACTTGCAGCCGCGCTTTCTCCGCCCGCCGCGTCTCGAAATCGTTGTAGCCGCCGCTGTACAGATCGAGCTTGCCTTGGCTCAAATGCAAAATGCTGTCGACGGAATTGTTGAGGAGTTCGCGATCGTGACTGATGATGAGCGCGGTGTTCGGATATTTTTGCAGCCGCGCTTCCAGCCACAGCGCGCCCTCGAGATCGAGGTAATTGGTCGGCTCGTCGAGCAAAAGAACATCGGGCTCGGCGAACAAGGCCGCGGCCAGCGCCACGCGCATGCGCCAGCCGCCGGAAAATTCCGCCATCGGCCGCGCGAGATCGTCGTTGGAGAAGCCAAGGCCGCTTAAAATTTCCGCGGCCTTCGCCGGGGCGCGATCGGCATCGATGGCGTTCAAGCGCTGATAAATCTCGGCAAGCTCCTCGGGCTCGGCCGTTTCCAGTTCGGCATTGAGCGTTTCGCGCAGCGTGTCGGCCGCGAGAATCGTGTCGATCAGCGTCACCGGCGTTGCCGGATGCTCCTGATCGACCGATCCAATGCGAGCGTGTTTCGGGAGGATGATTTCGCCCCCCAGCGCCGCCAGTTGCCCGGTAATGAGCCGAAACAAGGTCGATTTGCCGACGCCGTTGCGGCCGACGAGACCGACCTTGGCGCCGACCGGTATCGCTACGCTGGCGCCGTCGAAAAAGCGGCGGCCCCACGCGTCGAAAACGAGATTCTCAATCCGAAGCATGCCGGGATTCCAAACGCCGCCGAAATGGTGGGGGGAGGATGCGGCCGCTTCTTATCGTGGACCGCGCTAAATGGCGAGGGGAATCCATCATCCTGCTGGATCGCCAACGCCGGCGATTTCTTCGCGCAGCATTTCGAGCTCCAGCCATCGATTCTCCGCTGCCGCGATCTTGCGCTGCAGCTCGCCGAGCATCGCCGTCGCTTGTTCGAACCCAGTACGGTCGCGCGCATAGAATCCAGGCTCCTCGAGTCTCGCCTGCAACGCGCTGGCTTCGGTTTGCAAGCTCGCGATCGTTTGCGGCAGTGTTTCGAGGGCGTGCTTGTCCTTGAAGGCGAGCCGGCGCTTCGCCGTGCCCGAGACCGCGCTCCGCGAAGCAGTTTCACGGGTCGCTTTGCGCGCGTCCGGCCTGCGCTCCCGGCGCGCCAGATCGGCGCCGCGTTGCGCCAGCATGTCGCTGTAGCCGCCGGCATATTCGAGCCACCGCCCGTCGCCTTCCGGCGCGATCACGCCGCTCACCAACCGGTCAAGAAAATCGCGGTCATGGCTGATGAGGAGCACCGTTCCTTTGTATTCGGCCAGCATGTCCTCAAGGACGTCCAGGGTTTCCATGTCGAGATCGTTGGTCGGCTCGTCGAGCACCAGAAGGTTCGAAGGCTTGGCGAGCACTTTCGCCAGCATCAACCGGCCGCGCTCGCCGCCCGAAAGCTTGCCGAGCGGGGTTTGCGCCTGCTCGCTGGTGAACAGAAAATCCTTCAGATAGCTGATGACGTGCTTGGGCTTGCCGTTGACCATGACGGTGTCGCCATTGCCGCCGCGATCTTCGCCGCCCGTTAAGGCTTGCCGGGCTGTCACGCCGGGATCGAGGCTGTCGCGGTGCTGATCGAGCGCGGCAATCTCAAGCGCCGAACCCAGCCGCACCGTGCCCTGATCTGGCGCCACCATGCCGATCAGCAAATTGATCAAAGTGGTCTTGCCGCTGCCGTTAGGCCCGACGATGCCGATGCGATCGCCGCGCCGCACGCGGATAGAGAAATCGCGGACGATCGGCGTGACGCCGTAGGATTTGCTAAGCCCCACGGCGTCTAACACCAGCGCCCCCGACGGCGTTGCGGTGCCGGCGACCATCGTGGCATCACCGGCGGCGGCCCGGTAGTTGCGGCGCTCGTCGCGCAGCGCCCGCAATTCTCCGACCCGGCGCATATTGCGCTTGCGCCGGCCGGTGACGCCGTAGCGCAGCCAGTGTTCCTCGGCGACGATCTTGCGGTCGAGCTTGTGCTGTTCACGCTCTTCTTCCGCCAGAACCGTGTCGCGCCATTCCTCGAAATGGGTAAATCCGCGATCGAGCCGTCGCGTCGCTCCGCGGTCGAGCCAGACGGTGGCGCGCGACAGCGTCGACAAGAGCCTGCGGTCGTGGCTGATCACGACAAGCGCGGCGCGGCTGGCGTTAAGCGCCCGCTCCAGCCATTCGATGGTGGTCAGATCGAGATGGTTGGTCGGCTCGTCGAGGAGGAGAATATCCGGCGAAGGGGCCAGAACCCGCGCCAGCGACGCGCGCCGCGCCTCGCCGCCGGACAGTTGGCCGGGCTCTTCGCTGCCAGTCAGCCCGAGCTGTTCCAGCATCGCGCACGCGGCGTAGTCGCCGTCGCCCGGCCGCAACCCGGCCTCGACATAAGCGAGCGTCGACGAGAAGCCGGAAAAATCGGGCTCCTGGGGCAAATAGCGCACCAGCGCTCCCGGCTGCACGAAAACCGAGCCGCGGTCGGGCTCGACGACGCCTGCCGCCATCTTCAACAGCGTCGACTTGCCGGAACCGTTGCGCCCGACCAGGCAGACCCGCTCGCCGGCGCCCACCGTCAGTTCGGCATCGGTCAGGAGCGGCGTCCCGCCGAAGGTGAGCGCAATGTCTTTGAGTTGCAGAAGCGGAGCCATTCGCTGGATTTGCCGTCGGTCGGAGAATTGGGGAGACCCGCGCTGCGGGCGCCTCATATATTGTCGGAGTGCGGGAAATTGAAGCGCAATGCGGCCGACATCGATGCAGTCAGTGCGCGATGATTAAGGCGCGTTAAAGCGCCTCCACGGTGACGACACCCGTCACGGCCTTGATGGCGCCGGCGATCTGCGGCGAGACTTTGAAGCGGCCGGGCAGCTTGACCTCGACCTCGCTGCCGTTGCGCAGCAGCAGGACCATGCTGACTTCGCCCTCACCCGCCGCTGAATCGGCGCCGCTGCGCGCGCCGCCGTTCTGCATCGATTGCAGCCGCTTGGCGACGCTCGGCAGCGGCTCCTCGTCGCGCAAAAACACCCGCAAGCCGCGCTGCATCTTGGCCGCCGCTTCGTCGAGCGGCTCGACCGATTGAATGCGCGCGCGCACTTCGTCGGCCTGCACCTCGGCGGTGAGGAAGAGCAGCACGGCCGTTCCCGGCTCCAGCAAATCGCGATATTGCGCCAAGCCTTCGGCGAACAGCACCGCCTCGTAATGGCCGCTCGGATCGGACAGGCCGATGATGCCCATCTTGCTGCCGTTCTTGGTGCGGCGCTCGGTGCGCGCCACCACGGTGCCGGCGACGCGGCCGGCCCCTGCCCCGCCTTTGACGGCGCGCGCGAACTCGGACCACGATTGCACGCGCAGCCGCTTGAGCGCGGCGGCATAATCGTCGAGCGGATGGCCGGACAGGAAGAAGCCGACGGCCTCGTATTCGCGCTGCAGCCGCTCCGCCGGCAGCCACGGTTCGGGCGTCCCCACCATGATCGGCGCCGGCGATGCCGAACCTCCAAACAATTCCGATTGGCCGCGCGCGGCATCGTCCTGGGTGCGTTGCGCGGTGGCGAGGAGCGCATCGACGGCGGCATTGGCGCGGGCACGGTTCGGCTCGATGGTATCGAATGCGCCGGCGGCGACCAGGCTTTCCAACACGCGCTTGTTGACGGCGCGCGGATTAAAGCGCTGGCCGAAGTCGGCGAGATCGGCGAACGGCCGCTCGCCGCGCGCAGCGATCATGCTCTCGACCGCCTGGCGGCCGACGCCGCGGAGCGCGGCAAGCGCGTAGTGGATGGTATTGCCGTCGACGTCGAACGCGACGCCGGAGCGGTTGATCGACGGCGGCTCGACCTTGAGCCCGAGCCGTTCGGCTTCGGCGCGGAATTCGGCGAGCTTGTCGGTATTGCCCATTTCCAGCGTCATCGACGCCGCCAAAAACTCGACCGGATAATTGGCCTTCATATAGGCCGTCTGATAGGTCAACAGCGCATACGGCGCCGAGTGCGATTTGTTGAAGCCGTATTCGGCGAATTTGGCGCAGGCGTCGAAGATCACCTCGGCGTCGGCGCGGCCGATGCCGCGCTCGACCGCGCCGGAAATAAAACTGTCGCGCTGCGACGCCATCTCCTTGCGGTCCTTCTTGCCCATGGCGCGGCGCAGGATGTCGGCCTTGCCGAGGCTGTAGCCGGCGAGATCGCGCGCGATCTGCTGCACCTGCTCCTGATAGGTGATGATGCCGTAGGTCGCCTGCAGGATCGGCTGCAGCTTGGGATGCAGATAGTCGGTGCGCTCGTGGCCGAGCTTGCGCGCGCAATAGGTCGGGATATTCGCCATTGGGCCGGGCCGGTAGAGCGCCACCAGCACGATCAGATCCTCGAAACGGTCGGGGCGCATGTCGACCAGCGCGCGGCGCATGCCCTGACTTTCAACCTGGAACACGCCGACGGTTTCGCCGCGGGCCAGCATTTCGTAGGTCTTGGCGTCGTCGAGCGGCAGATTGGACAGATCGAGGTCGACGCCGCGCCGGCGCACCAGCTTGACGGCGTGATCGAGCACGGTGAGCGTTTTAAGTCCGAGGAAGTCGAACTTCACCAGGCCGGCCGGCTCGACCCATTTCATGTTGAACTGTGTCACCGGCATCAGCGATTTCGGATCGCGATAGAGCGGCACCAGTTCGTTCAGGGCGCGTTCGCCGATGACGATGCCGGCGGCATGCGTCGAGGCATGGCGGTGCAAACCTTCGAGCTTTTGCGCAATGTCGAAGGCACGGCGGGTCACTGGATCGCGGTCGCGCTCGGCTTGCAGCCGCGGCTCGTCCTCGATGGCGCGCTTGAGCGTGACCGGGTTGGCCGGATTTTGCGGCACCAGCTTGCACAGCTTGTCGACTTGGCCGTAGGGCATCTGCAGCACGCGGCCGACGTCGCGGAGAACGCCGCGCGCCTGCAAGGTGCCGAAGGTGATGATTTGGGCGACGCGGTCGCGTGCCGTAGCGCTCCTGCACGTATCGGATGACTTCGTCGCGCCGGTCCTGGCAGAAGTCGACGTCGAAATCCGGCATCGACACGCGCTCGGGATTGAGAAAGCGCTCGAACAACAGCCCGAAGCGGATCGGATCGAGATCGGTGATGGTCAGCGCATAGGCGACCAGTGACCCGGCGCCGGAACCGCGGCCCGGCCCGACCGGTATGCCCTGCGCCTTGGCCCATTGGATGAAATCGGCGACGATGAGGAAGTAGCCGGCATATTTCATGCGGCCGATGACGCCGAGCTCGAAATCGAGCCGCTCGTGATATTCCCCGTCGGTGTGCCCCTGCGCGACGCCGTAGCGTTTTAGCCGCCGCTCCAGCCCCTGCAGAGCTTCCTCACGGAGCGCTGCGGCCTCATCGGTGACGCCGCCGCTATCGCCTACGGTGAAGCGCGGCAGGATCGGCGCCTGGGTGCGCGGGCGGAAGGCACAACGCTGCGCGATCTCGACCGTCGCGGCCAAGGCCTCCGGCAGATCGGCGAACAACGCCGCCATTTCGGCGCGGGTCTTGAAGCGGTGCTCCACCGTCAATTGCCGCCGCTCGGTGTCGGCAATGAGCTTGCCTTCGGCGATGCATAACAGCGCGTCGTGGGCTTCGTAGTCCTCGCGCGTGGCGAAGAACGGCTCGTTGGTCGCGACCAGCGGAATGTGCCGCTCATAGGCGAGATCGATCAGGCCCGCTTCCGCGGTGCGTTCGTCCGGCGTGCCAGTGCTTTCCGAACCATGGCGCTGCAATTCGATATAGAGCCGGTCGCCGAACCGGCGCTGCAGCTCTTCGCAACGCGCCAGCGCCAGCGCGTTCTGGCCGCCGACGATGGCGACATTAAGCAGCCCGTTCGGCCCGCCGGTGAGCGCGATCAGCCCCGCGGTCTCGCCGTCGAGCCAGTCAAGCTTGAGGTGCGGCCGCTCCTGCGGCGGCGCCTCAAGATAAGCGCGCGAGGAAAGCCGCATCAGGCTGCGATAGCCGTCGTCGCCGGCGGCAAGCAGCACGATCCGCGGCCAGACATGGTCGACCGCACCGTTGCGGATTTCCTGATCGCCGAAATCGACGCCGAGCGCGCAGCCGACGATCGGCTGGATGCCATAGCCCGCGATTTTTTCCGAAAATTCCAGGGCACCGAACATGTTGTCGGTGTCGGTGAGCGCCAGCGCCGGCTGGCGGTCCTTCTTGGCCAGCTCAGCCAGGCGCGCGATCGACAGCGCACCCTCGAGCAGCGAATAGGACGAATGAACGTGCAGGTGCACGAAGGGGAGATCGGCGGCCATGGCCTGGGACTCACTGACTGGCGGTCAGATCATGGTCTCGCACGATTCTCGCCCTTGTGAGGACTGGCGATGCGGTTGTCCCCGTAGTTCGACCTTTATCGGCCCGATCGCCTCTAGAGCATGATCCCGAAAAGTGGATACCGGTTTTCGGAAAAGATCATGCTCAATCAAAAAGCTAGAGCCCGGTTTTGATTCCATCAAAACCGATTAGGCTCTAGAGGACGCCGAGCACCTGCGCCCAGACGGCCACCGTGGCCAGAAATAAGCTCAACGAAGCCAAAGCCATCGCCTCTTCGGCAAATCGGCGAACCATGTGCGACCCCCTAATGCTTAATGAACGAATAGAGAACATTGTTTGCTCTTATGTTCTCGGAGTCAAGGGGTGGCAATTGGGTGTCATTTCAATTTGGCGGACGGGCACTCAATCTACGCTCGAGCCAGTCGGGGGGCTTTATGGGCAATATGACCTGATTGATGGCCTGATCGATTTGCCATTCGTCGTACAGTCCATCGTCAGACTTGATGGTAATACCTTCTCCCCATTCCGGTTTCCCAATATTCCAAACCAGACAGATAGTAGTTCAGGCGCTTGCAGCCCCACGGTTGCAAGTGCGCGCATACTTCATCGTATGTGAGTTGGCGAAGGGCCATGATGGTGACGGCCGCAGCGCCGCTATTGATCTGTTTGTTTGGTTATGCGGCGTGCTGGTATTCGACCACGAACATTTTCTCGTGGCGAACACCCAAGTGTGCGGCGGTTTGTCTCCGGCTTCACGTCTGGCAATTGGGAAAGACGCGCGCCCGTGATTCTTGCCCCACAAGCGGTGATTGACGACAGCGCTTCACAGCCGAATCCGAAGTATTTCGTGCTGGCCGGTTTTGTATCCTCGGTGGCGCGTTGGGCGGAGTTTTCCGACGAATGGCAAGTCGCTTTGGATTTAGAACCGAAGCTCGCCTACTTCAAAATGAATGAGGCCAACCTGTTAGTTGGGGAATTCTCGCGTGATCGTGGCTGGACGGAAGCGCTGCGGGACGACCGGCTCATTACCCTAATCCGGATCATCAAAAATCACGTTCTTCTCCGGCTTCACGCTTCTATTAAGTTCGCTGATTTTGAAAAATACATAGCGGCGGTCGAAGTGCCAGAACGTAAGAGCGTAAGTGACCATCCATATACATATCTTTTCTTTTTACGAAGCTAATTTGCGCGATGGCTGTTCGCAGTAGCCTTTTTGGTATCAACGAACCTTGCGATTTCATTTTTGACGAGCAAGAGGGAATTTCTGACGAGGTACTCCGTAATTGGCCGGACTTCAAAGCAACCGCATTGCGAGTGAGCAAATCGGATTTTCCAAGCTTCATCGGCGAGCGCCCTATCTTTCGCGATGACAAGTGTTTCAAACCGCTCCAGGCTGCCGATCTTCTTGCTAATCAATATCGTGGTCATCTGGAATTGAATTCTGGGCGTATAATCGTTCCCCCGAACAAATTCTTGCAACAGCTTTTTCCGATCCGTGAAATAAATCACGATTGCACGACGGAGGAACTAATACAGTTGCATGATCATCTTACTAACTTCAAAGCCGCTCTGCTTGAAAAATATCCCGAAGCCCAATTGTTTGGCTTCGCTGAAACGGCGCGGGAAAGAAGGCTCATCCGAAAACGCACCAGAAGGAAATGGCCTAAGAACCCTTCCTCTTCGACGAAAGGCCAGCTTTCTTAGCGGCAACCGCAGTTATCACCGTCACGCCCTGACGCTATCACTTCCTCGCCTTGGCGGCCCGCATCGCATAATCGTGCGCCACCTGGGCCGCGCAAATCGCCCTGATTGATTGGAAGAGTGTGCCGCCCTCATTGGCAAAATTCTTGCCGCAGGCGCCGACCTTGCGCTCGTAGCCGCGGCGCGGCCGGCGCTCAGCGACGCCAAAAAGTCAGCCTCGCATTTCTTGATCACGATCAGGCTTACGGCGACGTCGGCGCTTGAGCCCATCTGGCACGCCATGAGCAATTGCATGGCGGCGTCGCAAGACGGCGCTTCGGTCACGCGCTCGCCGACCTTATCGAAGCCCGACACCGGGCAATCCATCGCCAGCGCGGGCGCAGCGGCGGATCCCAAAAGCCAAATGAAAATGCCAAGATAAGGTACCAAGAGAAATACCAAGCTGCGGTCTGTCGAACATTCTGGTCCTCCTGGCGTTGCCGGGTCGCGCATGCCAAAAGCCATCCGTGACGCGAGCGGCTACTGCCGGGCCCGCTTGAATCTTTGTTGTAGTCGGGAGGCCTATTCAGTGTTGCTTCTTCTTCGCCGCTGTGGGGGTGCTTGGGCGCAGATCAGCCCATGGATCGGCGGTGTTTTCGGTCGCAGGAATGGTCTTGAGGCTTGATCGATAGGCGGCGTCGGCGGCTTTTTTCTCCTGTTCCTCTTTCGTCGGCGGCGTGGTGTTATCGGGCAGCGGCGCGATTTGCGCGTATACGCTCCCCGTCGTGACGACGATCAGCGCCAACGCTTGGATGAATTTCCGCAACACCGCCATGGCGCCGAATTATGCCCTGCCCGGCCAAGGCCGCAAGCCCTATTCCGGGCTGCCTTATTCAAACCGACCCATGATCCATGCGAGGGTACCAGCTGCCTTCCGAAGCCCCCCGGCATCTTTTGAAATTTCGAGGTGACACATTTGAGAAATTGACGACACTTAAAACGACTTGGCATTTTGAAACGACTTGGCATTTTGCCGAGATCGCATCCGGGAGAGCCCCATGCATAAAACCTTGTTTCTCATCGTGACGCTATGCTGTTCGGCATTGCCGGGACTCGCGTCCGCGGCCGCATGCGACAGTCAGGAACTGTGTGATGATTTACAGTGGGCCATCATGGACAAGGGCAGCGCTGCGCCAGCCATCAAGCCTTTGAGGACCTTATAAACGGCGCCTGCCATAGGAACCTCGACCAAATGAACCAAGGGTTCGCTAACTGTCACCCTTACGACGGACAGTCCGGGCTCGATAATTGGAACAGTTGCCCCTTGGGCGCTCGCCAGACTGTAACGATTAAGACAGCCTTCGAATGGCGCGCATTGACCCCAGCCGAGTGCGGCCTCCCGCTATCGATGAATCGAAAGCGGCGCTGAAATAGTCGAGGCCGAAGCGGCGGGCGCTGCCGCTTACTTCGCGTAGCCTTCTTACTTTGCGTAGCCTTGGGATCGCAGCCAATCGATGCGGCGGGTGCCTTGCAGCCATTCGTCGACCTCGGCTTTGGTCTTGAACCCTTTGATGTAACGGATTTCGACGCCGGGACAGTGGGCCTCGATTTGCCAATCGTCCTGCGTGATGCGCTTGAGTTTGAATTCGACCCGGACTCTGCGGAGCTTTGCCCATAACGCCGAGTAAGCGGCTTTCCGCCTGGCTGGCAAGATGCCGGACCGTCTTATTCGCAGTAATCCCCTACCCCGGCACCATCATTGGCGCGGCAAAGCGTATAGTATGATGATCGCACCGGCTGGGATGGGGCGACGATTCGGAACCGGACCGGCCAGGTGTGTTGTTGTCGCTACGCTGTAGCAGTCCTGCTCTATTCGCCAATCGCTTCAATCGTGGAGGAGGGTTTTATGCGAAAACTGACGATGACCTTGACGGCGGCGGCGCTCATGCTGGGAACCATGGCCATTGCGGCCAATGCGCAAACCCAGGCACCGGGCGCGGCCGGCCTAAACCATCAAGCCCAGAACGCTACGCTGTTCAAACAGGCGGCGTGCCGCGGCTTCGGGCGATGGTGCCCGCCGGGATTCGTGCGGCGCTGTGGGCCGTATCGGTGCTGGTGCGCCCCCTGCTGGTGAGCTCCCATTATCCAACACGACGACCGAGCGAGGCCGCCTTTGGGCGGCCTCGTTTTTTTAGCGGCATGCGTTATCGGCCGGCGGACTTGCGAACTAACGCGGCGCGCGCGGTGTTTATCCGAAGGGGTCACGGCCACGCCAGGAGGCGGTCATGAGGCCTTCGTTCATTCTGCTGACAATTCTCGCCGGCTCGGCTGCGCTCGGCACCCCGGCCGCGGCGCAAAACTATCCGTGGTGCGCGCAATATAGCGGCGACATGGGCGGCGCCATGAATTGCGGCTTTTCCACTTACGCGCAATGCATGGAAGACGTCAGCGGCGTCGGCGGGTTCTGCATCGTCAACAACCGCTATGTGCCGCCGGCGTCGGCACGGCCGGCGCGCGGGTATCATGCCGCGGAATAATCCCGGCCGGATTGCTTCCGGCAGGTATTCGAGCTTGCGCGTGCTATCGATGCTGGCGATCGCCGTCGCCGCCGCGACGATTGCCGGCGCAGCGCGGGCGCAAAATTATCCCGTGGTGCTCGAATTTCGCCGACGGCGCCGGCACCAATTGCGGCTTCGCGACCGAGGAACAATGCCGCATCACGATTTAAGGCAGCGGCGGCTATTGCGACCGTAACAACCTGTACCAGCCGGCGGCGGCCGCCGCGCCGGCGCGCCACGAAGGAAGAAAGCCTCGTTCCGACAAGCATTCCTGACGGTGGCCCTAATGCCGCGGCGGCGGCATGAACGCAAATCAGCCACCGACGTTATCGAGACGAAAAGGAGAATAATCATGAAGACCGGACTATTGCTATTCGGTGTTCTGCTCGCCACGACCGCGATCGGCACCACGGCGCAGGCACAGAACTATCCGTGGTGCGCCTATTACGGCAACGGCAACGAAGGCACCAATTGCGGCTTCGTGAGCTTTGCGCAGTGCCAGGCCGATGTCAGCGGCATCGGCGGCTATTGCGAGCCGAACAACACCTACCATCCGCCGACCGGGCCGCATAAGCACCGCATCCGGCCCTGATAGGCGCCGACGTCAGGTCAGTTCGACAACCTGGCCGTCGCGGATGGTGACGCGGCGATCCATCTGCGCGGCGATGTCCATGTTGTGGGTGGCGATGATCGTGGCGAGTCCGGAGGCGCGCACCAGCTGATTGAGGGTGCCGAACACATGGTCGGCGGTGTGGACGTCGAGATTGCCGGTCGGCTCGTCGGCGAGGAGGATGCGCGGCGCATTGGCAACGGCGCGCGCGATGGCGACGCGTTGTTGCTCGCCGCCGGAGAGTTCCGCCGGCCGGTGCGTGAGCCTGTCCTTGAGCCCCAGATAGCTCAACAATTCGCTGGCCCGCGCGGCCGCCTCGCGGCGCGACAGACCGCGGATCATCTGCGGCAGGACGACATTCTCCAGCGCCGAGAATTCCGGCAGCAGATGATGAAACTGATAGACGAAGCCGATCTCGGTGCGGCGGATCCGGGTGCGCGCGATGTCGGAGAGGTGCGTGGTCGCGGCGGTGTCGATATAGACCTCGCCGGCGTCGGGATGCTCGAGCAGGCCCGCGATCTGCAGCAGCGTCGATTTGCCGGCGCCCGACGGCCCGACGAGTGCCACCGATTGGCCGGCCCATACCGCAAGCTCGGCGCCGCGCAGTACGTCGAGCGTCGAATCGCCCTGACGGAATTGCCGGCAGATGCCGTGCAGGAAAACGAGCGGCTGCTCGCCATTGTCGGGTATCGACGTGGCTGCCCCGGCTATCGTGGTGGTGTCATCCATTGCGCCCGATCATTCATAGCGCAGCGCTTCGACCGGATCGAGCCGGGCCGCGCGCCATGACGGGTAGAGCGTCGCCAAAAGCGACAGGCCGAGCGCCATGACCACGACCGCGGTGGTTTCCTTGACGTTCATATGCGCCGGCAGCTGGGAGAGGAAATAGAGCTCCGGCGAGAACAATTCGGTGTTGGTCAGCCACGACAGGAAGCGGCGGATATCCTCGATATAGGCGCAGACGATCACGCCGATGACGAAGCCGACGCCGGTCCCGACCACGCCGATCGCGGCGCCGGTGATGAGAAACACCCGCATGATCGCGCCTTGCGTGGCGCCCATGGTGCGCAAAATGGCGATGTCGCTGCCCTTGTCCTTCACCAGCATGATCAGGCCGGAGACGATATTGAGCGCCGCCACCAGCACGATCAAAGTGAGAATCAGGAACATCACGTTGCGCTCGACCTGGAGCGCATTGAAGAAGGTGGCGTTGCGCTGGCGCCAGTCGACCATATAGATCGGCCGCCCCGCGGCTTCAGTGACGGCTTTGCGGAAGCTATCGATACGATCCGGATCGTCGGTATAGACCTCGATCGCGGTGACGTCGCCGGCGCGGTTGAAGTAGGCCTGCGCCTCGGTCAGCGGCATGAAGACGAAGGCGGAATCGTATTCGGACATGCCAATCTCGAAGACGGCCGCGATCTTGTACGCCTTGATGCGCGGCGTGGTGCCCATCGGCGTTACGGCGCCGCGCGGCGCCACCAGGGTCAGATTGTCACCGGCCCGGACCGAAAGCTGCTCGGCGAGCCGCGCGCCAATGGCAATGCCCTGCCCGTCGTCGAAGCCGGCCAGCGTGCCCTGCTTGATGTTCTTGGACACCTGCGTGAGCTTGGCGAGATCGGCGCCGCGCATGCCGCGGACGACGACACCGGAGGCGTTGAACGGCGATGAAGCCAGCGCCTGGCCCTCGACCAGCGGGGCGGCAAGATAGATGCCCGGAACCTTCGAGACACGGTCGGCGACGGCGGCGTAGTCGGTCAGCGGGGATTCCAGCGGCTGGATCAGGAGATGGCCGTTGAGCCCCAATATCTTGGTCAGGAGCTCCTGGCGGAACCCGTTCATCACCGCCATCACGATAATCAAGGTCGCGACGCCGAGCATGATGCCGAGGAACGAGAACCCGGCGATGACCGAGATAAAGCCCTCTTTGCGCCGCGCCCGCAGATAGCGCAGCGATAACATCCACTCGTAGGCCGAAAACGGATGGGTGCCGGTTGGATCGGCCATTTATGTCTGGTCCCCGTGAGTACCCCGAGTTTCACACGATTCTGGCGGTTTCAAGCCTCATGAATTCGCGTCAAACCGTCGCCGCGCACAGCTTCATGCGCTCACGCGCACGACGGCGTCAGCCGCCGTCATGAGTTCCCGTTGCCCATCGGCGCGCCGCTTCACCTCGACTTTGCCCTCGGCGAGGCTGCGCGGTCCGACCAGGATTTGCCAAGGAACGCCGATCAGATCGGCGGTGGCGAATTTGGCGCCGGGCCGCTCGTCAAGGTCGTGATAGAGGGTGTCGACACCCTTGCCGGTGAGCGCGGCATAAAGGTCCTCGCAGGCCTTATCGGTATCGGCGCCGCCCTGTTTCAGGTTGAGGATCATGGCCTTGAAGGGAGCCACGGGTTCCGGCCAGACGATGCCGGCCTCGTCATGGGAGGCCTCGATGATGGCCGCCACCAGCCGGCTCGGCCCAATGCCGTAGGACCCCATATGCACCGGCCGCTCGACGCCGTCGTGGCCTGTCACGACGGCCTTCATCGGCTCGGAATATTTGGTGCCGAAATAGAAAATGTGGCCGACTTCGATGCCGCGCGCCGAAACACGCTTGTCGGACGGCAGCGCCTCGAAGGCCGCCACGTCGTGCTTCTCCGAGGTGGCCGCGTAGAGCGAGGTCCACTTATCCACAATAGACTGCAGACGGCCGACATGGGTGAAGTCCACGTCGGGTCCGGGAACATCGAAACCCAGATAGTCGCGGTGGCAGAACACTTCGCTCTCGCCGGTCTCGGCGAGGATGATGAATTCGTGGGACAGGTTGCCGCCGATCGGTCCGCTTTCCGCCACCATCGGGATCGAGCGCAGCCCCAGCCGGGCAAAGGTGCGCAAATAGGCGACGAACATCCGGTTATAGGCATGCTTGGCGCCTTCGAAATCGAGGTCGAACGAATAGGCGTCCTTCATGAGGAACTCGCGCCCGCGCATCAGCCCGAAGCGCGGCCGGACCTCGTCCCGGAACTTCCATTGGATGTGATAAAGGTTGAGCGGCAGGTCCTTGTAGGAGCGCACATAAGCGCGGAAGATTTCGGTGATCATTTCCTCGTTGGTCGGACCGTAGAGCATGTCCCGCTCGTGACGGTCCTTGATGCGCAGCATCTCCTTGCCATAGGCCTCGTAACGCCCGCTTTCGCGCCACAGATCGGCGGACTGGATCGTCGGCATCAATAGCTCGATGGCGCCGGAGCGGTCCTGCTCCTCGCGCACGATGGCGCAGACCTTCTGCAGCACGCGAAAGCCGAGAGGCAAAAAGGCATAAATCCCGGCTGCCTCCTGGCGGATCATGCCCGCGCGCAGCATCAGCCGATGCGAGACGATCTCCGCTTCCTTCGGAGTCTCACGCAGAATCGGCATGAAGTAGCGGGAAAGGCGCATGAAATCTCTTCGTCAATGGAACCGAATGCCGGCGCAGTGAAGCCGCAACGCCCGCCCAAATACAAGGGGCCGCTCGGGCGGCGCGAAGGGCTGTGCAAATTATTTTGCGGCGCGCGGTGGTAACATGATGACAACGGGAGCAAGATCGATTACCAATAAGGCGCGACCCGGTGACGCGGTCTTAACGCGGCATTTGGGGCTAGCGGTCCAAGTCTCGGGAGGATGACCCGCGAGCGTAAAGCATCGCCAGCCACGCGAGTAATGCGTACCAAAGAACCAAGCGTGGGACATGGGTTAGACGAGGATTTCGGCAGGGCGTTCGCCCTGCTTTTTCTTTTCCGGCAACGAGCGCGCCGGGTTACAAATCCGACTTAGCGCATCAACGTAAGATATTGAATATTCATCAATATTTTGCGTAATCAAAATGACCCATCAAATCGCTCAGCGTCACCAGATGCTGGCTATAGACCAGGTAGCATCCGGCGTAGATCACGACCGCCACCGCCGTGGTCCACAGCAATTTCTGCCCCAGCCGGAAATTCGCCGGCGCGCCCGGATCGGTGCCCGGAGCCATCTCGCCGCCTTCATGCTGGCTGCGCACACCCCATGGCAGGACCGCGAACAGGCTCACCCACCAGATCAGGAAAAACGCCGCCAGCGCCGTTGTGAAGGTCATCTCAAGCCTGTTCCAGTTCTACCAAAGTGCCGGAAAAATCTTTCGGGTGCAGGAACAGCACCGGCTTGCCGTGGGCGCCGGTCCTCGGCTCGCCGTCGCCCAGGACCCGCGCGCCGGCCGATTTGAGCGCATCGCGGGCGGCACGGATATCGTCCACCTCGTAGCAGATATGGTGCATGCCGCCGTCCGGATTCCGCTCGAGGAATTTGGCGATCGGTGAGGCTTCGCCAAGCGGTTCGAGCAGCTCGATCTTGGTGTTCGGCAGTGTGATGAACACTGTGGTCACACCATGGTCAGGCTGCGGTACCGCGGCTGAGACATTTGCGCCCAGGATATCGCGATAGACCGCGGATGCCTTGCCGAGGTCGCGAACCGCAATCGCCACGTGATTGAGCTTGCCGATCATATCCAAATCTCCTTCCGACCCGGCAAGTCCATCTTACACCTACCGCGTGCCGAGGCGTGCAGTCTTAAACGGCGGGTCCGTCACTGCATCTTGGGGATGGCGCCAACGCACGAGCGATAACGGTGGCGCAGCGCAGTGCTCGAGGTTAACGTTGGCGCAGTGGATTTATTTCGAGATCAATTCACCCGGCGAACACTTCACAGGAGACGGCCATGGCCAAGGCAAAGAAGCGTAGTGCGACGCGTAAGAAAACCGTGAAGGGCAAGAAAGCCAAGCCTGCACGCAAGAAGGCCGTCAAGCGCGCCGCGCCCAAGAAGAAGTCGCGCAAGCCGGCGGCAAAAGTGACGTCGAGAAAAGCGTTGAAGAAAGCGCCGAAGAAGGCTCCCAGGCCGCGAAAACCAATGGTCGAAGATACGATCATTGACGTGATCGATGAGCCAGTGCCGGGCGTCATCCGGGTTACCGAGTATGAGACGATCACAACGACGAGCCCCAAGCCTGACTCCGATACCGAAGAATAATTGACGATTGCTTGATCGCGCTTCGTTACGGCAGGCTTGCTCAGCCTGGACCGCATCTCATTGCGCAGGGACGGTGCACAGAGGTTACACCGTCAGCACGTGAACGTGACAAATCGGTTTCTTGTTCCAGCGCTCGCCAATTCGCCCGCGCACGGCGCGGCGCACCGCTTCGGCCACGGCATCGGGATCGCGGCGGCGCGGCTTTGGCATTGATTCGAAGGCTTCCTCGACCGCGTCACGTGCAATTTCGGTCATCGACGTCCCCGCAGCGTCGCTGTCCGGCAGACCGATCAATTCGACTTCAGGATCGGCCACAAGCTGGCCCTTGGCACTGAGTGCGAGCGCCACCGTGACGATACCAGAAAAGCTCAAGCGCCGACGCGCCGCCACGGTGCGCGACTCGGCGTTGATGAGAAGCGAGCCGTCTTTGTAAAGCCGGCCCGACGGGACTTTGTCGACTATTTCGGGGCCGTCCGGCGCGAGACGGACAAGATCACCATTGCGACAGACCAGGACCTTCGGCACCCCGGCACGGCGGGCAAGCTCGGCATGCTCGGCCAAGTGCAACGCTTCGCCATGGGCCGGAATGAGAATTTGCGGCCGCACCCAGCCGATCATGTCGCGCAGCTCGTCGCGCCGGGGGTGACCGGAGACGTGAACGAGATGAGTGCGGTCGGTGATGACCTCGATGCCCTGCATGACCAAGCCGTTGATGACCTCACCCACGGCCTTCTCGTTACCGGGGATCGCGCGGGACGAAAAAATCACGCGGTCACCCTTGGCGAGGGTGACTTCCGGATGCTCGTCCCGGGCGATACGCGACAGCGCGGCGCGCGGTTCGCCCTGACTGCCCGTGCACAGCGCCAAAACCTTTTCGGGCGGCAGGTAGCCGTAGCTCTCCATGCTGCGAAAATCCTGCACGCCATCGAGGTAACCGGTCTCCCGCGCGACCTGCGCAACCCGCTCCATCGCCCGGCCCACCAAAACGACTTCGCGGTCGGCGGCGCGGGCGGCGGCGGCGACCGCGTGCAAGCGGCCGACATGGGAAGCGAAGGTCGTCACTGCGACGCGGCGCGGGGCGGTGCGGATGAGTTCGGCCAGCGTCTTGGCGACGTCAGCTTCCGACGGCGAGCGCCCTTCACGCACCGCATTCGTCGAGTCGCCGACAAGCGCCAGCACGCCCTCATCGCCAAGCGCCGTCAGCCTGCCAGCGTCGGTCGGCGCGCCGATGAGCGGGGTCGGATCGATCTTCCAGTCCCCGGTGTGCAGCACGACACCCGCGGGCGTGCGGATGGCCAGCGCATTCGATTCGGGGATCGAGTGCGCGACGTTGATGAAATCGATCGCGAAGGGGCCGACAGTCAGGTGGCCGTTAAGCGGCACGATGTTAACCGGAATTTGCGGCGCGCCGGGCTCCGACAGGCGCTTCGCCTCGAACAAGGCCGCCGTGAACGGAGTGGCATAGAGCGGCACCTTGAGCCGCGGCCAAAGATCGATCAGCGCCCCCATATGGTCCTCGTGGCCGTGGGTGAGCACCAGCCCGACGATATTTTTGCGCTCTTCGATCAGATAGCTGATGTCGGGCAGGATCAGATCGACGCCAGGCAAGTGCTCTTCGGACGCAAACGACACGCCGCAGTCGACGATGAGCCATTGCCGCCGCCGCGCGTCGCCAAAGCCGTAGATCGAGAGGTTCATCCCGATCTCACCGATGCCGCCCAGCGGCGCGAAAACGAGCTCGTTGTGCGCCATCAGCCAGCCCGGCTCGGTACGGGCTGACCGCCACTAAGCTCAAGCGGAAACACGTCGCCCGCCGAGATTTTTTCGGTGCCGCCGCCGCGAAGTTCCAAAATAAGGCGGCCGGATCGATCGAGCCCGGCGAAGCGGCCGTGCTTTTCGGCGTTGCCAGTACGCACCGTGATCTCCTCGCCGATGCCGCCCGCGGCGGCAAGCCAATCGTCGAGGATAGCCGCAAAACCTCGGCCACGGTCCCACTGTGCCAGCCGCCGATACATCATGGCCGACAGCTGCTGGAACAGCCGGTCCGGAGCGACGTCCGCGCCGTGGCTGCGCAGATCCGTCGCCGGATAAGCCGCCGCCGGCGGATGGCTCACGCAATTGATGCCGATGCCGATGACGACGCAGAGGCCGTTGCCTGGCTCCGCCTCGCCTTCGATCAAGATCCCGGCGCACTTTTGGTTCGCCAGCAAGAGATCGTTCGGCCATTTGAAGGCGAGCGCTGGCGCAAGCACAGGCGCCTCGGCAATGACGGCATCGCGCAGCGCCAAGGCCGCGACAAAGGCGAGCTCCGGCGCGTGCTCATAGGGCGACGGCTCACGCAGCAGCAAGCTCGCATAAAGATTGCCGGCGGGCGAAGCCCACGAACGGTCCATCCGGCCGCGGCCTCCGGTTTGGGACACCGCCGTGATCCACAGCGGCGCGCATTCGCCTCGCTGCGCGCGGATGCGGGCTTCCTTATTGGTCGAGCCGACGGTGGCGAGGGCTTCGAGCCGAACACCTGCCTCGACCGCTATCGGGTCAAGCTGCATCAGAACAAAGAGTGCGCGGCTGCGCTCGCGACCCCGACCAGCGGCCCGGGGTAGACGAAAAACAGGATGTTGAACAAGCCGCAGACCGCCAGCACGACGCGCAGTTCGTAGGGCATATTGTAGAAGCCTTCGGCGGCCTCATCGAAATACATGGTTTTGACGATGGCGAGATAATAATAGGCCCCCACCACGCTGGCGAGCACGCCGATGACCGCAAGCACGTAGAGGCCGGCTTTGATGGCGGCGAGGAAGACGTAGAATTTAGCGAAGAAACCGGCGAGCGGCGGTATTCCCGCCATCGAGAACAGCAGCATCGCCAAGAAGAATGCCGTCGCCGGATGGGTGCGGGCTAATCCCGCAAGCTGATCGATCGATTCCACCATGCCGCCGTGGCGTCGCATCGACAGGATCACGGCGAACACGCCGAGCGTCATGGTAATGTAGATCGCCATATAGACCAGCACGCCCTGGACCCCTTCGGGTGTTCCGGCGGCAAGCCCGATCAGTGCAAACCCCATATGCCCGATCGAGGAATAAGCCATCAGGCGTTTGATGTTGCGCTGACCGATCGCAGCGAAGGCGCCGAGCGCCATCGAGGCGATCGAGACGAACACCACGATCTGCTGCCATTCCGAAGTGATGCCGGGAAACGCCATCACCGCGACGCGCACGAACATGGCGATGCCCACCACTTTCGGCGCGGCGGCGAAAAACGCCGTTACCGGCGTCGGCGCGCCTTCATAGACGTCCGGCGTCCACATATGGAACGGCACCGCCGAAACCTTGAAGCAGAAACCGGCGAACAGAAAGACAATGCCGAAAATCAAACCGATCCCGGCCGGCCCGCCCTGCCCCGCCGCATGCGCGATGCCGGTAAAGCTCACGGTTCCGGTGAAGCCATAGGTCAACGACGCGCCGTAGAGCAGCATCCCGGACGACAGCGCGCCGAGCACGAAATATTTCAACCCGGCCTCGGTCGAGCGCAATGAATTGCGGTTGCTGGCGGCGACCACATAGAGCGGCAGACTCATCAGCTCGAGGCCGAGATAAAGCGCGATCAGATCCGCCGCCGATATCAGCATCATCATGCCGAGCGTCGACAGCAGGATCAGCACGGAATATTCGAAACGCTGTTGATGCGCGCGCTCAGCGTAATCGAGCGACATGGCGATCGCCGCGGCCGAGCCGAGCAGCGCCAGGATTTTCAGGAACCGGGCAAAATCGTCGACGATGAAGCTGCCGCCGAAACCCGTCAGCTTTCCGGCCGGCAACAACAGAAGAACGATGCCGGCAACAGCCAACAGCGCGATGGCGGCATAGTCGACCGTCCGCCCCGGCCGGCCGGTCTGGAAAACGCCCAGCATCAACAGCGCGGCGGCGCCGATGCCGAGAACGATTTCCGGCAGCACCGGAACAAGCCTGGCGAGGTGGTCGGTGTCCATCGTTTCCCTTGGTGTTCCTTTGGCGTTACTTCGTCAACGCCGCCGTTTGCACGGCGCTCAGCGCATGGTGGTAATTGTCAATCAAGGCCGTCACCGAAACCGAGGAAATATCGAGCACCGGTTTCGGGTAGATGCCGAACAGAATGGTCAGGACGACGAGCGGCGCCAGGATCGTGATCTCGCGCCAGCCGATATCCTTGATATTGAACAGGCTCGGCTTTTCCAGCTTGCCGAAAATCACCTTGCGATAGAGCCACAGCGCGTAGGCCGCCGATAGGATGGTGCCGAGCGTCGCCAGCGTCGCCACCCAAGTGTTGATACGGAAGGTGCCGATCAAAGTGAGGAATTCGCCGACAAACCCGGACGTGCCCGGCAAGCCGACATTGGCCAGCGTGAATACCAAGAAGACGAAGGCGTAGAGCGGCATGCGGTTGACGAGACCACCATAAGCGGCGATCTCGCGGGTATGCATGCGGTCATAGATGACGCCGACGCAGAGGAATAAGGCGGCCGAGACGATGCCGTGCGAGATCATCTGGAAAATTCCTCCGGCCACACCCTGCGCGGTCACCGCGAAGATGCCCATGGTGACAAAGCCCATATGCGCGACCGAGGAATAAGCGATCAGCTTTTTCACGTCCTCCTGCACCAGCGCGACCAGCGACGTGTAGATGATGGCGATCACCGAGAGCGCGTAGATGAGCGGCGCCAGATGCTGGGTCGCTTCCGGAAACATCGGCAGCGAGAAACGCAGGAAGCCGTAGCCGCCCATCTTCAACAGAATGGCCGCAAGGATCACCGAACCGGCGGTCGGCGCCTCGACATGCGCGTCCGGCAGCCAGGTGTGGACGGGCCACATCGGCATTTTCACGGCGAATGAAGCCAGGAAGGCGAACCAGGCCCAGGTCTGCAAAGCGAGCGGGAATGGATGGTGCAGCAGCGTCGGGATGTCGGTGGTGCCGGCCTGCCAGTACATCGCCATGATGGCGAGCAGCATCAGCACCGAACCAAGCAGCGTATAGAGAAAGAACTTGAAGCTGGCATAGACCCGGCGCGGGCCGCCCCACACGCCGACGATCAGGAACATCGGAATGAGGCCGCCTTCGAAGAACAAATAGAACAACACGAGGTCGAGCGCGCAGAAGGTGCCGACCATCAGCGTTTCGAGCACCAGGAACGCGATCATATATTCGCGCACCCGGCTTTGGATCGAGGTCCAGCTTGCCAGGATCGAAATCGGCATCAGCGCCGTGGTCAGGATCACGAACGGCAGCGAAATGCCGTCGACACCCATGGCATAGGTGATGGTGCCGCCGAGCCAGGGCCGCTTTTCGAGAAACTGGAAATCCGCGGTCGACGGATCAAAGCGCCAAATCAGGATCAGCGAAATGGCGAAGGTGATCAGCGTCGTCCACAGCGCCACCCACCGCGCGTTGCGCACGCCGGCTTCATCATCGCGCAAGAATGCGATGAACAGCGCGCCGGCGATCGGCAGGAAAGTGACGACGGACAGGATCGGCCAGCTCGTCATCAGTGCGGCCCCGCGAACATGAACCAGGTGATGAACGCGGCGACGCCGATCAGCATGGCGAAGGCGTAGTGGTAGAGATAGCCGGTCTGCAGCCGGACGACGTTCCTTGTCACGTCGAGCACCCAGGCGGAGACGCCGTCAGGGCCGAAGCCGTCGATGACAAATCCGTCGCCGCCTTTCCAGAGCACGCGGCCGAGCCAAAGCAGCGGGCGGACAAAGAGGAAATCGTAGATTTCGTCGAAGTACCATTTATTGAGCAGGAATTGGTAGAGCACGCGCTGGTCGCGCGCCAAAGCCACCGGCAGATCGGGCCGCCGGATATAAAACTGGTAGGCCACCAGAAAGCCGCCGATCATCATCACCGTCGGCAACAGCGACATCAAGAGTGGCAGCTTTTCAGCATTTTCGAACAGCGTTTCGGCGGTACCGAGCTTGAGCGCGTCGCGGAAAAACTGCTCGGCGCCATGACCGGTGAAGACCGACAAAAACGGCCAGCCGGCGGCGATCGAACCGAAGGCTAGGATCGCCAGCGGAATGAGCATCACCATCGGGCTTTCGTGCGCGGCCTCGAAATGATGGTGATCGTGCGGCTCGCCATGGAACGTCTTGAAGATGAGCCGCCATGAATAGAACGAAGTCAGCGCGGCGGCCCCGACAGTCATGAGAAAGCCATAAGAGGCCATCGGATTTGCGCTAACGGCGGCGGCTTCGATGATGGCGTCCTTGGAGAAATAGCCGGCGGTCAGCGGAAAGCCGGTCAGCGCCAGAGTACCAATCAGCATCACGCCATAAGTGAACGGAATCTTCCGCCACAGCCCGCCCATATGGCGGATGTCCTGCTCGTGATGCATCGCCAGAATCACCGAGCCCGAGCCGAGGAAGAGCAGCGCCTTGAAGAAGGCGTGGGTAAACAGATGAAACATGCCGACCGAATAGGCTCCCACACCCATGGCGACGAACATGTAGCCAAGCTGCGAGCAGGTCGAATAGGCGACGATGCGCTTGATGTCGTTCTGCACGAGACCGATGGTCGCCGCAAACATGCAGGTCGTGGCGCCAATGAAGATGACAAAGGCCGAGGCGTCTTGGGAGAGCGAGAACAGCGGCGACAGCCGCGCCACCATGAACACGCCGGCAGTCACCATGGTCGCGGCGTGGATCAATGCCGAGACCGGTGTCGGCCCTTCCATGGCGTCGGGCAACCATGTGTGCAGCAGGAACTGCGCCGATTTGCCCATCGCGCCCATGAACAAGAGAAGGCACACCGCGGTCAGCGCATTGACGTCCCAACTGAGGAAATGAAAGCTCTTGCCAGCCAGCGCCGGGGCCTGGGCAAAGATGGTGTCGAAGTCGATCGCACCGGTAAGATAGAAGACGGCGAAGATCCCAAGCGAGAAACCGAAATCGCCGACGCGGTTGACGATAAAGGCCTTGATCGCGGCGGCATTCGCTTCCGGCTTATGAAACCAGAAGCCGATCAACAGATAGCTCGCCAGCCCGACGCCTTCCCAACCGAAGAACAGCTGAATGAGATTGTCGGCTGTCACCAGCATCAACATGGCGAAGGTGAAGAACGACAGATAGCAGAAGAAGCGCGGCTTATAGGGATCCTCGTCCATATAGCCGATGGAATAGATGTGAACGACCGAGGAGATGGTGGTCACCACCACGAGCATGACGGCGGTCAAGGAATTGATGCGCAGCGCCCATTCTGAGTGCAGGTCGCCGGAGCTGATATAAGAGAACAGCGTGACACGGGCTTCGTGGCCCTCGACGCCGACATCGTAGAAGGCGAACCAGGACAGCACGCAGGCGATCACCAGGAAGGTGGAAGTAACGAGCATAGCGGGCAACGAGCCGGCCGCTGACAGCTCCTGAGCTTCGTGCTCCTCGGCGTGAGTATTGGAGAACGCCGCGTGCGGCCCATGCGGGTCCGGCGCCGCATGCGGATGACCCTCGGGCACCAGTGGCGCCGCGTGGTCGTCAGACGGCGGCGGCGGATCTTCGCCGGGATGGCGTTGCGCCGCGCCGAACAGCGTGACGATACCGGCGACGATAGCGCCAAGAAGCGGCAAGGCAACGATGGCTTCGTACATTGCTAGAATTTGCCTTGTCCGAGTTGAGTGACGCCGCTTGCCATCTTCGTCGGGCGCATGATCTTTTCCGAAAACCGGTATCCACTTTTCCGGATCATGCGCTAGCCCTTCATCAGATTGATGTCTTCAACCGCGATCGAGCCGCGGTTTCGGTAATAGGCGACCAGAATCGACAGTCCGATCGCGGCCTCGGCCGCCGCTACGGTGAGGACGATCAAGGCGTAGACTTGGCCGACGATGTCACCGAGGAAACTTGAAAACGCGACAAGGTTGATGTTGACGGCAAGCAGAATCAGCTCGATCGACATCAAGATGACGATCACGTTCTTGCGGTTGAGGAAGATGCCGAAAATCCCGAGAGTGAACAGGATTGCCGCCACCGACAGATAGTGTCCGAGCCCGATGGTCATGATGGCCCCCGCGTCATGACAGCAGCCCCTGCCCCGATTTCACTTTGACCACCTCGATTGCCGTTTTCGGGCCGCGCGCCACCTGGTTGGCGATATTTTGCCGCCGCACATTGGGTTTATGCTGCAAGGTCATCACGATCGCGCCGATCATGGCGACAAGGAGAATGACGCCCGCGGCCTCGAAGTAATAAACATAGCGCGTGTAGAGAACGAGGCCGAGCGCCTGCGTGTTATTGATGGCGCTCACCGACGGGATCGGCGCGGTGATGGCTTTGGCCACATCTGGGCCGATAACCCAGCCGCCGAGCACGACGAGGAGTTCGGCCAACATCACCGCGCCCACCAGGCCGCCGACCGGCAGGTAGCTAAGAAATCCCTGGCGTAATTCGGCAAAATCCACGTCCAGCATCATCACGACGAACAGGAACAGCACGGCGACGGCGCCGACATAGACGACGATCAGGATCATCGCCAGAAACTCGGCGCCCAAAAGGACAAACAATCCGGCGGCGTTGACGAAAGCGAGGATGAGGAAGAGCACCGAATGGATAGGATTCTTCGCAGTGACGACCATAACGGCGGACGCCACCGTGATGCCGGCAAAGAGATAAAAGAATATCGCGTTGAGGATCATTGGCGTCGCATCTCACCGATAGGGCGCGTCGAGTTCGATATTCTTCGCAATCTCGCGCTCCCAGCGGTCGCCGTTCGCCAGCAGCCGCTCCTTGTCGTAATAAAGTTCCTCTCGCGTTTCGGTGGCGAACTCGAAATTCGGTCCCTCGACGATAGCGTCGACCGGACAGGCCTCCTGGCACAGCCCGCAATAGATGCATTTGACCATGTCGATATCGTAGCGCGTGGTGCGCCGTGTGCCGTCATTGCGCCGCGGGCCGGCCTCGATAGTAATCGCTTGCGCCGGGCAGATGGCCTCGCACAATTTGCACGCGATGCAGCGCTCTTCACCGTTCGGATAGCGGCGCAGCGCGTGCTCGCCGCGAAAGCGCGGCGACAGCGGCCCCTTTTCGAACGGATAATTGAGCGTCGCCTTCGGCTTGAAAAAATAGCGCATCGACAGCACGAAGGCCTGCGCGAATTCTTTGAGGAAGAGCGAACGGGCGGCTTGATCGAGCTTCATATCAACCTCTCATGCCGCCCATTTGCCGCCGATCCAATAGCCGAGCGTGGCCAGGATGGCGATGTCGACGCCCAATATCACTCGTCGCACGACCGAGAGCTTGTTCTCGAAAGCGGCGCGCTGGTCGAGCGTCAGCGGGCCGCTTTGCGTGCGTAGCCGCCGCTCCACGATACGGATCGCCGGCACGTAGGCGGCAACGGCAACGATCGTCCCGGCAAGCCCGCCGAGCCAGGCCGGCAGCGAAAACTCCATGCCGTCCTCCCGTCATTGCGGCGCCCAGCCGGTCAATTGCAGCACGCCGGCCACGATCGCCACCATCGCCAACGAAATCGGCAGGAACACCTTCCAGCCGAGTTGCATCAACTGATCGTAGCGATAGCGGGGCACGAACGCCTTCACCATCGCGAACATGAAGAAAACGAAGAATGCCTTGAGCACGAACCAAATGATGCCCGGCACCCAGGTGAAGGGCGGCACCGAGAGCGGCGGCAGCCAGCCGCCGAGAAACAAGATCGTGGCCATGGCGCACATGGTGCAGACGGCCACGTACTCGCCAAGCATGAACATCATGTAGGGCGTCGAACCGTACTCGACCATAAAACCGGCGACGAGCTCCGACTCCGCCTCGACCAGATCAAACGGCGGCCGATTGGTCTCGGCAAGGGCGGAAATGAAGAAGATGACGAGCATCGGGAACAGCGGCAGCCAATACCAGTTCAAGATCGACAGCCACGGCACCCCGATCGCGGTCGCCAGTCCGTGATTTTGCTGCGCTTCGACGATGGCGGAGAGATTGAGCGAACCGACGCACAACAGCACGGTGATGATGACGAAGCCGATGGACACTTCGTAGGACACCATTTGCGCCGCGGAGCGCAGCGCGGCGAGGAACGGGTATTTGGAGTTCGACGCCCAGCCCGCCATGATCACGCCGTACACGCCGAGCGACGAGATAGCGAAAATATAAAGAATACCGACGTTGATATTCGAGATAACCCAGCCGGCATCGACGGGGATCACCGCCCAGGCCGCGAGCGCCAGCACGCAGGTGACGAGCGGCGCCAAGAGGAACACGCCTTTGTTGGCGCCCGCCGGGATCACCGGCTCCTTGAGCACGAATTTGAGCAGATCGGCGAAGGATTGGAACAGGCCCCAGGGCCCGACCACATTGGGGCCGCGCCTGATCTGCACCGCAGCCCAGATCTTGCGGTCGGCCAGAAGCACATAGGCAACCGCAATCAGCAGCACGACGAGGAGCAACACACTCTCCGCGACCATGATGATCAGCGGCCAGAGGTAACCGGACCAGAATGTGGCCATGGTCATGCGCTACTCCGCAGCCGTCATGGTCGCGCGCCCTTGCGCGATCGCCGAGCATTCCGCCATCACCGCCGAACTCCGCGCGATCGGATTGGTGAAGTAGAAGTCTTCCACGCTGGAGGCGAATGGCGCCCGGTCGGTTGTACCACCGAGCGCGGCCAGCTTTTGCAGCACCGCGCTGTCGGCCGGCGTCACCTGGCCGATCCGCGTGAGATGCGGGTGCGCCTTGAACAGGGCCTGCCGCAATGCCGCGAGCGAGTCATAGGGCAGCCGATGTCCCAGCACGTCCGACAGCGCCCGCAAGATCGCCCAATCTTCGCGCGCGTCGCCCGGCGGGAATGAGGCGCGCGTCGCCATTTGCACTCGACCCTCGGTGTTGACGTAAGTCGCGGATTTTTCCGGATAGGCGGCGCCCGGCAACACCACATCGGCGCGCATCGCGCCGCGGTCGCCATGAGTGCCGATATAGATGACGAAAGCGCCTTGCGCGACATCGATCTCATCGACGCCGAGCAAAAACAAAACGTCGAGCGTACCGAACGCCGCCATCTGCCGGGCGGAGAGCCCGCCCTGCCCCGGCACAAAACCGAGATCGAGCGCGCCGACGCGCGAGGCGGCGCTGTGCAACACGCAGAATCCGTTCCAGCCCTCCTTCACCGCGCCAAGGTCGAGCGCGGCTTTGGCCGCGAGCGACGCAACCGCCGCGCCGTCGCCACGCGTCAAAGCACCGGCTCCAAGAAGCACCATGGGCCGCTCGGCCTTGCGCAGCGTTTCGGCGAAGGAATGCCGCGCGGCGGCGGCGAGCGTTTCCGGGCCGGCGCCGAGATAATCGTAAGTGTAAGTGAGATCGGCCTTCGCCCCGATGACGCCGATCGGAAACTTTCCGGCGCGCCAGCGCTTGCGGATGCGCGCATTGAGAATAGCGGCTTCCCTGCGCGGATTGGAGCCGATGATGAGCAGCGCGTCGGCTGAATCAATCCCGGCAATGGTCGCATTGAACAAATAGCTGGCCCTGCCCCAGGTGGGATCGAGCGCCGCGCCGTCCTGCCGGCAATCGAGATTGCCGACGTCAAGCCGCGTCATCAAATCCTTGAGCGCGAAAATTTCTTCGACCGCGGCGAGATCACCGACCATGGCGCCCATGCGCTTGGGATTGGCTTTGGCGACCCTGGCGGCGATCGCCTTGAACGCCTCGGTCCAGGTCGCCGGACGGAGCTTGCCGCCCTCGCGCACATAGGGCTGATCGAGCCGCTGTGTGCGCAGACCGTCGACCACGTGCCGCGTCTTGTCGGAAATCCATTCCTCGTTGATGTCATCGTTGGTGCGAGGCAGGATGCGCATCACCTCGCTGCCGCGGGTGTCGATGCGGATAGCGGAACCGAGCGCGTCCATGACGTCGATCGACTCGGTCTTGTTGAGCTCCCATGGCCGCGCTGCAAAGGCATAAGGCTTCGAGGTCAGCGCGCCGACCGGACAGAGGTCGACAACGTTGCCTTGCAGCTCCGAACGCATCGCCTGTTCCAGATAGCTCGTGATCTCCATGTCCTCGCCGCGGCCGATCGCGCCAAGCTCGGGAACGCCGGCGACCTCGGCGGAGAAACGCACGCAGCGGGTGCACTGGATGCAGCGGTTCATCGACGTCTTGACCAGCGCGCCGAGATATTTGTCTTCGACCGCGCGCTTATTCTCCCGGTAGCGGCTGGCGTCGACCCCGTAGGCCATCGACTGGTCCTGCAGATCGCACTCGCCGCCCTGATCGCAGATCGGACAATCCAGCGGATGATTGATCAGCAGAAATTCCATCACGCCTTCGCGCGCCTTGCGCGTCATCGGCGAACGGGTTTTGACCTCGGGCGGCTCGCCCTTCGGTCCCGGCCGGCAATCGCGCACGCCCCAGGCGCAGCTCGCGACCGGCTTCGGCGAGCCCACCAGCTCGACCAGGCACATGCGGCAATTGCCGGCAATCGACAGCCGCTCGTGGAAACAGAAGCGCGGAATTTCCGCGCCCGCCGCTTCGCACGCCTGCAGCAGCGTGTATTCCGGCGGAACGTCGATCTCTTTGCCGTCGACGATGAGCTTGGTCATATCTCTCTCACGTCGCTTCTTATGCTACCTGTTCGGCGGGCGCACAGCGCGCCGTCTTCCACAATTGCGCCGCCGGAACGCTGTCCCAACCGAACGCATGATCGCTCGGGCCGTGCGTCGCGAGATATTCAAGCCGCGCTCTTGCTTCGGTCAGCGGCGGGCGATGTCCAACCGGCACCCACCACATGACAAAATGCGGGCCGTCCATTTTGTCAAACCATTCCGGGCGGCGTCCATAGAACCGCTTATGCACGGTCTGCCAAACAAATCGCTCCAACGCTTCGACGCTTTCCCAGACCGACAGATTGACCGCCATCTGCGGATCGGGGAACGGCCGGAAACCGGTGGCGTTGCCGCTATCGTCCTGCAGCCGCCAGACAAAACCCGCACTGCGGTCCGCGATGCCGTTCACCAGCGCAAGATTGTTCATGAAATCCGCCATGCGCGGGTCGTCGGTCGGATAGAGGAAGCGGCCGATATTAAGCTGCGCAAGGTGACGGGTCGCATTCATCACGCTTACTCCGCCGCAACCGAGACCGGCTCGGGATGCGGGTTGGCGGTGTATTGGTCGATGCGCCTTTCGATCTCAGGGCGGAAGTGGCGAAGCAGGCCTTGCACCGGCCAAGCCGCGCCGTCCCCGAAGGCGCAGATGGTGTGGCCTTCGATCTGCTTCGACACATCCCACAGCATGTCGATCTCGCGCTTGGTAGCGTGACCCACCGCCATACGGTCGAGCAGGCGCCACATCCAGCCCATGCCCTCGCGGCACGGCGTGCATTGGCCGCAACTTTCATGCCGGTAGAAGTAAGAAATACGAGCCATCGCTTTGACGATGTCGGCGGACTTGTCCATGACGATCACGGCAGCAGTGCCGAGCGCTGATTTCTTCTGCAGGCAGCCGTCGAAATCCATGAGCAGCGTATCGGCCTGGTCCGGGCCGGCCGGAACGAGCGGCATCGACGAGCCGCCCGGAATGACGGCCATCAGGTTGTCCCAACCGCCGCGCACGCCGCCAGCATGGCGGTCGATCAATTCGCGCAGCGGAATGCCCATGTTCTCTTCGACATTGCACGGCCGCTCGACGTGGCCAGAAATGCAATAGAGCTTGGTCCCCGTATTGTTCTGCCGGCCGATGCCGGCGAACCAGGCCGCGCCGCGCCGCATGATGTCGGGCACCTGCGCGATGGTCTCGACGTTATTGACCGTCGTCGGACACCCATAGAGGCCCATATTGGCCGGGAACGGCGGCTTCAGCCGCGGCTGGCCCTTCTTGCCTTCGAGGCTTTCCAACAGCGCCGTTTCCTCGCCGCAGATGTAGGCGCCGGCGCCGTGATGCACGACGATATCGAAATCCCAACCGTGAATGTTGTCCTTGCCGATCAGCTTGGCCTCATAGGCCTGATCGACGGCCGCCTGCAGCCGCTCGCGCTCGCGGATGAATTCGCCGCGGATATAGATAAAGCAGTGGTTCGCGGCCATGGCGAAGCCGGCGATCAGGCAGCCCTCGATCAGAAGATGCGGATCGTTGCGCATGACCTCGCGGTCCTTGCAGGTGCCAGGCTCGAACTCGTCGGCATTGATGACCAGATAATGCGGCCGTTCCACCTGCTTTGGCATGAACGACCATTTGAGGCCGGTCGGAAACCCGGCGCCGCCGCGGCCGCGCTGGCCGGAGGCCTTGCATTCGTTGATTACTCCGTCGCGGCCTCTCTCGAGGATCGCCTTGGTGCCGTCCCAGGCACCGCGGGCGCGCGCCCCGTCGAGGCCCCAATCGCGCTGGCCGTAGAGATTCTTGAAAATGCGGTCCTTGTCGGCAAGCATCAGTTTCGTCTCGGATCGGTGGCGTCGGCAGCCGGCGGTTTTGGCATCGGCGCTTCGTGAACGTTGGCGGCGGCGCCGGGCTTTTTCGCTTCGTCATCGGGCCGGTCGATCAGCCCGCCCGACTTTCCACTGGTAGCAAACAGCGATGGATCGGTCAGTGTCGTCGGTCCGCCAATCGGCGCTGAATTGATACGATCGATCTGCGGTCCAGGCTTCGGCGTGCGGCCATTGGAAAAATCGTTGATGATGCGGGTGAAGATCTCCGGCGTCAGGTCCTCGTAATAATCGGCATTGATCTGCGCCATCGGGGCATTCACGCAGGCGCCGAGGCACTCGACTTCGACCCAGGAAAACGCGCCGTCGGCGGTCACCTCGCCCTCGTGCCCGATCATGCGGTGGCAGACCTTCTTGAGCTCTTCGGCGCCGCGCAGCATGCAGGGCGTCGTGCCGCAGAGCTGCACGTGATAGCGCCCAACCGGCGACAGATTGAACATCGTGTAGAAGGTCGCCACTTCGAGCACGCGGATTTTCGCCATGCCGAGCAAATCGGCGGTGGCTTCGATGGCTTTTTGCGGCAGCCAGCCGCCGCACTGGGCCTGCGCGCGCCACAGGATCAGGATGACCGCGGATTGCTGACGACCTTCCGGATATTTGGCGATCTGCGCCTTCGCCCAAGTGAGATTTTCGGGAGTGAAAGCAAAGCTCGGCGGCTGCTTTTCAGCAAGACGGCGGACGCTCATCGGTCGACCTCGCCGAACACGATGTCAATCGAGCCGAGGATCGCGGAGATATCGGCCAGCATATGGCCGCGGCAAAGGAAGTCCATGGCCTGTAAATGGGCAAAACCCGGCGCGCGGATCTTGCACTTGTACGGCTTGTTGGTGCCGTCGGCGACCAGATAGACGCCGAACTCGCCCTTCGGCGCCTCGACCGCGGCATAAACTTCGCCGGCCGGCACCTTGAAGCCCTCGGTATAGAGCTTGAAGTGGTGGATCAGCGATTCCATCGAACGCTTCATCTCTTCGCGCCGCGGCGGCACGATCTTGTGGTCGTCGACCGTGACGCGGCCCTGCCCATCCGGCGCGCGCAGCTTCTCGATGCATTGCTTCATGATGCGAACCGACTGGCGCATCTCTTCCATGCGAATGCAATAGCGGTCGTAATTATCGCCGTTCTTGCCGATCGGGATGTCGAAATCGAGCTCGTCATAGCACTCGTAAGGTTGCGCCTTGCGCAAATCCCACGCCGCGCCGGAGCCGCGCACCATGACGCCGGAAAAACCGCGCGCCCAGGCGTCTTCCAGCTTCACGACGCCGATATCGACATTGCGTTGCTTGAAGATCCGATTCTCCGTGAGGAGTTCCTCGAGATCGTCGCACACTTTGAGGAATGGATCGCAGAAGCCGGCAATGTCGTCGATCAATCTTGACGGCAAATCCTGGTGCACGCCGCCGACGCGGAAATAGGCGGCATGCATGCGTGAGCCCGAGGCCCGCTCATAGAAGACCATCAGCTTCTCGCGCTCTTCAAAGCCCCACAGCGGTGGGGTCAGCGCACCGACATCCATGGCTTGCGTGGTAACATTGAGGAGATGCGACAACAGCCGACCGATCTCGCAATAGAGCACGCGGATGAGCTGGGCGCGGCGCGGCACGGCAAGCCCGAGCAATTTCTCCGCCGCGAGGCAGAAGGCATGCTCCTGATTGATCGGCGCCACATAGTCGAGCCGGTCGAAATAAGGGATCGCCTGCAGATAGGTCTTGTGCTCGATCAGCTTTTCGGTGCCGCGATGCAGAAGGCCGATATGCGGATCGACGCGCTCGACGACTTCGCCGTCGAGCTCGAGCACAAGTCGCAGCACGCCATGCGCGGCCGGATGCTGCGGCCCAAAATTGATGGTGAAGTTGCGCGGCGCGGCTTCGGCCATCAGGCGAACTCCCTCACCTTCGCAGCTTTCGCCGCCAAGCGCGCATTGAACTTGTCCCACAGCACCACAAAGCGCTCGTGGCGTCCTTCGCCGATGAGGTCGACGCCATCATGCGCCCTGACCTTGAACGTGACGCGCGGTCCGGCGACTTCGGTGCATTCGACGTCGACCGTCACGGTTTGCCCCGGCAGGGTCGCCGCGAGGTGACTGACATCGACATGCACGCCGAGACTGCCTTCGCCGGGGTCCAGATACGGCGCCAGGAGCTGGGTGCAGGCCCATTCCATCAGCACGATCATGAAGCCGGTGGCAAAGACCTTCGGCATCGACGCGATCTCGGGCGATTCCGGATAGGTGTAGGGAACGGTCTTGTTCTCCGGCACCTTATAGGCGAAGCGATGGGTGAGGCCCGGCTTGAGGGTCGATTTCATCTCACGATCCCTTCGCTGGGGTTTTGCCGCTAGACTTCTCGTCGCCTGGCAGCACGTAATCGGTGCCTTCCCACGGCGACAGAAAATCGAAGTTGCGGAACTCCTGCGTCAGCCGCACCGGCTCGTAAACCACGCGCTTGAGCTCGTCGTCGTAGCGCACCTCGACAAAGCCGGTCAGCGGAAAATCCTTGCGCAGCGGATGGCCCTCGAAGCCGTAGTCGGTGAGAATGCGCCGCATGTCGGGGTGGCCGGTGAACACCACGCCGTACAGATCGTATGTTTCGCGCTCGAACCAATCGGCGCCCGGAAACACCTCGATGATCGACGGCACCGCGGTGGCTTCGTCAGTCTCGGCTTTGATGCGTACGCGCACATTGTGCTTCGGCGACAGCAGGTGATAGACGACGTCGAAGCGCCGCTCGCGGCTCGGCCAATCGACCGCAGTCACGTCGAGCAGGCTCCAGAACTGACACCGCGGGTCGTCGCGCAAGAACCGCATCACCGCGACAATGTCGGCGGCCTGCACCGTGACATTAAGCTCGTGACACGCCACCGTGTAGCCCGTCACCGATGAGGCGAGCGCGTCAGCGATTGTCTTGCCGAGCGTGTCGAGCGTCTCGTCCATTTACAGCGTTCGCTGGTCTAGCGTTCGATGGTTGAGGTGCGGCGAATTTTCTTCTGCAAGAGCAACACGCCGTATAACAAAGCTTCCGCGGTCGGCGGACAGCCCGGCACGTAGATATCGACCGGCACGATGCGGTCGCAGCCGCGCACCACCGCGTAGGAATAATGGTAGTAGCCGCCGCCATTGGCGCAGGAGCCCATCGAGATCACATAGCGCGGCTCCGGCATCTGGTCGTAGACCTTGCGCAGCGCCGGCGCCATTTTATTGGTCAGCGTGCCGGCCACGATCATCACGTCGGATTGCCGCGGCGAGGCACGCGGCGCGAAGCCGAAGCGCTCGGCGTCGTAGCGCGGCATCGACATTTGCATCATCTCGACGGCGCAGCAGGCGAGCCCGAAGGTCATCCACATCAGCGAGCCGGTGCGCGCCCAGGCGATGAGATCGTCGGCGGCCGCGACCAGGAATCCCTTGTCGGCCAGTTCGCTGTTGACGCTTTGGAAAAACTGATCGTCCGCAGCGGCCGACTTGCCAGCGCGCGGGTCGATCAGTCCGTTTCGCGGGGTGGCGAGTGTGGGTTCGCTCAGTCCCATTCGAGCGCTCCCTTCTTCCACTCATAGATAAACCCGATCGTCAGCACCGCAAGAAACAGCATCATCGACCAGAAGCCGTAGACGCCGAGGTGACCGAACGCCACCGCCCACGGAAACAGGAAGCTGACTTCGAGGTCGAAAATAATGAACAAGATCGCTACCAGATAGAAGCGCACATCGAACTTCATCCGCGCGTCGTCGAAGGCGTTAAAGCCGCACTCGTAGGCGGACAGCTTTTCCGGATTCGGCTCTTTGTAGGCGACGATGAAGGCGACGACCAACAGCACAAGCCCGATGACGCCCGCGACGCCGACGAAGACGATGAGCGGCAGATAGGCCAGCAGCAGTTGAGTCAGTGATTGACTCATCGGGAACCTTTCCGACCGGCTATCGAGGGAGAGGCTCCCTCGGCGGAAACAGTGGCGTGCGCGGCGCCGTTCCGCCTGCAATGCCGGTGCGCCGATTTGCCTCAAAATCAAGCGGATTCGCGCTGCCAGCGGAACTTTGCGACCCTTAGCGCAGTGCACAAAAAGGTGCAAGGCACGCCTGTGCGTGGCGTGCGCGTTGACGCCATCGTGACCGCCGATGCTACGATCCGGCGACGAATTGATTGCGAACGGATGATGCGGCCGATGCCGAAAGCGCTTCCCGGGTGGCCATTCCTCTTTCGCGCGTCCGCTGCGCTGGCCCTGACATTCGCGATTCTCCTTGCACCGGCGGCCGACGCGGCGAGCTTTCCCGATCGCCCGATCAAGCTCATTGTACCATTCGCGCCGGGTGGACCGCCGGACGTCGCGGCGCGGATCATTGGCGATTGGCTGTCCGGCCATCTCGGCCCGGTAGTGGTCGAAAACCACATCGGCGCCGGCGGCACGCTTGCCGCTCGCTTGGTCGCCGGTGCCCTGCCGGACGGCTACACGCTGATGGCCGCGACATCGGGCGTGATTGCGATTAGTCCGCAGCTCTATAAAAACGCCGGCATCGACCCGGTCAAAGACTTCACCGCGGTGGCGCTATTGTCGTCGACGCCGCAGGTGCTCGCCGTCAACGCCGCGCTGCCCGTGCACAGCGTCAAGGAACTCGTCGCTTACGCCAAGGCCAATCCCGGCAAATTGAATTATGGAGCGGTCATCGGCACACCGCCGCATCTCAGCGGCGAGATGTTCAAACATCTCACGGGCACCGATATCGTATTCGTGCCCTACAAAGGCGCCTCGCAGGCGACCACCGACGTGCTGACCGGGCAGATGAATATGACCTTCGAAGGCGCAACCGGCATCATGCCCTATCTCCAGAGCGGCAAACTGCGCGCCCTCGCGGTGACCAGCCCGCGCCGCTTGCCGGGACTCCCCGGCGTGCCGACCATGACCGAAGCCGGTTACCCCGGCATGCCGCCGGATGCCTGGCAGGCCATCGTCGCGCCGGCGGGTACGCCGGCCGCCATCGTCGCCAAGATCAACGGCGTCGTGAATCAGGGCTTGGCCGATCCCCAGGTGCGCAACCGCATTACCGGCCTCGGTGGCGTTCCGCAGCCGATGTCGCCGAACGATTTCGCCCTCTTCATCGCCGAACAAGTCCAACGCTGGGGCGACATCATCCGCGTCACCGGCGTAAAACTGGAGTGAGGAAAACATGCGGTTTGCTTATTCGCGCCGCGCGGCGCTGCTCGCCTTAGCGAGCACGGTCGCGCTTTCGCCGGCACGCGCCGACACTTATCCGTCGCGGCCGGTCAAGATCATCGTGCCGTTCGGCGCCGGCGGCCCGACCGATGTGTTTGTCCGCGAACTTGCCGTCGAGCTGCAGAAATCTCTGCACCAGTCGTTTGTCATCGAAAACCGTCCAGGCGCGGGCACCACGATCGGCACCGATTACGTCGCGAAATCGGCGCCCGACGGCTATACGCTGTTGATGGCGAGCAGCACCCAGACGGTGAATGAAACACTCTACAAGGATAAGCCGTATCAGCTCTTGCGCGATCTCATTCCGATCGCCCCGCTTGAGGAGAATGGTCTGGTCCTGGTCGTTAGCCCGTCAGTGCCGGCCAAAAATCTTGGCGAACTCCTGGCATTGGCGCGGGCGAAGCCGGGCACGCTCAATTTTGGCTCGTCCGGACCGGGCTCGAACTATCATATGGCCGCCGAGCTGTTGAAGGATCTTACCGGCATCAACATCGTGCACGTGCCGTATAAAGGCTCGACCGGCATGCGGGTCGACATTCTCAGCGGCCAGATCCAGATGCTGTTCGATTCGATTCCGACTATGGCGCCCTATATCAAAGCCGGCAAAGTGCGCGCGATGGGCACCAGCGGTACGGCACGCTCCCCGATCTTGCCGGACGTGCCGACCATTGCCGAAGCCGGTGTGCCGGGATTTCAGTTCAGCCAATGGGTCGGCGTCATGGCGCCCAAAGGAACGCCGCAGCCGATTATCGATCTGCTGCACAACTCTATCACCGCGATTTTGAGCCGGCCCGACGTCAAGGAATCCTGGGAGAAGCAGGGCGCGACGCCAATGGTGATGACGCAACCCGAATTTGCCGCTTTCATGGCGGCGCAGGTCGCCAAATGGGCTAAGGTCATCAACGACAACCACATCACACTGATCAATTAAGGTGCGAGCATGGACGAGATCACCAACCGCCCCGCAGCCGCCATCAAGGGCGAGGACCATTGGACGACCAAGGACGGCAACGTAAGGCTGTTCCTATTTGAGAAATGCGCCGGCGATCCCAAAAATACGGCCGGCACGATTTTGTTCGTCCACGGCTCGTCAATGGCGGCACAGCCGACATTCGATCTTCAGGTCGAGGGTCGGCCGGACTCCTCGGCAATGGATTGGTTCGCACGCCGCGGTTTTGACTGCTGGTCGGTCGACATGGAGGGCTATGGCCGCTCGACCAAGGATCGCGACAATAACGCACCGATCGCGCAAGGCGCCGACGATTGCTTTGCCGCCGCGACCTATATCCAGAAGCTGCGCGGCAAGCGGCCGTTTTTGGTTTACGGAATTTCTTCGGGCGCGTTGCGTGCCGCTTTATTCGCCGAGCGCCACCCCGAGCTGGTCGGCCGGCTCGCGCTCGATGCCATGGTGTGGACCGGCGAAGGCTCGCCGACGCTCGCCGAGCGTAAGAAGAAGCTTCCCGAGTTTCGCGCCAAGAACCGCCGGCCGATCGACAAGGCGTTCATCCATTCGATCTTCGACCGCGATCATCCCGGCACGGCGGATGAGAAGGTCATCGACGCCTTCGCCGACGCTGTGACCGCACTCGATACATCGGTGCCGACCGGCACCTATGTCGATATGTGCAGCAATCTGCCGGTGGTCGATCCGGAGAAAATTGCGGCGCCGACCTTGATCATGCGCGGCCAGTGGGACGGCATCGCCGGCTTCGACGATCTCCTCAAGTTCTTCGCCAAGCTGCCGAACCCGGACAAGCACTTTGCCGTGATGCCCGGCATTTCGCATGCGAGCTTCCAGCAGAAGAATTACGCGCTGGTCTACCACATCTTGTGGAGCTTCTTCGCCCAACCGGCCCCGATCTATCGGGGATAGGTGGGCCGGCAAACGGCCATTGAGAGCTGGGGATACAGCTACGAAAAGGCCGCTAAGTCATTGAAATGGCGGGAGCGACGGGACTCGAACCCGCGACCTTCGGCGTGACAGGCCGACGCTCTAACCAACTGAGCTACGCCCCCGCGGGCGCCGTCGGCACTTAAGGCCCGGCTCGTGCCAAGTCAAGGATTTAGGCCTGAATTGGCCATTTCCGGCCGCCTTATGCTCGCCACAGAGCGCCCTCAGATAGCGCCGCAATGCCGAAAACATCGGTGGAATTGGCAAAACAAGCGTGGTCAGCCGGAGCCGAATTGTTTAACTGCTTCGCCGTGAGCGGCGCTTTTTCACGCCACCGCTTCATTGAGGAGGGACTAATGGCAACCAAAACAACCGCTACTACCGTGACATTGAAGCATCTCGCCGCGAGCCTCGCGGAGGACAATGAGCTTTCCAAGAAGCAGGCCGAAGCCATTCTCGGCGGTCTGGTTGGCAATATCGTCAAGCACCTGAAGAAGGGCGAACGCATTCGCATCGGCGGCCTCGGCATTCTGCAAGTGCGCAAGCGCGCCGCGCGCATGGGCCGCAATCCCGCCACCGGCGAACCGATTCAGATCAAGGCCAGCAAGAAAGTCGCGTTCCGCGCCTCAAAGGAGCTCAAAGAGGCTATCTGATCGCCTCTGGTCATTAGGCCCGCGAAGCGCGGGTCGGTGTGCCGCTCTCATTGCCCGCTTGCCATCGCAATCGAGACGTTGCGTGGCAGCGGGCGATTTTTTGCCGGCTTTGCATCATCAGCTCTTACAAAGATGGCTTGCCGAGCCGTAGCAAGCGCGAGGTCCGCCTACGCCCAAGATGGGCTTCGGCGCGACAGCCTTCGCAGCGCTACGCTTGCGAAGGCTGGTGGGCGGTGACGGACTCGAACCGCCGACATTCTGCGTGTAAAGCAGACGCTCTACCAACTGAGCTAACCGCCCTGCGCGAGGTGTATCGCCGCGCACCCGCGCGACGCAAGCGTTACGGTGCGCCAGCGCATGATGGCGTCAATCTCTGCGAAAAAATTTAATGTGCGCCGAACGGCAAAAAAGTATGGAATAACGAATCGAAGTCACAGGGCGGGCCGGATGCCCGAAGAAGGGGGGATCATGCTTCGCGTATCCATCTTGACGCTCGCTTTGGCGCTTGCCGCCGGGACAACAGCCTTCGCCCAACAACTGCCACCGCAACCGCCGCCGGTGAAGGGGATGAGTATGGGTGACGGGAACCCACAGGAACGCGCCGCCTGTCATCCTGACGTGAGCAAGTTCTGCCAGACCCAACTTGAGGTCAATCCGCAGGATGTGCTCGGCATTTTGGGCTGCCTGCAAGCGAACCGGTCGAAGATCAGCAGCGCCTGCCAGCAAGTCCTCGCCAGCCACGGCCAGTAACGTCGGGCTTGGCGGCTAGGGCTGCGCGGTAAGCTGCTAATTCACGACGCTTCGTCGTCCATCGGGGCTACGGCAGCCAAGGCCGCTCCGGCGTGCGCGACGTGGTCGGCAAGCCGTATCCAGGACTGCGCCAGTGTGAGCCAAAGCGCCTTGTCCTTGTCGTCCTCGGACAAGCGCGCCATTGCCACGCATTCTTCCGCACAGCGGCGGTGGTCAAGCATCGTCCCCATGGAACACTCCCACGCAACACCTACCAGGAAGCCGAATTCCACCCCCTGAGTGCGGCGGAGACGGGATCGTCGAAGGGCGGAACCTTGGCGAATTGGCAGCGATCAATGGGTGCGGAAGCGCCGAGCTGGAGTTCCAGCCATGACTTCGGAGCCTTGCTATAGTGCATGGCGAACCGGTGGTTTCTAAAACCTTAAGCGTTGGAGTCCATACTCCTACCGAAAATCTCTAAATTTTGCTGCTTTACCATGCAGTTTCGTCTTAGCTGCACTGCAACACAAGAATTTTGCAACGCACCATCAGCACCTATATTGCAACAGTGATTCCGGCCGTCCGTTTGATTCCGGCGGCCGAAAAAGGGAATGAGACCATGCTGTTATCGATTATCCGCTACTTCAACACCTGGAAGCGCTACGGCGTCGCCGTAGACGAGCTTTCACACCTAAGCGACCGGGAATTGGCCGACATCGGCATCACCCGCAGCGACATCCCTCGGATTGCGTGGGAGCAGTCGCGTCACTTGGCTTAAAAGCCGATTACGCTGTTGTATCGGCATTCGGCGCCCGGCTTCGGCCGGGCGCTGCCGTTTTGGAGGTAGGTCGCCTCAGGACGCAGGTTCCATCCCTTTCGCCTTGACGATCGGGAGGGCGCTGGGCCCGGCGAGAAATTTAACCAGGGCGCGCGCCGCGTTGCCGTCTTTGGCCGTGACACCCACGCCTGCGGCATAAACCGTGAAATTCTGGATCTCAGGTGGCAGCGGTCCGACCAGCCTGACGCCGGCAACCGGCAAGATTTCGCTGATCTGGTGTATGCCGATCTCGGCTTCACCATCGGCGACATGGTCCGCCACCGCGCCACCATGGACCAGCACCGCCTTGGCATTGACCTGATCGGCAATGCCGAGCCGCGCCAATAAACCTTCGACATAGATCCCGCTGGAACCGCCGGCCTTCGGATCGATAAAGGCGACCGATTTGGCGGCGAGCAGCGCCCGCTTAAAGGCATCGACGGTCGAGATATCCGGTGCCGCGGCGCCGGCCTTGACCACGACGCCAATCCCGGTTTTTGCCAGATCGGCTCGGGTGCCGGCGGTGACCTTGCCCTGCTTGGCCAAATCGTCGATTGCCGCAGGGGTCAGAACGGCGACATCGAACTCTTCCTGACCACTGCGGATCAGGTCCAGGTGCTGTCCGACAGTGCGGTAGGTGATGTCGAGCTTGGTACCGGTCTCTTTCCGGTACTCCACGGCGAGCGCATTAAGAACCTGCTTGAAAGCACCCCCGCTGACGACTTTGATCTCGGCGGCTTGAGCGAGCTGCGACATCGCGAGCGACAGCGCGGTTGCGAGGACGGCAGGCAAAAGTCTCATCCAATCCCCCTCACCGCTTGAACAGGCCCATGAGCTCGGCCTTCGCCAGTGTGTTGAAATGCAGGTTGAAGCCGACGACCGCCGCCGAGGTGTCGGCCTTGACGGCGAGCTTGTCGGTTTTCACGGCGAACACTGTGAACAAATAGCGGTGCGGATGGTCGCCTTCGGGCGGGCACGGGCCGCCATAGCCGGGCGCGCCGAAATCGGTGCGCGTCTGCAAGGCCCCCGTGGGCAGCTTGCCGGGCGCGCTGCCCGCACCCTCGGCAAGCTCGCCTACATTCGCCGGGATGTTGACCACCAGCCAATGCCAGAAGCCCGAACCGGTCGGCGCATCGGGATCGTAGCAGGTCACGGCGAAGCTTTTCGTTTCCGCCGGCACGCCCGACCATTTCAGATGCGGCGACTTGTTACCCCCAGCACAGCCGAAACCGAAATCGGCCGAGAGGATGAAATCCTTCGGCATGTAATCGCCATCCTTGAAGCTGGTGCTGGTGACCGAGAACGTCATTGTCGTCTCCTTTCGGCGCCGAGTTCGCGCTGGAGCAGCGGGGAGAAGACGTCACCATAATCCGGCTGGCGGGCGCGGAAAAGGTTGGCGCTGTCGCCTTTGCGGCGCACGCGTGATAGCGGTGCGCCATGCCGGTATTCATGCTCAACGAAGCGGCTGCCCTGCTGCCGGCGCGTGGCGGCCTGATTGGCCTCGACCTCGGCACTAAAACCATCGGCGTGGCCGCCAGCGATCCGGATCGGCGCATCGCGGCACCGGTGGAAACCATCGCACGCAAGCGCTTCGGTCTCGACGCGGCGCGTATCTTGGAACTCGCCGCCGAGCGTCGCACCGTCGGCATCGTGCTCGGACTGCCAATCAATATGGACGGTTCGGAAGGAGCGCGAGCGCAGTCGACGCGGGCCTTTGCTCGCAACCTCGCGCATCTGACGGACCTTCCCATCGCCTTATGGGATGAGCGGCTGTCCACTGCGGCCGTCGAACGCGCGTTGATCGCCGCTGATGCAAACCGAGCCAAGCGCAAAGCAGTCATCGATCAACATGCCGCCGCCTATATTCTGCAGGGCGCGCTCGACCGGCTAACGCGCCATTTAGCGGGCGGTTGAGGCCGCCGGCAGATCGGGCGACTTACGCCGCCGCGCGATGACGCCCGCCCGGGCGCTGACGAGGGAAATCGTTGCCACGATCGCGGTTCCCACCGCATATCCCGCAAAAATGGCCAACATCGCAATCCTCCGCCGGCCCTTGGCGCATCCACGGCAATGAGAGCTTCGGCGAATTCCTGCCGATGTTCTGTGCTGGACGTCACATTCAACGTGAAAAAATAGGCCGCGAGGTCAATGCTGCGGCAAGGCACGTTGCAGCAGCATTTCCATTGCCGCATTGTCCATGCGGCCGGTGCCGTAAAGCGCGCCCTGCGGATTATCCAGCCGCATACGCATAAAAATTTCGGCGACAGCGGCGGGCGCGCTGACCCTTAGCGCCGCGACGCTCGCCGCGAGCGCCAATCGGCCGACCGTCTCTCGGGCGCCACCCTCATCGACTGATCGCAAATCCGCCGCCTCGATCCCGGCCGACGTGCCGGCATCGCGTGCCATAGTCGTGACCACCGCGGCCCCCTCCTCCCGCTTGAGCGCACGCAACACATCGAGGCACATTACATTGCCGGAACCTTCCCAGATCGCATTGACCGGCGCTTCTCTATAGAGCCGCGGCAGGATGCTCTCTTCGACGTAACCGTTGCCGCCGAGGCATTCCATCGCCTCGGATACGAAGCCGGGCGAGCGCTTGCAGATCCAAAATTTTGCCACCGGCGTCATGACGCGCGCGTAGGCGGCTTCGCCGGGATCGTCAGCGGCTTGGTCGAGCGCGCGCGCAAGGCGGAACACCAAAGCGATCGCCGCTTCGACCTCGAGCGCCATGTCGGCCAGCACGGCGCGCATCATCGGCTGATTGTAAAGCCTTTTGCCGAAGACGTTGCGGTGGCGGCAATGATGTACGGCCTGCGCCAGCCCCATGCGCATCAGGCCAGCCGAGGCAATCGCGCAATCGAGCCGCGTCAGCTGCACCATTTGCAAAATGGTGCGGATGCCGGTGCCCTCTTCGCCGACTCGCCAGGCGGAGGCGTCCATGAACTCGACCTCGCCCGATGCGTTCGAGCGGTTGCCGAGCTTGTCCTTCAAGCGTTGAAATCGAAGCGCGTTGACCGAGCCGTCGAGGCGGAAACGCGGCAGCAGAAAGCACGTGAGCCCGCCGGGCGCCTGCGCCAAAATCAGGAATGCGTCGCACATCGGGGCCGACAAAAACCATTTATGGCCGACGACCGAATAGGCGTCGCCGTCCCGCGTCGCGGTCGTGGTGTTGGCGCGCACGTCGGTACCGCCCTGCTTTTCCGTCATCCCCATGCCGAGCGTCATGCCGGATTTATCGCGCCAGGGCCGAAACAGCGGATCGTAATTGCGCGTGACAACCTTGGGGACGACCTTGGCGGCAAGCTCCGGCTCGGCAGCAAGCGCGGCGAGCGCGGCTCGCGTCATGGTCACCGGGCAAAGATGACCGGTCTCGACCTGCGCTGCCATATAGAACCGCGCCGCGCGTACCACCTCCGCCGGCGCCGACGCGCGGTCGCCCGACGGAGTCCAGGTGGAGGCATGCAGCCCGGCCGCGATGCTTTCGCGCATGAAGCGGTGATAGGCCGGATGGAACTCGACGGTGTCGCTGCGATAGCCCTTGGCGTCGAAAGTCCGCAGCTTCGGCGGATTTTCGTTGGCCTGCCGCGCCAGCGCGAACATATCGGCGGTGCCCCATTGCTTGCCGAAGGCGGCGAGCGTGGACAGTTCCGAAGCCGCGCCGTTCGCTTTGACCGCGTCTTGCAATGGCGCGTCGCTCGCGAACAGATCGACGTTTTCGTAAGCCGGCGACTGGTTGAAAACCTCGTGGGTGTCGAAGCGGGAGCGGGTAGCCATGGCGACTCGCGTCTTTTGCGGCGCCAATCGTAGCACGCCGGAGCGCGGGCAGAGGTTTCCGGTGCATCACCTTCCCGCGCCGGCAAAGCGGGCTTGCTCCAATGCGCCAATTGGGCCTATAGCACCGCTTTAATGACCAAAGCCCTCCCGCCGACGCGTCACATTATTTCGATCAATGACCTCACCAATAAGGAGATCGAGACGATCTTCGAGGTCGCTCAAGGGTTTTTAAAGGAACTCGCCGACGAAAACGTTTCCTACCGGATCGGACGTTCCACCGATCTGGCGTCGAAATTCATCCTGGCGAGCCTGTTCTACGAGCCGTCGACGCGCACGCGCCTGTCGTTCGAAAGCGCCATGCTCCGGCTCGGCGGCGCCAACATCACCAGCGCCGATCCGACAGTCAGCTCCGCGGCCAAGGGCGAAAGTCTCGCTGACACCATCCGGGTGATCGCCAATTATGCCGACATTGTCGTCATCCGCCACCCGCGCGACGGCGCGGCGCGGCTGGCGGCCGAATATTCGCAGATCCCGGTGATCAATGGCGGCGACGGCAGCCACGAGCACCCCACACAGACGCTGTGCGACCTTTTCACGCTGAAATCGAAAAAGAAGACGCTGAAAAACATGAAGGTCGCGATTTCCGGCGACCTCAAAGGCAGCCGCACCATCCACTCCTTCGTCTATGCGTTGGCCCGCTTCGGCGCCACCATCGACCCGCTGCCCGCTCCCGGCATGGAACTGCCGGCGCATGTCGACCGCCGGCTGCGCGAGGAATTTCACTGTCGCATGGTCTCCAAGGATCCCGGCCAGTTGCCGGGCAGCGCGATCGACGCGCTCTATGTCACCGCGGACCAACCGCACCAGCTGTCGCTCATTCCCGATCCCGAAATCGACTACGGCTTCCTGGTTCAGCAGAAAACCGACGCGGTCTATGTCACGCGTTTCCAGAAGGAGCGCTGGGCCGAGAAAGAGCGGCCGTATCCAAAGATCGATGCAAAATTCCTCGATCAGGCAAAATATTCGGACGCGAGCGTCATGCATCCGCTGCCGCGCGTCAACGAGCTCGATGCCTCGTTCGACAGCGACCGCCGCGCCATCTATTTCCAGCAAGCCGCCTACGGCGTGCCGATCCGCATGGCGCTGATTTCGTTGATGTTGCATTTGCATAAGAGTAACTCGTTGCAAAAATTCGCCGGCGGCTTCGCCAGGCCAGATCATCCGGTCTATGCACAGCCTATTGGCACTGGCCTCAATTGCGACAACCCGAATTGCATCACAGCCGATCCCGCCGAACGGCAATATGCGGCCAACAAGTTCTACGTCATCGAAGAGGACTCGCCTCGGCGCTGCATGCTGCGGTGCGTTTACTGCGAGAAGGACGTCGGCGAAGGCACCGATGCGCAATTCGTGGTGGCCGACATGACGCGGAAAACTTTTTCGCTTGGATTGGGGACGCTTGCCGCAGCGTCCGCCGACAAGCTTAAGCATGTGGTGATCTATCCGACGGAAGCCGACGCTCTCGCGGCCGGTTTTACACCGCGCGACGGAGGCAAGAAGGCCCGCGCCGGCTAGGCAACGTTGCGCTATTTTCCCGTTCCGGCTTGGGGCAATATCCCGCCGCCATGCTGCATCCCATCGAAGACATCGCCGTCTTTCTATTCGGCTATCTGTGCGGCTCCATTCCGTTCGGTGTGCTGATCACTCGGTTCGCCGGCGCGCCCGACGTACGCTCCATCGGCTCGGGCAATATTGGCGCCACCAACGTCTTGCGCACCGGCCGAAAAGGTCTCGCCGCGGCGACGCTTCTCGGCGACATGCTCAAGGGCACTGCCGCAGTCGCCATCGCCGGCGAATTCTTCGGCGGCAACGCTGCGATCGTCGCCGCGCTTGGCGCCTTTCTCGGCCACCTGTTTCCGGTCTGGCTCGGTTTTAAAGGCGGCAAGGGGGTTGCGACGTTTATCGGGCTCCTGCTCGGCTTCGGCGCCTGGATTGCGCTCGTGGCCTTCGCGGCTCTGTGGCTCGCGGTCGCGGCAGTGACCCGCTATTCGTCGCTTGCGGCGCTGATCGCCAGCGCGGCGACGCCCGCCGTGCTGTGGTGGAGCGGCAATCTGCCGGAAGCGGAATTGTTTCTGCTGCTCGCGGTGCTGCTCTGGATCATGCACCGCGCCAATATCGCTCGCCTCGCCACCGGCACCGAAAGCAAGATCGGCAGCAAATCGGAGCGGTAACTATTCGGCGGCAGCGGCCGCCGGCGCGCGCACGGGCGCGCCGTGGGTGTGCGGGATCTTGTCGGCGAAAACCTCGACAAAGTGATCGGTCTCGCCGGCTCCGGTAAACGGCTGCAAGGCCTCGTCGGTATAAGCGCTCCCGGCCGGATCCGCGACAACCCGTGCCATGATGCGGCGGTAGCGCCAAACAAGCAGCAACCATTGCGAGGTGGTTTTGAGAAAATCAAACGCCCGCCAGGGATAGAACGCCAGCGGATTGACCATCGGCATGCCGGAGCGGCGCTGCTGGCGCAATTTGCGGCGGAAAAATCCGAACTGCAACGGATGCACGCCCTCGATCCGCGCCGCGCCAGAGAAGATCGTCAGCGAATCCAGAAGTTTTGTGCGATTGATGCCCGAGGCGATGCAACGGCGCATGATCGTTTCGACGTGTTCGTCAGTGTAGTAGCGCTTCCACGCGTCGGCATAGACCTGAGACCAGGTTTCTTTCGACATCAGCGGATGCGCGGTGCACGCGTGTTCGAGATCGTATTTGTTCAAGTCGGGGTCCATAGCCACCCCGCGCATGTACAAATTCTTGTGGTCCTCCGAGCCCGGCAGCGGCGTCAGATAAAAGAATTCGAGGATGTCGACCGGCAGTTCCTTCTTGATAATCTCGATATCGCGCGCGATCGTTTCCGGCGTATCGGTTGGGAAACCCAGAATGTAGCCGGCATAGGTCATGACCTTTTGCTTGCGCCAGGCCAGCAGCATTTCGCGATATTCCCAGATCTTGTTCTGGCGCTTCTTGGCGCCCATCAAGGATTCCGGATTGATGTTTTCCAGGCCCAGGAAGATTGCGGTGCAGCCGGCGCGCGCCGCCTTCTCGATGAAATTCGGGATGCGGTGGCAAAGCGTGTCGACCTGCAGCAGTAGCCGGATGTTGAATTTGTGCATTTCGCGCAGTTCGATCAGCCGGTCGAGAATCGGTTCCCAGTTGCGGTTGCGCGCAAAATTATCGTCGGTGATGAAAAACCGCGTGATGTTCTGCGCCGCGTTGGCTCGCACAATGGCCTCGACGTCGTCCGGCGTCCGGTAACGCGATTTACGGCCCTGCACATTGATGATGGTGCAGAAGCTGCATTGGAAAGGGCAGCCGCGGCCGGCATCGAAGCTCGAATAATGTCCGGCAACCCGCGTCACCACATGGCGCGGCAGGATTGGATAAACCGCCGCCGCCATTTCCGGCATATCGTTGAGATAGTTGTAGATCGGCTTGGCGTTGCCGCCAGCGACATCGCGTAGTACCTCGGCCATGCGGCCTTCCGCCTCGCCGGCGAACAGATGAACGCCAAGATCGAGCGCTTCCTGCAGTTCCGCGGGCAGCTTCGGCAACATCGAGATGCAGCCGGACAGGTGAAAGCCGCCCATGACGACGGTAAGACCGCGGGCGCGGAATTGCCGGGCGAGGTCGAGGGCCCGCGGATATTGGTTTGATTGCACACCGATCAGGCCGACCATGCCGGCGCCGGCGGCGCGGATGCGCTTGGCGACGCCCGCGACATCAACGATCGTGTTGCACTCGTCGCAGACCTCGACTTCGATATCGACGTCCGGTCCGAGCACGCGGTTTTGCGCGCACTCCACGATCAGTCCGTGAACGCTTGCTAGGCTGTTCGAGGGAATCAGCGAACGCATCCACTGGATGACGTAACCGTCGCGGTCGTAATGCGACGGCTTGACCAGGGCGACGTGAAATGTGCGTGTCGCCGAGTTCTTGTGCGTCAAGCTCCCGTGCAACGGACACCCCTCCGGAATGGAACGACGATCCCCAGCTGCCTTGCCGCAGCGAGCCAACTCTGCGGCTTTGCCTGCCGCTTTGCAACAATTACCTTGGGTTCCGAATCCTGCACGCAGCGCCAGCGTAGCGGATGCTTTGCGCCTCAAGCCACTAAACTCTCTAAGAGCCTGACCGAAAAAGAGGTGAGTGATTTCAGGAGGTTGTGATTCCATCGGATTTGCGAAGATTCGAGGGAGATCACGATGGCCTGGACCGAAATCACTCGCCCACACTATGTGCGGGACGGACTGCGTTACGCAAGCGACCTGACGGAAGCGGAGTGGAAGTTGATTGAGCCTCTGATGCCGCCGCGTCGACTGATCGGTCGGCCACGAAAGACCGATCTGCGCGCGGTTGTGAACGCGATCCTGTATATGGCCTCGACCGGTTGTCAGTGGCGGCAATTGCCGAGGGATTTCCCGCCCCGGTCGACCGTCCAGGGTTATTTTTATGAGTGGTCGCGCGGCGGAACGTTTGTGGCCATCAACCACATGCTGGTGATGGCAGCGCGCGAGAACGCCGGGCGCGCGGCGAGCCCGACCGCCGGCGTCATCGACAGCCAATCGGTGAAGACTACGGAAAGCGGCGGTCCACGCGGGTTTGACGCGGGCAAGAAGATCAAGGGCCGTAAGCGCCACATCGTCACCGACACCGAAGGTCATTTGGTCGGCCTGCAGGTTCACCAAGCTGATATCCAGGATCGTGACGGCGCGGTCGGTGTACTGTCATCGATCCGCTTCCTGTATCCTTGGCTGCGCCACGTCTTTGCCGACGGCGGCTATGCCGGGGACAAGCTTCGCGACGCCTTGCGCAAGATCGGCACCTGGACGATCGCCATCATCAAACGCTCCGATCAGGCATCCGGCTTCGAAGTGTTGCCGCGTCGATGGGTGGTGGAGAGAACCTTCGCTTAACTCGGTCGATGCCGTCGCCTCGCAAAAGACTTCGAAACCGGCGGCCCGATCAGAACGCTTGATGATCGCAATCGTCCATTGCCCGATTTTGCGCAGCGCATCGCGGAGCTTGTCGCCGGCATAGCCGCCGTCGGCGAAGACATGCCGCAGCCAGGGATACAGGAGACGGATCGACGACAACACACCGACCGCGCCGTCACGATCTTGGATGTCGGCAGCATGAACCTGCAAACCGACCAAATGACCTTCGGTGTCGGTGACGATGTGACGTTTGCGGCCCTTGATCTTCTTGCCCGCATCAAAGCCGCGTGGACCGCCGCTTTCCGTAGTCTTGACCGTCTGGCTGTCGATGACGCCGGCGCTCGGGCTCGCCTCGCGTCCGGCCTTCTCGCGCGCGGCCATCACCAGCATGTGGTTGATGGCAACAAACCTACCGTCGCGCGACCACTCGTAAAAATAACCCTGCACCGTCGAACGGGGCGGAAATTCCCTCGGAAGTTGGCGCCATTGGCAGCCCGTCGACGCCATATACAGGATTGCGTTCATCACCGCGCGCAGATCAGTGGTCCGCGGACGACCAATCGATGACGGCGCTGGCATCAGCGGTTCGATCAACCTCCACTCCGCGTCGGTCACGTCGCTTGCGTAACGCTGTCCCTCCCGCACATAGTGCGGTCGAGTGATTTCGGTCCAGGCCATCGTGATCTCCATCGAATCTTCGCAAATCCGATGGAACCACAACCTCCTGAAATCACTCACCTCTTTTTCGGTCAGGCTCTAAGATTTCCGGCAAAGGCCGGCCCGTGGCCCGGGCCTATTTGGCGCGTTCTTGGAGGCCTTCGGCAAGTTTCACCAGCGCCAATCGCAGCTTCTCGTCGGTGATCCCGGCAAACGCCTTGAGCAGTCTCGCCGCATGGGGCTGGGACGTGATCTCAATCAACGGATCGTGGGCCCATTGATCGTCGCCGTCCAACTCGGCAAAGAGCGCTCCGACCCCGACGCCGAGAACCGTGGCGACCTTTTTCAATCGGCTGCTTCCGATCCGGTTCGTTCCACGCTCGTATTTCTGAATCTGCTGGAACGTGACGCCGACTTTATCGCCGAGCGTTGTCTGCGACATTCCCAAGCTGAGCCGATAGGCGCGCACACGTCGCCCCACCAGCGCGTCAACGGGTTCGATGCGCTTCGCCATTACGCGCGCCTCCGATACATCCAGCGTCGTCGGCTTGCGGCGGTCGAGCATTAAATGCGTTCTCCAGCTGGTGGAGCCTAGGCGTCTGCCGGGGGGCGTCCAATTCTGAATTTCTATGGGGGGGCCGCCGAACGAGATAGCTCAGAGTCGCGACCTCAGAAACGCTGTGCCAAGGCTCCTGCGCGAGCCGATGGCTACTCCCAGATGCCGGCCGGCATCGGTAAATCTACGTACTTCAACTCGTCGATACGGGCCGCGAGCGCAACATTATAGCCGTCCAGAATCACTTGGAGCTGACGCACATGCTGCGCCATGTGCCACACCGAACGCTCAAGAAAGTGATGCGATGGCTGCACCCCGTAAAATGTCTTCACCGTCCAAGTGAACGAGCGATCCGGCAGGATACGCCAATAGGAGTGGAGCCGCCCCGCAATGCGCTCGCCGAACTGCCGGACGTCGCGGCTGGTCTTGACGTCATCCGGAGGCGGATCGTCGAAATATTTGTCAAAATGCTCCTCGCCGTTCTCGGCATTTTCCAGAAACGCGTAAGGCACCTGGAAAATGTGGTACGATAAATCGTGGACGGTGCGATTGCGGTTGGGGATCGCTAACGCGTGCAAATGCTGCTGCGGAACGTTGTCGATCAGTTCAAGCGCGATGTCGCAGAAATAGAACCAGCGCTCCATCAGTTTGGCCGGCGAAAGACGGTCAAAACCGATCTCGCGGCCAAGAAATTTGGCCACATCATCGAGTGACTGGGCGCAAACGAATTCTCTGCCGCGCGAAACAACCGGAAAACCACGCGCGCCGATGTCGCGAAGGTCAGACTCGGCTTTCGGATCGGTCAAAATGTTGACCGACTGATACGGCACGCCAAGCGTATTGAGAAACTCCTTCACCCTTGCGCACGACGAGCACCCCGGCATCCAGAATACGCGCAAGCCGTCGGCAATCGAAGTGATGCGAACCGCCGGTTCAACGGCGGCGCCTTCGACGCGCATTGGCGATCTCCCATATTCAATGCAGCCGAGCCAAAGCTAAGGAGCCTCCTGGAAATGTCCAATTCTGACTTTCTATGGGGGGGCCAGCGAACGAGATAGTTCTGCCGGCGGTGTGATCAGCGAAACGCCCTGCCAGGTGCCGTCGGCGACTAGTTCGCGGACCAAAGATTTCAGCGTCAGCGCGACAGTGTCGATAGCGGGGCTGCGCTGGCCCATATCCGAAAAGCACAGCGCGACTGGCCGAACCAGCTTCGCTTCGGCGAAGCGTCGCCAATTGAGCACAGCTCCTGTTTCACCGTCATAGAGCTCGCACCAGGGCAAGATCGAGTTGCCGATACCCGCTGAAATGGCGCGCAGAAGCGTAATGTGTGTATCGATTTCGCCGATGGGCGTGACGGTTAATCCGTGTTGCCTGAATACTTGCTGGGCCGCGCGTTGACTGGCGCTGCCGGGACCGGGCAACAGCAGCGGGCGTTGCGCCGCTTCGGCGATCGCGATCGGCGAGGGATCAGGATCAGCCGTCACATAGAAGAGCTCCTCGTGGAGCAGCGGTTCGACGACAAGACCTCGCTCGGCTTGGCCGGTAAACAACACAGCGATGTCGAGGCGGCCATTGATCAGCCGTTCGCGCAGAAGCGAACTGTTGCCGTCGGTGAGATACAGCAGGACTTGCGGGTGCGCCTTTCGCACGCGCGCGAACAGCTCATAGCCGATGAGTGGCGTCCAGGCGACTGGAAGTCCGATAGACACCCGGCCCGCGGGCTCGTTGAGCGCGCTTGTCGCATCGAGTTTGGCCTGTTCGACGTGACGGAGGATCGCCTCGGCATGGCGATAAAGGACGCTGCCTGCGTCGGTGAGCAGGATGCCCTTCGGACCGCGCGTGACTAGTTGCTTCTCGAGCTCGGACTCCAGGCTGGCAAGATGATGACTGATCGCCGACTGTGCGACATGCAGCTGGTCCGCGGCGCGCGACAAGCTGCCCGCCTGCACGATCCCGACGAAATAACGAAGCTGGCGCAGATCCATGCACAACTTTCTGTTGCGCGAGCCCCTTTTTGTTCTAGATTCTGTCGACCCGCGCAGAGGTCGCGAAAAACGTCATCACTCTACTCGTTTTGCGAGCATCGACAAAGTCAGGCGACCGGATCTGGGAGGCGATCATGAAATTGTCGACTTTTCTCCTCGTGATCTTGATCTGCGCCATACAGGCGGCGTCAGCCACCGCGGACTGGCCGGGGACAAAGCCACTCAAATTCGAGGTCATCGCCGCGGCCGGCGGCTTGATCGATTTTGTGCCACGCGAACTGTCGAACGATCTCTCCGCCTCCATCGGCGTGCCGGTGGTCGTGGAAAACCGACCGGGCGCCGGCGGCAATATTGCCGCCGGGATCGTGGCGAAGGCTGAACCCGACGGCCACACGCTCTTGGTCACCAGCACGAATCAGGTCGTCAATCCGACGCTATTGCCCAACCCAGGCTTCGATTACGCGCGCGACCTCGTCCCGGTATCGATGGTTGTGGCAGCGAAAATGCTGCTCGTCGCGGCACCGGCCTTTCCCGCCAAGGACATTACCGACGTGATCACAATCGCAAAACAAAAACCCAAATCCGTCAGCATCGCCATTGCGGCGATCGGCACGCCGCTTCACCTAGCGGCGGAAATGCTGGCGCAATACGGCAATATCGACCTCACTTTCGTGCCCTATGACAGCATCGCTCAGGCGATGCCCGACGTGATGGCAAATCGAGTGGACTTGGCCGTTGGCGCCATGTCGACGCTGCTGCCACAAGTCCGGCGCGGCGCCCTGAAGGCGCTGGCGGTGATATCGCCGCAGCGGTCGCCGCTCGCGCCTGAGATACCGACGTCGGCGGAAGCGGGATTGCCGGCCCTGCAGATCGACAATTGGATGTGCATCATGACCACCGGCGGGACGCCGGCGCCCGTGATCGCACGCTTGGATATGGAAATCGGCAAAGCTTTGGCGCTTCCCGCGGTCCGCGATGCCTTCGCCAAGCAAGGCGTTGACATCTACCACATGGGTCCGCAGCAGCTTGGCAAATTTCTCCACGCGGAAACCGCGCGCTACAGCAGCCTGCTCGAGCACTCGCGCGTAAGGCCCACCTCGCAGTGAGGGGCTTATCTTTGGCGGTCTCCTGCCCGCTCCATTTCTCCAATAAATTTGAGCCCCGCGACCGCCCCAACCAATGTAAGCTATGGTTGCACTCTGAGCTGGGAAACTCTTTGCCATTTTGGGGGCGAAGTGGGCGAGGAAACGGAACCCATCCGATTGACGGATGAGCAGCGGCTCGATTGGCTCCGCCTCATCCGGAGCCAGAATGTCGGGCCACGCACGTTTCGCGCGCTGATCAACCATTTCGGCGGCGCGCGCGCCGCGCTCGAGGCGCTACCCAGCTTGGCGCGCCGCGGCGGCGGCAAAGCGGCGCCGCAAATCTATTCGCGGGAAGAGGCGATGCGCGAAATCGAAGCTTCGTACAAGCTTGGCGTAAGCTTTGCCGCGATCGGCGAGACCGGTTATCCGCAGCGCCTGCAAATGATCGACGATGCGCCGCCTTTGATCGCGATCCGCGGCCATGTCGCGGCGCTGGCGATGCCGCAAGTGGCGATCGTCGGCTCGCGCAATGCTTCGGCCGCCGGCGTGAAGTTGACGCAACGCATCGTGCATGGATTAGCCGAGGCGGGATTTGCCATCGTCTCCGGATTGGCGCGCGGCATCGATGCCGCCGCGCATCGCGCCAGTCTTGAAACCGGCACGGTCGCGGTTCTTGCCGGCGGCCAGGATCGCGTCTACCCGCCCGAGCACCTCGATCTACTCGACGGCATTTTGGCGACCGGCGTCGCCTTGACCGAGATGCCGCTCGGCTGGGAGCCGCGCGCGCGCGATTTCCCGCGGCGCAATCGGCTGATTTCCGGGCTGTCGCTCGGCGTCGTCATTGTTGAAGCCGCCAAGCGATCGGGTTCGCTGATCACGGCGCGGCTTGCGCTCGAACAAGGCCGCGAGGTCTTCGCCATGCCGGGCTCGCCGCTTGATCCGCGCGCCGAGGGCACCAACAGCCTCATCAAGCAAGGCGCAACGCCGGTCACCGAAGCTGCCGATATTATTGCCGTGCTGCGACCGATCATGGGCTTGGAGCTTCCCGCGCGCGAGCCGGAAGAGGAGGAGATGGCGGCCGTGGGCAACATCGAGCCGGCGCCGGACGAACGAACCAGGATCGTGGCGCTGTTGAGCCCTACTGCGGTTTCAATCGACGATCTGATCCGGCTGTCAAAGAGTTCTCCCCGCATCGTGCGGATGGTGCTGTTGGAGCTGGAAATTGCCGGACGGCTGGAACGGCACGGCGGCGGAATGGTATCACTGCTGTAAACGCGCCGCTCGACGCTATTCCTTGGTAGCCTGGTCTGCTTCGAGCCGCGCCATTTCCAAAATATAACTCAACGTATCGAGGCCGTTGCGTCGCGCGAGTACGGCAAGATCTTGTACCAACGTTGCGATGTACTGCGCCGCACTATCGGGGGTTTCGTGCCCATTCGGCTCGTTCTTATCGTCGCGGTTTAGCATTTTGAGTTGCGAGCTATGAGCGGGATTAGACCCCGGCGGTGACCGAGGAGGCCACGCGCCACATATATCTCTAAGTTGCGTTATATACAAGTACAACCAATGAGAGTGTATTAAAGGTGCCGGCTTTTTGCCCCTATTGGTGCGCATTCGCCGGTTACCGGCATGGCGCTTGCCACCAGTAACGATTTGACAGGTGGGGTTGCATTACCCATGTTCCCGGCGGCCAGCCCGCCGACAGTCATGAGCTAATAGGCGAAACGGCCGTTAAATCATTGGGTTATCATGAACCTTGTACTGGTGGAATCGCCCGCCAAGGCGAAGACGATCAATAAATATCTGGGCAAGGGCTACGAGGTCCTGGCCTCTTTTGGCCATGTTCGCGACCTGCCGGCTAAGAGCGGTTCGGTCGATCCGGATCACGATTTCCGCATGCTTTGGGAGATCGATCCCAAAGCTCAGAAGCGGCTGAACGACATCGCCCGCGCCGTCAAAGACGCCGACAAGCTCATTCTGGCCACCGACCCCGATCGCGAGGGTGAGGCCATCTCCTGGCACGTGTTGCAGTTCTTGAAGGAAAAGAAGGCGCTCAAGGGCCAGACGGTCGAGCGCGTGGTGTTCAACGCCATCACCAAGCAATCGGTGACCGAAGCGATGGCGCATCCGCGCGCCATTGATCAGGCCTTGGTCGACGCTTATCTGGCGCGCCGGGCACTCGATTATCTGGTCGGCTTCACCTTATCGCCCGTCCTGTGGCGGAAATTGCCCGGCGCTCGCTCGGCGGGCCGGGTCCAGTCGGTGGCGTTGCGGCTTGTTTGCGACCGCGAACTCGAAATCGAGAAATTTGTCAGCCATGAATATTGGTCGCTCGTCGCCACGCTTGCGACGCCGCGCCAGGAGACCTTCGAGGCGCGGCTGGTCGGCGCCGACGGCAAGAAGCTGCAGCGTCTCGATATTGGCTCGGGCGCGGAAGCCGCAGACTTCAAGCAAGCGCTCGAGACGGCCCTCTTCACCGTCGCCTCTGTCGAAGCGAAGCCGGTCAAGCGGCACCCGTATGCGCCGTTTACCACCTCCACGCTTCAGCAGGAGGCAAGCCGCAAACTCGGTTTTGCGCCGGCGCACACCATGCGCGTGGCGCAGCGGCTCTACGAAGGCGTCGACATCGGCGGCGAGACCGTCGGCCTTATTACGTATATGCGTACCGATGGCGTACAGATCGCCGAAGAAGCGATCCCCGCGGTGCGCGGCGTCATTGAATCGGATTACGGCAGAGAGTACTTGCCGCCCTCCCCGCGCCGCTACGAGACCAAGGCCAAGAACGCGCAGGAAGCCCACGAGGCCATTCGCCCAACCGAGCTGTCGCGCCGTCCGCGTGACACCAAAAGCTTCCTCGACGCGGATCAGGCCAAGCTCTACGAGCTCATTTGGCTGCGCACGGTCGCAAGCCAGATGGAATTGGCCGAGCTCGAGCGCACCACCGTTGACATCGAAGCCAAGGTCGCGAGCCGGCTCCTTGAATTGCGCGCCACCGGCACGGTGGTGAAATTCGACGGCTTCCTCACTCTCTATCAGGAAGGCCGCGACGAGGATCCGGAGGACGAGGAAGCGCGCCGGCTGCCGCAGATGAGCGGCGGCGAACGGCTGGAAAAGCGCTCGATCGCCGCCGACCAGCATTTTACCGAGCCGCCGCCGCGGTATTCGGAAGCCTCACTGGTCAAGCGCATGGAAGAGCTTGGCATCGGCCGGCCGTCGACCTACGCCTCGATCCTCCAAGTACTCAAGGACCGCAAATATGTGCGGCTCGATAAGCGTCGTCTTATTCCCGAGGATCGCGGCCGTATTGTCGTCGCCTTCCTGGAAAGCTTCTTTGCGAAATATGTCGAATACGATTTCACGGCGGGGCTTGAGGAACAGCTCGATCTGATTTCCAACAGCGAGGTGGCGTGGCGCGACGTGCTGCGCGATTTCTGGCGCGACTTCATCGGCGCCATCGACGAGACCAAGGATTTGAAAATCTCAGGCGTCATCGATGCGCTCGATGCCCTGTTGGCGCCGCATCTGTTTCCGCCGCGTGAAGACGGCAGCGATCCCCGGGTCTGCCCAACCTGCAGCAATGGCCGCCTGACGCTGAAACTCTCCAAATTCGGCGCCTTCATCGGCTGCACAAATTATCCGGAGTGCCGCTATACCCGGGCCTTGTCGTCGCAAGCCGACGGTTCGCCGGATATCGGCACCAAAAAGCTCGGCGTCGATCCGGTCACCGGTCTCGACGTCACGGTGCGTAGCGGCCGCTTCGGTCCCTATCTGCAGATCGGCGAGACTGAAAAGGGCGGCGAGAAGCCCAAGCGCGCCGGCCTGCCCAAGGGCGTTGCGCCCGATGAGATCGATCTCGAGCGCGCGCTAGCGCTCTTATCGCTGCCCCGCGAAGTCGGTCGCAGCCCCGAGGACGGCGAGCCGATCGTCGCCGGCATCGGCCGTTTCGGACCCTACGTCCGGCACGGCAAGACCTACGCCAATCTCGATTCCCCGGAGGAGGTTTTTTCCGTCGGGCTCAACCGCGCGGTGACCTTGATTGCGGAAAAGATCGCCAAGGGTCCTCGCAAGGGCCGCTTCGGCGCCGATCCAGGCCGCTCGCTTGGCGACCACCCCGCTAAAGGCGGCGCCATCGCCGCCAAGAAGGGCCGCTACGGACCCTATGTCAGCCACAACGGCGTCAACGCGACCCTGCCGGCCGATAAAACCCCCGAGACTATCACGCTCGAAGAGGCGGTCGCGCTGCTCGACGCGAGGGCGGAGCGCAACGCGCCGGCACCTCATGCACGACCGCGCAAGCCAAAGCGGCCTTCCCCGGGCACCGCGCGACACGTCAAAGCGACCGGCAAGAAACCCGCTGCCCGGGCCGCCAAGAACCGCAAGACCACGCACGCTGCCGAATAATCGCTATGTTATGGATGATGTCTTAAGTGCGATGGGCCAGGGACGAGGCCCATAACTGGGCCCACCGGCCCATGCGTGGCCAATGAATTGCCTTCCTACCCGCGACGAGCTCGTCGCCTTCATCCGCGAACGCAGCGGCAAGGTCGGCACGCGCGAGATCGCGCGCGCCTTCGGCGCCAAGAACGCCGACCGCGCGGCTCTTAACCGCATGCTGCGCGAAATTGCCGATCAAGGCTTGGTCGACCGGCGCCGCAAGCGCCTGCACCATGCCGGCACCTTGCCGCCGGTCGTGCTGGCCGACGTCACTGGCCGCGACAGCGACGGTGAATTGCTCGCCCGGCCGACCGAATGGGACGAGGAAGCCCATGGAGCGCCGCCCGTCATCCATATCGCCACGCCGCGCCGCGCGCGGCCGGGCGAAGTCCCCGGCGTCGGCGACCGCGCGCTGATCCGCATCGAGCAGACGAGCGACGGGGAGACGACTGGGCGTGTCATCAAGCTGATCGATCGCGCCAAGAGCCGCACGCTCGGAATTTTTCGGGGCCTGCCCGGCGGCGGCGGCCGGCTGGTGCCAATCGACAAGAAGCAGCTTGGCCGCGAAGTGAATATCCCGCCAAACGCCGCCGCCGGCGCGGTCGATGGCGACCTTGTGGCGGTCGAAGTAGCGCGGCACGGCCGGTTCGGGCTTGCCGTGGGCGCCGTCGTCGCGCGACTTGGTTCTCTCAAGAGCGAGCGCGCGGTTAGCCTGATCGCCATCCACGCCCACGATATTCCGCACACATTTTCCGGCGCCGTGATCGAGGAAGCCGACGCCGCGCGTGCGGCCTCGCATGCCGGCCGCGAAGACTGGCGCCGCGTTCCTTTCGTCACCATCGATCCGCCGGACGCCAAGGACCACGACGACGCGGTGCATGCGATACCCGATCCGGACCCGAAGAATCCGGGCGGTCATATCGTCAGCGTCGCCATCGCCGATGTCGCGCATTATGTGCGGCCGGGTTCAGCGCTCGACCGCGAGGCGGTCAAACGCGGCAACTCCGTCTATTTTCCCGACCGCGTCGTGCCGATGCTGCCGGAGCGTATTTCCAACGACCTGTGCTCGCTGCGGCCACACGAAGATCGGCCGGCGCTCGCGGTGCGCATGATTATCGGCGCCGACGGCCGCAAGCGCTCGCACACGTTCCACCGCGTGCTGATCCGCTCCGCAGCGCGGCTGCACTACGAGCAGGCGCAGCTTGCGGTCACCGGCCGCCCCGATGAAGTCACCGCGCCGATTGCCGAAAAGATCCTGGAGCCGCTCTACGCCGCCTACCGTACGGTGTTGCGCGAGCGCGACGAACGCGGCCCACTCGATCTCGACATTCCGGAACGCAAGATCATGCTCAAATCGGATGGCATGGTCGATCGCGTGATCATGCCGCAGCGACTCGAAGCCCACCGGCTGATCGAGGAATTCATGATCCTCGCCAATGTCGCCGCCGCCGAAACCTGCGAGCGAGCCAATGTCGCGCTGATCTATCGCGTGCACGACGAGCCGTCGGTGGAAAAGCTCAATGCGCTGCGCGAATTCTTGGGCACCCTTGATATTTCACTGCCAAAGGGCGGCACGATGCGGCCTGACGGATTTAACACCATCCTGTCGCGCGTCAAGGGCCGCGACGTCGAGCGCCTAGTCAATGAAGTAGTCTTGCGCACCCAAGCGCAGGCCGAATATTCGTCCGAAAATTACGGCCATTTCGGTCTCAATCTGCGCCGCTATGCGCACTTCACCTCGCCGATCCGCCGCTATGCCGACCTCGTCGTGCATCGCGCCCTGATCCGCGCGGGCAAGCTCGGCGCGGACGGGCAGCCGGACGGCACCGATGCGCGATCGCTCGCCGAAATCGCGGCCACCATCTCTGCCACCGAACGACGGGCCATGAAGGCCGAGCGCGAGACGGCAGACCGGCTGATCGCGCATTTTCTGGCCGACCGTGTCGGCGCGACGTTCGACGGGCACATTTCCGGCGTCACGCGTGCCGGCCTCTTTGTCGAGCTCGACGAGACCGGCGCCGATGGTTTTGTCCCGGCGCGCACCATCGGCGACGAGTATTTCCGCTTCGACGAAGCCGGCCGCGCGTTTGTCGGCCGCGCGGTGACGCACCGGCTCGGCGATCCGGTGACAGTGGAGCTCGTCGAGGCGGCGCCGGTCGCCGGCGCTCTGCGATTTAAGCTTGTCGGACATGACGGCGCCGCCGAAAAGAGGACTGGACACAAGCCGCGATCAAGCCCGAAATTTGCACCTCGGCAAAATGCGCGTGGACGCCGGCGGCGATGAAGAAACGTGGATCGCTATGAAGCGTGAATATCAAGACGAGAGCCATTCCAGCGTGGTCGCGGGCGGCACGGCGGCCGACCGCGCCGAACGGCTCACGCGCACCATGCGCGATCAGTCTTTCCCTAACGTCAAGCCGCGGGATTCGGCGACGCTGATTTTGATCGACCGCATCGAGGCGATCCCGAAGGTGCTGCTCGGCCGGCGCCACCAGCGGCATCGCTTCTTGCCGGGCAAATTTGTCTTTCCCGGCGGCCGCATCGAACCGGCCGACCGGTTGATGGCGACCGCGGCTGCGCTCAATGAGCGTCACCTCGCAAATTTAATGCGGCGCGTGAAACGGCCGAGCGCCGCAAAGGCGGCGGCCTATGCGTTAGCGGCGGTGCGCGAGACCTATGAGGAAACCGGGCTGATGCTCGGCGTTCCCGCGGCCGGCCCCATAAAAGTCCCGCCGGGGCATTGGCAGCCGTTCGCGGCAGCCGGAATCCTGCCGGATCTAAGCCTGATCCATTTTGTGGCCCGCGCCATCACGCCGCCGAAGCGCCCCTTGCGTTTCGACAGCCGCTTCTTCACCGCCGACGTCTCCGCGATCGCGCGCCGCGACGAGGGTTTTGTCGGGCCGGATAAGGAACTTGTCGAACTGGTCTGGCTGCCGATTACGGAAGCGCGCCAGCTCGACATGCCCGGCATCACCGCAGTGGTGCTCGAGGAGTTGCAGGACCGCATTGCCGGCGGCATGGAATACGATCATCCGGTGCCGCTTTACCGCATGCTGCACAAGCGCTTTGTGCGGGAAGTCCTATAAACCCCTGATATCGCTCGGCCGACGGGATTCCTTGACTTTCGAGCCTCGCCGACTAGGTTGCAGCCAACCGATCAACCCGAAGTCCCCTGAGGTCTTGTTATGGCCAAGAACACCACCATCAAAGTCAAGCTCGTATCCAGCGCCGATACCGGCTTCTATTACGTCACGTACAAGAACTCGCGCACGATGACCGACAAATTGAAGATGAAGAAATACGATCCGGTGGCGAAAAAACACGTCGAATTTACCGAATCCAAGATCAAGTAAGCTGCTCTTACGCAGCATACGAAGGGCGCCGATCGGGCGCCCTTTTTGATTCCGTCATAAGCCAAAGGAGCGCCAGCGCGAGGCTGCCCGAAAAGGTGGCCGGCCGGAAACGGTGTTATGAGGAGGCCACTCGCACCGCCCCCGTGCCGGCCGAACCCCACGGACCCAGGAGATGCGGCGGACCTGAGCATACCGCAGGGTTATCAATGGGTTCGCATAGCTGGCGGCATCGCCCGGCTCGCTGCAAGGCCCCTGTAGCGCAGCGAGGAATGCCGTTCTCCGAAGGCTAGCGGAACCGGCGGCGAAATCAACGGCAAAAGTTCCGCCGAACAGACCGGGTTGCCGTCAACCCCAAAAATTGTAGTTACCCGTTCTGCGTGGGGATTAGCGTGCAGATATGTTGCGGGGTCAGGCGGCGTCAGGCACGACGCGGTTACGCCCGTCGCGTTTAGCGCGGTAGAGCGCCTGGTCCGCGCGCTTGAGCAGCGCCGCCGCGGTGTCGTCCTTGCCGCGCAAGCCGGCGATGCCGATCGAGATCGTCACGGGAATTTGGCGGCTGCCCTGCGCGATGGCGAAGGGTTCCGCGGCAATGCGCCGACGCAGCCGCTCGGCGACCATCGCCGCTACCGCCATGTCGGTCTCCGGCATGATGATGACGAATTCCTCGCCGCCGTAACGGCACGCCAGATCGATGCCGCGGATCGAGCGTTTGATGCGGAGCGCGAAATCGCGCAGTACGTCGTCGCCGGCATCGTGGCCGTGGCTGTCATTGATCGCCTTGAAATAATCGATGTCGAGAACGAGCGCGGAGAGCGGTTTGCCGCGCGCCGCGGCCTGCTCGATCAGCGTGCCGAGATGGCTCTCCATGTAGCGCCGATTGAACAGCCCGGTCAGCGCGTCGGTGATCGCCATCTCGATCGACATTTGCACATTATCGCGCAGCCGCTCGGTGTAGCGGCGCTTGCGCACCTGGCTGCGCGTCCGCGCCAAAAGCTCGTTCTTGTCGATCGGCCGGATCAGAAAGTCGTTCACGCCGATCTCGAGCCCGCGCAGCATGCGCGCCGTGTTGTCCGGCTCTGTGATGGCGAGAATTGGCAGGTTGCGCGTTCGGTCGAGCGAACGGATCTGACTGCACAGCCGCAGCGCATCGAAATGTTCCAGTCCCAGCGAGACGATGAGAAGGTCGTAATTGCCGTCGGCGGCATGGAACAGCGCCTGGTTCGGGTCGGCTTCGACCTCGACGGCATGCTCCTTGGACAGGGTCGCGGCGATGCGTTCGTAAGAGGCCGGACGATCGTCGACGATCAGCACACGGCCGTCACGGCCGGTGTCGGCGACTGCCTCGCGTTCCGGCGATTTAATGCCGATCTCGTGCGAAGTCAAAACGCGCATACGCAGTTCGTCGGTGACCATCTTGAGGCGCGCCAGCGAGCGCACCCGCGCGATCAGCGCCAGCTCTGAAATCGGCTTGGGCAGAAAATCGTCGGCGCCGGCTTCCAGGCCGCGGACCTTGTCCGATGGCTGGTCGAGTGCGGTCACCATAATGACCGGGATGTGATGGGTCGCGGGATTGCTTTTGAGCCGGCGGCAGACCTCGAAGCCGTCCATGTCCGGCATCATCACGTCGAGCAGGACGAGATCGCACTCGGCGCGTTCGCAAATCGCCAGCGCGTCGCGGCCGCACATCGCGGTGACGACGTCGAAATACTCGGCCGACAGCCGCGCTTCGAGTAGTTTGACGTTGGCGGGAATATCGTCAACGACCAATACGCGGGCAGTCATTGCGAACCTTTACGGATTGCCGAGAAAATGGCGGATGGTCTCGATGAACTTGCCCACCGAGATCGGCTTGGAAAGGTAAGCCTCACAGCCGCCCTCCCGGATACGTTCTTCGTCGCCCTTCATGGCGAAAGCTGTGACCGCGACGACCGGTATCTTCTTCAGGTCCTGGTCGTCCTTCAGCCATTTGGTGACTTCGAGGCCAGAGACTTCGGGAAGCTGGATGTCCATCAGGATCAAGTCGGGCCGATGCTTGCGCGCCAGATCGAGCGCCTCGATGCCGTTGCGCGTCCCGACCGTCGCATAGCCGTGGGCTTCCAACAGATCGTGGAAGAGCTTCATATTGAGTTCGTTGTCTTCCACAATCAGGACGGTTTTTGCCATCCCCCATTCCCTTCGCCGGTCCCCGGCCCGATGCTGGCAGCAAGTGGCAGAATTGCTTGCAACCGCAACGGGCGGCATCGGGAGGCTAGTCCCGATGTGTTACGGAAAGGCAAATGGAAGCCTATGGCGAAACCCGCAAGACCGTCTCCGGAAGGAGCCGAAATGCTGGCGATTCAGGCGCTTGCCTTCATCGCCGAAGAACCGGATCGAATGGGCGCCTTTCTCGCCGCCTCCGGCATAGCGCCAGACACGATCCGCAGCGCGGCGCGCTCGCCCAACTTTCTCGCGGGCGTGCTCGAGCATATGCTCGCCGATGAGAGTTTGTTGCTTGCTTTTGCAGACAGGGCTGGCCTCGACCCGGCCGAGATTGCCCGGGCGCGGCGCGCGCTGGGCGGTGAATGGGAACGCGATCTGCCCTAGATGGCGATCCGAATGGATCAATGAGCACGAGCTTTTGCCGTGACTGCCTGGCCGAAGCCGCACCGCAAACCAAGCGCTGCGCCGCCTGCGGCTCACCGCGCTTGCTGCGCCACGACGAGCTCGACACGCTTGCCATCGCCCATGTCGATTGCGATGCGTTCTACGCCACCATCGAGAAGCGCGACGACCCGTCCCTAGCCGCGGACCCGGTGATTGTCGGCGGCGGCAAGCGCGGTGTGGTCGCCACCTGCTGCTATATCGCGCGCACCTACGGCGTGAAATCGGCGATGCCGATGTTCGAAGCGCTGCGGCTGTGTCCGCAGGCGAAGGTGGTGCGGCCTAATTTCGAAAAATACAGCAAGGTCGGGCGCGAAGTGCGCCAATTGATGTTCGCGCTCACGCCGCTTGTGGAGCCGCTGTCGATCGACGAGGCATTCCTCGATCTCTCCGGCACGTCGGGACTGCACGGCCTATCGCCGGCCAAGGTGCTGGCGCGCTTTGCGGCCGATGTCGAGACGAACCTGAAAATCACGGTCTCGATCGGACTGTCCTGCAATAAATTCCTCGCCAAAGTCGCCTCCGATCTCGACAAGCCGCGCGGCTTCGCCGTGCTCGGGGGCGCCGAGGCGCCGGCCTTTCTCGCACCAAAACCCGTCGGCTTTATCTACGGCGTCGGCAAGGTCAGCGCCGCGCGTTACGCGCGCGACGGCTTTAGCCGCATCGCCGACCTGCAGCGCACCAGCGAGATCGAATTGATGCGCCGCTACGGCGAGGAAGGCCGCCGCCTGGCGCGGCTGGCGCGCGGCATCGACACCCGCCAGGTCAGCGCCGACCGGGAGACCAAAAGCGTGTCCTCGGAAACAACCTTCGAGCACGACATCGCCGATTTCCGCTCGCTGGAGAAGATCTTGTGGAGCCTGGCGGAGGACGTGTCGGCGCGGCTCAAAAGCAAGGACTTGGCCGGCGCCACCGTAACGTTGAAGCTCAAGACCGCGGATTTCAGGATCCGCACCCGGGCGCGGTCGCTAGACGCGCCGACGCAACTCGCCGGGCGCATTTTTGCTGCTTCCCGCGGCCTCCTGGAACATGAAACCGACGGCACCCGATATCGCCTGCTGGGAGTAGGCGTCAGCACACTGGCTTCGGCGGACGAGGCCGATCCTGCCGATCTCGTCGATGGCCGCTCAGCGCTCGCCGAACATGCGGTCGACAACCTGCGCGCCCGCTTCGGCGACGGCGCCGTGGTGAGAGGGCTCGCCTACGAGGGACCGGAGAAGACGTAACGATTCATTCCCGGATGATGCCGGTTTTTCACGGCCGCCTCACCTTGACTCGCGCGGTCCCGACCCCGTTTCGCGGGGGCGGTTTAGGGACACGGCTTCGGCTCTTTGATCTCCAGCGAAGAAAGCTTCCCGTCGACGACGAAGTCGTTGTAATCGAGCGTCAAGGCACGCGAAATACCGTTGTCGTAAAGCTCGAAGCCGATCGTGTAAGCCGGTGTTTGCTCGCCTGAATTGTCTGTCTTGCCCTTGTCGAAATAGCTGATCGTGACCGGCCAGCGCGGCACATGAGCGAGCTTCGGCTCGGCGGCCGCGGCATCGTCGTGATTGCGCTCGCCGGGCGCGATTTTCTGACCGATCACGGTAAGCGTATTGAAGACTTTGTCGCCGGTATCGGAGCCGTCATAGACCGGGAAATTCAGGATGGTTTTGCCGGCGCGCGCGGCTTGGATGGCGCGGATCATGTGCTGGGTCGGAAATACCACGCCAGAGTCGAGATTGAGGTTTTTCTGCTCCGGCTTGTCGAGATCGACCGCCGTCTTGGTGGCGTCATGCTCGGCGTGGCCAGCGACGGTATCGACCAGGTTTTGATCGACGAAATTTTGCGAAGTAAATTTGAAGCTCTTGGCGTCGGCGCCTTCCCAGGTGGTCGAGCGCAAATCGCTGGTCGATACTTTGCCTTCGCCGGTATCGAGCTCGGAGACCTGACGGAAATCCAGCGAATAGCCTTGGCAGGCATTGCCGCCGAAATCGTAGACGATGCGGCCGCCGACGCTGGCAATTTGCGAGTCGCCGCGGGTTTGCCCGAGCGAGAGGTCGTAAATCGCCCGATGCGGCACGAGTACAACGGGCGCGTCCGGCGCAGCGGCCCGCGGCGGCGCGTCCTGCGCCTGCGCCGGCACGACAAGCGCCAGGATAAACAAGCCAACGGCGGCGGCGCGCAACGGCACCATGTCATCGACGATCATGAACCTATCTCGCTCAACTCGTTTTGGAGATGGGCCCCCGCCTGCCGTTTCCCCCTCGCTGATGTCCTTTTTGCCGTAATTGCGGCGAAGATAGGCCAGTCTATCCATGGGCTGCAACAGCCCCCTCGTTGCCAGCAGGTCGGGGATGATGCAGCACCCCCGCTTGCATGGCGCCAGGTGATCGGCGAAGAAAAGGCCTCGCCCACTCAAAACCTTGCAGCGAGGAGCCGATGGCCGGAACGGTGGAAAAGAAATTGCAGGAGCTTGGCATTGCGCTCCAAGAACCGCGAGCGCCGATGGCCAATTACGTTCCGTTCGTGCGCACTGGCGATCTGCTCCATGTCTCCGGCCAGATCTGCCTCGACGGCGACGGCAAGCTCGTCGCCAAGGGCCGGCTCGGCGACGACGTTTCCGTCGATGCCGGCCAGAAGGCAGCGCGCGTTTGCGCGATCAATCTGTTGGCACAGGTCAAGGCCGCGCTCGGCGATCTCGACAAGGTGAAACGGGTGGTACGGCTTGGCGGCTTCATCAATTCGGCGGCCGGCTTCACCGAGGGTCCGAAAGTGATGAACGGCGCCTCCGACCTCATGGTCGCGGTCTTCGGTGACAAAGGCAAGCATGCGCGCTCGACGGTCGGCGTCGCCGCGCTGCCCGCCGACGCCGCGGTTGAGGTCGAGGGCCTGTTTGAAGTGTCTTAAGCCGTGCCAAACAGGCTCGACTGGCTCACCGCGCGGCCCATCGCTCACCGCGGCTTGCATGACGCAGCTCATGGCCTGATTGAGAACAGCGCCGGCGCCATCCGCGCGGCCATCGCCGCAAATTACGGCATAGAGGTCGACGTCCAGGCCAGCGCCGACGGCGAGGCCATGGTCCATCACGATGACGTGCTTGGCCGGCTCACTCAAGGTGAGGGCCGGCTCGATCGGCTAAGCGCCGCCGAACTCAAGCGTGTGCCGTTCCGCGGCAGCGACGAACGCATGCTGACGCTCGGCGAGCTCTGCGATCTCGTCGCCGGCCGCGTCACCGTGCTGATCGAGCTCAAGAGTCATTTTGACGGCGACAACAGTCTTCCGGCGCGCGTCGCCGCGGTGCTCGCCGGCTACCGCGGGCCGGCGGCGCCGATGTCGTTTGACCCCGGACAGATCGCAGCCCTGCGGCGCAAAGCGCCGCATGTTGCTTGCGGCATCGTTGCCGCCAAGTACCGGCCGCATCCATATTGGGATCAGATGCCATTTTGGATGCGCCACGGAATGGAGTATCTCGTCACCGAATTGGCGGCCCGCGCGCAATTTGTGGCCTATGCGGTGGCGGATTTGCCCGCATTTGCACCGTTACTCGCACGGCACGTTTTTGGCTTACCGCTGTTGACGTGGGCGGTGCGAACCGAAGCGGAACGGAACACTGCCGCGCGCTTCGCCGACCAGATGATCTTCGAAGGTTTTCGGCCATGATCCGTGAGCAGAATGACGCCGTAGAACGGGTTAACCGGACAACGACGATGACGGAACTGCACATCGGCGTGGTCGGCGCCATCGATGAGATTAGCGCTGCCGGGTGGGATGCCTGCGCCAATCCCGCGCCCGGCGCTCACAATTCTAATCAGGAAACCGTATATAACCCTTTTGTCTCACACCATTTCCTGTCGGCGATCGAAGAATCCCAATCCGTTGGCGGGCGTACCGGTTGGCAGCCTCAGCACGTGGTGGCGAAAACGGCCGACGGCGAGCTTTTGGCCGTCGCCCCTTGCTATCTCAAGAGCCACTCGCGCGGCGAATACGTGTTCGACCGCGGCTGGGCGGAGGCCTACGAGCGCGCCGGCGGCAGCTATTACCCGAAGCTGCAAATTGCCGTGCCCTTCACGCCGGCGACAGGTCCGCGGCTGTTGCTGCGCCCCGGGCCCAATTCCGACGTCGTCGGCCGCGCGCTCGCAAGCGGGCTGATCGAACTATGCAAGCTTTCCGGCGCTTCAGGCGTGCATGTGACCTTCGCGACCGAACCGGAATTCCGTTTGCTCGGCGAGCTTGGCTATCTGCAGCGCACCGATCAGCAATTTCACTGGGAGAATGCGGGATTTGCCAGCTTTGACGATTTTCTTGGCGCGCTCGCCGCGCGCAAACGCAAAACCATCCGCCGCGAGCGGCATGACGCCTTGCAAGCCGGCATCACCGTGCATTGGCTGACCGGCAACGATCTGACCGAAGACGTCTGGGACGCCTTCTTCGAATTTTACATGGAGACCGGATCGCGCAAGTGGGGGCGGCCCTATCTGACCCGGTCGTTCTATTCGCTCGTCGGCGAAAAAATGCGCGACCGCATCGTGCTCATCATGGCCAAACGCGCCGGTCGCTGGATCGCCGGCGCTATCAATTTCGCCGGCTCGCACACTCTGTTCGGCCGCCACTGGGGCGCCGTCGAGCACCATCCGTTCCTGCATTTCGAACTGTGCTACTATCAGGCGATCGATTATGCGATCGCCCACAAGCTCCTCCGCGTCGAGGCCGGCGCCCAGGGTGAGCACAAGATTTCGCGCGGCTATATGCCGACAACGACCTATTCGGCGCACTATATCGCTGACGCAGGCTTGCGGCGCGCCATTGCCGATTACCTGGTGCGCGAACGCGCTTATGTCGCGGCGGCCGGCGAAGAACTTGCAACGCTGGCGCCATTCCGCAAGGATTTGGTGGTCGAGCCGGAATGATTATGATCGCGGCCAAACCCGCGGAGATCGCGATGACGAGCTACGATCCCAATAATATCTTTGCCAAGATTCTGCGCGGCGAGTTGCCGGCGCACAAAGTCTTCGAAAACGACAAGGTCTTCGCCTTTCTCGACATCATGCCGCGGGCGCCCGGCCACACTTTGGTCATTCCCAAATCCCCTGCCCGTACCATCCTCGACATCGCGCCGGACGATCTGGCGCATGTTATGAAGGCCGCGCAGACGATTGCGCGGGCCGCCATGACGGTTTTTGCTGCCGACGGCCTTACCGTTCAGCAATTCAACGAGCCGGCCGGCGGCCAAGTCGTGTTTCACCTGCACGTGCACGTCATTCCGCGCAAGGTCGGCGTGGCGCTAAAGCCGCCGGCAAGTTTCAAGGAAGATCCAGCAGTATTGTCGGAACAGGCGCTAAGGCTCGCCACGGCGCTAAAAGCCTAAAGCTCTTCAGCTGGCGCGCCCGCGCGAAACCCGCTCGATCTCAGCGCGCACCAAGCGTTCCACCATGCCGGGCAAGTTGTCATCGAGCCAGCTTTTTAACATCGGCCGCAGCATTTCACGCACCAGATCCTCGAGCGTCCGGGCATTCTGCACCAAGACGGTCTGCGCCAGCGCATTGAAGGCGGAATCGACCGCGGCGCTGGTGGCGCCGGAAATGAGCTGACCCCGCTCCTCGCTGCCGAGCGCGGCGTGGGTTGCGGCAAGTCTTTCGCCGGCCTCATCGAATCCAACGTCGGAACTGCCGTCGATTGTGCGAAATTGCGCTGCAGGATTTGGCATGGCACCGGCCGGAGGATTCGCTGGGGGCGGCGGCATCGACGCCGCCATTGATTCGGTAAGATCGAGAATATCGGACGCCTGATCTACCTCGGTCGCGGGGTCGAGCGGGCTTAGCGCCTCCGTCATCGGGCGCGGCTCGGGTTCAACGCGCGGACGCGGCTGCGCCGCCGACGGCGGCGCGGAAAACATCGGCTGTGGCGGCGGGGATTCAGGTTGCGCCTTCGGCGGCTCTGGCGCCCGCGGCGGCGGGGTTTTGTTAGCGTCGTCGTCGGCGATAATGCGGCGAATGGAGGCGAGAATCTCCTCCATCGACGGTTCCTGCGATTTCGCCGGTTGCGTCATGCGCACCCTCGCCTGGCTTTGCTTGTGTTACGTGCGTAGCCTAGTTGCGTGCCTTATCGTGCGTTTCCGTCCGCCTCACCACGAGGCCGGCCCCGCGATGCCGCCGAATCACAACGACAACTATGCAATGTAGCTGGCAATGTTGTCATGACGAAAGTCGAAGGCAACGCGCGATCTGTGGACACACAGTGTGGCTGGACCGGCCCGAAGCGGCGCGCCGGGCCTACTTGCCGTCGGGCGTGCGGACGCCGACCCAGGCATCCCGCACTTGCTGATAGTGCACTTGCGGATCGTAGATCAGCACATTCAATCCCAGGTGCTCCATCGACAGTCCGCCGACCGCTGCCAGCAGCGTATAGGAGGCAACCACCCGGTCATGTTGGGCGGTCACCAGCGCAACGCGTGCGTTGACCAGTTCCTGCTGAGCATTGAGGACATCGAGCGTGGTGCGCTGGCCGACGCGCGCTTCTTCACGCACGCCGTTGAGTGCGATCTCGGCTGCGTTGACCTGGGCGGTCGTCGCCTCGATTTGCGCCTTGGCGGCGTCCAATTGGCCCCAGCTCTGCACCACGGTGGCGCGCGCTTGATCACGGGTGATGTCGAGATTGAGACGCTGCTGTCCGACCGTTTCCTTGGATTGGCGGATCGCCGAATATTCCGCGCCGCCCTGGTAGATCGGGATGGTTAGAGTGCCGAGCACCGACGCGGTCGTCTGCTTCAGCACGTTATAGAGCGGCGAATAGCTCTTCGCTGCGCTCGCGGTCAGCGAGAGGTTCGGATACAGCGCGCCTTCGCTGATTTTCACGGCGAGTTCGGCGATATCGACGCCATAGGCGGAGGCAAGCACCGATGGACTCTGGTTCTGGCCCTCGGTAACCGCGCCCGGCAGTGTCGGCGGCGATAGCCGGTCGACTGGCGTGCCCGGACTAAGCCGTCCGGGATCGACGCCGATCACGCGCCGATAATTAGCCTGCGAGGTGACATAGTTCGATTGCGCGCCGAGCAATGACGAGCGGCCGGCGGCCAGCCGTGATTTGGCTTGCGCGACGTCGGTCCGCGTCACCTCGCCGACATTGAAGCGGTCGCGCGTTTGCTTGAGCTGCTCGGTGAGAACTTCGACGTTGCTGCGGTTGAGGTCGAGAATAGCCTCGTCGCGCAGCAAATTCATGTAAGCGGTGGCCGCATCGAGCAGCACTTGCTGTTCGGTGACGCGCAAGGTCTCGCGCGCGCCCATGACTTGGCTCTCCGCTTGCCGCGTCTTGTTCGCGGTCTGAAAGCCGTTGAAAAGCGTTTCTGTCGCAGTGGCGCCGAAGCCGCGCTGCCCCATGTCCCTGGCGATGTTCGAATAGCTGACGGTATTGGGAAACACCTGCTGATTGACGGTTTGCGACAACGTGCTGGAATAAGCGAAGCCGTCGGTGCTGGTGACACTCAATTTCGGCCGGTAGCCCGACAAAGCCTGCGGCACGTTCTCATCCGTCGCGCGCAAGGCCGCCCGCTGCGCATTGAGCGACGGGTTGTTCTGATAGGCTTGGACGAGCGCCCACTCCAGCGTGTCGGCGGCCGCCGCAGTGCAGCCGGCAGCCACGACGATACCGGCCAGCCCGAGGCTTGCTAAGGCCATGATATGCGCCCGCAGTCCCCGTCCCCTCATGACGTAGACACAGCTCCCACCACCTACCTCCGCCCGCCCCATTGCGCGGTGGACCCCCAATCACAGACGCGCTATCCCCTTCCGGCCAGCCAGCTTGGTCGGGGACGCGAAGCTACCAACATTAAGCGGCTGGCGCAGCGGGCGAAACCCTGCATCTGGGGATGAATCGCAAAAATCTCCGAATAGGAGTTTCTGGGCCACAGGTGGGTAACCGAGGCTGATTCCGGCTTTGACGGGCGATCATTCGGAAAATCGCGCCGGAAAGGAGCCGAGAGCGCCATACGCGGTAGACGCTACAAGGAGCCGCTATAACTTGGGCCCAGAACGATCGGCTAGAAGACGAAAGCCGGCGTGGCGGCAAAGCCGGGCAACACCGGCGCGGCGGCATCGAAGATCGGCCGTCCCACGAGGTGGCCCTCGATCATCCGATAAATCATGGCTTTGCCGGTTTGAGCTCGACCGAAAACACAAGCCATCCGGCCCTGCGGCTTCAACTGCCGCCCGAGGACCTCTGGCGCGATTTCGGTGGCGCCGTCGAGCAGAATGAGATCGTAGGGCGCCGCCGCTGGCCAGCCTGCGGTCAACGGCCCAATGGCCACTGTAACGTTGGCGGCGCCAAGGCCCGCCGACAGCGCCTCCTGGGCGCGCCGCGCCAAAGTTGCATCTTCCTCAAGCGCCACAACCGAGCCGACGAGGTGGGACAACACGGCCGACGAATAGCCGGTGCCGCAACCGACATCGAGTACGTGATCGGTTGCGCTCACCTGCGCACCCTGAATGAGCTTGGCGAGAACCATCGGCTTGAGCAGCGCCCGACCCGCACCCAACGGGATATCGCTGTCGAGATAAGCTCTACCGGCAAGCGACGGCGGCACGAACTGCTCGCGCGGCACTGCCAGCATAGCCGCAATCAAATCGAGATTAGTGACGTCGGCCGTGCGAACCTGCCCGTCCACCATCATGCGGCGCGCCGTAGCGGTGTCGAACATCGGTTGGGTCCACAGTGAACGATGGCAGCGTTGTGCGATAGGGTCAGCGAAAACGCAAGCGGACGGTCCGGACCGCGCTTCAAATGCCGGTGACGGCGCGGGGCGTCAAAAAAAGCCCGGCCATGGCATGCATGACCAGGCTTGAGGCAGATCCCCGGCGCGCTCAACGTAATGCGCCGGTGGTCAGCTCATTTTGATATCTTTGGAAATCACTGGGGTTTGGTCACCTTCTTCTTTTTCATCGTCTTGTGTTTCATCGTCTTGGACGGCGCCATCCCAGTGCCGCCGGCCGTCGGATTGCTTGCGGCGGCGCCGCCGGCAACCGGCGGCTGGCCGCCCGTCGCCGGGCCGTTCTGCGCCATCGCCAGCGAAGTCGCACCTGCGATGAGGGCGGCTGCAAGCGTCACCGTTTTGAGAGTCACCATTATATTTCTCCGGACAATTATTGAATTCGCCCACCCATCGGGCACCCCAAGGAAACTCAGCCGGATATTCAAAGTTCCCTCGCGAATCGCGCTGAAAACGCTAGCGTTGTTACGATTGTCCGCGCCAGCGCACGCTTCCCGTGACAACGCGTAGGCATTGCTTAATCGATTGCGTGCAGTTACCCATGCCGGCGCTACCTCTCCTTTGGACGGCCACGTGGCGGAGTGGTTACGCAACGGTCTGCAAAACCGTGTACCCCGGTTCAATTCCGGGCGTGGCCTCCAGCCTTCGCAAGCGCAGCAAAGTGCGTCGCGCGGTATGCCGCCTGCTCCCGCTCGCAGGCCGGCCAGGCAAAATCTCCGCCGGCACGCGCATGGGGAGACGCTTCGTGCTTTCAAAGCGGGACCGGCTTTGTTATATGCGGCGCGCACGCGAGCAGGCTTTTCCCCGGTAGCTCAGCGGTAGAGCAACCGGCTGTTAACCGGTTGGTCGCTGGTTCGAATCCGGCCCGGGGAGCCAAATCAAGCACTTCGCGAAGTTTCCGATCCGTCCACTTCAAGACGGACGGCGGGAGCGCCGCCCCGGCATTCATCAATCGTTAATCACGCATCCCCAACATCGCGGCCTCTAGCCGAGGAGCGCGAATCATGGCGCAAAATTTGACTTACGTTTTGCCGCGAGCCTTCATCGTGCTTCTGGGATGCGGCGCGATGTACTGGATCCTCACCGTGCTTTCGCCGAGCCTGGCGCCGGCGATCGTCTACTTCACCGGCATATCGTGGGTTTTAGCCGGCATCGTCTGCTTCGGCTATCTCTACCGGCTGCGCCGTGAAGCGGGCTTGGCGCAACAGCCGCCCGCCGTCCCACACCGCAAACCGATCTGACGGCGGCGTACGCCTCTCTTCCAGCGCGCCCCTTCGTCGCCTGTGTGAGACTCAGCCGCCGGCTCTGTTCCAGCCGCGAATGCGGTCGCCATAGACTTCGAATCCGGTCGGCGTCACCACCACCGTGTCTTCGAGTTTTATAAACCCGCGTTGCGGATGATGCAGCGTGGTTTCGACCGAGACCACCATACCGGTTTCGAGCGGGCGGTCGGCATCGTAGGCATCGTAAGGAACCGGCCCCGAATTGGTCAGCCGCGGCGCCTCATGGCTGACGAGCCCCATGCCGTGGGCGAGAAACTCGGTGTGATTATGCACCTTGGATTTATGCAGGACGGCGTTAGCTGCTGCATAGATCTCCTTGCCCAGCGCGCCCGCCCGGATTGGCTTCATAGAGGCCTGCTCGACCGCCTCGACTTCGGCCAAAAGGTCGACGAGTTCGGCATCAGGCTCGCCTGCGACGCCCATGCGCGCCACGTCGCCGATATAGCCGTGATAGTTGCCGCCGGAATCGAGCGACAGCACGTCGCCTTTTTCCCAGCGCTGGTCGGAGGGCGCCCGGTTGAGGCTCGAGCCAGCCGCGATCAGGCAATAGTCGAAGGTCAAGCCGCGCGAAGTCTCTTCGCGCCGCAACGCCTCGGCCAGTTCCGCCTTAGTAGCCCCGGGGCCGAAGTCCTTAAACACCGCCTGCATGGAATCGATCACCTTGTCCGAGGCGATGCGCAGCATTTCAAGCTCTTGCGGCGACTTCACCGCGCGCAAGCGCTCGAGCACGAACAGCGCATCGACATAGTCGCTGTTCGGAAACACCTTTCGCAGTGCGGCCACGGCATCGACCGGCAGGAACGCCGTCTCGACCCCTATCCGCTTCGGCTTCGGATTAAGCTTGCGCGCATATTCGGCCGCCTTTTCCATGGCGTCGATCGAGCCCGAGCTTTTGGTGTTGACCTCGGAGACCCAGAACGGCGTCACCTCGTTTTGAAATCGATCCATGCGGTGGCCGAAAAAGCCCGCCTTCTGCGGCTCGCCTTTGGCATAGACGAAAACCGGCAGATAACGGCTCAAGCCCATCGCATCCATGGATTCGAAAAAGAACGAGCGATGGCCGCCAAGCAGATATTGAATGTTGTGCTTCGACGTTGCGATCAGCACGTCTATCCCGGCATCGTCCATCAGCCGGTCGAGGCGAGCGGTGTCGAAGGGGGCCGTTCGCTTGGTGACGTCGAGCATGATCGATCTCCCTCAAGGTCTTATTGGAAAGTCCATCTTAACAAATCCCGGCAGCTTCAAGAACCCGTCCGGTTGAGGCCCTGCCCCGCCGCGGCGGCAGGCCTCGCTGCGGAGCTTCGGCTAAGCCCAGAGTTCCGCGCTGGCAAGTTTAGCGCCTTTGACCAGTGCGTCGAGCTTCGCCCACATGATGCTCGGATGCACCCGGCGGTGGAACGGCCCCTGGGCAAAGCCGCAATCGGTCCCGGCCATGATGTTCTCGCGCCCAACAAGCCGGGCGAGCCGTACTATGCGCTCGGCGACCAGTTCGGGATGCTCGACGACATTGGTGGCGTGGCTGATCACGCCTGGAATGAGCAGGCGGTCCGGCGGCAGCTTGGCGCTTTCCCAGACCCGCCATTCGTGTTCGTGGCGCGGATTAGCGCCTTCAATGACATAGGCGCCCACTTTCATGCCAAGGATGAGGTCGACAATGTCCTTGAGTGGCACATCGGTTGTGTGCGGCCCCGGCCAGCTGCCCCAGCAAACGTGATAGCGGATACGGTCGGCGGGCAGGCCCGCAATGGCCTCGTTGAGCACATCGACCTGCATGGCGAGCCATTTGCGATAATCGGCAAAGCTCGCCGGCGGCACCATGCGGTCGTAGGTGACGGCGGCGCGAGCATCGTCGAGCTGCAGCACGAAACCGGCATCGATGATCATGCGATATTCGGTGCGCATCGCCGCGCCGATCGCGCGGATCAATTCCTCTTCGCTCTTGTAATATTCGTTCTTGCGATCCGGAATGACGCTCGCCGGCGCCGCCACCGGCATGAATGCTTCTTCGACCTTCGCGTCTTTGAGCGCAGCTTTGAAATTGGCGATATCGAGCGCCAGCTCCGCCTGCCCGGTATAGCTGACAGGCCCGACACAAACCGCCTCGACCGTGGTCGCGACACCCTCGCGCGCATCGAGCTCGGCATAGAATTCGGCGAATTGTTCGCGGTCGACGCCGCGCGTGAACGGATTTGCGCCTGATTTGATCGGCCGCCGCTCGAAGCCCGAGAGCCGCTCCAGAACATATTGCGACCAGCTGATCGATTTGCCGAACTCGCCGTCGCTAACGACGTCTACTCCCACTTCGGCCTGCTTGTGGACGACGTCGGCGACGGATCGCAGCAGGCAGGTCTCATAGGCGGATTTATCGTAGGGCTTGCCGGCCTGTTTGGCGCGCAAGAACTCCTGCAAGGCGGGCGGACGGATCAGGCTGCCGACATGCGTCGTCAGAATGCGATCGTTGCTGCGCTTCATTCGGCTCTCCCGAAAATGCCCTCACTGCGGGGAGAGCTTGCCGTCGACAACGGTTTCAGCACCATTGCGCGCAGATAGGCAAGCACACGCGAAAAACCTCGACACCGCTGCGATGGGCGGTATCCCATGCCCCTTATTTGGACGGTCGCTGAAGCGGCGGGTAGCCGGTCACGCGGCGGAGCGGGCGGCCGATTTGGTCATGCCGACCGGTTCGGCAACGCTGCGCTTGGCGCGATCGAGAATAAGCTCGATGGACGCGATTTCGATGCGGTTTCGGCCGTTGTCCTTGGCGCGATAAAGCGCATGATCGGCTTGCGCCAACAGCGCCGAGATATCGAGGACCGCATCGTAACTGATGACGATACCGATGCTCACCGTAGCGACAACGGGGCGGCCTTCGACTTCGTAGGTCGAACTCGGCGAATGAGTGGCGGATGTCCTCGGCGATCGCCATCGCCCGCTCACGCGTCGCATCGACGAGCATGGCCGCGAATTCTTCGCCGCCGAGGCGGCCGAACAGGTCCGCGCGGCGTACGCAATTGCCTGCGACGTTGGCAAACAGCTGCAGCACGCGATCGCCAATGGCATGGCCGAAGCGATCATTGATCGATTTGAAATTGTCGAGGTCGAGCAGCATGACCGCGATCGGGCGCGGATCGGTCGCCTGCCGCCGCAGCTGCGATTCGCCGTCTTGCAGAAAGGCCCGGCGATTGGAAATGCCGGTGAGCGGATCGACCAGGGCCGCGGTGCGGTGACGAAATTCGGTGCGCTCCTTGGCCATCGCCAGCAGGATGAAAGCGATCGAGATCGTGAACAGCAGCGCCTCAAAGCTGAGCACGGTGAGCCAAACGCTCTGGAACATCTTGTCGCCGTCTTGCGACCACGGCAGCATGGCGCCGAGCGGCGTCCGCAACAGATAGAGCGAACCGTGCGCGAACAGCATGAAGATCGCCGGCCAGCGCGACACCAGCGGCTCGCTGCGGCCGCGCCAGAACTCGTACGCCGCCGCCCAGGTATAGGCGGTGATGATGCCGGAACTTAAGAGCACACGAGCGTCCCACGACGCCGCGACAATTGGAACGTGACACAGCACCAGCCACAGTGCAGCGCCGCCGAACAACAGGATCGGCAGCGGCCGGCGATGGTCGAAAACGCGTGCGCCGGTCCAAGTCAGCGCGAAAGCGGTAAATAGCACCGCGTTGGCGAGATCGATGGAGATCAGATCCGAAACCCGGCCGTACATGCCGAACAGCATGATCGAGGCTGCCCGCAGCAAATCGGCGAAGCCCCACCATGCCACGGCATAGATCGCCGTGTTCTGGACCCACGCGAACAGCAGCAGCAATCCGAGGATCGCTTCCACGTAGATGGTCACCAGAAACAACGTATTGACGTCTAGATTCATTGCGCAGAACCAGACTGACCGGACGCGGGCGAACTGTGCTGAAGCGGCTTAGCGCGTCTGCGGGAAACAATCGGTGAATAGCCGTAGCCGGCGATGCCCCTTGCATCCCTATGGTTTCGAGGACGTTGCGCAAATCGGCGGCATTTTCATTAGCCTTGTTTCCAAGCCGACCGTCACCTATTTTCCCCCGGCCGGAAAGCGCTAACCATGCAATTTGCCAACGGAATCATCGAAGCGATCGGCAACACTCCGCTGATCAAACTCAAGCGTGTTTCGGAGGCCACCGGCTGCACCGTCCTCGGCAAGGCCGAATTCATGAATCCCGGCCAATCGGTCAAGGACCGCGCGGCCCTGTTCATCATTCAGGACGCGGTGAAAAAGCGCGAGTTGCGGCCCGGCGGCGTCATCGTCGAAGGAACGGCGGGCAACACCGGCATCGGTCTCGCGCTGGTCGGTAATGCCCTGGGCTTCCGCAGCGTCATCGTCATTCCGGAAACCCAGAGCCAGGAGAAGAAGGATACGCTCCGGCTGTGCGGCGCGGAATTGATCGAAGTGCCTGCGGTGCCCTACTCCAATCCCAACAACTACGTGAAGCTTTCGGGACGCCTCGCGGCGCAATTGGCGAAGACCGAGAAGGCCGGTGCGATCTGGGCGAACCAGTTCGACAATGTCGCCAATCGGCAGGGCCACATCGAGACGACGGGACCGGAAATCTGGCGGCAGACCGACGGCAAGATCGACGGTTTTTGCTGCGCGGTAGGAACCGGCGGCACGCTCGCCGGCGTCGGCATTGCGCTCAAAGAGCGCAACAAGAATGTTCGTATCGCGCTGGCCGATCCGATGGGCGCGGCGCTCTACAGTTACTACACGACCGGCACGCTGAAGTCGGAAGGGTCCTCGATCACGGAAGGCATCGGGCAAGGCCGCATCACCAAAAATCTCGAAGATGCGCCGATCGATCTGGCCTATCAGATTCCCGACGCCGAGGCGCTACGGATCATCTTCGATCTGCTCGAGCATGAAGGCCTCTGCCTCGGCGGCTCGTCCGGCATCAACGTCGCCGGCGCCGTTCGCCTTGCCAAGGAGCTCGGCCCGGGCCACACCATCGTGACCATCCTGGCGGATTACGGAACGCGTTATCAGTCAAAGCTTTTTAATCCGCAGTTCCTGCGCGAGAAGAGCCTCCCGGTGCCGGCCTGGCTCGAGCGCAAGCCGAGCATCAAAGTTCCCTACGAATGAACTTCGCCAATTCATCCGCGTTAGCTGATTGAGAGAAATCATGTTGCGAACCGAAAACACCCCTGCCCCATCCCCGTCCAGCCGCTTTTTGGTCTCGACCGATTGGCTCGCCGAACGGGTGCGCGATCCTCACGTCGCCATAGTCGATGGCTCCTATTTCCTACCGACCCAGAAGCGCGACGCGCACGCCGAATATCGCGAGGGCCATATTCCCGGCGCGGTCTTTTTCGATATCGAAGCGGTGAGCGATCATTCCACCGAGCTGCCGCACATGCTGCCCGGCACCACGCAGTTCGGCGAGGTCGTCGGCGGCCTTGGCATCGGCGACGGCGATACGGTGGTGGTCTACGACAGCACCGGACTGTTCTCGGCGGCGCGCGTGTGGTGGACGTTCCGGGTGTTCGGAGCGGACTCCGTTTATATCCTCGACGGCGGCCTGCCGAAGTGGAAGAGCGAAGGCCGTCCGCTCGACAAAGGCGACGCCAAACCTAAGCCAAAGACATTCACGGCCGAGATGAACGTCAGCGCCGTGGCCATGCTCGACGACATGCGCATGGCAATCACCGACGACAGCGTACAAATCGTCGACGCGCGCTCGGCGGAGCGGTTTGCCGGCAAGGCTCCGGAGCCACGTCCCGGCCTGCACTCCGGCCATATGCCGGGCGCGTTCAATGTCCCCTACGACCGGCTTCTTGAAAACGGCCGCCTCACTTCGCGCGACAAGATTACGAAGGCATTCACCTCTGCCGGCGTCGACCTCGATAAGCCGATCATTACCAGCTGCGGTTCCGGCGTCACCGCGGCCATTTTGACCTTCGCGCTCGAATTGCTGGGTAAGGAACCCAAGGGGCTGTACGACGGCTCCTGGGCCGAATGGGGCTCGCGTCCCGACTTGCCGGTCGAGCGAGATAAATAAAGCCAACCATGGCGCGCAAAAATTCCGTCGCCCTGGTAACCGGAGGGGCGAACGGTATCGGCCGTGCCATTGCGCAGCACCTGCTGGATTCCGGCTGGTGCGTCGCCGTGATCGACTTGCCGGACAGCGGATTGCGCCGGGCCTATCCGCCGCGCAACCGCAATCTGCTCGCCATTGACGGCGACGTGCGCGACGAAGAATCCGTCGCCGATGCCGTCGGCGCGATCGTTCGCCGCTTCGGCCGGCTCGATGCCGTTGTTTCCAATGCCGGCATCATGATCCGTAAATCCCTTCGCCGCCTGACGCTGGCCGAATGGCATCGCGTCATCGACACCAATCTGACCGCGACGTTCCTCCTCGCCCGCGCCGCCGAAAAACCGCTGCGGAAGGCGCACGGCGCTATCGTCACCGTGGCTTCGACGCGCGCCTTGATGTCGGAAGCAAACACCGAATCCTATTCCGCGAGCAAAGGCGGTCTGCTCGCGCTCACTCACGCGCTTGCCATCAGTCTCGGCCCCGACGTAAGGGTCAATTGCGTCAGCCCCGGTTGGATCGAAACCAAGAACTATGGCGCGCTCCGGCGCAAGGATCACAGTCAGCATCCCGCCGGCCGCGTCGGCAAACCGGAGGACATTGCCGAAATTGTCGCGTGGCTGCTCGACGCAAAGCGGTCGGGCTTTGTCACCGGCGCCAATTTCGTCGTTGACGGCGGCATGACGCGAAAGATGATCTACGAGGAGTAAGGCCGCTAGGCAGCGCCCGTTTTCACCTTGCCGACCGCTCTCCGCGCCAGCAGCCCGGTGCCGAACCAGCCCCAATAAATCCGGTGATGCTGGATCAAACCGTCTGCGATTTCCATAACCTCCAGGATATCGACCTGATCGCCATCCGGCGTGGCGCGGGGATATTCCCAAACGAGCATTCGCTCCCCATCGGTGAGCCATTTTCCTGTGCGATGCCAGCGCACCAGGGCATTCGGCCGCCGCCGCGCGCCTTCCGCGAAGAATGGCTGGATTTCGTCGTGTCCACGCAACGTTCCGCTGGCGCAGCCATCGAAGATGGCCTGTACCAGCGGGCTCTCGAGGGTCGCGCCGGGCGCGTAAAGCGCGAGCAGCCCACCGGTGTCGCGTGATTTCGCCCGCTCATGCCATTCCCGGTGAATGCGGTCGCAGTCGGCCAGAAAGGCAGGAGCGAATGGCTGGCGATGATCGGGCATGAACGCAGCTCCAGATGCTCAGCGAAGGATGGCATGCTATACACTTTGCTGCGACGCATGGTTCGGCACGCACCGAAACATGCCTGCGTCGGCGAAAACGCTCGCTCATCCAAGGTGAGGATGCGCCATGATCTTCCGCCAGCTGTTCGATGCCACATCCGGCACCTACACCTATCTCCTCGCCAGCAGGCCAGGCGGCGAAGCGTTGATCATCGATCCGGTGCTGGAAAAGGTCGACCGCTATTTGCAGCTGATCCGCGAACTCGACTTGAACCTCGTCAAGGCAGTCGACACCCATCTGCACGCCGACCACATCACCGGGCTCGGCGCGCTGCGCGATCGCACCCGTTGCGTCACGGTGATGGGCGAAAACACCAAGGCCGATATCGTCTCGATGCGGGTTGCCGAAGGCGACCGCATAGAAATCGAGGGTTTGCGCCTCGACGTGCTTTATACGCCCGGCCACACCGACGATTCCTATTCGTATCTGTTCGCCGACCGGGTTTTTACCGGTGACACGTTGCTTATTCGCGGCACCGGCCGCACCGATTTCCAGAATGGCGATCCGCGCGCGCAATACGATTCGATCTTCAACAAGCTTTTGAAGCTGCCCGACGCGACGCTGGTCTATCCGGCGCACGATTATAAGGGCGATATGGTCTCCACCATCGGCGAAGAGAAGCTCCACAATCCGCGACTTAAAGTGAAGTCGATGGACGAATATGCCGAGTTGATGAACGGCCTGAAACTACCCAATCCGAAAATGATGGACGTGGCGGTGCCCGCCAATATGCGCGTCGGCCTCCATCAGGAAGAAGTGGCGCGCAAAGGCTGGGCGTTGACCCCGCCGGAAGCGATCGCGTTACTCGGCCGTCCGGACGTCGCCATCGTGGATTTGCGCGAGAAGAGCGAGCGTGAAAAGCATGGTGTCATTCCGGGCGCGCTGCACGCGCCCTATGCGGGCTTGCAGGAGGAGATCGGCTCAGGCGGCATGCTGCACGAATTGGCGACCGCCGCCGGCAAGCGCATCGTGTTCCTGTGCGCCTTCGGCGAGCGCTCCGCCATGGCCGTGCAAGCGGCGCAGGACGCCGGGCTGAAAACGTCCTGCCACATCGCCGGTGGCGTCAATGCCTGGAAGAAAGCCAACGGTCCGCTGGCCCGATGAAGCCGCAAACCGCGGCCAGCATCCTTCGCCGCGGTTTGGCGCTAGCGGCACGCCCCTTGCGAACGAGCGGCCTCGAGCGTCGCCGACGCCGTGAGCCAGTCCGGCAGTCCATACGCAATCTTGGTCCAGCCAACGCCCCAGGGGTTGTCGGCGCTATCCCACCAGATCTTGCACCAGCCGTCGTCCAAGCGAACGACTGCGTAGTCGGCACGAGCCGGGGTCGAAGCAGTAAAACCGACAGCCAGGACGGCAACAGCAAAAGCAAGTTGTTTCATCGCAAACCTCTTCCTGCTCCCGCCACAATCTTCACATAATGCCGGTCCAAACGTGCGGCAAGTCCGCTAAGGCCGGGGCGACACATGCGAAGGCCGCAGGCACAAGTCCTGCGGCCTCCCTCGTGCGCCCGCTGCAGGGAGGGAATTGCGCGGGCGCCGGTAAAATCGAACCGGTCGCTAGAGCTGCGAGCCCTGATCGGCATCGTTGCCTTCATTGGTCTGGCCGATATGGCGGCCGTGCTGCAAGCCTTCGCCGCCGCGGCCATAACCTTCACCCTGCCGCCAGCCGCGCTCCATGAACGCGTGCATGCGCGGGTGCGGCCGCAAAATCCGCGCGAGCTTCATGAAGCGTCCCTTCTGATCGTCGTTGAGGCTTTGATAGAGCGGCGCACCGGAGTTGGCGACCTGCTTCAGGGCCGCGCTACGCTTGGCCATGGCGTCGGCGCGGCGCTCCAGCCGGTCGAACGGGGTGGTCGGCGCCTGCTGCTGCTCGCCCGCCAGACGGGCCTGGATGCGCTGGATGCGCAACTGCGCCATGTCGCGCAACGCCTGCTCGAATGGCGGCCAGTTTTTGGCCTGGTCCGGCGTCAGTTCGAGGCCTGCTTTGAGAGCGGCGATCCGTGCATCGGTGAACGCAGTTATATCGGCCGGGCTCGGCATGTGCCGGCGTTCGAACCGCGGACCGTCGCCGCCCGGATTGCTCTGTCCACCAAAACCCTGCTGCGCGTAAACCAATGAAGTGCCGGCGAGAGCGACGAGTGCCGTCGCGACGATAACTGGCTTGAGCATGTGATCCTCCTCGGATTTAACGTGAGTAAAATAATGGACCGTGAAGGTCGGAACTCAAGTTAAAGTTTCGACATGTAGGCTTTTGCATGAATTACATCTTGGCAATTCTCCGGCTTGGCAATGTTCATGAACAAACGTGCAATATTGTGCGCGGGTTTTATGTGCTGCGAAGCGGTGGCGCTCAGCGCAAGACCTGCTGCAAAAATAGCCTGGTGCGCTCGTGTTGCGGCTGCCCGAAGAATGCTTTGGGTTCGTTGATCTCGACGATCTGACCGTCGTCCATGAAAATGACGCGATCTGCAACCTGCCGGGCAAAGCCCATTTCGTGAGACACCACCAGCATGGTGATGCCGTCGTTTGCCAGTTCCACCATCGTGTCGAGTACTTCCTTGACCATTTCAGGATCGAGCGCCGAGGTCGGCTCGTCGAACAGCATGATGTTTGGGCTCATGCACAGGGCGCGCGCGATGGCGACGCGCTGCTGCTGGCCGCCGGACAGCCGCGCCGGATATTTTTGCGCCTGCTCCGGGATCTTGACCCGCGCCAAATAGCGCATCGCCAACTCTTCAGCGTCCCTTTTCGGCATACGCCGCACCCAGATCGGCGCCAGCGTGCAATTCTCCAGAACCGTCAGGTGCGGGAACAGGTTAAAATGCTGAAACACCATGCCGACGTCGCGCCGCACCGCGACGATATGCTTGGGATCGTCGGTCAGTTCGATACCGTCGACGACGACACGGCCGCGCTGCCAGTCTTCCAGGCGGTTGATGCAACGCAGCAGCGTCGACTTGCCGCCGCCGGAAGGACCGCAGATGACGATGCGCTCACCGCGCGTCACGTTGAGATTGATGTCCCGCAGCACGTGAAAATCGCCGTACCATTTGTGCAGGCCGACGATCTCGACCGACAGTTCGGCTTTCGCGTCAGTTTGGGGCACGCCGGGATCCACCATCGCAAAGCCTTCAGCGCCGATGCGCTCTTGCCAGCCGCATTTCGACGTTGCTGGCATAGCGCGACATGCCATAGCAGCAGATGAAGTAGAACAAAGCGGCGAAAGCATAGCCGGTCACGCTGGTGATCGGTGTCGCCCAGCGCGGGTCGGCGCGCGCCGCCTCGACGGTGCCTAAAAAGTCGAAAATGCCGACGATGAAGACGAGCGTCGTATCCTTGAACAAGCCGATGAAGGTGTTGACGATGTTCGGCAGTGTCACGCGCAAGGCCTGTGGCAGAATGACAAGTCCCATCATGCGCCAATACGGAAGGCCGAGCGCTTGCGCCGCCTCGTATTGGCCGCGCGGGACCGCCGCCAGTCCACCGCGCACGACCTCCGCCATATAGGCCGACGCGAAAAGCGCGACACCGATCAGCGCGCGCAAAAGCTTGTCCGGCGACAATCGCTCCGGAACGAACAGCGGCAGCATCACGCTGGCCATGAACAGCACCGTGATCAACGGCACGCCGCGAACGAATTCGATGAAAGTCACCGCGAAAAATCTTACCGCCGGCATATCGGAGCGGCGGGCAAGCGCCAGCAAAATACCGAGCGGCAAGGACGCCACGATGCCCACGGTCGCGACTACGACTGTGACCAGGATGCCACCCCAGAGCGCCGTGGGGATGTCGATGAGGCCAAGGTGCGGCGCCCCGCTCAAAAAGACATAGGACAGGACCGGCAGCACGATGAAGAAATAGACGGCGGCGAGGTCACGGCGCGGCGCCGACAGCCAAGCCAGCCAGCCGATGCCAAATGCCAACGCCAGGAAGAACACGTCCACACGCCAGCGCTCAGCAAACGGATAGAAGCCGTAAACGAAATAGGAAAACCACACGCGGACAAAAGCCCAACAGGCGCCGGGCTCAGGGTTCGCCGGCGAAGCCAAGCAAGCCTCGCGGTCGCTTCCCGACCACACCGCATCGAACAAGAAAAATCGCAGCAAAGGCGGCGCCGCCCAGGCGATGAAAAGGATGCAGAGCAGCGTCAGCGCGATATTGCCGGGCGAAGAAAATAGATTTTCCCGCAGCCAGCCGAGCATACCGGCCCGCTCCGCCGGCGGCGGCAGCCGTTCCGCCGGCACGGCGCGCAAATAGTTCCGCTCCGCCGTTCCCGCCATCGCCGTCAGCGCTCCTCGACGGCAAGCGCATACCCATAGAGATTCATGAGCAGCGACGTGACCAGGCTGATGGACAGATAGACCGCCATGGTGATGGCGACGACTTCGACCGCCTGGCCGGTGAGATTGAGCACGCTGCCGGCAAACACCTGGAACAGATCGGGGTAGCCGATAGCGACCGCCAGCGAGGAGTTTTTGATCAGATTGAGATATTGGCTGGTCAACGGCGGTATGATAACGCGCATGGCTTGCGGGACAACGACGAACCGCAGCATCGTGCCGGGCCGCAAGCCGAGCGCCTGCGCCGCCTCGGATTGGCCGTGCGGCACCGCCATCACGCCCGCTCGCACCACTTCGGCGATAAAGGCTGCGGTATAGACCGACAGCGCCACAAGCAGCGCGGCGAACTCGGGGAGTATTTCGACGCCGCCCGTGACATTAAAGCGACCCATCGTCGGGACGCTGAAGGTCAGCGGTGAGCCAGTGACCAAGAAGATGACGGCTGGCATGACGACAATAAGGCCGAGCGCCGGCCAAACGATCCGAATTGGCTCGCCGGTTCGAGCCTGACGGCGGCGACCCCAAAGATGCAAGGCGATACTCGCTGCGATGCCGAAAGCGAGCGCGATGAGGACGTAGCCGAAGCCCGGGGCGATTTGCGGCCGCGGCAGAAACAGCCCGCGATTGTTGAGAAGGCCGCCGCCAGGAAACGCCACGCTGCCGCGCACCAGCGGCAACGCGCGCAGAACTGAATTGTACCAGAACAACAACTGCAACAAGAGCGGCACGTTGCGGATCAACTCGACGTAACCGCCGGCGAGATGCGCCACCAGCCAATTGCGCGACAGCCGTGCGATGCCGATGGCAAAGCCAAGCACCGTCGCAAAGACGATACCGAGGCCGGCGACCAAAAGCGTATTGAGAAGGCCGACCCAGAAGGCGCGGCCGAAAGTCGAGGTGCTGGCTGAATATCCGATCAGCGTCTGGCTGATGTCGAAACCGGCGGTATTGTTCCAGAAGCCGAAGCCCGAGATGATATGGGAGTGGGCGAGATTCTGCGCCGCGTTGTGAATCGCGGCATAAGCGATCCCGCCGACGATGACGACCAGCCCGACTTGCAGCGCGATGTTTCCGCTCCGCCGCGCGGCTTGCAACGAGGGCGACGATCGAACGGACTTCGGCATTGGCGGGACCGCGGCAGCCACGGCCGGCAAACGCCGCCGGCTCAGCGGATCGGCAGGCCGTATTGCAAGCCACCCTTGGTCCACAGCGCGTTGAGGCCGCGGGCGATCTTCAACGGCGAACCCTGACCGACGTTACGCTCGAAGCTTTCACCGTAATTGCCGACCGCCTTGATGATGCGGTAGCCCCAGTCGTTGGTCAGTCCGAGCGCTTGGCCGAATTGGCCCTCGACACCGAGAAGGCGGCGGATATCCGGCGCGTCGGATTTGAGCATATCGTCGACATTGTGCTGGTTGACGCCGAGCTCCTCGGCATCGACCATCGCATAATGCGTCCAGCGTACGATGTCTTCCCAGGCATCATCACCCTGGCGGACTGCCGGACTGAGCGGCTCCTTGGAGATGATCTCCGGCAGCACGATATTGGCGTTCGGATCGGCAAGCTGCAGCCGCGAGGCGTACAGTCCCGATGAATTGGTGGTGAAAGCGTCGCAGCGGCTGGAATTGTAAGCCTTGATCGCTTCATCCAGGGTCGCGAAGGTCACACTCTTGAGCGACATGTTGTTTTGCCGAAAATAATCGGCAAGATTGAGCTCGGTGGTGGTGCCTTGCTGCACACAGACCGAAGCGTCGTTAAGCTCGAGCGCGGAATTCACCTTCAGCGCTTTGCGCACCATAAATCCCTGGCCGTCGTAGAAATTTACCGCGGCAAAGTCGAGACCGAGCGTGGTATCGCGCTCCATGGTCCAGGTCGTGTTGCGCGACAAGACGTCGACTTCGCCGGATTGCAGTGCCGTGAAGCGGTTGGCGGCAATCAAGGGCACGAATTTGACTTTGGTCGGATCGTTGAAGATCGCCGCAGCGATTGCGCGGCAGAAATCGACGTCAAATCCGGTCCAATTGCCTTGCGGATCGGGCATACCGAAGCCGGCCAACTGGCCGTTCGACCCGCAATTGAGCATGCCGCGGTCCTGGACGGCCTTGAGCGTCGCCGATTGGGCCCAGGCCGCTTGCGCGCCTAACGAAAACGCCATTGCAATAGCGAAAGCCGTGGCTGCACGTTTCATGATGCTAATCATGATTTGGCCTTTCAGCATGAGGTGCGCGCAAACGCCCCGCGATTAAGCGCGCCTAGGATGGCGACCTGACGGTCCAGTCACTCGCATCTGAGAACGATCGCGCTTTAAGGTCAAGGGGTTGACGAAAGCGCTCAATCCCGGGGTAATGCGCGAAACATGCCGGTTAAGTGGAATCGAGCCGAGATAGAACCATGAACGATAAAGGAAACGACGGGGAGCCGCGGTCGCGGCACACCGCGACGAAATTAGTGTCTGCGGGTCGTGATCCCCCCTCCTATCACGGCTTCGTCAATCCGCCGGTCTATCACGCCTCGACCGTGCTCTACCCCAATGCCGAGGATTTCCTCGCCCATCGCGCGCGCTATCAATACGGCCGCCGCGGCACGCCGACCACCGAAGCGCTCGAACTTGCCCTGCAGGAGCTCGAAGGGTCGCAATGCGCCGGCGTATCGCTGTTGCCGTCCGGGCTTGCGGCGATTTCGGCCGCCATGCTGTCGGTCGTGCGTGCCGGCGACCATGTGCTGGTCACCGACAGCGCCTACGGGCCGACCCGGAATTTTTGCGGGCAGATCCTGTCACGGCTCGGCGTCACTACCAGCTATTACGATCCCGGCATCGGGGCCGGCATCACCGCGCTGCTGCAGCCGGACACGCGCGCCGTCTATCTGGAATCGCCGGGCTCGCTCTCCTTCGAAATGCAGGACGTAGCGGCGATCGCCAAAGCCGCGCACGCCAATGGTACGCTGGTGCTGATGGACAATACCTGGGCGACGCCGCTCTATTTCCGGCCGCTCGATCATGGTGTCGATCTCGTCATCCAGGCCGGCACCAAATATATCGGCGGCCACTCCGACATCATGCTCGGCACCGTTTCGGCCAATGCGGCTACGGTTGCGGAATTGAAAAACACCGTGCGTCTGACCGGCCTGTGCGAAGGGCCTGACGACGTCTATCTCGGCCTGCGCGGTTTGCGCACGCTCGGCATCCGGCTTGACCGCCATTATCAATCCGGCCTGGCGGTGGCGCGCTGGCTCGAAGGCCGGCCTGAGGTTTTGCGCATGCTCCACCCGGCGCTACCGAGCCATCCGGGCCACGCGCTGTGGAAGCGGGATTTCACCGGCGCGTCGGGGCTGTTCAGCATGGTGCTCAAGCCGGTGCCAAAGAAGGCCTACCACGCCTTCGTCAATACGCTGGAGCTATTCGGCATCGGCGCCTCGTGGGGCGGCTATGAGAGCCTGGCGATACCGTTCGACTGCACGCCGTTGCGTACTGCGACGCGCTGGGAGCCGGGTGGGCCCACCGTGCGCTTCCATATCGGGCTCGAGGCGGTCGAGGATCTGACCGCCGATCTTGAGCGCGGCTTTGCCGCGCTCGCGGCCGCAATGTAATTTTTGCCTAGACCACGCTGGTCGCTTTGTGATCCCGCAAGACGAAATAAAGATTGCGCAGATAGACAAAGGTGCCGAACGCCTGACCGGCGATAAACACCGCATCCTTGCGATAAAGCGCATAGACGAGGAGCAAAAGGCCGCCGCCGATTGAAAGAAACCAGAACGCGGTCGGGATGACGCTGTGTCCGGCCCGCTCGGAGGCGATCCATTGCACGATGAAGCGCATCGTGAATAAGCCTTGGGCGACGAGACCCAGCACCACCCACCAATCCAGCCTGGTGAAGAAAACATCCACCAAATAGGTACCGACGGCGTGTTGCATATCAACGAGCAAGGGAAATCTCCTGCGATTGCGGCACGCGCTTTCTGCGCCGGATGAGCCACCACACGCCGGCGAGGTCGAGAATGCCGACCCATAGCCGGTCCCAGAAACCGTAATTCGACGTGCCATGGGCTCGTGGACGGTCGACGACGTCGACATAGCCGATGTCGAAGCCCTCCCGGCGAACGAGCGCCGGCAGAAAACGATGCAAGCCGTCGAAATAAGGCAGCGATAAGAAAAGGTCGCGGTGGAAGGCCTTAAGCCCACATCCGGTGTCGCGGGTGCCATCCTTGAGCACGGTTTTGCGAACCGCGTTGGCGATGCGCGACTGCAATTTTTTAAATCCAGTCGCTTTGCGGCCGACACGCTGGCCGGCAATCAGCCCGACGCGCGGCGCCCCCGCTTCCAGCGCAGCGACAAGCGCGGGAATGAAGGCCGGATCGTTCTGGCCGTCGCCGTCAAGCGTGACCACGATCGGCGCACGCGACGCGGCGACCCCGGTGCGCACCGCGGCCGACTGACCGCACGATTTTTCGTGCCGGATTTGCCGCAAATACGACCGCTCCGCCATCAGGCCGCGCAGTTCCAGTTCGGTCGCGTCGGTGGAGCCGTCATTGACATAGACGACCTCGAACGCCCTGCCTTGCAAGGCACGGGCAATCTCGGCGACCAGCGGCGCGACATTGCCGGTCTCGTTGCGCACCGGCACGACCACCGATAGCGCGGGTACGGCCTTGCCCCCGTAGCTCTGGAAATCGTTTTCCGGATTGTCGTCTGACATGGCGCAAGCTTCTAAGCGGCATCCCGCCTGGGTTCAATCGCATGGCGGTTCAGGCTGTTCCGGAGGCTCGGACTAGGCGGTGCGGATGGCCTCACCAAGCGCCGCCTTGACCCGCCGCCATGACGGCCCCGGATAGGCACGCAGGTCGCGCGCGCAAAAAACCAGCCGCCGCGCCGCGAACCAGCGCCGCACCAGATAGGCGCCTGCGGCGCCGGTCAGGGCGCCGGCGATGACGTCGCTCGGATGGTGCGCCAGCACCGCGACGCGGCTGACCATGATGACGAGCGCATAGAGCCACATGACGACGCGGCTGCGGGGCCAAATCGCGCCGATCGCGATCGCGGCCGACACCGCCGTCGTGGAATGCCCCGACGGCATGCTGGCATAATCGGGCCGCCACACAAACGGTCTATAAAGAAACGGGTTGTCGTGGCCGTCACCGCCGACATAGGGCCGTGCTCGCCCGATCAGGCGCTTGACGATGGCGACGAACAGGCCCGGCACCCCGATCGCCAGGAACAAAAAGCCAAACCGTGCGGCAAGCGCGGTGAGCACGCCTTGCGAGCGCCGCGACAATGCCGGCGACACTACGGCGGCCAAAGCCAGCACAATGGCGGCGAACGGAATAAGGAACCAGCCGGACAATCCGAAATTGGTGATGTGCTCGAACATGTCCCGGACCCAGTCCGGTTCGTGGCGTGCCCAATCGCTGGCCGCGGCATCGATCGCAAACATCGAGGCGATGGCCACGTACAGCGTCACCGCCGTGGCGGCGAGCGTAGGCAGGGACAGTCGGAGCATTCTGGCGGTCGGCGGCGGCGCGACGGCGAGAGTCCAGCGTTCGAGATTTTTCAGCGCATTGTGTGACAGCCGCTCGAGCGCGCCTCGCTCGCGAGCGGGATCGGTCCTGCCTACGACTGACAATTCGTCGGACGGCAGATCCGGCCCATTCACGGCGTACCTGCCGATTGGAACACCGCGATGGTAATGGGCCGCCCGATGCTGATGTTGTAGCCCTCGATGCGCGGTCCGCGATTGTAGCGCAGCCCGATTGCCTCGGCGCGCAACGCGAATTCGCGCTCTTGCGGCGCGTCGACGAAGGCGAAGCGGCAATTGCCGCCGCTCAGGAAATCGGCGGCGCCGTCGGCGTCGGTGAAGCGTGTCTTGGTGCCGGCGAGGAACACCAGGCTCGGCTCTTGGTAGCCGGTCGAGGCGGCGATCGGATCCGAGCAACCGGAACTGTGCAGCACCTGCGCCAGCGCAACGCTCGGAAACGCCGGCGTCAACGACGGCACGACCACGGCATACATGCCGAAGGCCATCAGCACCGATGCGACCGTGGCCCGCATGAAGGCGCGTTCGGCGCCGTCATCGTCGTAGAGCTGCCACGCAAACAATCCGAACACGATCGCCCCGGCAAAGAACGGCCAAGCGAGCAGCGCCAGCTCGCGATCGATCACCACCGCGGCGATCACCGCGATCACGCTGACGATCACCGGCACCAAAAACCACCACAGGATGCCGCGCACCAGCCAGATCCGTCGCGACAACACCCGCGTCTCCACGGCGCCGGCGATCAGAATGGCGATCGCCGGATAGAGCGGCAGCACATAATGCGGCAGCTTGGTCACCACCAGCTCGAATACGATCCAGGACGGCACCAGCCAGGCCAGGAGAAAGCGCGCGGCGGGCTCGCGGCGCACCGCCCAAACGGCAGGCGCCGCCAAACCCGCCAGCATCGATGCTGGAAAGAACGTGGCAAAAAACAAAAGCACGTAGAGGCCCGGCGGTGCGCCGTGCGCTTCTTGCGAGCTTGCGACCTTGGCCAGCATATCCTCGCCGACCGAAGCGACCAGGAACTGGCTGCCGACGCGCCAGTAAATGGCGATGAACCACGGCAGAACCAGCAGAAACATCCAGGCGATGCCGGGCAACGGCCGCAGCGCCAACAGCCAGCGCGCGGAGCGATCGAGAATTGACAAGGTCGCCGCAGCCAACCCGACGACCATCAAAATGAGCGGTCCCTTGACCAAGATGCTGACCGCAATCGCGGTCCAAAACACCGCGAGCAGGCCGAGACCGGGCGTCGTCTCATTGCGGCGCGGTGCAAGATAGACGCGCGCCAAGACGCTCATGGCGAGAACGACGGTGAAGAGCAGGACGGCATCGGTCTTGGCGAGCCTCGCCTCGACGCCGAGGATAGTGGAAGCCGCCATCATCAATGCGGAAAGCACCGCGCCGCGCCGGCTGACAAAGGCGAGCGCGCACCAATAGGTCGCCAGCACCGCCCCGATGGCGCCGAACAAGGACGGCACGCGATAGAGCCAGATCGTGGTGTCCGCATTAGGCAGGCCAAGCGCGCTCGCTGTGTTCACCACCGCCGCCTGCAGCCAGTAGATGCCGACCGGCTTTCGATAGCGCACATCGTCCTGGTAGCGGATGTCGACATAATCGCCGGTCTCGATCATCTGCTTGGTGGCTTGGGCAAAATAGGCTTCGTCACGATCGACCGGCGGGATTTGGAAGAAGCCGGGAAGGAAGGCCAAGAGCGTGACCAGCATCAATAATGCCACCGCCCGGCGGTGCGAGCCCGCGGCATAATCGAAAAGCCCGTTAAAGCCTTTGGCAGGCCAGTCGGACCGCAATCCCCAGCTGCTGGTCGTGCTCATTTGCCGCTTATCTTGGCCGCGCCATTTATCCGAATACCGCCGCAAAAGCCGGAGCGAAACGCCGGCCCAACGACTTCGGCATATGGTCCTAAATCCCAGCCGACAATAGTGAATTACGCCACAGCGGGGAAGCGCCGCCCAATGTCCTGCCCCGCGCCGCAGTGAGGAACGATCGTGTCGCGGTCATGGCCGAAAAGGCGAAGCGGAATTGAAGGCGCCGCCGTCGATGGTCCCTTGCCGTAAATGTAATTTACCGGGCGTTCGGGCGGTTATTTTACTATATGTTCGCCTCACGCGGCCCCGTAGCTCAGGGGATAGAGCAACAGCCTTCTAAGCTGAAGGTCGCTGGTTCGAATCCAGCCGGGGTCGCCACCATCACTCGCAAGACTGACCGGGCTCCGCGCGGGCGGGTGGAAACCCGCCCACCGCGCCTTGATCCCGGCAATCGAAACACTAGCCGGCTTCCCGCGATGAGAGTATGTTTTTCCTTACGCCAGCAAAATCCAAAAATAATCATGGCGCCGACAGGGAGGATTGCATGACCATCTCGCGTCTTGTTGAGAAATCGCGCCCTAGCCGCCGCAGCTTGCTTAAATCCGCGGCGCTCGGTTCCGCCGCTGCGCTCACAGCGCCTTATGTCAGGGGCGCTTACGCGGCCGGTTCGTTGTCGCTCGGCGTCTGGGACCATTGGGTGCCCGGCGCCAATGACACTTTCACCGCCGTTTGCAACGAATGGGGCGGCGCAGAACAACGTCGAGGTCAAGATCGACTACATCACGTCGCAGGGCGACAAGGACAAGCTGACGGCGGCTGCCGAGGCGCAAGCCGGCACCGGCCATGACATCATGTCCCACCGCGACTGGAATATCCGCATCCATCAGAACGAGCTCGAGCCGCTCGACGACATCAACGCCGAGCTTATCAAGCAATACGGCCCGATCAGCCCGGTGCCTGAGTATCTCGGCAAGATCAAAGGCACCTGGCGCGCGGTATCGGCGACGCGGGGATGCCAGGTTAAGCCGACTGCTCGCGTATCGAGCCTCTACAAGCAACATGCCGGCATCGACGTGACCGAATTGTTCCCGGCCGACGAAGCGAAATGGGACAAGGCCAAGACCGATACCTGGACCTGGGATACCTATCTCGACCTCGGCGCAAAAGCTTTACAAGGCCGGCTTCCCGGTCGGCTTGCCGATGGGCCAGACCAGCGATGCCGTCGACTGGGTCGGCGCGCTGTTCAATTCCTACGGCGTGGTCATGGTCGACGCCAAGGACAACATCAAGATCAACTCCGACGAGACCCGCGCGGCGCTGGAATATCTGAAGAAGCTGATGGCGGTGAACCCGCCGGAGGTTTACGCCTGGGACGACGCCGGCAACAACCGCTGGCTCATTTCCGGCAAGGGCTCGAGCATCATGAACCCGCCGAGCGCCTGGGCGGTCGCCAAGCGCGACAACCCGACAGTGGCGGCGGATTGCTGGACCCATCCGATGCCGAAGGGCCCGAAAGGCCGGTTCGTCGGCCAGCTGCCGTCATTCTACGGCTTGTGGAATTTCTCGAAGAACAAGTCGGCGGCGAAGGATCTGCTGACTCTATCATCTCGCAGAAGCGAGTCGGTGGCCAAATTCGTTGCAGGCCTCGTCCGGCTACGACCTGCCGTCGTTCAAGACCATGTACGACCTCGACACCTGGAAGACGGTCGAGCCGCCGGTCGGCACCGTCTATGGCTATCCGCCGCGCGGCGACGAGCAGACCTCGATCGCCGGCGCGCCGGCGCGATCCGAAGTCGGCGCGCAGATCTACAACCAGGCGATCAACACCGTGATGGTCGCCAAGGTCACGCAGGGCAACGAGAAGATCGACGACGTGATCAAGTGGGCCGAGAACGAGCTCGAAGGCACTCTGCGCGCCTAAGCGCTGTCCTTCCGGTTCGCCGACGAAGCGCATGCCGGCCTTGGCGGGCCGGCATGTGCAGGTCGAGGTCAAACGCGATGGGAGGCCGATCCGAAGGGATCGGCGGCGTGAATGGCAGACACCGTCCAGACCTGGTCGCCAGGACTGCAAGGCGCCGGCTTGCGACTCGTCCGGCAAGCCAGAACTTGCGGCTGTTCATGCGCCGCCGCTCGACCGATCGCCTTCCTGATGTGCCTGCCGCTGATCGTCATCATCGCCAGCCTCGTCCTCTATCCGGCGTTCTACTCGATCTATCTGTCGATGCTGAACAAGGCGCAGACCCGTTTCATCGGGCTCGGCAATTTCAGCTTCCTGCTGTCGCGCGACGTGTTCTGGATGGTGGTGGAGCAGACCGCGATCTTCGCGCTCAGCGCGGTGTTCTTCAAAGCGCTGATCGGGCTGATCACCGCGCACCTGATCAACAACCTGCCGGTCAAGGGCCAGCGCAAGTGGCGCGGCATGCTGCTGGTGCCGTGGGTCATTCCGCTGGCGCTGTCGTCGCTCGGCTGGTGGTGGCTGTTCGATCCGACCCACTCCGCGTTCAACTACATCCTCTCGCAGCCTCGGCTTCGAGCGAAGTCCCGTGGCTGAGCAGTCCCTATTGGGCGCGCTTTTCCGTCATCCTGGTCAATGTCTGGTACGGCGCGCCGTTCTTTTTGATCATGTATCTGGCGGCGCTCAAATCGGTGCCGGAGCAGCTCTATGAGGCCGCCGCCATCGACGGCGCCAACGCCTGGCAGAAATTCGTCCACATCACGCTGCCGATGATGCGCAATATCATCGCCATCACCGTGCTGTTCTCGCTGATCGTCACTTTCGCCAATTTCGACATCGTGCAGATCATGACCGCGGGCGGCCCGCGCAACATGACGCATGTGTTCGCGACCTACTCCTTCATGCTCGGCATCCGCTCCGGCGACCTGCCGCTCGGCGCCGCGACCTCGCTGTTCATGTTCCCGATCCTCGCCTTCGCGGCGATCTTCATCCTGCGCGGCGTGCGCAAGCGCGGCAGGGAGATCGGATGAGCACGGCCGCCCTCGCCGCCCGCGCCCCGCAGAACGTCTCGGTGTCCGCGCCAGCCTCAGCCGCAATCGCCGCTGGGCGTTGATCACGTCGTATGTGTTCCTGATCCTCTTCGCGATCTTCTTTCTGATCCCGCCCTTCTACATGGTCGTCACTGCGCTCAAGAGCGACGCCGAGGTGGCACATATGGCGACCAATCCGTGGA
>CAWARC010000018.1:0-174696 GCA_963784325.1 uncultured Alphaproteobacteria bacterium | reverse complement strand
CGGAGCGACTGAGAATCGGCGGGACCAACTATACTGCGATTTTTCAGTTTTATCAGTCACTTCGTTAACTTCAGTTAGGGCTTATGTCGTACCGTTTTCGGCCGATTTTGACCTATTTTGCCGCCCATGGTACGACAAAATTCGTACTGATCGAGCGATGTCGTACCAGAAAGCACCGATTTCGCGGGAATTGAACCAACTCACCAAGGCCACTCTGCTCCCGAAAAAAGGCAGTCGTACCGATGGGAACGATAACTGTACGAACTCGCAAAGACGACTCGAAGGCCTATACCGCGCAGATCGTCATCAAGCAAAACGGCGTCACCGTTCACCGCGAGGCGCAGACCTTCGATCGCAAACAGGCTGTAATCGCCGATTTTCTTAATCGTCGGTCGCCAACTAAAAAAACCGGTAGTTCAGATCAGTCAATCAGGGCTGCAATTGCAAAGACTTCAGAACGGGCGCCGATATTTCGGCCAATTCGTGGACGAATACGCTAGACGCGCACCGCCGAACACTTCTAGCCCAAACAGACCTCAAAATTGCAGTAGACACGGCGCTTCAAGAAGAGGCTCTAGATGCACGCGCGAGACGCCGCATTGCGGACAGCATGGCTCGCCGACAAGAGAACATCGAAGAAATAACTGTCGCTGCCATTGAGCACGTTATCGAACTTGGCTCCGCAGGAGGTGTGTCGCAACCGGTAGGAAAGCCAACAGACGACTGGATGGCTGAATTCGTCGATATGCGCAAAAATGCGAGCGATAATAACATGCGTGAGCTGTGGGGGCGCGTTCTCGCCGGTGAAGCTCAAAATCCAGGCTCCTTTTCCATACGCTCGCTCTTCACACTAAAGACACTTCTTGCAAGCGAAGCCGAACAATTTGGGATCCTCGGAAATCTGGTTTTTCAGGGCCAGTTTGTTTATCGCGGACCTGATAGTCAGGCTGCTCCGCCCTTCGGCGTGACGTATTCGTCCTTTCTGACCCTCGCCGCGTGCGGGCTAGTTGCTCCAGATACCAATGCGGGCTGGAAAATTGACGAACCTAACAACGAAAATATTCTAATCACTTATGAGCCATACTTGCTGCTATTCAAGAGATTTGGACCGCCGCATCCAATGGAGCTTCCTAACAGTAGTGGGAAAGGAATTGGCGCGCCTTATTGAGATCCGGCACAATTGGGACTACGTGAAGCGTTTGGCGGCCGACCAGAAAGATTCGGGATGGCGTCTCGATCTGGTACTTGCTCCGAGAGGCTTCCCGCCTCCATCTGATCTGCCAACGCAAACTCGCGAAACAAGCTGAGTTGGCAGCAATCCGTCGAACGTCCGGTTCTGGCCCATCACGACAGTTACCGCGCTCCGGAAGAATGTCGGCTCTTGAGGTAAGAGCGGAAGTCGCGTTGCGGCCTCTATCCGCCCAACACCTGCCGCCGATGCTCCTCGCGCGTCTCGTCCGCAAACCCTGGTGCGCGAAAGCCGCACGAGCTCGGCAAATGGCGCGTTCGGCCGGCATGAACGGCACGACAACGTGGGAATGAGGCTGGTCACGGCGGTGTTGCGGTGCCGATCAAGCGATTGGTCCCGCCGCCTGTCGCGCCTGCTACTGCAGATAAAACGGCTGGTCGCCTCAAAAATCTGTCCTGAGGCGAACGAGCCCGATATCCTCCAAGCCTTTGTCGCTAAAATTTTGCAGGTCGGGAGAGGCAACGCGGGCACCACCAACAAAGACCTGCTTCACAGCTTCACCGAAACCGGTCGGGAATTTCAGCATAATCTTATTCATGGAAACCTCCGTCACCGGGAGGATCAAGCGGCGTTCGCGCTTACTGACTGCTGCGCTGTTCAGCGTGGTGCTGAGCTCGACCCTTAGCGCTTCCGGTGCCAACCCCGATATGGCTTGCGCGGGTGACGCCTTACGTCTTTGCGCCGCCGACATTTCGGACCAAACGCGCGTAAAATCCTGTTTGCTTCGAAACATTCGCAATTTGACGCCAGAGTGCCGCGCTCAGTTCCGTGAAGGCCGCGTTCGTCGCTAGCCAGCGCCGCAGAGGGATTGAGGTGCGGGCGTAGCCGGCGATCGGCCGCCAGGCTGCTCAGCAAAGACGAGGCGTGGCGGATAGCGGCGAATATAGCGAAGCTGCCCGCCCTCTTGCAGCAACATCAAGCGGGAACGTCGGAAAGCTAGAGAGGTTGGTAAATCGGCTCGCTAGGTATCGTACCGCCTAGCGCAGCCAAGGCCCCGGACCGTTATAGCAGCCCTTCGACCCCGCGGTTCGGGGCCACTGGCGGGGCACATTATGCCCCAATCGGGATGCGTGGCGCGGCCAACAGAATCGTGCAGTATGAGCGGTTGCCGTCAGGGCAGGACAAGGCCGAGCGAGGCCCAGGAAAAGCCCAGCCAGCATTTTGCCAGCCGAGTCTGTATTATTTTAACCCGCTGGCGACGCTTGAAAATGTAACGTTTAGGCTTGTGCCGATCGTATGCACGGCGCCGACAATCACGATCGAAATAAAGCCCGCGATCAGGGCATATTCGATAGCGGTCGCTCCGGATTCGCTCCTGCAAAATCGGCTGACAACTTGCGCCATGGCCAATTATATCTTTGCCGTTCTTATGCAGCTCTAAAAAAGAATGAGGGCTTTTACGTAGGTTGCCCGCCGACCGTCATTAGATCCCGGTGCCGGCCTTGCAATTGGTCGAGCGCCCGCGGCGGTCGCGAGCGCTCGTGGGTTACTCTGAAGGGATATTAGCAGTTGAGAATGGGCCTCAATCATTCTCACTAACCGCCGCCAACAAAAGAACTATACCACGTTTCTTTACGACCGCATCTTAAACACTAAGCGTTGGTTAAAATCGCAATTGGGAAACGCGGGGCAAGCGGCTCGCGTCAACGGCCCGGCTGGCAGAACCCTCGTAGCATTTTTCTTGAGAGACTCGGCCGGTCGTTCAGCCTGGTCCAGCGTGAACATAATCAAGCCTTCATCGCGAGCGTCCTCCGCAACCCGGCACTTTCCATTAGTCGACGGGAATCTCAGCCCACGAGTATTCATATCCCTTGTCCTTCCCGGTGATCCTAAATCGCGCTTTTGCTTGTTCGGCCTCAGACCAGCGAGCGACTTCTATAACGGCCTCGGCAAGACTCGGGCACACCATCGGCGTGAAGGATCGATCTCCGTCCTTAACCAGAACGGTTTGGAGGTTGATATCTTCGGGATTGAATTTGGGCATGGCGGGTGAAACGGAAATCCTCATTGGTCGATTAGCAGCTCGCCGTCGGCTCGCTTGGCACCGGTCGTCCCTATTCGCACAACTTTGCGCGGCTGGTACAATGCGAATCAATCCGTCGGATTGACGCCCTAGGCCAGCGTCAGTTTACAGATGGTTCTGGGGGAAAGCTTGGCCCCGGCGCGGCCGCGCTGCCGGGGTCATTTTTCTGGCCTGCCTTTCGTTATAAAAGGTGGCCGCACAAGCTGGTTCTCCTAATTTCCCATATCTACTGACCGACGTTGTGGAATGGACAAATCGTAAACGGCATTAGCTGTGCAAACCTGAACACGGCGGTTGCGGGTATCGGCGTACCACCGCTAGTTTGGAGCGGCGATGTCGATCACACATTTTATCCGCGGACGATCAGATTTTGACGACGAGACCACACGCGCCATGGGCGAAGCTTTTGACGCCGCTTGCTTAGAGAAAAGCCCGCAATCCGAAACTGCCCGCGAGCTAATCGCCCTGCGAATCATTGAGGCGGCCAGGAAAGGCCAGCGCGATCCGAAACTCTTAAAGCGTGCGGCCCTGATAACATTTGAGCGATAGGACGCCTTGAGTTGGCGTATTGTGACCCGGCTAGGAGCCAAATCTGAGCAACGCCGACCGGTTCCGCAGGGACGCTGAAGAAGCCCGGCAGCGGGCCGCCCGATCCACGAAGCAGGAGGATAAAGGCTTCTGGCTGCGGTTGGGGGAGGACTGGTATAAGCTCGTCAGGAGGCCGACAAGAACGACGATCGCGATGCAAATCAACGGCCCGGAATTTTAAGCTGACACTTTGGCCGGTTGCGGCGCCAGCCACGTTTTGCTTAGGATGGGCTGCCGGTCTCATTCGACTCCGTCGCCCGAACAGCGCGGCGGCACCAGCTGGGATCAGCGCCGGGGGATAGGCCCTGGTCGCGTTTCCCCTGCGATCAGGGTCTCTCTCGTTTTGGGTGGGAGTTATCGACTCAGCGTTCTGGATTTTCCGGATCATGCTTTGAGGCGGAAGCGCCGTCAGCGCGAACAAAATCACCCGGCGATAGCCTTAGCGCGACGAGAAGGGCTTCGCTTACGCGGCCCATGTCATTCACATCATCCGCCAGGGTTGCAACTTTCGCTTTGATAAGTTCGAGCGCGGCGGCGGGATCGGTAATCGCCACGATATAGGCGACCATCTTAGGATCGCCCCGATATTTGCCAACTCGAATAAAGCGTCCCGGCCGCATCGGAGCGACATAGCACCCAATGGCAACGGCGAGAGGCGCGCAAATTGGCGCAGGCATACGCAACTAAACTTCTATATGATGATCGCATGCCTGAACATGTTTTGAGGAGCGACCGCCGTTCCAAAACTTTGCGTGGCTGGTACAATGCGAATCAATCCGTCGGACTGACGCCCCAGGCCGGCGTCAGTTTACAGATGGTTCTTGGGGAAAGCTTGGCTCCGGCACTCAGCCACACCGCCGGGGCCATTTTTCTAGCCTGCATCGGCCGGCAACCGCTTGCGAAGATCAAATGCGACTAAAATTCTATCGGTTGACCTAGCGTCGGTGGAACGGTTCTCGCGCCACACTAAAGAGGTGTCCGGTAACGTCTGGCCGGGCATTGTCAGACGACTTGGCCCCGGTCATACGGCCGGGGCTTTTTTTTACTCGCAACGGCGGCCTTGTGTCACCCGCGCGGCACTTTCCCACCCACACCTTATAAAGTGGTTTTTAATTGGCTTTCGAGCACGGCGCGCTCGTGTGGCTCATTCACGCTCTTTATCCGATATTCAAATTCGCCGTCGCGTTCTGGTAGCCTTGCTGTGACGACATACGCACCGCCGGGCATCGCAAAGGAGCGCTCCGGGTATACGGTTTGGCCGATCCTGAATTTGTAGCCGGGCATCGCACCGCGCTCTGGAGATTTCTCGGTCGTCTAATCTGCATCAGCCAGAAGGCTTTGAACAGCGGCTGAGAAAGATTAGAAGTCAGCAACCCTGACCTAATAATCAGGCGCACACTCAGTATTTGATCTAAATGGCCCCCGCTTCTTTATTCTGATAAAAGAACTTCCACCCATCAGTTTGACGCGGTGCCTATTCTTCATACACGCGCTCCATTCAGATGGTCAGAGGCAGCTGGCCCCGATAACACCCTGTCGGGGCCGCTTTTTGTTATCAATGGTCATCAGCGCCCAGCACATTGCCATTTTCGGGATTGACTAAGTGGACGGCGGTGCAGGCCGTGCAAGTCACCGCTTCATAAAATCCTTCGCCCTTTTCCGGATCATCAGCAATCCATCCCTGCACATTCAGGCCGGAATTGGGGCAGCGAAAAATGAACGTCGCCATGCCAGCTCGCAAGGATGCGGCCAGGACCGCTGACTGCGACGAAGACGGTCCTGGCCGTCTCGGCTTGCGGGTGTCGCCCCCGCTGGCCACCCAACTGCGGATACTTCGGGATGGGCGGCTTTGATCCAGATCAATACATTCTATGTCTTTGATAAAAAAAGCCCCGCCGCATGGAAACGACGGGGCAAGGGATTTGCCGCTGCAGGCGATCTTCAAGGCCAGTTCCAGGATGGTCCTGGCCCAGATTGTCTGCAACCTATTTAGTCTGCATCAGCCGAAATAGTTTGTCGATTGGCTTAAGCGCCACCGAGCGCCCGACGAGCCTTGCGCTTCTTGCGCCCGGTGAGATAGCCGACGAAACCAAGACCGCCTGCAAAGAGCGGCAGCGTGGAGGGCACAAGAAGACGGCAATCTTCGGTGGGCTGAAAGTCTCACGGCGCGAGCGACGAAGTATCTCAATGGGGCGGCGGTTCGAGAGGGAGCTGCCAAATCGAAGGACCATTCGGGCCATCAGGTCGGCGGCAACGTGGGCTCTCACTCTCGCCAATCGTTCTTGAACCGCTCGGGTAACTCGGCGTAAGGAATCGTGTGCGGGATGTTGCGGTGGCAACGGACCCGTAGTCGCTAGTGAGTTCCTGCGGCTTCGACGAAGACGAGTCCACTACGCAGAATCGTCGCGGGTATCGTCGCTGAGGTGAAGGCGCCCGCGCAAAACATCCCCGACATGCGCCGGGTCGCGAGGATAGGCGTTTCGGGGTTTGGCTAAGTCCACCGGCCGCTTTATCGCGTTCAGGGAGCGCGGCCGACGATGATCGTCCTCCTCGATCTGCTCAGCCTGCCTGGTCCAGGCGTCAGCAGCACGACGCATGCTCGCAATCGTTTTCGGATCAGACGTGGATTGGGCTCTTTCCAGCCACTGTGCCGCTTTTCTGCGGCAGTCCTCTACGGTCATCATGCGGGGAATAACTCGATCAAACCGGCACACTTCTTTATTTCACGAGTGGTGATCCCGTAAAAGCCCTGCGGATGTGAGTGGCGGCGCTTTCGGCCGTCGAAAGTATCAGCTTCAAATGGTCAGGGGCGCGAAGCTGAGTAGATCGAAGGCAGTGCGGCCTCGTCGCGCTCGTTCACTGCGGGTTCATCTGAACCGCGATAGTTCGATTGTGGGTGGCCGGGGGAACCTGACTAGCACTACTTTGGCAGATTGCCGCATGCTCGGGATGGATGGGATTCCCAAATCAGATTTTCTGTGACTCATAGGTGGTCGGTTTCTTGGAGGACCGACCATGGCAAACGCGATGTCGAATTGGGAAGACGATCTCAGCGGCTGGCTCAAACCGTTCTTGGATCGCCTGGGCCACAAGGCGCGGCGGCGAATGTGCCCGCTTTACGTGGCGGGGCTGATCGGGCCCGGTGATCGCAAGAGCGTTCAGCCAATGGCGGAACGCTTGGCGCCGGGTGATTATGATCAGTTGCATCATTTTGTTGCGGCTGGTGTCTGGGACGCGGCACCATTGGAGACCGAGCTTCTCGTCCAAGCGGACCGGCTAGTCGGTGGCAGCGAAGCGGTGTTGGTGATCGACGATACCGCGGTGCCGAAGAAGGGCACTCACTCGGTCGGGGTCGCCGCGCAATATGCTTCAGCGCTGGGCAAGACGGCGAACTGCCAGACACTGGTGTCACTGACGCTCGCCCGGGGCGAAGTGCCGGTCATGGTGGCGTTGCGGCTTTTCCTTCCGGACGGTTGGATCAGCGATCGGCGGCGGTTGGAGCGAGCCGGCGTTCCGGCCGCCTATCGAACGGCTCGCAGCAAGCCCGAGATCGCATTGGCGGAGATCGATCGCGTGACGTCGGCCGGCGTGCGCTTCGGCTGTGTTCTAGCGGATGCCGGTTACGGGCTCAGTGCGCCGTTCCGTCAAGGGCTTACGGCTCGCAAGCTTGCCTGGGCGGTTGGCATCCCCCGTCACCTCAAGGTGTACCCGGTTGGGGTGCGGCTCATTTGGCCAGATACAAAAGTTCGGGGTCGGCCCCGTAAGCGGCACGTTCCCGATGTTCTATCGATAGCGGCCGAAGACATGCTGGCCGCAGCCAAGTGGAGAACTGTGAGTTGGCGCAGCGGGACGAAAGGCCGGCTGAAAGCCCGATTTGCGGCTGTCCGTGTGCGCATCGCCGACGGACCTCCGCAGCGGATATGGGATAAGGGTCAGCAGCATCTTCCAGGGGACGAGGCGTGGCTCATCGGCGAGCACCGAGTATCGGGGGAGAAGAAATACTATCTTGCCAACCTGCCGGCCCGGACGGACCTGCGCAGCCTGGCTGCCACGATCAAGGCGCGATGGGTCTGCGAGCAGGCCCATCAACAACTGAAGGAGGAGCTAGGCCTCGACCACTTCGAGGGAAGGTCCTGGCATGGCCTTCATCGTCATGCGCTTATGACCATGATCGCTTACGCCTTCCTCCAGCATCGTCGCCTCACAAAAGTGAGACGGAAAAAAAAGAATCAACGGGCCGCCACCTCAACCAACGTTGCCGGCCGTCCGCCACGCCATCGTCAGCCTCATCATTCGAACAAGCCCGCTACAATGTCCGAACTGCCGAGTGTGGATCGGGGTAAAAAAGCAGCGTGAGTAAATCTGCCAAAGTAGTGCTAGGGCGTGGACTCATTAGCACGCAGCCAAATTCGGATTGATGCGAGTTTAACGAACGCCAGATAGTTGGCTGCGAGCTTGTCATATCGGGTCGCGACACGCCGACATTGCTTGATCTTGTTGAAGAACCGCTCGATCAAGTTCCGCGCTGCGATACAGATACGGGCTGAAGCAGATCGGGTCTTTGCGATTTCGTTTCGGCGGAATGTTCGCCCACGCTCCTTGCTGACGGGCAAGCTCCCTGATCCAGTCTGCGTCGTATCCACGATCCGCGAGTAACATCGTTTGTGGAAGCAAGGCGCTGAGGAGAACCGAACACAGCCGATTGTCGTGCGCCTCACCGGGCGTGAGAGCGAGATGGACCGGCAGGCCATTGGTGTCCACGACCGCGTGAATTTTGCTCGTCAGGCCCCCTCGCGAGCGACCCATATCTTGGTGATTGTTGTCCGCAATGCAGGCTCCGTGCTGGTGCACTCGGACGATGGAGGTATCAATCATCTGCACCGCCGCGTCATGACCGGCAGCCAGCGCCTCCATGATCTGGTCCCAGACGCCAGCCCGCCGCCAACGAACGAAGCGATTGTAACAAGTGGTGCGGGGACCATAATTCACTGGCAGGTCGCGCCATGGCGCACCTGAACGCAGAACCCAAAAGATGCCATTCAGCACGCGACGGTCATTTACACGCCGAACGCCGCGCGGCTTGTTGGGCAGCATCGGCTTGATCGCGATCCATTCATAATCACTGAGTTCGTAGCGCATGATTTGGTGCTCCAGTTTCGGAGGCTTGAATCACGTCTCGGGCAGTGCCATCAACCCGCCATGGCCTATGGCGTTGCCGCTAATGCCCCGAATTTACTTCCGCTTTCGGGGAATAGCGGACCCGCTGCAACACGCGCTGGTCAATCTCCGCGGCAGCATCGACAGTAACGCCGAAGGCGGTCGCCGGCTTGCATCTGCTTGTTCGGTTGCAAGCTCGAGGGTCACCAGGCGCGCGAGAAGAGTCGCGGGATAAAGCTGACCGATGACGGCTTCGAAATTCGCAAGGCGCGCGCTTCCGATACTGTCAGCCGCCAGGGCGGCGACGAATTCGTCGTGCTGCTGTCGGAAGTTGAGCTATCGGAAGATGCGGCCATTACGGCGCGAAGAATGCTGCACGCGGTGTCGCGGCCTCATTCTATCGACCAGCACGACCTTCACGTCACCACAAGCATCGGCGTGAGCGTCTATCCTGAGGACGGACTCGATGCGGAAACGCTCACTAAGAACGCCGATACCGCCATGTACCAGGCAAAGGAAAGCGGGCGCCAAAGCTTTCAGTTTTTCAAGCCGGCGATGAACGCCCGGGCCGTGGAGCGTCAATCTATCGAAGAGGGTTGCGCCGCGCCCTGGAGCGGCAGGAGTTCGTTCTCTACTATCAGCCCAAGGTCGATCTGATGACCGGAGCAATTACCGGAGCTGAAGCGCTGATACGTTGGATTCATCCGACGCGGGGATCGATACCGCCGATGGACTTCATTCCAATTGCGGAAGACTGCGGCCTCATTTTGTCGATCGGCGCATGGGCTCTTCGTGAGGCGTGCGCGCAATCTCGGGCATGGACGGCAGCAGGCCTGCCAGCGGTCACCATGGCCGTAAATGTCTCCGCGATCGAGTTTCGCGACAAGAATTTTCTAAATCGCTTGTTCGAGGTCATAAATGAAACAGGTATTGATCCTAGATTGCTCGAACTGGAACTCACCGAAAGTGTCCTGATGAAAAACGCCACGTCCACTGCCGGCATTCTCCAGGCCCTGAGGGAAGCTGGAATCAGATTGGCAATCGACGATTTCGGCACCGGATACTCGAGCTTAAGCTATCTGCGAAAGTTCCCGGTTGATGCCGTCAAAATCGACCAATCTTTTATCCGGCAGATCAGCGCCGACGACGATACGACGATCGTGAAGGCAGTGATCGGAATGGCCCGAGGCCTCAAGCTGCGAGTCATTGCGGAAGGCGTGGAAACACAAGAGGAACTCGCGTTCCTCCGCGCCTACCGATGTGACGAGGCCCAGGGTTATTATTTCAGCCGGCCAGTGCCGGCTCGGCAGTTCGCAATGATGCTGAAGGACGCCATGCTGCAAGCCGCCAGCTAGCCCACCACCGGACCGTCAGGCGCCACCGACGTTCGCGCAGAGTAGAGACGCACCGGTAGGGAAAAATCGGCTTCATCATTTTCGCATTGATCGCGCATTGACGCCCCGGTTACCCCCCATTAATCCCAACCCCGTGCGGACCAGGGGCTATCGATGAACGACAAGGAAAAGGCCGCGCTTGGATCGATTGTCGCGTCGGCGGGGCTCGCTGTGGCGAAGGCCGTGATCGGGCTGATGACCGGATCGCTAGCGATCCTGTCGGAAGCCGGCCACTCCCTGATCGATCTTTCGGCGACGCTCTTGACCTATTTTGCCGTCCGCGTTTCCGGCAAGCCCGCCGATGCCGAGCATCAATTTGGCCACGGCAAAGTCGAGAGCGTCAGCGCGCTTGCCGAAACCGCATTGTTGTTCGTGCTTTCCATCGCTGTGATCTGGGAAGCGGTCCAGCGGCTCATCGGCGCACGGGCGCACGCCGTCGAGGCGACGGTCGCGGCCTTCATCGTCATCGGCGGCTCGATTGCGGTGGATTTTTTCCGCGCGCGGGTGCTCAGCCGTGTCGCCAAGGCGACGTCGAGCGAGGCTTTGCAAGCGGATGCGCTGCATTTTTCCTCGGACATGTGGTCGTCAGTCGCAGTGCTTATCGGCCTTGCCGGTGTGTCGGCTGGCTTTGCTTGGGCCGATGCGGCGGCGGCCATCGTGGTGGCGGTCTTCATCTGCATTGCCGGCTGGCGGCTCGGCCGGCGCACCATCGGTACGCTGACTGACACCGCGCCGGCGGGCGTGAGCGAACGCGTCGCGGCGATCGCGCGCCAGGTCTCTGGCGTCGTCGCCGTCGAACGAGTGCGGGCGCGGCCGGCCGGCGCGGTGCTGTTTGTCGAGCTCGGTGTCGCGGTGAGCCGCACGCTACCGCTCGATCGGGTCACCGCCATCAAGGAGCAACTGACTGCCGCCATCCGGACCGAGCTGCCATTGGCCGAAGTCACCATCACCACCGAGGCGCGCGCGCTCGACGACGAAACGGTGCGCGAGCGGGTCATGGTCATAGCCCGCGATCTTGGGCTCGCCATCCATCACGTTGCGGTGCAGACGATCGCGGGACGACTGTCGGTGTCGACAGATCTGGAAGTCGAAGGCGCACAATCCCTTGCCGCCGCGCATGAAGTCGCAACCCTTCTGGAGCAGGCGGTGCGCGACGAGCTTGGTTCGGACGTCGAGGTCGAAACCCATATCGAGCCGCTGGCCGCCGATGTGCTGTCCGGCCGCGATGCCTCCCCCATCCGCATTGGCGAGGTGCTTGACGCCCTATCGGCGCTTGCCGTCGAAATCCCCGACCTCGCCGAGATCCACGACGTGCGCGTGCGCGAGACACCCGACGGCGAGATTGTCAATTTCCATTGCCGCGTCGATCCGGCGCTTTCAGTGGCCGCGGTGCATGATCTCGTCGATGCGCTGGAGCGCCAGCTGCGCCGGCGTTTTCCGGCCATCCGTCGGGTCATCGGTCACGCCGAGCCGGGGCGATAGCGCGATTATCGGTTGATTTTCTGGCGTCCCGATTAGCCTCGTGGTGGATGGAACTTTCGTAAAAATCATGCGTTGTCGCCGGTTTAGCGGAGATCATTCGACGGACTGCAGGGGCATTCGAAAAGGGGCTGGTAATGCGTGAGGAATTGGCGCTGGAGGCCGCCGACCTTGCCGGGAGCACGATTGAGTCTGAGCGACCGCCTCGGGGCAAAAGCGAGCTCGCGGAACTGATCGCGGGTTTCGATTGGGAAAGCACCTCTCTCGGCGCCCAGGAAGCTTGGCCGAAAAGCCTGCGCACCGCCGTCGGCATCATGCTGACATCTCGGCAGCCGATCTGGATCGGCTGGGGACCCGACCTCGTCTATCTCTGCAACGATCCGTATAAGTCGATCATAGGCGGTAAGCATCCTGCCGCGCTCGGCAAGCCTGCCGCCGTCGTCTGGCACGAAATCTGGCAGGATATCGGACCGATGCTGTCGCAAGCCATGGGCGGCGATGAGGGCACCTATGTGGAAGCCCAGCTCCTGATCATGGAGCGCAACGGCTACCCCGAAGAAACCTACTACACCTTTTCTTACAGCCCGATTCCCGCGGATGACGGCACGGTCGGCGGGATTTTTTGCGCCAACTCGGACGATACCCAGCGCGTCATCGGAGAGCGGCAACTGGCGCTGTTGCGCGAACTCGCCGCCACCACGGCACAGGCACGCACTTGGCAGCAAGCATGCGAACGCAGCATATTGGCGCTCGCAACCGACCCGCGGGATTTGCCGTTTGCGATGATTTATATGCTCGATCCGGACGGGCGCACCGCGACGCTTGTCAAGCGCGACCGGAATCGACCTCGACCATCCGGCGGTCGTCGGGCGCATGCCGCTCCGAGGCGACAATCTGTGGCCATTCGCCGAGGTATCAAAGAACCGCCAGCCGCGGATCGTCTCCGCGCTGGAAATGGAATTCCAGGCAAGTTTTCCGAGCGGTCCCTGGCAACAGCCGCCAAGCCAGGCGGTGGTGCTGCCAATCATGCCGAGCGGAGAAACCGGCCGCGAGGGTTTTCTTATCGCCGGCCTCAACCCATTCCGGCTGTTTGACGACAACTATTCCGGATTCATGAAGTTAGTCGCCGGGCAGATCGCCGCGGCCATCGCTAATGCGGAAGCCTATGAGCAGGAACGGCGGCGTGCCGAAGCTTTGGCCGAGCTCGACCATGCGAAGACGGCGTTCTTCTCCAATGTCAGCCACGAATTTCGCACTCCCCTTACCTTGATGCTGGGACCGCTTGAAGATGCGCTAAGCCATGCCGAGGAGTTGCCACCGCAGCGCCGCGAAGAAGTGACTGTCGCCCACCGCAACGCACTGCGGCTTCTTCGCCTCGTCAATACGCTACTCGATTTCTCGCGCGTGGAGGCGGGCCGCATCGAAGTTCATTTCGAAAAAACCGATTTGTGCGTCCTGACCCGCGATATCGCCTCTAACTTCTATTCGGTATGCGAGCGGGCCAACCTGACATTGCTTGTCGATTGCGATCCCCATCTCCCCGCCGTTTATGTCGACCGCCAGATGTGGGAAAAGATCGTTCTCAACCTCCTTTCGAACGCGTTCAAATTCACCTTCGCGGGCGGCATCGAGGTGCTCCTGCGCGATGCCGGCGAGAGCGCCGAATTGACGGTGCGCGACACCGGCGTCGGCATTCCGGCAAGCGAATTGCCGCACGTTTTCGAGCGCTTCCACCGCGTCGAAGGCCAGCGCGGCCGCACCCATGAAGGGTCCGGCATCGGCCTCGCTTTGGTGCGCGAACTCGTCACGCTGCACGATGGCACGGTCCGGGTCGACAGCGTAGTCGGCCGCGGCACCGCATTCACAGTTGCTTTGCCCTACCGTAAGGGTGCCACAAAGGCTGACGAAACAACCTCGCGCGAACCCGCCGATCTGGCCCGGGCGACCGCCTTCGTCGAAGAGGCGCTGCGCTGGCTGCCGCAAGACGGGCAGCCTGGCCAGTATGCGACGACACTTCTGCAAGCCGCCAAGCAAAACGCGCTGTTCGATACAGCGGGCTGCGATGCCGCCGCCGGGTCGCGCCCACGCGTCCTCGTCGCCGACGATAACGCCGATATGCGCGATTACTTGCGGCGCTTGTTGGTCCCTCATTTTGACGTGGAGACCGTCAGCAACGGCGTCGAAGCCCTGCAGGCGATCCGCCGCACCAAGCCCGATCTCCTCCTTTCCGACGTCATGATGCCGGGCACAGACGGCTTCGCGCTGCTGCACGCAATCAGGACCGACGCCGCCCTGAGTGGCTTGCCGGTCATTCTGTTATCTGCACGCGCCGGCGACGAGGCGAAAGTTGAGGGCTTGAACGCCGGCGCGGACGACTATCTGATCAAACCGTTTGGCGCCCGCGAGCTGTTGGCCCGCGTCAACACCAATATCGCAATGGCACGCTTGCGCCGCGAGATCGCTGCGGAAGTGGAAATGCAGAGGACGCAATTGCAAACGGTGCTCGACACGGTGCCGGTGGCGGTATGGTTCACTTACGACGCCGAAGCCAAGCATACGACCGGCAATCGCTGCGCCTGTGAATTGTTGAGGGTGCCCGAACCGGCAAATGCGTCCCTGTCGGCGGCATCTGAAAGAACTCCGCAGCACTTCCGTATCTTCAAGGACGGCACAGAACTTCCCGTCGCCATGCTACCGCTGCAAAGAGCGGCGCGAGGAGAAACCGTTCACGGCGAAGAGATCGAGATTCGCTTTATCGACGGTTCAGCGGCCGCGATCCTGGCGCAAGCAAGCCCCTTGCGCGATCCGTCCGGCAAAGTGGTCGGCGCCGTATGCGCCGCGCTCGATATCAGCGAGCGAAAGCGCACCGAGGATCACCGGATGCTGTTGCTCAACGAGTTGAACCACCGCGTGAAGAATACGCTTGCGATCGTGCAGTCGATCGCGGCGCAATCCTTCCGCGGCTCGAAATCGACCGCAAGTGGACGCGAATCGTTCGAAGCTCGTCTGATGGCCGTATCGCGTGCCCATGACGTGCTGACCGCAGAAAGCTGGCAGGGCGCCAATCTCGACGAGATCGTGGTCCAGGCGGTCGCACCCTATCGCGGCCCGCAGCCAAACCGCTTTGCGATCGAAGGGCCGCCGATATGGCTGTCGGCCAAGATGGCGCTTTCGTTCGGCATGGCGCTCCATGAACTGGCTACCAACGCTGCTAAATACGGTGCGTTGTCGGACCACAAAGGGACAGTGAAGATCGCGTGGCATGTCGAGCGGCATGACCGCTCTTCCCGACTGCGGCTGGAGTGGCACGAATCGGACGGGCCTCCGGTCGTCCCGCCTCAACACAAAGGATTCGGGTCGCGCCTGATCGAACGCGGTCTCGCACAAGAGTTGAACGGCGCGGCCACGATTGAATACCTCCCGGATGGACTACGCTGCGCAATTGAGGCCCAGATCGATCGTACATAAAATCCTCCGGGCCGACGCTTTCAATCGGCGCGCAAAGCCTCTACATCACTGCCCATCATGCGCACCGAAGAACCCCGCCCCGTCCGTCTGCAAGATTATCGTCCGCCCGATTGGCTCATCGAAACCGTCGATCTCGACGTGTCGCTGCACCCCACGGCGACGACGGTCAGGGCCAGGCTCAGGATCAAGCCCAACGCTGCCGGGACGCCGGCGCCGCTTGTCCTTGACGGCGAGGAGCTAACGCTTCACTCGCTCGCCCTCGACGGCAAGCCGCTGCCGCCGGAGAATTTCGTTGCTACGCCGGACCGGCTGACCATCGCCCAGGTTCCCAACCGGCCATTCGAGTTGACAATCGAAACCGTCGTCGATCCGACCGGCAATACCCAACTGATGGGGCTCTATCGCGCCGGCGCAACCTATTGCACCCAGTGTGAGGCGGAAGGCTTTCGGCGGATCACCTATTTCCTGGACCGGCCGGACGTGATGGCGGTCTATACCACGCGCGTCGAGGCCGACAAGAAAGAGGCACCGATTCTCCTCTCCAACGGCAATCTCGTCGCGCACGGCAATGTAGCCGGAACCGCGCGGCATTTCGCCGTCTGGCACGACCCGTTCCCGAAACCGTCTTATCTGTTCGCGTTGGTCGGCGGCAATCTTGGCTGCGTCGAGGACAGCTTCACCACGATGTCCGGACGCAAAGTCAAGCTCGCCATCTATGTTGAGCCCGGCAAAGAGGATCGCTGCGCCTACGCCATGGACAGTCTCAAGCGCGCCATGCGCTGGGACGAAACCGCGTTCGGCCGCGAATACGATCTCGATATTTTCATGATCGTCGCGGTCTCCGCGTTCAATATGGGCGCGATGGAGAACAAGGGGCTTAATGTCTTCAATGACAAATACGTGCTCGCCTCACCGGCAAGCGCCACCGACGCCGACTATGCCGGTATCGAGGCGGTCATCGCGCACGAATATTTTCATAATTGGACCGGCGACCGCATCACCTGCCGCGATTGGTTTCAGCTCTGCCTGAAGGAAGGGCTGACCGTGTTCCGCGACCAGGAATTCACCGCCGATCAGCGCTCGCGCCCGGTCGAGCGCATCAGCGACGTCCGCGGCTTGCGCGCGCATCAGTTCGTCGAGGATGCCGGCCCCCTCGCCCATCCGGTGCGGCCAGAAGTGTATCGCGAGATCAACAACTTCTACACCTCGACCGTGTACGAAAAAGGCGCTGAGGTGGTGCGCATGATCCGCACGCTGCTCGGTCCCGCCACTTTCCGAAAAGGCATGGATCTTTACTTCACGCGCCACGACGGCGAGGCGGCGACCGTCGAACAATTCGTACAGTGCTTCGCCGACGCGAGCCGGCGCGACATGGCGCAATTCATGCGCTGGTATTCACAGGCCGGCACGCCGGACATCAAGGTGGCGCCGCATTACGACGCGCAGGCGAAGACCTACAGGCTCGATATCACACAGACGGTGCCGCCAACGCCTGGCCAGCCGAAAAAAGAGCCGATGGTGATCCCGCTCGCGCTCGGATTGGTCGGCGACAACGGCGTCGATCTGCCGCTTGTGGCCAATGGCGAAGCTCTCGGCCGTGGCGTAATCGAGGTGACGCAGCCAAAGCAGAGTTTCTTGTTCACGGAGATCCCGGAACGGCCGGTACCTTCGCTCAACCGCGGCTTTTCCGCGCCGATCAAGCTCACGCTGCCGGTCGAGCCCGACGATTTGCGTTTCCTCGCCGCGCACGATTCCGATCCGTTCAATCGCTGGCAGGCGGTGCAGACTTTGGCCATGATTCTGCTCAAGGCTAATGTCACGTCGCTGCGCGGCGGTGGCCCGGCGCGCGAGGACGGCGGTCTAATGGCGGCGCTCGGCGCCATCCTCAACGACGCCAAGTTAGAGCCCGCTTACATCGCGCTGACCTTGTCGCCGCCGAGCGAAGCCGACATTGCCCGCGAACTCGGCGGCGATGTCGATCCCGACGCGGTCTTTGCGGCGCGGCGCAAGCTGCGGGCCGCGATCGGCGCACGCCACGGCGCGCCGTTGGCCGAAACCTACCAGCGAATGATTACGCCCGGACCCTATCGGCCGGACGCACAAAGCGCCGGGCGGCGCGCGCTCAAAAACATCTGCCTCGATTTTCTGGCCATGACGGAGACGGATCAGGCGATCGCGCGCGCCTTCGCCCAATATCAAAGCGCCGACAACATGACCGACCGCATGGCTGCGCTGGAGACGCTCGCGCTGCATGACCGGCCGGAACGAGCCGCGGCGCTCGAGGACTTTTACAAGCGTTACGCCGATGATCCGCTGATCATCGACAAATGGCTGGCGCTGCAAGCGGCGATCCCTGAGCCGGCGACGCTTGACCGCGTACGCGCGCTGACCAAGCACCCGGCATTCTCGATCACCAACCCCAACCGCATCAGGGCGCTGATCGGCTCGTTCGCGCAAGCCAATCACACCCAATTTAATCGCGGCGATGGGGCCGGCTATGCTTTCGTTGCGGACTTCGTGCTGGCGCTCGATCCGAAGAACCCCCAAGTCGCGGCGCGGCTGATGGGGGCTTTTCGCTCTTGGCGCGCGTTGGAGGCACAGCGCCGCGGCAAAGCCGAAGCGGCGCTCCGCCGCGTCGCAGCGGCGCAGGCCCTGTCCCCCGATCTCCACGACATCGTCGCGCGCACACTGGCCGACAGCTGAAACTGGGCGAGTGTGCCGCCGGCACGCCCTGAAAGACGCATTGGTCGGCAACGCCGCGACACTCGCTGCGCCCGCGACGACCGGCCCGCGCTGGACAATCACGTTTTCACTTTGAGGAAGCGGTAGCGCACCGTCGCAAGTGACTCAGCGCGCACGATTTTTCAAAAAGCCGGATCTGAATCGCGGTCGCTGCTGCGCTGCAAAAAACCACGGGATAATTATTAATAAAATATTGAACTCCTGACTCTCGACAAATCAGTGCGCATCGATTCTATTGAAGACGATTCGGAGAGATGCGGCACATCTCTTCGATCGCGGGTGGTGGACGGAATAATCCGAACGGAGGCAGGCATGGCGCGCGCCGATGCGGCGAGTGCGTCTCTACGTTCCGATTCGATCAAGGGACTGGCGCAATCCATCGCCAATCCCGCGTATCGGCGCCTGTTGACCGCAGAGCCGCTGCTACGGCGCGCCGTGCCGGTTCTCATCGTCGCGTTCATGATCACCATCTGCATCGGCGCTGCCGTGCAGGTGCTCGAACACCGGCGCCAGGTCGTGTTCGAGTTCGACGCGTACGATCGAGGCACTGGCCGATCAGTTCGTCACGGTGCTCGATCGTCTACCACATGAAGGGACGCATCTGCCGCGCACCTCCGAAGCGCTGCAACAGGCGCTCCCGGTATGGGCGGCAGGCGCCGGCCGGCGCATCCTGATCGCCGACGGCGACGGCACGATCGTCGGCGCCGTGCCGAATGAGCCGCAGCTACTGGGCCGCCAAATACTCGATGTGCTCGGACCGTCGCAGCCGCTGACCACGTTTGGCGCCGCGGCAGGTACCATGGAGATTGCGCTGCCGGACGGCGAAGTCGCTTTCGCAACCGTGCGGGCGCTCAAAAACCCGGTGGGGCTCCTCGCCGTCATCCAAAGCCGCCAAGAAGCGCTGGCCGACTGGCGGTCGACCACCGCGCTAACGGTGACTTTATCGGCCACCACCGGCTTCGTGGTGCTGATACTCGGCTTCGCCTTCCACTGGCAGGCCACGCGCGCACGCGAAGCGGACCTCATTCATGACACGGTAAGGAGCCGCGTCGACACCGCGCTCAATCGCGGCCGCTGCGGGCTGTGGGACTGGGACCTGGCGCGCGGCCGCGTGTTCTGGTCTCATTCGATGTACGACATTCTCGGTTTGCCGCAGAAGGACGACCTCCTCACCTTCGGCGAAGTCAGCGCGCTGGTTCATCCGGACGACATCAACCTCTACGAACTGGCGACGCAGCTCGCCGACGCCAAGCTGCAGTCGATCGACCACGCCTTCCGCATGCGCCATGCCGACGGCAAATGGCTTTGGTTACGCGTGCGCTGCGAACTGGCACGCCAGGACGGCGAGGCGGGTCCGCATCTCATTGGGATCGCCGTCGATACCTCCGAACAGAAAAGTCTGGTCGAGCGGACCATGGAGGCCGATTTGCGGCTGCGCGACGCAATCGAGACCATCCCCGAAGCCTTCGTGCTGTGGGACGCCGATAATCGCCTGGTGCTGTGCAATTCGAATTTCCAGGAATTGCATCACCTGCCCGAAGAAGCCGTCACGGCCGGCACCAGCTACGAGGCGATCGTCGCCGCAGGGCGCAAACCAGTCATCCGCACCGCCGTCGCCAATGACGCCGTCGAACCGCGCGGCGCGCGCACCTTCGAAGCGCAACTCGACGACGGCCGCTGGATGCATATCAGCGAACGCCGCACCAAAGATGGTGGCTACGTCTCGGTGGGAACCGACATCACCAAGATCAAGCAGCACGAGCAGAAGCTGGTCGAGGGCGAAAAGCGCCAGATCGCCACCATCGTCGACTTGCGCAAATCGAGACAAGCGCTCGAATTGCAGACCGCGGAGCTTGCCGATCTCGCGCAAAAATACGCCGAGGAAAAGACCCGCGCCGAGGAGGCCAACGCGGCGAAGTCGAAATTCCTCGCCAATATGAGCCACGAACTGCGCACCCCGCTCAACGCCATCATCGGCTTTTCCGAAATCATGGAATCGGGGATGTTCGGGCCGCTCGGCGCCGAGAAATACACCGAATATTCTCGCGATATCCGCGAAAGCGGCGAATATCTTCTCGACGTCATCAATGACATTCTCGACATGTCGAAGATCGAAGCCGGCGGCATCCGGCTCACGCCGGAAGTCGTGGCCCTCGAGCCGGTGCTCGCCGACTGCCTGCGCGTGGTATCAACGCGGGCAGGTGAAAAGCGACTCAAGCTTGACGCAAAAGTCGATTTCGACATCGAGCTCAATGCCGATCGGCGCTCGCTGAAGCAGATCGCGCTCAATCTTCTCTCCAACGCCGTGAAGTTCACCCCGGATGGCGGCGCGGTGACGGTGCGCGGGCGGCGGCGCGGCGGCAAGGTAACCATCGTCATCGCCGACAACGGCATCGGCATACCGAAGGATGCTTTGCGCAAGCTCGGCCGGCCGTTCGAGCAGGTCGAGAGTCAATTGACCAAGCGCCATCAGGGCTCCGGCCTCGGTCTAGCCATCGCCAAATCGCTGGTGGAATTGCACGGCGGCGTCATGCGTATCCGCTCGAAACTCGGCCAGGGGACCATGGTCATGGTTCGTCTGCCGCTGCACACCAAGGCGCCGGCAGGGCCGGGAATGATCGCATCCGCTTCCACCCTTCAACCTGAATTGTTCAGCGCTTAAATTAAGTCACTTCCCAAAATCCGCACAAAGCATTCGCGCACCTGACGTTGCGTCTCTTCGACATGAGCCTGCAGCGCGGTAAAATCCGGCAGGTCTGCGGCGCGGGCGAGAAGCTCAAGCACGCCAGCGTTTGCTGATTTCGGATCGAACGCCGTCGACAGGCAGAGCCGCAGGATTTGCGTCAAATCGTGAAACAGCCGCACCGCCGGCCGCAGCACCTCGGCGGCTTCCGGCTTGAGCAGGCCAAGCCGTGCGGCCTTTTCCAGCGTTCGCGCTGTGGACGTATCCAGAATCTCGGGCGCCGTCGCGGCGTGGATCAGCTGCAAATATTGGGCGATGAATTCGATATCAACCAATGCGCCGGCGGCATATTTAAGATCCCATATGTTTGCATCGCCCTTTTCCTTAGCGATGGCCGCACGCATTTCGACGACGTCGTCAGCAACGGCGCGCGCATCGCGTTTGCGGCAAAGCACGTCCCGGATCGTCAACTCGATCCTTGCCGCAAAATCAGGCGCGCCCGAAACCACCCTCGCTCGGGTCAGCGCCATGTGCTCCCAAGTCCACGCCTCACGTTCCTGGTAGCTCTTAAAACCGTCGATTTGCGTCGCCACCGGGCCGGATCGGCCTGAGGGCCGCAGCCGCATATCGACCTGATAAAGCTGGCCGTAATTGGTCTGCACCGTGAGCGCGCTGATCAGCCGCTGCGTAAAACGGGCAAAATATTGCGCCCCATACAGCGGGCGCTTGCCGCCCGAGTTCGGGTGTCCTTGGTCGAAATCGTAAATGACGATAAGATCCAGATCTGAGTTCGCGGTCATTTCCCAGGCGCCAAGCCGGCCGAGCGCCACAATGGCGCTTTTGCCGTCACGGATGCGGCCGTGCGTGGCGATGAAATTATCTTCCACTTGTGTGTGGATCGCCCGAAGCAAAACGCCGGCGAGCCGCGCAAACGCCTCGCCGGCTTGCTCGGCGGACATCGCCCCGGAAAGAACCCGAGCCCCGATCAGAAACATATGCTCCTGCCCGAACAGCCGGATGGCGTCGAGGATTCCCTCGTAGCTGCGGCTTTCTTCCAATGTTCGGGCCATCCCCTCTTCGAGCCGCGCCGTGTCGGGCAGGACGGCGAAAAAGCGCGGCTCGACCAGCGGGTCGATGAAGTGCGGGTTTTGCGACAGGATATCGGCAAGCCGCGGTGCCGTGCCCAGGATGAGCGCGACGAAGCGCATCAGCTCCGGATTTTGCCGCAACAGCGAAAAAAACCGGCCGCCGGCGCGCAATCCGGCGAGGAAACGGTCAAATGTCGCAAAAGCCGCATCCGGATCTTCAGCCCGCGAGAATTGATCGACGATGACCGGGATGAGTTCGGTCAGATTGTTGCGCGCTTGTTCGCCGCGCAATGCGCGGTAGCGGCCGCCGCGCCAATTGTTCACCGCGGCCGCGACGTCCTGTGGCCGGCGAAAGCCCAGCTGCGCCAACCGGTCGAGCGTCTCGGTTTCGGCCGGCCCTTCGGCAAATGATAGCTGCTGTCGGCTCGCCAGCAGTTCCGGTGCACGTTCGAATAGCCGCACATAGTGCCGCTCTACATTGCGCAAATGCGCGACAAGCGCATCGGCAAAATCGGCGCGGCCGGTAAAGCCGAGAAAATGCGCAAACACCTCGAGCGCGGCAGCATCGGCAGGCAGCGTATGGGTTTGTTCGTCGGCCACCATTTGCAGGCGGTGCTCGACCCGGCGCAGAAAATCGTAAGCCGCCGTCATCTCATCGCGCGCGGCTACGTCGATCCAGCCGTCGGCGGCAAGCACGGCCAGCGTGGCGAGCGTGCCGCGGCCGCGCAGCTCGGCATGGCGCCCCCCGGCGATAAGCTGCTGAGTCTGCGCAAAGAACTCAATCTCGCGAATGCCGCCGCGCCCGAGCTTAATGTTGTGACCTTCGATCGCGATCTCGCCATGGCCGCGATAGGCGTGGATCTGCCGCTTCATTTCGTGGACGTCGGCAATGGTCCCGTAGTCGAGATATTTCCGCCACACGAACGATGCGAGATCGTGCAGCAGTCGCTCGCCAGCAGCGAGATCGCCAGCGCAGGCGCGCGCCTTGATCAGCGCCGCTCGTTCCCAATTCTGGCCGCGGCTTTCGTAATAATCGAGGGCAGCTTCGGTCGAAATCGCGATCTGCGTCGATGATGGGTCCGGCCGCAACCGCAAATCGACGCGAAAGACGTAGCCGTCCGTGGTACGCTCCTGCAAAAGCTTGACGAGATCGCGCGTCAAGTTCACGAAAAAGGGAGCCGGCTCGATGTCAGGAGCGAGCTTTGCCGCAGCCGCGTCGAAGAACACCATCAGATCGATGTCGCTCGAGAAATTAAGCTCGCGGGCCCCCATTTTGCCCATCGCCAGCACGATATACCCGCTGGCGCCTTCGTGATCTTTTCGGACTGACGTCACGAGCTTTTTTCGCTTGGCCGCTTCGTTGAAGAGAAAATGCACCCCAGCGGAAAGTGCGCTGTCGGCGACATCGGTCAGCGCTCCGGTGACGCGGGTGACTGGCCAGACGCCGCCGATATCGGCCAGCGCGATCATAAGCGCGGCTTCCGTCTTCATGCCGCGCAGAATGCGCTGCATGTCAGCCAGGGCCTGCGCCGTCGCGGCAGCATTTTTCGTTTCGGCCAGCAATGCGGCGAGCGCAGTGTCAGGGTTGCTGCCGAGCATGCGGACGAGGCGTTCGGGATCGTCTTGGGCCAGCGCCCAGAGATAAGGCGCAGCCTCGGCAATGCCGCCGAGGAGATTGGCCGAGGGCGGATACGCGCGAATGAGGGATTTGAGCGCCGGGCCGGCGGCAGCGGCCTTGAGGCCCGCAAGGAAGCTCGTCACGCGGGCAGCCGCTTGCGCTGTGGGTTGCGGCAGCGCGCCGCCAAGCCTCCCGATCAATGCGCCGTCATCGAGTCTTTGGCGTTGTTGCTTCGGCCGCTTTGCGCGCTCAGGCCGTTTCATCCCGTCCCCGCCGGCCCCGCGCGCGGCAGCGCAATGGTGCTGCGCAGGCCGGGTTCATTGTCCTCAAGCTTCAGCTCACCGCCATGCAGGCGGGCCACCGCCGAGGCCAAGCTCAAACCCAATCCCGAACCCGGCTCCGAGCGGCTCTGTTCGAGACGTACGAAACGCTCCACCACGCGGCCGCGATCGGCCTCGGGAATGCCCGGCCCGCGGTCCGCCACGCTGAGCGTAATGCGCTCGCCTTCACCGCCGGCCTTGATCAAAACTTCGGTCGGCGCGCCGTTCACCTTGCCACCCCGGCGCGCATATTTGATAGCGTTATCCACCAGATTGGCCAATGCTTGGCTGACCAGTTCGCGATTGCCGCGCACCGGCGCCGCGCCATTGGTTTCGACCTTGAGCGCAATCCCCTTCTCGTCGGCCAGCGGCTCGTAGAGTTCGCCGACGTCGCGGGCGATTTCGGCGGCGTCGAATTCGACCATGTTGTCGCGCGCCTGGCCGGATTCAGCGCGGGCGATCATCAAGAGCGCATCGAAGGTGCGAATGAGATCGTCGGATTCGGCGATGGTCGCCTCCAAAGCTCCGCGATAGGCGGCATCGCCGGTGGGATGACGCAAGGTCTGTTCGCAGCGATTGCGCAGCCGGGTCAGCGGCGTTTTCAAATCATGGGCAATGTTGTCGGAGACTTCCTTGAGGCCCCGCATCAAGGCCTCAATGCGCTCAAGCATGGCGTTGAGGTGATCGGCGAGGCGGTCGAGCTCGTCCCCGGTGCCGGCGACCGGCAGGCGCCCGGCGAGATCGCCGCGCATAATGGTTTGCGCCGTATCGGTCATGGCGTCGATGCGCTTGAGCACGCGGCGGCTGACGAAGAATCCGCCGGCGAGACCGAGGATGATGACCAGCGCCAGGGACCATTGTCCGGCATGGGCGATGATGCCGAATAAGCGTTCGCGCTCCTCGAGGTCGCGTCCGACCAAGAGATGGAAGCCGCCGGGCAATTGCTCAACCCGGACCAGGGCGCGGTGATCGGTGCCTTCCGGCGATTCGAGCCGGCGGTAATTGGTCTCGAGCCAGCCGGGGTGATCGAGCACGCCCGGCTCCAGCGAGCCGACATTGCCGGCAAGCCCCTCCCCGGTCGGCGTCGTCACGAGATAAAGGCTCGATCCGGGGCGGCGCGAGCGCAGATCGACGACAATCACCAGCCGGCGGATGCCGCCTTGTTCGTATTGCTCGGACAGTCCATTGATTTCGCCGTTGACGGTCGAGGTGATCTGCTCGTCGATGAGGCGTCGCGTATTGAGCGCAAAATAGCCGAGCAGCGACGCCGCGAACAGGACGAAAATCGCCAGATAAACCAGCGTCAGCTTGAACGCCGTGGTGCGCAGTAGTTTTCCGAGCGCGGTCACTTTGCGTTCTCAGTCCGCACGCCTAGTTCGGTGTCGGAAAAATCATCTTCCCAGAATTCGAGTGCAGTACGTTTGCCGGCTTCAAGATTTTCCGCCTCAGTCCGCCGCAGTTCGACGCGGCGGATTTTGCCGGAGATCGTTTTCGGCAGTTCGGCGAATTGGAGCCGGCGTACCCGCTTGAACGGAGCGAGCGCAGTGCGGCAGTGGCGAAAGATCGATAATGCGGTGTTGCGATCGGGTTTTTGGCCGGGAGCCAGCGCCAAGAACGCCTTCGGCACCGCGAGCCGCAGCGGATCTGGCGACGGCACCACGGCGGCCTCGGCCACTGCAGGGTGCTCGATCAATATGCTCTCAAGCTCGAACGGGCTGATGCGATAGTCGGAGGATTTAAACACGTCATCGGCACGGCCGACATAAGTCAGGTAGCCGTCCTCGTCGACGGCGGCGACGTCGCCGGTCCGATAGACGCTCTCTTGCTCGGCGCGCAGGCTGCCGTCGTCACCCTGATAACCCTGCATCAATCCGGTCGGCCGCGGCTCCAGCGTGAGGCAGATTTCACCCTCTTTGGCCGGCGCGCCGCTCGGGTCGAGCAGCCCAACGCGATAGCCGGGCAGCGGCCGGCCCATCGAGCCGGCTTTCACTGTCTGCCCCGGAGTGTTGCCGACTAAAGCCGTCGTCTCGGTCTGGCCGTAGCCGTCGCGGATGGTGATGCCCCAAGCCGCCTTGACCCGCCCGATGACCTCGGGATTGAGCGGTTCGCCGGCGCCCACGAGTTCCTTGATGCGAACCGGCCAAGCCGACAAATCCTCCTGGATCAGCATCCGCCACACGGTCGGCGGCGCGCAAAACGTGGTGACGCCGCAGCGCACGATGGTATCGAGCAGGCTGCGGGCGTTGAAACGGCGCTGATTGACGATAAAGACAGCCGCCTGCGCGTTCCACGGCGAAAAGAAACAGCTCCAGGCGTGTTTGGCCCAGCCCGGCGACGAGATGTTGAGATGCACGTCGCCCGGCCGCAATCCGAGCCAATACATGGTCGACAAATGACCGACGGGATAGCCCTGGTGGCTGTGCAGGACGAGTTTCGGCCTCGCCGTAGTGCCTGAGGTGAAATAGAGCAACAACGGATCGTCCGGGCGCGTGTCGCCATCCGGCGCAAATTCCGCCGGCGATTGGTAAGCCGTCTCATAGGAAATCCAGCCCGGCATTTCCTTGCCGACGACCATGCGGGTGTAGTCGCCGGGCAGATCGGCGAATTTGGCCGCTGCCTCGGCATTGGCGATGACGTGGCGCACGCGTCCGCGCGCGAAACGATCGGCGAGATCGTTGCGGGTGAGAAGGGTCGTCGCGGGCACGATAACGGCGCCGAGCTTCATTGCCGCCAGCATGCACTCCCACAGCGCCGCCACATTGGCGAGCATGACCAGGATGCGGTCGCCACGGCGAACGCCCAGCTTGCGCAGCGCATTGGCAACCTGATTGGAGCGTCCGCTCATGGCCGCAAAGGACAGTTTGGTCTCGCCTGCATCCTCATCGACCAGCCAAAGCGCCGGATCGGGATTGTCGCGTGCCATGACGTCGAAATAGTCGAGCGCCCAGTTGAAGCGCTCGAGCTTCGGCCACTGGAAATCGCGATAAGCGGTAGCGTAGTCCTCGCGATAGCGCAGCAAGAAATCACGGGCGGCAAGAAACGGCGCGGCGTTGCCTGGCGTCATGGCGATCTCCGGTTCAATCTCCGAACGCGCAGCTGTGCGTTCCGAACTACCGAGCGCCGTCGCGGATCATATAGCCCGCGCCGCGCACGGTATGCAGCAGCGGCTGCGCAAAGCCTTTATCGATTTTAGATCGCAGACGCGAAATGTGCACGTCGATCACGTTGGTCTGCGGATCGAAATGATAGTCCCAAACGTTCTCCAGCAACATGGTGCGCGTGACGACCTGGCCGGCGTGCCGCATCAGATATTCGAGCAGGCGAAATTCCCGCGGCTGCAGTTGCACTTCCTGGCCGGCGCGGCTGACCTCATGCGACAGCCGGTTGAGCTCCAGATCGCCGACCCGATAAACCGTTTCCTCGCCGCGACTGCCGCGGCGGCGCGCCAGCGCCTCGACGCGCGCCAGAAGCTCGGAAAAGGCGTAAGGCTTGGCGAGGTAGTCGTCGCCGCCGGTCCGCAGGCCCTTGACCCGGTCATCAACCTGACCGAGCGCCGAGAGAATCAGGACGGGAGTCTCCAGCGACTTGGTCCGCAAAGCGCCTATGACGGACAGGCCATCGCGCTTCGGCAGCATACGATCGACGATCAGCACGTCGTATTCACCGTCGAGAGCGAGCTGCAGCCCCTCTTCGCCGTCACTCGCCTGATCCGCAACATGACCGACTTCGCGGAATGCCTTGACCAGATAATCGGCCGCGTCGCGGTCGTCCTCAATGATGAGAAGACGCATGTTCTATCGCTGCACTCAAAAAGTGTTGTCCACCCGAATATAATCATCCCGTGCCGATGGGGCCTTATGCCAAGCCATACCATCCGGACCGAAAAGTCGCCACGCTCCGACCGCAGCCGGGCAAAAAAAGCGAGGGGGTGGCGAGCGGCTGCCCGCCACCCCCTCTTACCTACTCCACCCCGGCGGGGGCGACGGATGCCGGGAGGTAGAGTTGGTATTGGGCGGGGACGGGTCGTACGACCCGTCCCCAAGGAACGCCCGCCAGCGGGGGCGACGGATGCCAGCGGATCGCCCCTTTCTCCAGAGCCCGTCGATTGGACTGGAACCGGGCTCCATCATTCGTTTGCGCGTGATCTCCCCTAGAAACCGGCGATCGCTTTTCAGGATCATGCGCTAGGCGTTACCAAGCGGCAGCGCCACGAACTTCGTGCCGTCGCTCGACTTCACCCGAAACAACACAGTGTGCTTGCCCGACGAACGCGCGTCGTCGAGCCCTTTGCTGACGTCGGCCGGCGTCGTCACCGCCTTGCCACCAACGTCGAGAATGACGTCGCCAACCTGGAAGCCGTGATCTGCCGCGACGCCGCCTTGTGCGACTGCAGTGACCACGACGCCGCTGCCCGCCGCGCCTGAAACCTTGCTGCTGGGCGCCAGCGTCAGGCCGAGCTTCGGCATATCGCTTCCGGAATCCTCATGTGCGGGCGCGTTCGCTGCCTCTTTCTCGGCGGGCAATGTGCCGAGCGTCAGAGTCACGGTCTTGTCGGCGCCTTGATGCAGCATGCCGAGCTTGACCGACGTGCCAGGCGACATGGTGCCGATTTTGCGTGCCAGGTCGCGCGCATCCTTGACCGGCTGGTCGTTGACCGAAGTGATGACATCGCCGCTGGCGACGCCGGCCTTGGCTGCGGGGCTGTCCTTCTGCGGCTCGGAAACGAGCGCCCCGGTCGCTTGTTTCAATCCCATGCTGTCGGCGATATCGGGCGTCACCGACTGAATCTGCACGCCGATCCAGCCGCGCGTGACGCTACCCTTGTCGCGGAGCTGCGCGATCACGCTTTTTACGGTGTCGGCGGGAATGGCAAAGGCGATGCCGACCGAGCCGCCTGACGGCGAGAATATCGCCGTATTGACACCAATGACGTTGCCGTCAACGTCGAAAGTGGGTCCGCCGGAATTGCCTTTATTCACCGGCGCATCGATCTGGATGAAGTCGTCATAGGGGCCGGCGCCGATATCGCGGCCGCGGGCCGAGACGATGCCGGCAGTGACCGTGCCGCCGAGCCCGAACGGATTGCCCACCGCAAGCACCCAATCACCGACGCGCGGTGTAGTGTCGGAGAGCTTCACGTAAGGAAAGTCCTTGCCATCGATCTTGATCAAAGCAAGATCGGTGCGAGGATCGGTGCCGATGACCTTGGCCTTATAGGTCTTGCCGTCATCGGTGGTGACCTGAACGTTCTCGGCGTTTTGCACCACGTGATTGTTGGTCACAGCGTAACCGTCGCCTGAAATGAAGAAGCCGGAACCCTGACCGGTGATGATCTCATGACCGTTCGGCATGTTGGGCATGCCGAACTGCCGGAAGAATTTTTCGAACGGCGAGCCTGGCGGGAAAGGAGAAGCATCGTCGCTGTCGGTCGAGCTGGCCGGCTGATCGATCTTGACGCGCACCGAAATCACTGCGGGCTTCACTTTTTCGACAATGTCGGCGAATCCCACGGGCTTTTGCGGAAGCTGCTGGACCTTTTCGGTCAAATTCTGCGCTTGAGCCGCAGTCACGAACGGGCTTGTCGCGTTAGGCGCCAGCACGAATACGACCGCGCCAAGTCCGGCGATCGTCGTGGTCAGGAGCGCAAAGCGCCGCGCCGATAGAAAGCTGCGCGAGCGCAGGGAATAATCATTCATTCGGTGTCTCCAAAATGGATTGTTCCGTCGCGCGACGGACATTTGCTTGCCCGCAACATGGGACCGCGACCCTTACCGCGCTCTGTCGGCCGCATTAAAAGTTTGTAATGTTCGGCAGGTTTCTAGAATTATCTTTTAAAACAATGGCTTAATCAATGTTGGACAGCCCACATGTGCAACGTGCCGCTGGACATTCATTCTACGATGTCGCTTGCCGTACTGACCGCCCCGGAGGCTCAATCAGATTGCGGTCGCCGAAGCGACCGCTGTTCTAATCGGAACCTCAAAAAAGACGCCGCCGCCCCGAAGCGCAGCGACTTGCTCGACGTCTAAGGCGCCTCCCGGCGTAGCAGTTCGGCAACGCGGGCTTCCTCGGCCGCGGTCAGGTTCGCGGTCCCGATAACGACCGCCGCGCCTTTGCGGCGCCATGCGGCGATCAGCAGCATGACGATCCCGATCAGCAAGAGACCGGGCGGTGTGCCCCACAGTAGCGCAGTGCGCCACTCCAATCGCGGTTTGAGCAGCACGAATTCACCGTAGCGCGCGACGATGAAGTTCATCACCTGCGCATCGCTATCGCCGGCTTCGATCCGCTGGCGCACCAGAACACGCAGATCGTGGGCAAGCGGCGCCTCGGACTCGTCGATCGATTCGTTCTGACAGACCAGGCAGCGCAATTGTTCCGAGATGGTGCGGGCGCGCGCCTCGAGTTTCGGATCCGACAGCATTTCGTCGGGCTGCACGGCGCGCACCGGAAACGACCAACCGAGTGCGAGCAGAAGCATGAGCGCATGGAGATATCTCACAGTGATCACTCCGCTGGCTGCGGCACGGCGCGGAGTTTGGCCTTGGCCGGCCGCGGTGCGCCAACGCGCAGCCGCCGATCCGAGAGCGACAAAGCTCCGCCGAGGAACATGATCCCGGCGCCGAGCCAGATCATGAGCACATAGGGCTTGAAATAGAGCCGTACCGGCACGCTGCCGTCCTTGTTCGGATCGCCGATCGAGATGTAAAGCTGATTGACGCCGCGCGACATCAGCGCCGCCTCGGTGGTCGCCATGTTGCGATCCGGGAAGGCGCGCCGGCTCGGCTGCAAATTGCCGATCAATTCCCCGTTCAGCCGGTGGATGGTGAAGCGGCCGACGACATCGCGATAATTCGACCCGGCGCGATTGAACGTGCCGTCGAAGGTCACGCGGTAATGCGCGATATCAAGACTGGCACCGGGCTTTATCTCGGCGATACGCTCGCTGCCCCACGCAGTGACGCCGACGATGCCCATGAGAGACACGCCGATGCCGAAATGCGCAAAGGCGGTGCCCCAGGCCGACCGCGGTAAGCCTAAGGCGCGCCGTAACGCCGCGCGGAACGGCACGCGCAGGATAAGTGTGCGTTCGACAATATCTGTCACCGCACCGGCCATAACGAAGACGGCGATACCCACGCCGAACGGCGCCAGGACCGGGCCGCCGTGCTCGAGCGCAAATGCGGCCGCAGTTGCCAGTGCCGCGAGCATCGCCGCTGCCAGGAGCCGCTGCGCGGCGCCTAACAGATCGCCGCGTTTCCACCCCATCAACGGACCGAACGGCATGACCGCCATCAGCGGTATGAATAATGGGCCGAAGGTCAGATCGAAAAACGGCGGACCGACGGAAATTTTGGCGCCGGTCAGCGCCTCGAGCGCGAGCGGATAGAGCGTCCCGACAAATACGGTGGCGCAAGCAGTGGTCAGGAACAGATTGTTGAAAACCAGCGCCCCCTCGCGCGAAATCGGCGCGAACAGGCCGCCTTGCTTAAGAAGCGGCGCACGCCAAGCGTAAAGCGCCAAGGCGCCGCCGATGAAGATAACGAGAATGCCCAGGATGAAAATTCCGCGCCGCGGATCGACCGCGAAGGCATGCACCGAGGTGAGCACGCCCGAGCGCACCAGGAAGGTTCCAATCAGCGACAGCGAGAAGGTCAGGATGGCAAGCAGGATGGTCCATACTTTGAGCGCACCGCGCTTTTCCATGACCACGGCGGAGTGCAACAGCGCCGTGCCGGCAAGCCACGGCATCAAGGACGCATTTTCGACCGGATCCCAGAACCAGAAACCGCCCCAGCCCAATTCGTAATAAGCCCAATAGGAGCCGCCGGCGATGCCGAGCGTCAGGCACATCCAGGCGACGAGCACCCAGGGCCGCACCCAGCGCGCCCAGGCGGCGTCGATGCGGCCCTCGATCAAGGCGGCGATGGCGAAGGAAAAAGCGATCGAGAAACCGACATAGCCGAGGTAAAGCATCGGCGGATGGAAGGCGAGACCCGGGTCTTGCAGGATCGGATTGAGATCCTGGCCCTCGAACGGCGCATTCGGGATGCGCACGAACGGATTCGACGTCAACAGAATGAAAAGCTCGAAGGCTGCCGCGATCCAGGCCTGCACCGCGAGCGCATTGGCCTTGAGCGCTACCGGTAGATTGGTCCCGAACGCCGCCACCAAGGCGCCAAAAAACGTCAGGATCGAAACCCACAGCATCATCGAGCCTTCGTGATTGCCCCAGATGCTGGTGAGCCGATAGATCAGCGGCATTTGCGTATTCGAATTCTCGTAGACGTTGAGCACCGAGAAGTCGGACGTGACATAGCTGACGCCGAGCGCGGTAAAGGCCATCGCAATAAAGGCAAATTGCGCCAGCGCCGCCGGCGCGGCGATGCTCATGAGCACCGGATCGTTGGTGCGGGTGCCGACGATCGGCATGATGCCCTGGACCAGCGCGAGCCCCAGCGCCAGCATCAGAGCGAAATGGCCGAGTTCAGGAATCATTTGCTGCCTCCGCCGATCGGCATCGCCGCCCGCTGCGCGTAATCATCCTTCCAATGTCCCGACTTCTTCAAGGCGTCGGCGACCTCTTTCGGCATATAGGTTTCGTCATGCTTGGCGAGGATGGTATCGGCGTTGAATGTGCCGCCGCCATCGAGTACGCCTTCGGCGACGACGCCCTGCCCCTCGCGGAACAAATCGGGCAAGACGCCGGTATAGGCTACCGGAATTTCCGTCTTGCCGTCGGTCACTTCGAAGCGGACGTTTAGATTGTTGCCGTGCACCAGGCTGCCGTCTTTGACCAAGCCGCCGAGCCGGATGCGGGTGCCGGGCTCGACATGCTTCTCCACCACGTCGCTTGGCGAATTGAAAAACACGATCGAATCGCGGAACGCATTGAGCATCAGCGCGACCGCGATGGCGAGCACGGCGAGGCCGCTGCCGATCAAAGTGAGGCGTCGCTGTTTGCGGGTCATTCTTTTTTTCTCCGCCCCATGTCAACCGGCAAGACCGAGGTCCTTGACCAGGTCGTCGATTCGCTTGATCTCGTCGGGGTAATCCGACAAGGCACGCTTGGCGTCGGCAGCCGCATTCTTGGCCTTATCGCGCTCGCCGAGCACGGCATAGGAGCGCACCAAGCGCAGCCAGCCTTCGACGTCGTTGCCATCGGCATGCAGCCGGTCGGCCAGCTGCTGCACCATACCGCGGATCATCTCGGTGCGTTGCGGCTCGCTCATCGCGTCCGCGGCGGAAACGTCGTTTGCCGTCGGGCCGGTCTTAGGAGCCGTAGGACTGGCCTTCGGCCCTGTCTCGGCGTTGGACGCGGCAGTGACGCGCGCCAAGGCTGCGCGGACGAAGCCCGCCCACGGCGCGTCGGGTGGCGCTTGCGCCAACAAAGCGCGCCATTTGCCGACGGCGGCGGCGCTGTTGCCGTCCTGCTCGTCTGCGAGTCCGAGGTAGTAGCCGGCTTTCGCGTCATGCGGATCGCCGTCGACGGCCTTCTGGAATGTCTGCTTGGCCTCATCAGTGACGACGCCATTTGCGGCCGCTACCAGCGCTTCGCCGAAAGCAGACTCGCGGGCTGGAGTGTCGCCGTTGAGCGCGATCGCTTTGCGCCAGGCCGCGACCGCGTCGTCGGTCCTGCCCATCCGCAAATAGACCGGCGCCAATACTTCCCACCCCGCGCCGTCATTCGGATTGCTGGCAAGATGCGCCTCGACCTGGCTGACTAGGCTTTCGATCGATTGACCGCCTGGCACGCCATTGATGCGCGCGAAAGCAGGTTGGTCGGGCACATCGGGCGATCCGAGCCGCAGATAAAATCCGAGCGCGACGGCCGGCACTACGACGATTGCGGCAAGCGCAGCGACGCGGCGACGCCACAGCGCCGATGATGCGGGGGCAGTCGCGGCCGGCGCTTCGGCGTCCGCGGCGGCCAGCAGCCGGCGCGATATTTCGACGCGAGCCGATTCTGCTTCCGGCTCCCCGATCAGGCCGGCGGCGCGATCTCGGCCGATCTCGGCAAGCTGATCCTGATAGACGAGCCGATCGCTCCCGCCGCCCGTGCTGGGTTTGCGCCCAAGCGGCCACACCACGGCGAAGACTGCCGCGGCCGTCATCGCTGCAAAAATGAGCCAAAGCACCATTGATTCAAAGTGTCATATTAGCGGTCGTTGGAAGCGGACTTAAAGCTTGACGGCGCCGCCTTACCCGCCAGACCGAGCCATCACAGCGATCTTGCAGCCTGCAGGCACGGACATTCCGCGCGGTTACAACACGGCGTGAATGCGGCCGCAATGGGAACCGCGGCGCGGCAATTTCGCACTCCGCACCGCGATTTACGTTCACGCCTCACCTCGCCCGGGGGCTTAAGCTCGGGCCGGCCGTCGTTCGGTGGTTCCGGTGTGCACCGCAACTTCGGCCGCTTTGGCGAGGAGGCCCGCATATTCCGAGCCGAACACCGTGCGGCAGAACCGGATGGCGGCGTCGACCTGGGATTGCCGGAACGGCCGGTCAGCATCCCCAGCGTGGCGTAGCGAATCGAGAAGGACCTTGGTTCCGGTCTCCAGGTAAAGCGTCAACTCCGAATGGGCGCGGGTCGTTACCTCGTTGACAGCCAGTTCGCTGGCATATTGCCGACACGCCCCGACAAACTCGACCCGCATTTCGGCTTCATTGATATCGATAGAATCGAGCAGCGAACCTGGGGCGATATCCTTGGCCGGACGCGGCCGCAACAGGCGGCGCACAAAGCCGGGCGTCGCCTCGATCTCGGCTTTCAGCAGGCTCGAAACCTCGGCTCGGATCGCCGCCAGTTGGCGGCTCCACGCGGATTCCACCGACAAGTCCATTTCCGAGCGCAGCCCGCGGGCCGCGTCGTGAATGGCCTTGAGCATCGACACGATGGGGCGTCCGGCGCGAAGTTCGGAACGCAACTCTCCGACCATGCTCTCGGCCTCGCTCAGCACGAGCGTGACCGCGGCAGCATAGGGAGTTTCAGCGACGCGTGCGGTATCGTCGCTCTCGGCGGCCCGAGTGGCGATGCGAATGAGCTGCCATGGCGCCGCCAAGCGGTTCATCACCAAGATGAGGCCGTAGAAGAAAAAATCCGACTTGCGCATCCCGCCGCTGGCGAACGACGGTTGCGCCACCGCGGCATCGATCTGTTTGGTGACCGCATCGATCTCGTCGCGATCGAAAACGCGGATGTGATTGGGCAGCCACCGGGCAAAATCGGCAAGCACGTCGCGCAGCGACAACACGGCGATCATCGTGCTGAGATCTTCCATCGCTCGCGGCGTGCCAACCTGAACGGCAAGCCGCCGTCGCGTCCGTTCGTCGGAATCGATTCCGGGGACCATATCCTGCATCCGCAGGATGGCGCGCTCGTGCAGCACGCGAACCAGTTGTTCCGCCTTAGCCCGATCGTCGGCGAACAAGGCGCGGTTGATATCCTCGCTCAATGCTTTGGCTTCGGTCGGCATGAGATCGCGACCGATCCAGGACCAGATCGGTTCGAGCGAGACACGCGCGATACGGCCGACGCGCTTATGTTCGGCGCGAGCATCGATCAGGAACGGCTCGAGCGGCGCGAAAAACAGCCGCGCCGCGTCGCCGATCCGCGGTACCGGCTGGGCATCGGCACGGATGGCGCGGCGCAATTCCTGCAGCACTATTTCGTTGCCGGCGCTCTCTCCGCCGCGCAACAGGCCGCGCTCAAGCTCCTGGACAAGCATCGAACGCGCCGCCGGCTTGAGCGTCCGGAGATATTCCCGCAGTCGTTCGATGGATTGACCATCGCTCGTCATATTCGAAAGACCGTTGCCCTGGACTTACCGTTAACGTTTTAATAGGACGGCACTTAAGAAGGCGTTACGCAAAGCATCAGGAATTCAATACGATAACGCAAAGGCGGCGTTTTCGGCGGCAACTGGCGTGACGTGGACAAAGACAAGGGGAAGGTGGCGGCCGGCAATGCCGCCACTTCGTTCGGCTTCATTGGCCAGTTATTTCGGCGACGCGACGCAGACCGCGACCAGCGGGGTATTGGCCGCCGATCCGGTCGGCCCGCAAGAGGCGCCTTTTTCGCCCAAAAACTGCGCTTGGTTGCGTGTCGGACCGCAATAAGCGGTCACCAGAACCTCGTCATCTTGGCACTGCACCGTACAACCCGAGACGCAATCCGACTTGACCACGCGGATGCTCGGGCTCGGCGGACCGGCTTGGCCCTGCGGACCGGCCGGACCGGGCGGCCCGGGAGGACCTGCCGGCCCCGCCGGACCGGCGTCTCCTTTGGGACCCTGCGGACCCGCTGGACCCTGATCGCCTTGCGGACCTTTGCCACAGCCAGCCAACGAACCGGACACGGCCAAAAGCAACGCCACCGTAATTGCCAGATGCGGTGCACGCATTTTCAGATCTCCCAGGTTCTCTGTGGAAAGCCGCTCAAGTCCCCTGCCAATAGAAGATCAAACTAGGCCCGTGGGCGCAAGGGACGATACGCGCAGCGTCTGGTACGGGCCGGCACCTATCGTCGATCCGAGAATAACTGCCGCCTATTGAGCCATTTGGCGGAGCGGGCTGGCGGCTCGGTTATGCATTGGCTAAGGTTTTGCGACGATTTCATAGCAATCACGAGCAAAGCGATGAAGCCAAGAAAACATGGCGCCGGGACTTGGCGGCGCAGTCTTGCACTTGCAGGCATTGCGCTGGCGACGGTGTTTTTCACACTCCCCGCTGTGCAGCCGGCCCATGCGCAAAACTATCCGGCACGCACAGTGAAAATAGTTGTGCCGTTCCCAGCCGGAGGCACCGCCGATGTCATGCCGCGCATCTTCGCCGATTGGCTGTCGCGCAAATGGGGCCAGCCAGTCGTGGTCGAGGACCGCGCCGGCGCCGGTGGCAACATCGGTGCCGAGGTCGTGGCCAAATCCGATCCCGACGGCTACACATTGCTGGCATCGCCGCCGCCGCCTTTGGTCATCAATCAAAATCTGTATCCGCACCTTGCTTTCGATCCGACTAAATTCGTGCCCATCGTCGTCATGGCACGGGTGCCGAACGCACTCGTGGTCAATCCCGACAAGATCAAAGCAAACAACGTCAAGGACTTCATCGCCTACTTAAAGGCCATTGACGGCAAAGTGACCGACGCTACCCAGGGCAACGGCACCACCTCGCAGCTCACTGCCGCGATGTTCCAGATGATGGCGCATGTGAAGCTACAGAACGTGCCTTATCGCGGCTCAGCGCCGGCGCTCAACGATCTCGTCGCCGGCAGCGTCGACTGCATGTTCGACAATCTTGGTGTCTCGTTGCAGTTAGTCGATGCGGGCAAGCTGAAACTGATCGCGGTGGCGTCTGCAAAGCGCATGGCGAGCCTGCCCGACGTGCCGACCATTGCCGAAACGCTACCGGGTTTTGAAGCCGTGGCCTGGTATGCCTTCGTCGCGCCGGCGGGTACGCCTGCGGCGGTGGTCGACAAAATCAATGCCGGCGTCAACGAAGCGCTGCACGACCCCGAGATTCAAAAGCGCCTCGTCAACCTTTCCGCCGAGCCGGTCGGCGGCTCGCCGCAGCAAACCGCCAGATATTTTGCGGACGAGACCGTGCGCTGGAAGAACGTCATCACCTCCGCTCACGTCACGCTTGATTGAACACCCGTGAAACACAGCACCGACCGCATTCTCACCACGCATGCCGGCAGCCTGCCGCGACCGGCCGACCTGCTCGATCTTATTCAAAGCGGCGGCGCCAAGGTGTTCGATCGCACCGGCAACGCTGTTCGCCTGCGCAAAGCCGTCGGCGAAATCGTGCACAAGCAATCGGAGCTTGGCATCGACGTGATCGATGACGGCGAATACGGCAAACCGAGCTTCGTCAGCTACATCAACGAGCGGCTCGGCGGCTACGAAGTCGACACCCGCGCGGGGCCGCGCAATCAATGGATGACGTCGCGCGAGGGCTTATCGTTTCCCGAATTTTATGCGCAGACCCATCCGGCCTCGACGCATACTCACATGGTTTGCACCGGCCCGATCACCTACAAGGGCCACGCTCAGCTCAAGCGCGACATTGACAACCTCAAGGCCGCGCTCGGCGGCGTCAACGCCGAAGAAGTCTTCATGCCGGCCATTTCGCCGTCCAACATCGAAGATTGGCAGAAGAACGTTTTCTACAAGTCGCAGGAGGAATACATCTTCGCCATCGCCGAAGCGATGCGCGAGGAATACCAGGCGATTGTCGCTGCCGGATTTCTGGTGCAGGTCGACGATCCGCGACTCGTCACCTATTACATCATCCATCCCGAGGCGAGCATCGCCGACTGCCGCAAATGGGCGGAAATCCGCGTCGAAGCGCTCAATCACGCGCTGCGGGATATTCCACCGGAGAAGATCCGTTTTCACACCTGTTACGGCATCAATATGGGCCCGCGCATCCACGACATGGAGCTCAAAGACATCGTCGATATCATTCTGAAAATCCGTGCCGGCGCCTATTCCTTCGAGGCGGCAAACCCGCGCCATGAGCACGAATGGAAGGTCTGGAAGGACGTCAAGCTGCCGGACGGCAAGATTTTGATCCCCGGCGTAATCTCGCACTCGACCATCCTGGTCGAACATCCCGAGCTCGTGGCCGAGCGTATCGTTCGTTATGCGAACATCGTCGGCCGGGAGAACGTGATTGCCGGCTCCGATTGCGGCTTCGCAACCTTCGCCGGGTCGAAGGAAGTTCACCCTTCCATCGTCTGGGCGAAATTCAGGGCCCTCTGCGACGGAGCGCGGATCGCCTCGGAGGAATTGTGGGGACGTTAGTTCGCAAGCTTATCCGCCAGGCAGCGCGAGCTCGGCTCGCAGCCCGCCGATTGGCGCGGTGCCGAGCGTGAGCACGCCGCCGTAAAGTCCGGCTAGTTCGACCACAATCGAGAGGCCCAGCCCGGAGCCCGGCTTAGTCTCATCGAGCCGTTGTCCGCGTAGAGCCACTTGCTCGCGCTCAGCGGGGGAAAGTCCGGGTCCGTCGTCATCGACAATAATACGTACGCGCGATTTAACGCCGTCGGAGGGCGGCTGATCTGCCATCACTTCGATCGCCACTCGGGACTGCGCCCATTTGCAGCCGTTATCGACGAGATTGCCGATCATCTCTTCGAGGTCCTGCTGCTCGCCGCGAAAGCGCGCGTGGTCAGGGACATCGACATCGATAGCGATGTCGCGAGCGCGATACAGCTTCTCCATAGTGCGGGCCAGCGCGGTGACGACCGGAGGCACCTCCACCGACGTGCCGACGACCGTGGAGCGCGCGGCAAGCCGGGCACGCTCGAGCTGACGCGCGACCTGATCGCGCATGATGTCAGTCTGCTCCAGCACTTTGTAGGCCAATGGATCATTGCCGCGTGCCGCCGCCTCATTGACGATGACCGACAACGGCGTCTTCAACGCATGCGCCAGATTACCGACATGGGTTCGCGCCCGCTCGACGATCTCGCGATTGGCGTCGATCAAGGCGTTGGTCTCCCGGGCAAGCGGCGCGATCTCGACCGGGAATTTGCCCTGCAATCGCTCGGCACGACCGGAGCGGATGGCGGCAAGGCCTTCGGAGATACGCGCCAGCGGCGCCAGCCCGAAGCGGACCTGCAACGCCGTGGTCAGCAGCAGCGCCAGCGTCAACGCAGTAAATGTTATAATGATAGTTCGCTCGAAGCTGCCGGTTTCGTCGTCGATCTCCGAGGCGTCGCCGGCAACCGCAATCAGATAACGGCCGTCGGTACCGAGATCGATGTCGCGCTCGACGAGACGCAGTTCCTGGTCTTCGGGTCCTTTTGCATAACCCTGCCGAAATTCGGCATCGGTTGACGTTTTCTCGTCGGGCAGCCGCGGCAGGCTACTGTCCCACAGCGAGCGGGACGAATGCACTTCGGGCGTCTTGGTGTCGAGCCGCGTGACCTGCCAGTACCAGCCCGACAGCGGCAATTCGAACAGCGGCTCGCCGATCGATTGCGGATATTTGTCGGCGCCTTCCTCGGGCGAGGCGACGTCGGCAACCAAGGTGCGCAAATAGACATCGAGACGGCGGTCGAAGGCGCGTTCGACCGCGTGACGATAGAGCGTCGAGAGCGCCACGCCGGTGATGATGAGGATGACCACCGTCCAGCCGGTCGCCCAAATGAACAGGCGGAGTGCGAGCGAGTTAGCGCGCATCGGGGGGTGTGAGCAGATAACCGAGGCCACGCACCGTCTGGATCACGTCGACACCGAGCTTTTTGCGGATGCGGCCGACGAACACTTCGATGGTGTTGAAGTCGCGGTCAAAATCCTGGTCGTAAAGATGCTCGACGAGCTCGGTGCGCGACACCACCCGGCCGGTGTGATGCATCAAATACGAGAGCAGCCGGTATTCGTGCGAGGTGAGCTTGACCGGATTACCATCGACGGCGACGCGGCCGGTACGAGTATCGAGACGGACTGGCCCGCAGGTGAATTCGCTTTTGGCGTGACCGGCCGAACGGCGCAGCAACGCACGCACCCTCGCCAGCACCTCTTCGAGGTGAAACGGCTTGGCGACATAGTCGTCCGCGCCGGCGTCGAACCCCTGCACCTTGTCGCTCCACCGGTCACGCGCTGTGAGGATGAGCACGGGCATGGCGCGGCCGGCGCGGCGCCAAGCTTCGAGCACCGAAATACCGTCCATTTTCGGCAGGCCGATGTCGAGAATAACGGCGTCGTAAGGCTCGCTCTCGCCGAGATAATGGCCCTCCTCGCCGTCGAATGCTCGGTCGACAACGTAACCGGCATCCGTCAGCGCGGTTGCCAGCTGCCGATTGAGATCGGGGTCGTCCTCGACAACAAGAAGGCGCAAATCAAGCTCCGCTAGTGGTCGCCGGCGAACGTGCCCTTCATGGCATCCACGGCAACTCGCGCTACTTTGCCATCGTGCGCAAGAACTGTCAGCACGTAGACGAGCCCGTCGTGGCCATGGCATAGCAGCGCGCGGACCACTGTGCCCGGCATACGCCGTTTTGCCGTATGCATGGCCGTCGAGAGGCGGATGAGTTTGCCGCTTTCCGTCTCGGTCCGGCGCTCCTTCTGGTTGAGGCAGACATGCTCGGCCTCGGCGTGAAGCGGATGAGCAGCGTCGGGATGCGCTGGCTGCGTAACGTCGGCGTGAGCGGGATGCACGGCATCGTCAGCGCGAACCGGAGTTCCCGCAAGGACGAGCGCGAGAAAAGCAGCAAGTACAAATCGCTCCGCGGCAACCATACTAGGCGTTCTAAACGCTTTGCGGTGAACCCCGCCTGAACGGCCGCTTTAGGGCAAATGCCTCAAAAGCGATAAAAACCTCGATATTTCGGCCGTGAAGCACTTGATGGAGAACGCAATGAAACGACTGGGGTACGGCCGACTGATTCGGTTCGCTGCTCTCGCGCTGTTGGGAACCGTGGGCTTTGCCGTCGCGCCGAATCTGCTGCCAGGCGGTATTCCAGCCGCGGCGATGGTCGGGGGCGCTTCGCCTGCAGCCGAGGGCGTGGGACGCTCCGTTGTTATGATCCTCGGCTCGTACGGCACAGCCTGCACCGCGACCGCGATCGCGGGCGATCTGTTGCTGACCGCGGCGCATTGCGTGCAGCCCGGCGCTGACTACAAACTGGTCGACAGTCCTCAGGGGCGCGAGCCGGTTCTGAAAGACATCGTGCGCATCGAGCGTGATCCGCAATTCGATCTCAAGCGGCTTTTCGCCCATCTTGCCACAGCGGACGTGGCGCTGATCAAGCTTGCCGAACCACTGCCGCCTCGCATTCCTCCCGTGCCGCTCGTCGGCGACGGCGCGAGCGTATCCGTAGGCGATTCTCTCGTGGTCGCCGGTTATGGCGTTACCGTGCGCGGCGACGGCCGCACCGGAGGGACTGTTCGCGCCGCAACGCTCGTCGTCACGGGAGTGCCTGGCACTTTGCAAATCCGCTTGTTCGATCCGAACACCAAAGGGCAAAGCCCCGGCCTCGGCGCTTGCGCCGGCGATTCCGGTGCGCCGGCCTTTCGCGACACCAATGGCAATCTCGCAATCATCGGCGTCGTCAGCTGGTCGACCGGGCCAAAACTCTCCGCGGGCTGTGGCGGCCTCACCGGCATCACGCCGCTCGTTCGCTACCGCGCCTGGATCGTCGATACGGCTCACATGCTCGGCTCACCGCTTGCACCATCCCGCTCGGACGGGAGCAACTAAAACGAAATCATATTGAGCTTCGTCAACGTCACCTGATTGCTGATGCGCGCCGCATTGGCGAGGTGCCAGGCGGTATAGAGCTCGGGAAACAAATCGTCCGCCGACATCGCATCGACCGGAACAATAACCTTGAATCCGCGCAGCGCCGCGTCCGCGCCGGTGTGGAGCACGGATGTTTGTGCCTGCGTACCCATCGCCACAACGGTCGTGATGCCTCTGTCGCGTAGCGACTTTTCCAGATCGCTGTTGATGAATTTATCGGGCCCGAGCGGCGGCAACACTTCCTCCCCCGCCGCCGGCGTCAGCTCCTTCAAGATATCGCCCGGCACGGACTTCGGCACCGCAACGCTGTAGATGATGAGTGCCCCCTTGGCCCGCGCCGCCTCGACAAAAGCCTTCACCTTCGGCACCGAGTCGGCACAGCGCTTACGGCGATCAACAGTGCAGGTCTGCACCGTGAAATCCATAACCAGAAGCGCGGTCTCTTTCGGCACCAGCGTCACCGGCTTTAGCTGCGGCGGCGTTGGCAGTTTTGCCGCGTACCAATCGTCAATGATGGTCGCGCCGCGAGCCGCACCGACTGTAAGGGCCGCGGCAGTCACCGCCATCACAGCAATGGAAAACACCCTGCCCGGCATGGCTTCCTCCCTTTTATTTCAGGCGGAAGCTTATGTGATTGTTGGCGTTGACACTAGCCGAACGACTATTCGGCGCTGTCAGCTAGGCGAACAGGGCCATGCAGCGGCCGCTCTTCAACGGCGAAAAGGCAGATGAAGGAAATCGAAAGAAAGAGCGCAGCTGCGAGAAATACCCAATGAAAGGCCGGCGCCAAGTCGCCGTGTTCCGCCGCGAGCTTTTCCAGTGTCATCACCCCCGACCCGCTGTCGACTCCGCCGAGCACAATGGCACCGAACACGGCGACGATGATCGCACCGCCGAGCGTACGGAAAAAGTTCAGCGTTCCGGTCGCGGTGCCGAGCTGATGCGGTTTGACTGCGTTTTGCATGAGGATAGTGCTCATCGGATACATCGGTCCGAGCCCGCATCCGAGTGCAAACAGCAAAGCCACGAATTTGGCGATCGAGTAGCCGGCCGGATTGGTTCCGAGCATGACCAGCACGATGACAGCGACGGCCAGCCCCACCATCGGCACGCGCAAATAGCGCGCTATTCGCACCATCACGCGCGCCGTAACCTGGGAGCCGCAGACCGTGCCGGCCATGAAGGCGATCAGGGCCAGTCCTGATGAACTGGCCGAAACACCGAGCACGGCTTGGCAATAGAGCGGCGTATAGATCGTGATGCCGATGATGGTACCGATCGAGAAGAACGCGGCGCAGGTAATCGCTGAGGTGACACGACCGCGCAGGATAGCAACCGGAATAAACGGCTCGCGCGCCGTCAGAAGCCTGACCGCGAACAAAACCCATAGCGCCGCTGAGCAAGCGATCAACGTAACGATCCGCCATGACGTCCAGGGATAATGCGTGCCGCCCCAGCCGAGCGCCAATAGCAGCACGATCGCGGCACCGACCAATAGGGCACCGCCGATCATATCGAGCTGATGCGGTCGATCGTGACGCGGCAGACGCCGCAACGCCCGTTCGGTCATGACCAGAGCGACGGCGCCGAGCGGCAGGTTGATCCAGAAAATCAACGACCAGTGCAGGTGATCGGTGAGTAACCCGCCGAGCACGGGGCCGAGAATGCTGGCACTCATGAACATGACCGAGGTGCGGCCCATGACGATTGGCCGTTCACGCGGCGACAGCAGATCGGCGATGATGGTCTGCGCAGTCGGCAATAGCCCCCCACCGCCGATGCCTTGCAGACCACGCGCTAGAATCAGCATCCAGATATTCTGCGCCAGCGCGCAGGCGACGGAGCCGGCGACGAAGATGCCGATCGCCCACATCAGGATGAGGCGTCTGCCGTAGATGTCGGAGAGCTTACCGAAGAGCGGCGTCGTTGCCGTCACGGCGAGCAGATAAGCGGTTACCACCCACGACAGGTCGTCGATGCCGCCCAGGCTTTTACCGATTGCCGGCAACGCCGGCGCGACGATGGTCTGCTCGAGCGCCGACAGAAACATCGCCAGCATAATGCCTGCGACGATGGTGCGGACCGTGCCGTGATCGAGCGGAGCGGGTGTCTGCTGGACGGGCGAGCTAGCCCCGGCGTCCGCGACCTGCGGCGCACCCCCAGTAACTTCGGGAGCGAGGCTAGGTGCGGACACTGAGGTGATCTCGCTGGTCATGAAGTCGGTTGGCTTGGCCGGCATCACTTGGCCGCCGACGCGCGGCTTTGCAACCACCGTCGGTGCAGACCAGGGGTGCGTCGGGGCTTTCGCGCCGCTTGTAACCTCACCGCCGTCGCGCCCGTTTCGGCAACCTGAGCGGCCAATTGACGATATGGTCCTCGAGATCCTCATCGGGGACGTCGACCTCCGACGAGCCGACGCGCCCGCGCACCGAGACACCCGCGTTGTGAACCGATTCCGGGTCCCCGGAGACCAACGGGTGCCACCAGTAGAGGTCCTTGCCCTCGGCGACCAGCACATAGGCGCAGGACGGCGGAAGCCAATTGATGGTTTTGAGGCTCTCGGGTGTCAGGCGCACGCAATCGTCGACCAGTTCAAGCCGATGGCCATAATCGCGGCATCGACAGGTTTCGCCGTCCAGCAGTCGGCAGCCGACGTCGGTATAGAAGGTCTCCGCCGCCCCTTCCTCCTCTTCAAGCTTGTTGAGGCAGCATTTGCCGCAGCCGTCGCAAAGGCTTTCCCACTCCAAATCCGTCATTTCTTCCAATGACTTGCGCCGCCAAAACGGAACTTCTGCCGAGCTGCCGTCGTTAGTTGCCATAGTGTTCTCCGCTGGCGCAACCCTTTGCCAAAATTACCCCCAATTTCCATTCACTCTGTCGCTGTTACTGAATTGGCCGGAGCCTCGCCGTCAACTAAACCACCTGCAACCAGGCGGTATAACTAATGGTTGGCCGGCAAAATCGCCGTCGGCTACAAAGACAAGTGATGCGGGGCCGAACGTCGATGTCCCCGCCCGGAGCACGCTGAAGTGACCGACATGTTTCCCGATCCGGGCGGCGATTGGCGGCCGAGGTTTAAGCGGCTGCTGCTCGATATCGATGCCCGGATCGATTTTGCCGTGTTCCAGAGCGGCAAATGGACCCGTGAAATCTACGAGCGCTTCACGGCCTTCATGGACCGCGCCCATGTCGCGGGCTGGCGCCGCTGGCTGCTCGTCGAGCCGCTGTCGGAAATGGCGACGCTGGGAACCGGCGGTTTGGTTCTCATGCTGGCGCTCGCCCTTCCCGCCTTTCGTCAGACCTCCGATGACGACTGGCTGAAAAAGTCCGACCTCGCGGTCACTTTTCTCGACCGTTACGGCAATGTCATCGGCAGCCGCGGCATCAAGCACACCGAGTCGGTGCCGCTTGACGAAATGCCCGACAACCTCGTCAAAGCCACGCTGGCGACCGAAGATCGTCGCTTTTACGACCATTACGGCATCGACATCCAGGGCGTGTTTCGCGCTTTTGTCACCAACACCGAGGCCGGCGGCGTCGTGCAAGGTGGTTCCACGATCACCCAGCAGCTCGCCAAGAACCTGTTCCTGTCCAACGAGCGGACCTATCAGCGCAAGATCAACGAAGCATTTCTCGCGCTGTGGCTCGAGTCGCACTTGAGCAAGAACGAGATTCTGAAACTGTACCTCGACCGCGCCTATCTTGGCGGCGGCGCCTTCGGCGTCGATGCCGCGGCGCGATATTATTTCGGCAAGTCAGTCCGCGACGTGACTCTGGCCGAAGCCGCCATGCTCGCCGGCCTGTTCAAGGCGCCGACCAAATTCTCCCCGCTGGTCAACCTGCCGGCGGCCCGCGCGCGCGCCAATGTCGTGCTCGACAATCTGGTCGATAACGGCTTTATGACCGAAGGTCAGGTCTATGGCGCGCGGCGCAACCCGGCGACGCCGATCGATCGTGCCGCCGAAGACGCGCCCAATTATTACCTCGACTTTGCCTTCGACGAAATGCGAAGGCTGGTCGAGACATTCCCGAAATCCGTCACCGCCCGCTCGTTCGTGGTGCGCACCGCGCTCGACAGCAATCTGCAGCGCTATGCCGAGCATGAGGCCGAATCCGAACTCCGCCAATACGGGCGCGACTACGGCGCCAGCCAGGTCGCGGCGGTGATCGCCGATCTCGACGGCGGAGTGCGCGCCATGATCGGCGGCCGCGATTACGGCGCCAGCCAGTTCAATCGCGCAACCGACGCGTTGCGTCAGCCCGGTTCCTCATTCAAGCCTTACGTCTACGCCACCGCGCTGGCGAACGGCTTTACGCCCTCTTCGGTCGTCGACGACTCGCCGGTCTGTATCGGCAATTGGTGCCCGCATAATTATTCCGGGGGCTTTTCCGGGCCGGTGACGCTCCTGGAAGCGATTACGCATTCAATTAACGTCATTCCGGTCAAGCTCTCGATCATGCTCGGCAAGGGCAATCCCAAGCTAGGCCGCGCCATGATCGTGCAGACCGCGCGCAATTTCGGCATCAACACGCCGCTGCCGGATACGCCATCGCTGCCGATCGGTGCCGACGGCGTCAACGTTCTGGAACACGCCGTCGCCGACGCCACCTTTCCTAATCTCGGCCGTGCCGTTTCGCCTCACGCCGCACTTGAGGTCCGTACCGATTCCGGGCAACTGGTGTGGCGCTTCGACCGTGACGGTCCGAAGCCCCGGCAGGTCATCACCCCCGAAGTCGCGGTTGAGATGATCAAGATGCAGAATTCGGTGGTCGAGAACGGCACCGGGCGGCGTGCGCAACTCGACGGCGTGCCGACCTGCGGCAAAACCGGTACCACCAACGATTGGCGCGACGGCTGGTTCGTCGGCTACACGGGAAATTTCGTCGGCGCAGTCTGGATGGGCAATGACGACTATTCGCCGACCAAACGCATGACCGGCGGCACGCTGCCGGCAATGACGTGGCACAATATCATGGCCTATGCGCATCAGGGCGTCGAATTGCGGGCGCTGCCGGGCTTGCCGCCGCCCACGCATGCGCCCGCCTTGGTCGACGCGTCGTTCAAAGGCAACGACGCGCCGCACCCGGTATTGCTGACGCGCAAGGGGACTGACGCTCTCATCCAGGTCGAGCGTATGCTCGATGATGCCGATCATGCGCGCACTGCGGAGCACGGCCCTGCCCGCTCGCTCGGCGCGCTCGACACCAGCTCGCCGGATGGGGGCAAGCGGACGGACACTTTCGCGACCGCAGCCGACCACAGCGCCGTCATTTCGCGACGCGGCGATTAAACCGAAACCCGCAAGATGCGCCTGTTATTCGGTTCGTGCTTTACGCTGTTGATAGCAGCCGCGCTCGGTCTCGGCGCGACCTGGTTCACAATGACGCGCGGAGTTGCTTTTGGCGCGCTGACCATCGGCGCCTGGACGGCATGGCCGAAAAGCGGGTCGGTCGATATCGATCCTTATGCCCGGGCCAGTATTGCCCGCAGCGGCGAATTGCCGACCGGAATGGGCGACGGCATCGCCTTCTATGCCCACACCGACGACGCCGGCGACAATTTGGATGGCCGCTGCACCTTCACCATCAGCGGCATGACCCCGCCGGCGCGCTATTGGACGGTCGCGCTGTACGATCCCGCCGGGCGGCTGGTCGCCAATACGATTGACCGCCACGGCTTCACCAGCGAGGAAATCGTGCGCGATATCGACGGCACTTTCGCGATCACGGCGGCGCCGCTGGCGCGTCCCGGCAATTGGCTGCCCACCGGGGGCGTCGAACAATTCGTGCTGGTCTGGCGGCTGTACGACACACCGATCGGCGTCGCGACACGGACGACCAAAGAAGGCCCGATGCCGGCGATCGTGCGAAAGGGCTGCTCATGATCCGCGGCCTGTTATGGATTCTTGCCGCCATCCTGCTCGCCGGCATCGTGCATCTATCGACGGTGCTGGCGATGCCGCAGACCGCAACGCAAGACGCCTATTCGCGGCTGGCGCCACTCACCCCGATCAACGCCGTGGTGCCACTGGCGCCGCCCACATCGAAAAGCGCTGTCATGCCGTTCATGGATCCGGCATTTGCCGCCGCGGTATGCCGCTACGATCTGACCGGCGGTTCACTCAAGCTAATTGCGCCGGTGAGCCAAGCTTATACGTCAGTCACCTTTTATACCCGCAAGAGCGTCGCCTATTACGCGATCAACGACCGCGCCGCGGGCCGGCATTCCATCGAACTCGATTTGATGACGCCGGAGCAGCATGCGGCGCTGCCCGAAGACGAAGACGTGACTGCGGCGGACCGCTTGATCATCGAGTCACCGTCGACGATGGGGCTGATCGTATTGCGCGCCTTGGCGCCGGAGCCCGGCCTGATGCCGATGGCGCGCCAGGCGCTGGCCGGAGCGACCTGCGACATCCAGCCGGTGCAGTAGGTTATTTCGCGACCGCCACCGCGGCCGGAATGGCGGCTACGCGCGGCGGCACGACGACCACCACCTGGTTTGCGGTGATCTGTTGCTGTAATTCGGTGAGGACGCTGTCCGCTTCGGCGGCGACGGGCTGCGGTTCGGCAACCGCGAGATGTTCGAGCGCGAAGCGATAGCTGGCGCAGCGCTGGCTCAGCGATTTGTCCACCCAGGCGACCGTCAAGCTGTTCTCGGCGATACGCGCCCGCGCGTTGACGCGCTCCGCCGGGGTCAGATCGCGAATCTGTTCCATGCTGGCCTCGCGCCGCCGGTCGAGATCGATCACACGCCGCGCCACGAAAAAAAACGGTCCGACGCGGACGATGTCGTCGCGCATGTCGTCGATCAATTGATTGTAACGCGCGGCGCTGGAGCGCAGCATTTCTCCCTGCAAATGCCGGTAATAAGCGGTCGGATCGAACGCCCACAATTCGTGCTGGAACGATCGCTTGGTGCCGAATTCGTAAACCACCGCGTCCCAGCGGATACGGTCATAAGGCGGCTCGATCAGCGGAAAGGCGAGATCGCGGAGTGTTTGTTCGTCGCCGGTCAAATTATCGGCCGAGACCAGCCCGCCGGTACTGGCGGCGGCTTCCTCGCCGACCCAGGCATGAATGTCATCGGTGACCAACTGGTCGCTCAACCTGCCAAAATCGCTGACGCTAGTGCAGCCGGAAAGCATGAGCAGGACAAGGACGGCAACGCAAGGCGCCCTTCTATCGCATCGGCAACGGGCGCTCGGCAGCATGGCGAAAACCCGTTCAGCGCCGCCTCACCCGGCGGCGGCCGCCATTGTCCGCCGGCGGGTGCGTATGGGGCTCGGCCTCCTCAGCGCGCGCATCGGCGTAGCGCTCAATCCTGATGACGGGCAAAATAATGATCGTAGCCGACTCATCCGCCGCATCGCGGCCGAAGCGCACAATCCGCCCGTCCTCCGGAAATTTAATAACGTTGCCCACCAGCCGCTTTCCTCTGCCGCCGGCATGGAGGCGTTCTGCCCCGATACGCGGAAATCGGCATCGCCATGATTAAGCGGCATGCAAGGTTAACGCTCCGCTAACGCGCACAACTTAGGCTGACCGCTAAATCCGCCCGCGGGGAACCTGTTGCGATTGAGTCACGCGTTATGGAAAGCGTCAGCCTGTCCAGCCTCGACAACTTGACCCATCTTGGACTGCGCGGTGGGGTCGATATGCGACCCACGTTGTTGCGCGTCCTCACTGACCTCTACGTGCAGAAGCTCACGCACACGCCGGACGAGGTCCGGCATTACACAGAGCTCGCGTTGCGGCTGCTCGGCGCCGTGGATGTGGCGACGCGCGCGGCCACGGCCGGCCGGCTGGCGCGCCATCTGTCGCCGCCGGTGCGGGTCATTCAGCAATTGGCGGCCGATCTACCCGAAGTCGCGGCAGCCGTGCGTGGACACCCGGTGCTGCACCGCAAAGCGCGGACAAGCGAAGCGTCGGCACCGCTCGCCACTGTTGCGGAGGCCCCGGAAGCCGCAACTTTTGACGCCACGAACGGCAAGCAAGAGGCTCCGCCGCCGGCGTCCGACCCGATCGCCGCCGAGGTCGCAAACGAGCTCAACGAGCTGTTTTTCGCCGCCAGCGCCGAGGAGCGGCGTCTCATTCTGCTCAATCTCGAAATCGCAGCGCCGCTGCCGGTCGACCGCGTTCCGCTCGCACGCGACGCCACCGTCGGCCGGCGGCTGGAAGCCGCCGCGCTAGCCCGCAACCGCGAGGATTTTGCGGGGCATCTCGCTTTTTCGCTGCAAATTGCGTACGCGCAAGCGCGCCGCATCGCGAGCGACGTGCTCGGCGAGCCGATTGTGGTCGCCGCCAAGGCGATCAGCATGCCGCGCGACGTGGTCTACCGTATTCTGTTGTTCGTTAATACGACCGTCGGCCATTCGGTCGAACGCGTCCATGCTCTTGCCACGCTCTACGACGAACTGCCGGTACTGGCCGCTGAACATATGGTGGCGATTTGGCAGGCGTCGCATCGGCACGAGCACGCCAAACATCGCCCGCTGGTCTGGAACGACGAGGCGCGCGCCCGCGCCCGCACTGCAACGGCCGCGGTACGCCGCGCGCCGGCGCAGCGGACCGATGAACGCCGTGAGGTTTCTTAACTTACGATATCGAGAAAATTTCGGCCGGCCGGATCCTCGACCTCGACAATCCACAGATCGGAATCGAATTTCATCTCGCGCTCGAGCTTGGCCTCGACGGCGGCGTCCGGCACCGGCTGCTGGGCGAAACTTGGCGTGAACGCGCGGTCGGCGCCGCGGCTGGTATCGAGCGCGCTTTGCGGTGCCGGTCCAAACAGGTCGGAGGTGCCGTCAAGCCGGCTGATGCGCACAAAAACCGCGCCTGCCTCTTCCGCGCCGCGACGGCGCACGACCGCGAAGGCGCCTTCAACCTGACAACGACGCAAATATGCGGCGACCCATAGCGCGGATTTGAGACGCATCGTTCGGCTCACCTCGGCCACCGAGATATGACTCGAACCGCGTGACGCCGCAAACTGTGCGACATTGCTATTGCAGCGGGTGGCCGACTAAGGCGGATAGCGCGTCCACCAGACGATCCGAGACCTCGCCAGTAACAGGCAGCTTGCGCTCGCGCTCGAATTTCTCGACCGCTGCGATGGTGGCGTTATCAAGAATGCCGGATGCGTCGATCTGACCGTAGCCATAGTCTGACAGGGCGCGCTGCACCGCGGCGATGCGAGGTGACGGACGGATCAGGTCGGCGATCGGATCGTTACGGCGCATAGCGACGGGTTGCGGCGTGACAGTGGTTGCCGCGGAACGGGGCGGAACTGGCTGCAGCGCCGGCCATCGTTCGTCAATGCTGGCGGCCTGCGAAGCCTTTGGGTTGGCGACGAACGGCGCCAGTCGGGAGCCAGACTGCAGGAATACTGCATTGATGACGATGATGGCGCCCGCCGCGACCGCGGAAAGGATAGCGAATGAGTCCACCGGGCGTCGGGCCGTGCTGGCCCACAGGCGCGAAGCCAAGGCGCGACCCGCGGCCGCGGCGCGTGCGTAGAAGCCACGTTTGGCATTGCGGCGGTTACGCACTTTTCTTCACCGGCATGTCGTGAATGGTTTTGCGCGCGATCAGCGCGCTTGCCGGTTGCGGCGCGAGCTTGGCCGGCAGATAGCTCATCACACCCGCGGTTTGTCCGGCCGCGTCCTTCTTCCCGGCTCGGGTGCGCTCGCAATCGAGCGGCAGCCTCACGGTGACGCGCGTGCCCTCACCGATGCGGCTGCGGATAGCGATTTCACCGCCATGCAAATGTACCAGCCCCCTGACGATGGACAGTCCGAGTCCGGTGCCGCCATGGCGGCGGTCGTAGGCGCTGCCCGCCTGGAAATAGGGTTCGCCGACCCGCGCCAAATCCGCGGCGCTGATACCGATGCCGCTATCCTCGATTGCGAAAGTTATGTGGGCCGCTTCCGCGCGCACGCTGATCGCGACCGTACCACCGCGATCGGTGAAGCGGATGGCGTTGGACAGCAGATTGAGCAGGATCTGATTGAGTGCGCGCTTGTCGGCGACCATCTCCGGCAAGTCGTCGGCCGTCACTTTTTCGAGGCTCACGCCGGCCTCGCGCGCCCGCAGCGTGAGGATGCCGCAACAAGCAGCGACGACATGCGCCGGCGCGAAAGGCTCGGGCGTAATCTCGAAATTGCCGGTCTCGATCTTCGACATATCGAGGATGCCGTTGACCACCGCCAGCAAATGATGTCCGGAACCGTTGATAAGGCCCGCATATTCATTGCGGCGCTTGGCATCGAGCGCCAGCACCTCCTCCTTCATCAGCATTTCGGAAAAGCCGATGATGGCATTGAGCGGCGTCCGCAATTCGTGACTCATGGTGGCAAGGAAACGGCTTTTGGCGGCGTTGGCGCGCTCCGTCTCGGCGTGGGCGTCCGACAGCGACTGCTCCTGCATTTTGCGCTCGGTCACGTCACGCAGGACCGCTACGACCTCGCGGCGGTCGTCAACTCCGGCCTGCTCCAACGGCCGGCACCGCATCTCGATCCAAACGAACTCCGTGGCGGGCCGGCCTTCGGCGTCGACGGCTTCACGCCGTACGCGGAACTCGGCCGAACGCGATTCGCCGAGAGCGGCGGCATCGCCGAGCGCGGTCAGATAGGCCGGCCGGTCGGCAACGTGGACGCGCTCGAAAAGCCCATGACCGTGCAACTGCGCGATTCGCGATCCGAACAAGGATTCGGCAGCCGGCGAGACAAACAGCACCGCACCATCGCGGCCGTGCCGGATAATGACGTCGGCGATATTGCGCGCCAAGAGCCGATAGCGGTCTTCCTCCGCATAGAGCAGCCAGAAGCTGGTCCGTGCCAGTGTTTCCGCGCCGAGCGCTAGACCGGTGGCGTAGAGTCCGGCCGAAACGATGCCCAGCATCGCCAGGGCCTCTGGCGCGATCATGTTGGACCGCGACAACGAGTGTTGGGCTCCGAGCAGCATCAAGAGGCCTGCGGCAACGAGCGCGAAGGTCGAGGCGGTTGCGACGACGCGGCGCGATGCCGACAACGATGCTTCCAGCGGCACGACAACAAGCCAGACAGCGGCAAACGACGCGATACCGCCGGTGTCCGCCGCCAGTGCAGTCACCAGCCCGGTCAAAGCGAGTGACGACAACACGTGAGCGCTTTCATAACGGCCGGTGCGAGACAGAAAATACGCGCTTAGAATCGGCGCCATGAGCCAGGCAAATATCAGGAGTTCCGTCCCGCTCGGAGCCCCGCGAATAAGCAGGTAGACCGGGAACGCCGCCAACGCGATCATGCTGCCAAGCAGACGCGGTGCGATAAAGGCGCGATGACGCGCCGCCATCAGCGCGTCCTGTTGCGCCGACGGATGCACCAGCGTCTCGATATAATTGCGTATTGGCGCGAACCGGCCCACGTTCCCGACGCACGCCCGCTTTGCGAGACGCGCTCCCCTTTTTTCTGTGGCGCGGATCGTGTCAGAGGCCACTTAAGCGAACGCTAAGGCACGGGGCATGGCGCGACCGCTACGATGCAATGATGCGGCGGCAAAACCCCATCATGGTGAATCACAGGTTGCCGCGTAGGGTTGCCAAATGTTTGCGGCCAATGTGGCACACGTTTCCGGCCCGTCGTTGCGGCACTTCTGCGCTTTCGAAACCGCGGCAAGGCACGGGAAGTCACGCGTTCGCTAAAATTTTAGCTAAACTATATTTTTTCCAATTGTTCGAAAATTTGCGGCGTATTCTCCTCAATTATGGGCAAAAACGTACCAGGCGAGCGAACGCCACCTTCAATGCTGCCTGTTAGGTTCCCGTCACGTGCGGCAATCTATGTCGCGGGGGATGTGGGTCTCATGTTCTTTCTGTTGCGCATGGCGTTCTGGCTCGGCCTGGTGCTGATCCTGTTGCCCAGCGGCTCTTCGGAGCGGGCCGCGCCGGCGACGGAGGTCAACGCCTCGCAAGCCATTTCGGCGGCCTCTGCCACGGTTGGCGACCTGCGGCAGTTCTGCATTCGCCAGCCCGACGCCTGCACCGTCGGTTCGCATGTGGCGACGCAACTCGGCTACAAAGCCCAAGCCGGCGCCAAGATGCTCTATGAGTTCCTGACCGAAGCGTTGGCGTCCAAGGAATCTTCCAAGGACAAGGACGCAACCAAGGATGCGCCGAAGGTAACCGGCTCACTCGCCAGCGGCGCCGACAAAGCCTCGCAGAATACGCTCACGCCGGCCGATCTGGTTCCCGCCTGGCATGCGCCGTTGCCGCGCAAGGATCCCAGACACGCGGCCTAGCCCGTTCCATTCCGCCTAGCTCCGACACGGCGCGCACTTTTCCGCCGCCCGCATCATCTCAGTCCAATGCGTCGACCTGCTGCGCGAGACGCCTTATATACAAGGCGAGCGATCCGGCGCTGAAGCCGGATTGGGGACATATCGGCGCTATGGCTGAACTCGAAGATATCATTGGCAATTTTTCGGTCCTCGACGATTGGGACGACCGCTATCGCTATTTGATTGAACTCGGCCGCGAACTGCCGCCGCTTCCGGGAGCTGCCCACAACGCCGCCAATAAGGTGCAGGGCTGTGCCAGTCAGGTCTGGCTCGACACCACAGTACGCCCGAACGGCGCCGGCGGACCGGTCCTGATCTTCTGTGGCGACAGCGATGCGCATATCGTGCGCGGGCTGATTGCGATCCTGTTCGCGATGTATTCGGGCAAGAGCGCGAGCGACATCCTCAAGCAAGACGCCGTCAAGCTATTCGAAGAATTGGGCCTGCGCGAGCACCTCACTCCGCAACGCTCCAACGGCTTCCACTCGATGGTCGAGCGCATCCGCTCGGACGCGCGCGCGGCGTTGGCGACCGCCGCTTAGTATAGACCGCTTGTCCGGCAACCACCGGGGTGCGGGTATTCAAGCCGCGCCGGCAATCGTATTGTCAGTTGCATCGGGGGTAGGGGTTTCGCGTTGAGCAACCACACACTTCGCGCGGGCTTGACGGACGTGTTTGCCGGCACGGTCTGCAGCATTCTGTCCATCGCCTATTGCCTATCCTACGCGGCGCTGATCTTCACGGGTCCGCTCGAGCATCTTCTATCCTACGGCATTGCCGTGACATTCCTGTCGGCTGGCGTGGGCGGCGCGCTCGTGGCATTGCGGAGCTCGCTGCCTTTTGCCGTCGCCGGACCCGACAGCTCGATTTCGGTCGTCCTGGCCGCGTTGGTTGCGACCCTCATACAGCGCCTCGTCGCCAGTGGCAGCACCGATCTGCTCGAACCGACACTGATTGCCATGGCGCTGGCGACGGCGCTGACTGGGCTGCTGCTCTGCGTGCTCGGCTTTACCCATGCCGGGCGCGCTATCCGATTCGTGCCCTATCCGGTTATTGGCGGATTCCTCGGCGCCACTGGGTGGCTCTTGATTACCGGCGCGGTCCAGGTCGTCACCGATCAGCGACCAACCCTCGCCAATATTGGAGCCTTCGCCGACTTAGCGATCCTGACCAGGGTCGTCCCCAGCATCATCGTCGCATTTATTCTCTATGTGCTGCTGCGCCGCTTCAAAAGCCCGCTCATCATGCCCGGCGTGCTGCTGACGGCGCTGCTGGCGACACATCTGGTGCTGCTGATAACCGGCACCACGATCGCTGCCGCGCAAGACAGCGGCTGGCTATTCGGACTGCAGCCGGCGGCCAGCCTGAACCTGCCGTGGAAATTGGCGCCGTTGCGGAGCTTTCCATGGTCAACGCTACCATCCCTCGCCGGTGATGCGCTCGCCGTCATCTTTGTCACCGTCACGAATTTCCTGCTCAACACGACAGGGCTCGAAATCGCGACCCGAAGCGAAGCCAATATCGAACGCGACCTCAAAGTACTGGGGCTTGCCAATGTGGCGATCGCGGCGCTTGGCGGTTATGTGACCTGCACGTCGTTCAGCCGCTCCATGCTGGTCCGCACTGCCGGTGCCACAAGTCGCATCGGCGGGCTGACCGTGGCGGCAATCTCGGCGGCCGTGCTGTTCGCGGGACCGTCGTTTCTCGGCTATGTGCCGAAATACATTCTCGGCGGCCTCTTGTTCTATCTCGGCGCCGATCTTGTTTATCAATGGCTGATCGCCTCGTCGCGGCGTCTGCTGCTGGTCGAATATCTGTCGCTTATCGCCATCGCGGTCCTGATCATTTATGCTGGCTTTGTCGCCGGCGTTCTGATCGGAATCGTAATCGGTTGCGCGACCTTTGCGCTGAGCGCAAGCCGCGTCAACGCCATCAAATTCAATTTCGACGGCTCTGAATATCGCTCATCGCTTGATCGCGGTCCCTACGAATTGTCGCTGCTGGCCGATCACGGCCGCAAAATTCAAGGCATGACGCTGCAGAGCTACTTGTTCTTCGGCTCAGCCAACCGGCTTTATCAGCACGTCAAGACACTGTTGTCAGCACAGCCGGATTGCCGATTTTTGATTTTCGATTTCCGCCTCGTCACCGGCATCGATTCATCGGCGACGCATAGTTTTGCGCAGATCAAGCAAGCGGCGACTGCATGCGGTACACGGCTCGTGCTTGTCAATCTCACTCCGGAACTTGAACGCGCCTTTCGCACCGCTCGTTTTGTGTCCGACGACGTCGGTGTGGCGTCAAATCTCGACCGCGCGTTGGAGTTCTGCGAGCAGAACATCATTGAGGCCCATCGCACCACAGCCGACGACGAGCGGTCGTTGCGGGCATGGTGGTCCGACGCGCTGGGCAGCGCCGCCAATGCCGACCGCTTGGCCGAATATTGCCGGCGCCTCGAAGTGCCGACCGGCGGCATCATCGCCCGGGAAGGCGATCCGGCCGTTTCGATGCATTTCATCCTGGAGGGGCGCATCGGCATCGTCGTCGCGGTCGGGGACGGACGGACCATGCGCGTGCGGAGCCTCGGCCCGCATACGACGATCGGCGAAATGGGGCTGATTACCGGGCGTCCGCGCAGCGCTACCATCGCGGCGGAAGCCGACAGCGTGCTCTACGAGCTCTCGGCCGAAGACTACGATCGGATCAAGCGAGAAGACCCCGCGCTCAGTCAGGCGCTGCTCGGCTATATCGTTTCCGTGATGTCGGAACGGCTCAGTTTCGCCAATCGCGCAGTCGGCGTGTTGCAGCGGTGAGAAATCGCACTGTGCCACGGGCACGCGCTTTCGTTTTGGTCAAGCACTCGTTTATGCCGCGTGATGCAGCTACGTAATTTAACGAATGCGACGGCGGCAACGACTGATTTCCTCGTACAAATTGATGATTTACGAACTGCTCATGCTGAACGGGGACCGCCGCGACAATAAAGGAACGTGCAAACAATTTGAATCAAATTATCGGCGCCAGAACAGAGAACTGCGATAGGCGCGGGGTGTGTGGTGTCATTACGAAAATGCTTATCGAGCACGATCGTATCGATGTCGATGGCCGTGACCCCGGCGTTCGCGGCCGGCCAATGGTCGCCGCCGCCGCTCGCGGATGCCGACGCGTCTTCGCTGACTGGCTCGCTGTCTCCGTCACCGAACGCATTCGCAGATGACTTCGACGCGTTCCCGGCTTCGCCTCCGGTCAGCCGCGCAGCAAATTTCACGAGCTGGACCGGCTTCTATGTCGGCGGCGATTTCGCCTACAGCAATGCCAATGGCGACTTCAGCCAAACCACCCAAGCGCCAATCGCCTACAGCCTTCGCGAATTAACGCTGGAAAGTGAGTTCGCGCCATCGACATGGCCGGTGCTCGGCACCGATAGCCACGGCGCGGCAGGCTTCGGCGGCTTTGCCGGCTACAACATCGAATACCTGACCCCGAGCATGAAGGTCGTACTGGGCATCGAGGCCAATTACGAGCAAGCCGCCCTTTCGCTTACCGCTCCGAATTCGCCGATCTCGCGCCTCACTCCGGCGGACACCGGCGGCAACACTTACCTCGTCAACATTACCGGCAATGGCAGCGTGACCAATCTCAATTTCGGTACGCTACGCGCGAGAGTGGGATGGGCATTCGGCAATTTCCTGCCCTACGCGTTCGCCGGCGGCGCCATCGGAAACGCCAACGTCAACATCAGCGCAACCACCTCGGGACAGCAGAATCCTCCGGGCTCTGCCTGTCTTGCCAACATGCCGCCATGCGTCACCGTCCCCTTCTCATTCACCGGCACCGCTGGGAAAGACTTGGAGTGGCTCTATGGCGGTACGATCGGTGCTGGCTTGGACTTCGCGCTGACCCGGAATTTCTTCGTGCGCGCCGAGTACGAGTATATCTATTTCTCGCCGGTCGACGGCCTGCGCTTGGATATCAACACGGTCCGCGTCGGCGCCGGCGTCAAATTCTAAACACGTCACTGCGCGCTGACAGTCGCTTCAACCACGCTCTCGGCGTCGGCGGCGCTGCTGTCCGAGCCCCATGTCTTTGGCAAGCTTGGAACGGGCGGCCGCATAATTGGGCGCAACCATCGGATAGTCCGGCGGCAAACCGAATTTTTCACGGTATTGGTCGGGTGTCAGATTGTAGCGCGTGCGCAGATGGCGCTTGAGCGACTTGAATTTCAGCCCGTCTTCCAGACAAACGATATATTCCGGCGTCACCGAGCGCTTGACAGGCACGGCCGGTTTGGGCGGCTCCGCCGCCGTGGCCCCTTGACCGGTCGATACGCGTTTCAAGGCGGCGCAGATTTGATTGATGAGATTCGGGATTTCACTGCTGGGAACCGAATTATGACTCAGATAGGCGGAGACAATATCGGCGGCGAGCTCGATATAAAGGTTGTCACTCGAATTTTCAGCCATGGAGGGATCTCATGCAGCGAGACGCAAATTCTCTGCATCAACTTCAACTATACTACCGCAATTGAATTAGACAATAAAACAAAGAAATAATAAAGGCGATTGCCAATAGCGGAAAATATAGAGTTCAGCGCTATTCGGAAATCGCCCGGCACGTCAAAGAAGCCTTCTACGCCCCGTCTACGCGCTCTGCTCGATGTGGTTGCGCAGTTCGGTGATCGAGCCGAAACGAAGCATTCCCTGCGGCAGCTGCGCTTCGATCGAGCCGTCGGAATATAACGTGTAGGCCATGCCGTCGACGACGCCCGATTTGAGCACCGAGACCGGCTCCGTGCCGCCTCCGCTACCGCGTCGGGGGCGAGCGTTTGGACCGTGGCGGCGGCCGGTTCAAAACTGGCCTCCGGTTCTTCTGCAGGCGCGACCGCCGCTTGCGCAGCAACCGGCGGAGCGGGCCGGAGCGGCCGCGGCCCCTTCGGCCAAAGTGCGTCGAATGATGGACCGGCTGGCCGTTCGGAGGCGCCCGGCGAGCGCAGATTCATGTCGAGCCGCGGTGTAAGCCGGCCCGGCACCGCGCCGTTTTTTCGCTTGGCGGTACGTGTTTTCTCCGCCTCGGCAACTGCGACGTCCACAGTCGTCGGCGGCGCCGGCTCGATCACCGGAGGCAAGGAAAGCTCGGTCTCTTCAGCGATACGCGAGCTTTCGATCCGTGCCAGCGCGGGGGCTGCCTCGGGCAGATTTTCGGCGTGCTTTTCGCCAACCGACGCCGCCACTATCGGCGCGGTCACCGGATGCAGCGCTGGTTTCGGCAAAGGAATTGGCGCCGGCTCGCGCGTCCCCTCCAGCGGCACGATCCGCCGCTGTGCAATCGCCTGCTCAATGCGCTGCAGAACTCGCAGCGCCAAGCCCAGACCGATCAGGAGGAGCCCACCTACCGCCGCAACCACGCCGGGCGTCACGATCGTCGTGTCAAAAGTGCGGTCATGGATGGACACGCCGGAGGCCCCCAGCAATATTCCGGCCGCGGTTAATACTCCGCCAAACACCAACAAAAGCAGATACATACGCAGAATCCCCGACGCCTAATCCATGCGCAAAGAGCCACTTCAAGGCAGTATTGTGACGGCGCTCCCAAGGCCGCGCAAGGATTTTTCTCCGCTGTACACGACGCCGTTTCGCAAGCCCAAAGAAGCGAATCCGATGGGCGCCGCGCGCTCGACCGTTGCCCAAACCCCCGCGAAGGTCCTATTTAGAGGAACCATTCGCTTTCCCTGACGGTTTTACCTCCGCCCGATACCCGCCGTTCTGGCTTCACATTGAGGAGTAGACCCATGGCATTCACCCTGCCCGAGCTTCCCTATCCGTATGACGCGCTGACGCCATACATGTCGCGCGAAACTCTCGAATACCACCACGACAAGCACCATCAGGCCTATGTGACCGCCGGCAATAATCTGGCCAAGGGTACGGAGTGGGAAAACAAGCCGGTCGAAGAGGTCGTGAAGGGCACCTTCGGCAAGAACCCCGGTCTGTTCAACAATGCCGCGCAGCATTTCAATCACACCCATTTCTGGAAATGGATGAAGAAGGACGGCGGCGGTGACAAGCTTCCCGGCAAGCTCGAAAAGCAGCTCACCTCCGACATCGGGCCGATCACCAAAGTAAAGGAAGATCTGGTTCAGGCCGGCGTCACACAGTTCGGCTCAGGCTGGTGCTGGCTCGCCGTGAAGGACGGCAAGATCACCATCATGAAAACGCCCAATGGCGAGAACCCGCTGGTGCACGGCGGCAAGCCGATCCTCGGCTGCGATGTCTGGGAACATTCCTACTACATTGACTATCGCAATCGGCGTCCCGACTACCTCAAGGCCTTTTTCGATAACTTGGTCAATTGGGATTACGTGGCCGAGATGTACGAAGCGGCGACGAAATAGCTGCGCCAGGCTACGAAGCGTTTAAGGCGGGGCCTTCGGGCCTCGCTTTTTTCGTGTCGCGGCACATTTGACGCATTGTCCGGATCGAATTCCCGCTTCATGACTTGTCACTGACAAGTGCCGATCCAAGCTGGGCCGATCGTGCAAGCTGCGGTGGATTCTCTCCCCTTTCGCGCAAAAGCGATGTCTGTGGCGCGCGGTGCCGACGCAGCGGCGATCGCCGTTTTGGCGCTGGTCGCGGCGATCGCCACATTTACCTTTCGCGACTACGGACTCGGCTGGGACGACTATACCCAATCCCAATATGGCGACCTGTTGCTGTCGCTCTATTCGTCCGGCTTCGCCGACAAACGCGCGCTCTCATTCGTCAACGTTTACATGTATGGCGGTGGCTTCGATCTCTTGGCCGCGCTTGCCGCCAAGGTTCTGCCGTTTGGCCTGTTCGCAACACGCCGGCTCATTGGCGCTGCCGTCGGTCTCATCGGCCTCTTTGTCACCTGGCGATTGGGCCGGCGCGTCGGCGGGCCCGTCGCGGGACTGATCGCTCTCATCCTGCTGGCGGCCTGCCCGCTCTACTACGGGCATATGTTCATCAACTCCAAGGATGGACCGTTTGCCACGGTGATGGCGATTGCGCTGCTCGGCATCGTTCGGGCGTTCGACGAATATCCGCGGGCAACCCCAGCAACGGTCGCGCTGTGCGGAGTTGGAATCGGTCTGGCGATCGGCTCTCGCGTCCTCGGCGGTTTCGCTGTCGTAGACGTGCTGCTGGCGCTGATCTTCATTGTATTCGTGCGATCACGTTCGAGCGCGCTCAAGCCTGCGCTCACCGAATGCGGTTCTTTTCTGATCGCTTTCATTCCCGGCGCGATCCTGGCTTATCTCGTCATGGGTCTGATCTGGCCGTGGAGCGTGCTTTCCCCGCTCAATCCGCTTCGCGCGGCGGCCTATTTTTCCCATGATTTCGAAAAGCCGTGGCGCGAGCTGTTCGACGGTAGCTTGATCCCGATCACCCAAATGCCGCGCAGTTATGTGCCGACGCTCGTTGCGCTCACGCTGCCGGAACTGATGCTTGCGCTTGGTATCTGCGGTGTCCTAGGCGCGCTCATTGCAGCGGCATGGAACGCCCGCAGCACAATCGGCCGGCGCGCCGCGCTCGTTTCAATAGTGCTTGCCGCCACACTCCCAATTCTGCTCACGATACTCGTGCGGCCATATCTCTATAACGGCATTCGGCATCTGTTGTTCGTAGTCCCGCCGTTCGCGGTATTGGGCGGTCTCGCGGCGGCTTGGATCGCGCAGCGGCTCCGCCAATGGGGCACTACCGCCATTGCGGCCGGCAGCCTGGCGTTCGTTGCGGGGATTGCTTCCCCGATCGTCGATATGGTCGGTCTGCATCCGTACGAATACACCGACTTCAATCACATCGCCGGCGGCGTGCGCGGCGCGCAGGCGGATTTCATGCTGGATTATTGGGGGCTGTCGCTCACCCAGGCCTCGCGGCGATTGCTCGATTATGTCGCAGAGAGCCACCAGACACCGGCGAATGGACATTGGACCGTTGCGGTGTGCGGACCTCATCCGCCGGTATCGGTCGTACTCGGGCCGCAGTTCTCGAACACCTGGGATCCCAGAGGGGCCGATTTTGCCATACAGCTCGGCGTCTTCTACTGCGCCAAGCTCGATGCGCCGCTACTTTTCGAAATCGTGCGCGACGGCGTGGTCTATGCCCGTGTCTACGACATTCGCGGCCGCTCGATCGCTTCGCTGCTCACTGTGCCGGGGATCGACAAGACACACTATTAGGAATTGGGTAAATCGAGAGTCCCCGAATTGAATTGCCGTATGGAGATTGGGCAGTGGCTGACACCAACGCGAAAGCTTTCGTTTTTGACGCCTACGGCACGCTGTTCGACGTGCATGCTGCGATGGCACAGCACCGCGCCGCGGCCGGTCCGGATGCAGAGCGATTTTCGGAGCTGTGGCGGCTCAAGCAACTCGAATACAGCTGGACGCTGACGCTTGCCGGCCAATACGTCGATTTCTGGACATTGACGCAACGCGCACTGGATTATTGCTTCGCGCGCATGCCGTCGGTCGACCGCGCCTTGCGGGCGCAACTTCTCGAAGCCTATCAGAAACTCGATGCCTATCCCGATGCCCGCGCCGCGCTGGCGGCACTCAAGGCGCGCGGGCTTGCCACCGCGATTTTGTCCAACGGCTCGCCGCCGATGCTCGACGCTGCCGTCGCAGCCTCCGGCATGGCACCGCTCCTCGACGCCGTGCTCTCGGTCGATGCCGTGCGCATGTACAAGCCGCGCCGCGAAGTCTATGCGCTCGTCACCGCGCGCTTTGCGTTGCGTCCGCAGGACATCGTGTTCGTGTCGTCCAACCGCTGGGACGTCATGGGCGCGGCAGCGTTCGGCTTTCGCCCGCTCTGGGTCAATCACACGCGCATGCCCGATGAATATGCCGAGCACCCGCCACTGCGGAGCGTGCCCGATTTATCGGTCGTTGGGTCGATGGAACTCTAAGGCTTAAGCGTTTACTGCGACCGCGACCGGCGCGTTCGGCTCAGGCACGGCGACCGCCGGCAATAATTTTGGCGCGACGAAGCGGCCCGCTTCGAGATCTTCGATCTGCCGGTCGATCTGCTTCATGACGTAGCGCGAATAAGGCCCGACATGAAGATAGAATGCCATCAGCGTGACGATGGCGCGGACCGACTGCGGGTTCTTCGACATGCAGGTGGTAAACGCCTTCCAGAACCGCTCGCGGCCTTCCGGCAGGCGCGACAGCAGCTCATGCACCATGTTGATGGTGGAGAGCCTCCGCCTGATATCGCCTTCCGGCAGTTCCTTGCGCCGGCCCGAGCAGTCAAGCATGGCCGAGAGCCGCTCCAGCCGCCCGCAGAACGCATCGGGATCGTAAATCCGCTCGAGAATTTGGCGGTAGTCGCGCAAGATCTCCAGCCGGGAGCGCTTGGTCTCGTAATTGACTCCGGCGGTACACTGATCGCCCTTGCTGGCAGGCGCGGAGTCATGGTCGACGTGCAAACGGCCTTCGCGCGCCAGCCGGCGCGTAAGCTGCGTATTCGGCAGTGCGTAGAGCAAGCCGACCATGGCGATCGGAATCGCGGATTCCTCGATCAGCTCGATCATCGGTTCGGCGACCGAGCCGCGCTCGGTGTCGAAGCCGACAATGAAGCCAGCCGTGACGAACATGCCAGCGTGATAGATTTTGTGCACGCTTTCGGGAATGCTGCGGCGCGTATTCTGCTTCTTGCGCATCGCGATCAGGGTTTCGGTATCGGGGCTTTCGATGCCAACAAAAATGGCGAAGAAGTTCGAGCGCTTGAGCATCGCCAGAAGCTCGCCGTCGTCGGCGAGATTGAGCGAGGCCTCGGTCGTGAATTCGAACGGATAATCGTGCTGCTCGATCCATTTTTCGAGCGCCGGCAGGAACGCCTTGATCGCCTTCTTATTGCCGATGAGATTGTCGTCGACGAAATCGACGTGGCCGCGATAGCCGGAACGATAGAGCGCTTCGAGCTCCGCCAGCATCTGGTCGTGCGTTTTGGTGCGCGGCGACCTGCCATAAAGCTCGATGATGTCGCAGAACTCGCAAGTGAACGGACAGCCTCGCGAAAACTGCACGCCGATATAGAGGTACTGCTCGAATTTAAGCAGATCGAAGCGCGGCACCGGCGTCTTGGTGACGTCGACCTGAAATTTTTCCGCCACGAACATGCCCTCGCGGCTTCCTTGCTCCCAGGCCGCGACGAATTGCCCGATGATGTCCTCGACTTCGCCGAGGACGCGGAAATTCGCGCTTTCATAGCGGTGTGGGCTCGAGGTGGCATCGGGACCGCCGACCACCACCGGCAGGCCGCGGGCGCGGCACATATCGATGAGTTCCAAAGTGTCCGATTGCTGGAACAGCATGCCGCCGGTCATCACCATATCGGCCCAGTCGAGATCGCTGTCCGCTAGCTCCTCGGTGTTGCGGTTGACCAGCCGCACGTTCCAGGACTTCGGCAACAGTGCTGCAACCGTGATGAGGCCGAGCGGGATCGCCGGATATTTGGCGCCGACCAGCTCGCAGGCCTCCGAAAAATTCCAGAACGAATCCGCCATAAACCGCGGATAGATCATGAGCACGTTGCACGGGCTTGCTGCCAACGCGCTTGCGACGATGTTTTGCTGCTGTTCCAAGAAACCCCACCCCGTGCCGCCGACGCACAATTTGCGCAGTATGGCGGTATTGCCCGATAATACAAGGATAAAGCCGGTTCCACCCGACTCTGTCGAGAAGCCAAAAATTAGCGCGGGATCATGGCGTTATCGGGGCTTCCTGCGGTCGGATGTGACCCGTAGCAATGCTTCCGCTATCCTCCGCGCAATCGCCATCCGGCCCAAGGACGACAAGCAGCAGGAAGAGATGCAAAATGCGCGCCGTGTTTTATGAGCGTAACGGCCCCGCCCGCGAGGTGCTCAAGCTCGGCGAATTCGATACGCCGCGCGCCGGCCCGGGCGAGGTGCGCGTCAAGCTCGCGACCTCCGGTGTCAATCCTTCCGACGTCAAGGCGCGCTTCGGCTCGACCCGCAAGATCGCCTATCCCCGTGTCATCCCGCACAGCGACGGCGCGGGTGAAATCGACATGGTGGGCGATGGCGTACCGTCCTCCCGCTTGGGCGAGCGGGTGTGGGTATGGAACGCGCAATGGGGTCGGGCCTTTGGCAGTTGCGCCGAATACATCACGCTGCCGTCGCCGCAAGCCGTGCGCCTGCCGGCCCATACCAATTTCGAAGTCGGCGCTTGCCTCGGCATTCCAGCGATGACCGCATATCACGCCGTCGCGGTCTCCGGGGCCGCGCCCGGCACGACCCTGTTGATCGCCGGCGGGGCCGGCGCCGTCGGCCACTATGCGGTGCAATTTGCCAAATCTGCCGGCGCCACGGTCATCACCACTGTCAGTTCACCGCAAAAGGCCAACGCAGCCCGCGGCGCCGGGGCTGACCATGTGATCGATTACAAGCGAGAGAATGTCGGCGAGCGGGTGATGGCCATCACCGGCGGCAAAGGCGTCGACGCCATGATTGAGCTGGACATCGCCGCGAACGCCAATCTCATTCCGCAAGTGTTGCGCCCGCGCGGCACCGTTGTCGTCTACGGGACGGGCGCTACCGAGTCTGCAGTTCCGTTATATTTCTTATTGCGCAACGCGATCACGCTGAAATTCATTTTTGTCTATGAACTGGATGCGGCGGAGCGCGCCGCCGCGCTGACCGGGATCGAACGCGCCCTCACTGCGGGCACGCTCATCACCAATATTGGCGCGACCTTTCCGCTCACCCAGAGCATCGCCGCCCATGAAGCGGTCGAGCAGGTCCGGACGTTAGGCAACGTCGTCGTGAATATCGAATAACGGCGTTATGCGGCGTGTTCCGCCGACGGCTCCGAGTCCGGATTCTTCAGCGCAGTCACGATCTGCCGCTTGGTCAGCCGCGTGCCGTCATCGCCCTCGATCAGCAACGCGACACGGCCGCCATTATTGATATGCCGCGCCCAGCTCATGGCTTCGTCGAGAATGCCAAACTCTTTGAACAGATGGCGATCCTTCTCCAAGGGAGAGATGGATTGCGAGCCGCGCGGACCCGAATAGACGCGAAAGGTCATCGTTGGCCTCCTGTTTCGTACAGCGAGTTGACCTCATGTAGCCGCCAAATACGCCAGCTTGGTGTCACCGATTATTGCCGCGGCGCGTTGACGCGTACGAAACCGTGCCGCTACCATTGCCTCAAAAAACCCGTTGGGAGGCCGGACATTCATGCGCCCATTTTTTCAGCTTGCCGTTTGGCTGGCTGTTCTCGCGGCAGCTTTCGCGAGTCCCGCCCGCGCTCAAGACAGCGCGTTTTATGCCGTGACCTATGTCGAGCTCATGCCGGACGACATCGCCAGCGGCACAACGCTGATGAAGCAATATCGCGATGTCACCAGAAGGGAACCCGGCAACCTGCGATTCGACGTGTTGCACGAAATCGCCCGGCCCAGCCGCTTTGCGATCATCGAAACCTGGAACGACAAAGCGGCACGCGACGCCCACGATCAAGCCGCGGCCACTGCGCAATTTCGGGACCGGCTCAAGTCCATCGAGGATGCGCCCGACGACGACCGTATCGTCAATCCGCTCTATTCGACGCCGGCAAAGACCCCGGCGCAGAGCGCCGCAATCTATGTGGTTACACATGTCGACGTCATTCCCCCCGGCAAGGACGATTGCATGACGGCGCTCAAGGCCATGAGCCTCGATACCGCCAAGGACTCAGGCAACATCGCTTACCAGGTGCTGGTTCAGGCCGGCCGGAGCAATCACTTCACCGTCCTCGAAGCCTGGAGCAGCAAGGCGGCGCTCGACGCGCACGCCGTGGCCGCGCATACGCGCAGCTTTCGCCAGAAACTTTCGCCGCTTGCCGGCGCGCTTTATGACGAGCGCCTTTTTACCAAGTTGGAATAAGCGCGCTCACTTCTGCGGCGCAAAGACCTGGTCGCTGTATGGCAGCGCAGTCGGACGGGCAATCGCGATAAAGGCGTGATCGAGCGCGCGGTGACAGCCATTGCAGCCGGCGCTGAGCTGATCGAAAGCGGTCGCGAAAGCGGCGCTATTTTTGCCGTCGACCGCTTTTTGCAAGGCGTCGAGCGGGTTGCCGACGTGCTGTTTCACGAGGTTGCCGCCGAGCATCTTGCCGACATCGTCAAAACCGTCGCTCAATTCGCCGATCTCATAGCCGGCGAGCGGCCAGTTGCCGGCATGGCCGGCAAACCACAGCTTGATGTGACGCTCCTGCTGCTTCGCCATGATGTCACTGAGGCTCGGTTGGTACGGCTCATCTTGCGGCGAAGCAGCCGCCGGTTGCACTGCGGCACCGTTCTGCGCATGCGCCGCAAGCGCGCCAACCAGGAACGCCGTACCGATCGTTGCAACAAGGATTTTCCCGGAAATATTCATGCGGGGCCTCAGCTGATTGGCGCCAGCGCCTCGCTGCATTCCTTGGCATGCGCTTCCTGGCAGGCCGCATAAAGCGCAGGGCATGAACGTGCGGCGGCTACCCCCTCATCGATGGTCTTGGCCCGATCGCCTGCCGCACGCGATTGTCCATCGAAAATGAGCACCGCTTCGTCGCGTTCGATATTGCGATCGTTCATCAGGAACTGCGTGGCGCCGTCAAGGAACACGGTCGCGGCATCGATCGCGTCGTTGAGCTTCTTGGTGTATTCGGTGTTGACCTTGGGATCCGGCTTCACCACGCGGGCGTGCACCGCGACATCCGTGTAAAGCATATTGAGCTTGAAATAGATGCCGCCGCACTGCGCCAGCGCCAGCCAATAGGGCTTGCCGGCGAAGACGCCAGGCATCGTGACCACCCGATCGCGCTTATCAACCGGCGCGGCCGGCGCCGGATGCTCGACCTGCCTGGGCCCGCGCTCGATCCGGCGGCGGTATTGCGCCTGGGCGCTCGTTGCGGCGACGACGATGGCGAGCGCCGGCAAAAGCAGTTTAGCGAACGTTCTCGGTATGGTGCCGGCAACACTTAATCCGGCCATTGAAGCATTTCGAGTCATTAGAACTTCTCGACCCAGGGCCGCAGTTCGATCTCCCAGGCCCAGGCGCTCCGCGGCTGCTGCAGGAGATGCAGATAGCTCTGCGCGATGGCGTCGGGATCGAGCATGCTGTCCGGCTTGTCCGGCGGATCGGGCCGGCGCTCGCTCTTGATGCCGCCATCGATCACCACATGGCCGATGTGAATGCCATGCGGCGAGAGTTCGCGGGCCATGCTCTGGGCGAGGCCACGCAGCGCGAATTTGCCCATGGCGAACGGCGCCGACTGGGCATAGCCCTTCACGCTGGCCGAGGCGCCGGTGAAAAAGATCGCGCCGTGGCGCTTCGGCACCATTCGTTTCGTCGCCTCCTGCGCCACCAGGAAGCCACCGAACGCAGTGACCATCAGCGCTTTTTCGACCTCGTCAGGGACTAGCTCGACGAACGGGCCGCGGGTGCGGTAGCTGGCGTTGTAGACGACCACATCGGGCGAGCCGAGGCCGGCTTCTACGTCCGAGAATAACTTCACCACCTGAGCGCGATCGGTCGAATCGCAGGCAAAGATCTTGGCCCCGGTCTCTTGCGCCAGCGTCGCCAGATTGGCGGCGCGGCGGGCCGCAAGAGCGACCTTCAACCCCGTCTCGGCAAAGAGGCGCGCCAGCGAGGCTGACAGCCCCGAGCCGACGCCGACAATAAGTGCAGTTTTGTATGACGTTGCGGGCATCGGCTCCTCCGCCTTCGCAAGGGCTTTTGTATTTTGCGCCGCCTTGATGTGGCGGTTCAGCCGGCGATCGTCAATCGATCACCGCAATGGCATTGATTTCGACCAGGCAACGCGGATCGGTGGCGAGCCGCACCACTTGAACCGTCGTCGTCGTCGGCTTGGCATCGCCAAAATACTCGCCCCAGACACGGTTGAGCGCGTCCTGGTCGGTCAGGTCGGTCACGAAACGATCGGCGGTGACGATATCGGCAAACGTAGCGCCGACAGCCTGCAGTCCGCGCTTGAGGTTCTCCAGCGCCGCCCTCGCCTGCCCGGCCATATCGCGCGGCATGGCGTCGAACTCTTCCGGCCGGTGCGGATGATGATGATAGACCGGCGCCGCGGTGACGCCGGCGAGATAGACGGTGGTGCCGCCCTTGACCTTGATCGCCGGCGCATAGGGCATCCAGAGGTCCGGCGCGTCCGGCCAATGCACGTGCTCGATGGTTTTGGGCATGACGTTCACGGCCTCCAAAATTGCTTGCATGCTCTAAGATTATCTTCACATCCTAAACACCCCAAACTTCGTCTCCGGGATCGGCGCATTGAGCGCCACCGAGAAACATAGCGCCAGCACGCGCCGCGTCTCCGCCGGGGTGATGATGCCGTCGTCCCACAGCCGCGCAGTGGCGTAATAGGGATTGCCCTCGGCCTCATATTGCTCGCGGATCGGCTGCTTGAATTCCTCCTCTTCGACCTCGGACCATTTTTTGCCCTCGGCCTCGATGTTGTCGCGGCGCACCGTGGCGAGTACCGACGCTGCCTGCTCGCCGCCCATCACCGAGATGCGTGCGTTCGGCCAGGTGAACAGAAAGCGCGGGCCATAGGCGCGGCCGCACATGCCGTAATTGCCGGCGCCGTACGAGCCGCCGATGATGACGGTAATCTTCGGCACCTGCGCGCAGGCCACCGCGGTGACCATCTTGGCGCCGTCCTTGGCGATGCCGCCGGCTTCATAATCGCGGCCGACCATGAAGCCGGAAATGTTTTGCAAGAAAAGCAGCGGTATGCTGCGCTGGCAGCACAGCTCGATGAAATGTGCGGCCTTGAGCGCGCTCTCTGAGAAGAGAATTCCGTTGTTGCCGAGAATGCCGACCGGAATGCCGTGGATGTGGGCAAAGCCGCTGACCAGCGTCGTGCCGTAGAGCGCCTTGAACTCGTCGAATTCGGACGCGTCGACCAGTCGCGCGATGACTTCGCGCACGTCATATTGCTTCTTCAGATCGGCCGGCACGATGCCGTCGAGCTCGCTTATGTCGTAGGCCGGGTCGCGCGGCTTGGCGAGCGGTATGTCGATCGATTTCTTGGTATTCAGATTGCCGACGATACGGCGGCACAATTCCAGCGCATGGCGATCGTTCTCGGCCAGATAATCGGCGACGCCGGATTTCTTGGTGTGCACTTCGGCGCCGCCGAGCTCCTCGGCGCTGACCACTTCGCCGGTCGCGGCCTTCACTAGCGGCGGGCCGCCAAGAAAGATGGTGCCTTGATTGCGCACGATGACGGTCTCATCCGACATGGCCGGCACGTAGGCGCCACCCGCGGTGCAGGAGCCCATCACCGCGGCAACCTGCGCAATGCCGGCGGCCGACAGCGTCGCCTGATTGTAGAAGATGCGGCCGAAATGCTCGCGGTCCGGAAATACTTCGGTCTGGTGCGGCAGGTTGGCGCCGCCGGAATCGACCAGATAAACGCACGGCAGCCGGTTCTTGCGCGCGATCTCCTGCGCGCGCAAATGCTTCTTCACCGTCATCGGATAATAGGTGCCGCCCTTGATGGTGGAATCGTTGCAGATGATGACGCATTCGCGCCCCGAGACGCGGCCGACGCCGGTAATGAGACCGGCGCCATGGATGGCATCGTCGTACATGTCGGCGGCGGCGAGCGGCGAGAGCTCTAGAAACGGCGCGCCGGGATCGAGCAGAGTCATGACGCGCTCGCGGGGCAAGAGCTTGCCGCGGGCGATGTGGCGCTCGCGCGCCCGCGGCGGGCCGCCCTCGGCCGCCTTGGCGCGGCGCATATCGAGGTCCGCAATAAGAGCGCGCATGGCGCCCTGATTGGCGCGGAACTCTTTGGATGTGCAATCGACGCTCGATGTGATGACAGCCACCGTTTCCTCACCTGCCGATCTGAATGAAAATTCAGAAATGAACTCAGCGGATGTTTACCGCTGTTACAAAATATCACATGCAGAAACTTTCCTGCCTAGTACGCGTTCGCTCCAAAGCACAGCAAGTCGCAAGGTCATCGACGACCCCAGGCGGCACGCAGAACCCGATCTAGAGAGGAGAGGTTTGATGAGGAAGAGACAAAACATGTTGCTGGCAGGCGTCGCCGCATTGGCGCTGATCGCCGGCGCAGGCGCCGCTTCGGCGCAGCAAAATCCGCTGGCAAAGACCGGCGCGGCCGGCGTAGGCGAGCAAAGCAGCACGCACACCCAAACTGCCAAACCGACAGCGGGCACCGGCGTGGAGCAGCACGCCCAGGCCGGGCCGGCGGGCGGTACCAAGACTGACACCAAGACTGACGCAAAGTCAGCCGGCGCTGCGGCCATGAATGCCAAGGGCGCCAATCAGCCCGCGATGGCCCAGCAGGGCTCCGCGAGCGCCAAAGGCCAAAAGAGCGCGCAGGAGATCAATCGCAACAAGACGGCGTCCCGCGCCAATAGGACGGCGGAAAGCCGGCCCGAGCACCTCGGCGCCAATGCGAAAGCCGAGCACAACCGCAAGACCGCAGCAACGAGCATGAGCGCCGCGGCCATATGAGCACCGCGGAGCGAAGCCAGCGCAACCTCAAGGGGCTGCAAGGCAATGCCTCGATCCCCATGCAAGGGAGCCATGTCACGCTCACTCCGGAGCAGCGAACCCGCATCCGCTCAACCGTGATCGACTCGCGCAACGCACCGCGGGTCGGCCATGTCGACTTCAATATCCGCGTCGGAACGCTGGTGCCGCGCCGGGGAATTCACGTCATTCCGGTGCCGCGGACGCTGGTGGAGATCGACCCGGTATGGCGCGGCTATCTCTATTTCGTGGTTCGTGACGAGGTCGTCATCGTCAATCCGCGGGATATGAGAATCGTCGCGGTTCTGCCCGCTTAAATCGCCGGCGAGCCAAAAAAACCAACACGAGGGCGGCGCCACGCCGCCCTCGCCTCTTGCCGGCGCTAAGCGCGAACTTCCTGGCGCTGGAAGATCACGTAGCCGATCACGAACAACAGGATCTCAGTCGCGACCATGCCAACGATCTGCGGCCACGCGATCAGGACGCTGGCGCCGAGCGGCAATGGCGCGCCAAGCACGGCGCCCTGGAGCTGACTCAAATAGATCGGCCCGAGCGCGCGCGTGGTCGGATCGAGCAGCGCCACCACCACTTCGGCGTAAAGCGTCGACGGCGACAGCCGCGCCAGGATCTGCTCAAGCTCCGCCGTTCCCGGCGTCTGCAGGCCAAGCGCCATATAGCGCGGGTCCGGAGGAATGATCATTTGCGCGAAGGCGCCGGCCAGCACCGGCCATATAAACGTCACCAGAAGCCACAGGCCGAGCGTGACCAGCGCCGCGGTGGCCGCCGAGCGAAACAGAATCGAGAACAGCAGAGCCAGCGCCAGCCAGACACCGGCGTAGACGATGGTCACCAGGAGAAACACAAAGCTGCGGGCAATCTCTTCGCCACCCGGCGGAATACCTATCATCAACAGCCCGAGCCCGATGACCAGTAGCCAGAGCGTGACCAGGCTGATCGAAAGCGTCATCAGGCCAGCCAGGAATTTTCCGAACAGCAAAGCGTCGCGATAGATCGGCTGCGACAGGATACGCGACAGCGTGCGGCGGTTATGCTCGCCATTGACGGCATCGAAGCCGAGCCCGATCGCCATCAGCGGCACCAGAAACGACAGAAACGCAACGAACGACGGCAGCGGATCGCGCGACGTCGTGAACAACCGCAGAAACAGGAACGGGTCCTCCGCGGTGGTGTCCTTGATCTGCTGGATCGCGCCATAAAGCGCCGCCAGCGCTACCAGCACCACGAGCCATTCCAAAACGCGCATGCGCACCGAGGTCAGGTGGTCCGACAGCTCCTTGAGCATGACCACGCCGAGCCCGGAAAATGCGGAGCCTTCACGCTGCATGGCGCGCTCCCTCCCTCATCGCCTCCTCGGGCTGGCTCTCGAAATAGCGGGTATAGATGGCTTCGAGGCTCGGCTCCTGGACGCCGAGGAATTTCAGGCGGCCGTGCATGGCGACCACCTCAACCGCTGCTTCCGGGCGCACGTCCCGATCCGCATGCAGGCGAAGCTTACCGATGCCGGTTTTCTCCACTCCGCTGACGCCGGGGATGAGCGCGAGCCGCTCGGCAAGCCCGGCGCCGTCCGCCTCGATATCGACCACATAACCGCCGCCAAGCACCTGACGGCCGAGCTCCGGCACCGACCCCATCAGCGCGATGTGCCCCGCTGAGAACAACGCGACGCGGTCACAAACGCTTTGGACGCGCTCAAGCAGATGCGATGACAGCAAGACCGAGACACCTTCGGTTTTGAAGGTGCGGATGATGCCGAGGAGCTCCGTCGTCGCGTGCGGATCGAGGCCCGATGTCGGCTCGTCGAGGATCGCGATCTGCGCGCCCTTCATCAGGATTTCGGCGAGGCCGAGCCGCTGCCTCATACCGCGGGAAAAAGTGCCGACCCGCTTGTCAGCAACATCGGCAAGGCCGACCCGGTCGAGCGCCTCGGCGATACGCTTCTCCCGCTCGGCAAAGCGAAAGCCGATCAGCCGCGCGGTGTAGCGCAGATTATCGGCCGCGGTGAGATTGTCGTAAAAGCCGACGGTATCGGGCAGATAACCGACGCGCCGCTTGACCGAAAGCGGCTCGCGCGCGGGATTGAAGCCGAGCACGCTGACCTCGCCTTCTGAAATGTCGGTAAGACCGAGCAGCATCAGAATGGTCGTGGTCTTGCCGGCACCGTTGGGGCCGAGCAGACCGAAAATCTCGCCGCGACCGACGGAGAACGAGATGTGGTCGACGGCGACCGCCGATCCGTAGGTCTTGGTGAGGCCTTTGGCCTCAATGACGATGTCGGGGCTCATGGAGCCATAGTCTATCGGTGTCTGGCTCATTGGGACTTAACTCATCGGCGGCCAAACCTAGCCACCGCGCCGACCATGACCAAAAGCGCGACGCCGATGATGCCGACGCCGGCAATACCCCACATCGTTGAGGTCGTCACCGTGACGCGGAAGTTGGTCGAAGCCGATTCGCCGCGTGCGGCGGCGCGGATCGTCGTCACATAATCGCCGGCGATCGCCTTGTCGGTCGGCGTAATCAAGGCCTGCACTTCCTTGTTGTCGTTCGGCGCGATGCGATCGACCGTCTTCGGATCGAAAGTGACTTTCCAGCCGCTTGGCGCCGAACCCGACAGCTCGACATCATCTGCCGGCGCGGTACCGGTATTGGTGATGACGACGGGAACCGACGTCTGCTGCCCGGCCGCTGCGCGGGTCGACACCAGGCCCTCGCGGCCGCTGACGTCGAGCCTGGGCTGACCGGTGATGTCGAGGCCGAGATCGGTGGTTGCCGAAGCGTCCTCCGCCGCGACGCGCGCGGTGAGCTTGTAGTCGCCCGCGGCGGCCGTATTCGGCGGCGTGACTTTGAGCTTCACGTCCTTGCTCTGGCCGGCGTCGATCGGCACCGCGTTAAGCTCTTGCGTGCCGTATTGCTCGGTGAACGAGGCGTCGAAGTTCTGTGGCGCTTGCGCGGACAGGCTCACGGTCAGCTTCTTGCCGCTGTCGTTCTTGATGCTGAGCTGATATTCGAAGCTCGATTTCGAAGTGCCGCGCAATTCGGGAAGTTGCGGCGTGATTGATAGCTTCGCCGGCAGGTCCTTGGCCAGCGTCACCGCGATCGGCAGCTGCAAATTCGTCGAGTTTCCGGTGGCGGCAATTGTGAGGGTTTGCGTACCCATTGTCGCGTTCTTCGGCACGTCGAGCCGCAACGACAACGCGACGCTGGAGTTGGTCGCCGGCATCGCCGCGGCCACCGGCTGTCCGCCGCCCAGGAGCGTCGCCGTCCAGCCCGCCGGCACGCCCGTTACCGACAGCGCCAAACGCTCCGGCGCCATGTCATAATTCTGCAACCGGAGACTAATCGATGAGGTCTCGCCGGGCCGCAGCGTCACCGCCGGATAGTCGCTCATGAGATAGAGGCCTTTGACGTCCTTGGGGGCGTCGTCGGCCTTAACGGCTGGTGCGAAAAGAACCGCCGAAGCGGCAACAAAAGCGGCAACAAAAGCAGTATGAGCGGCGATATGTCGATATCGCATTGGCGTTGGCTCCCGTGCAGGCAATTGGTTCGGTGTACCCCTTCTCACAACGCGCTCCAAAAAGCACGCGCGAGCGTTGGGCATTGTCGGCGTAATCGTGACAAAATCATGCAGATAGGGCCGATTTAGCAAGGACTGCGGTAGAGAGCCGCAGTTTTTACGGGACCTGCGCCGATGCGCCGCACTAAGGAAATCAGTGCCGGGCTGCTCGCCTACCGGCGCAAGAACGGACTCGAAGTCCTGCTCGCGCATCCCGGCGGCCCGTTCTGGGCGAAGAAGGATGATGGCTTTTGGACCATCCCCAAAGGTCTCGTTGAACCCGGCGAAGATCTGATCGCAGCGGCACGGCGCGAATTCACCGAAGAGACAAACCTGACCGCCGAAGGCGCACTGATCGCACTTTCACCGGTCAACCAAAGGAGTGGAAAGACGATCCACGCTTTTGCTTTCGAGACCGACCTCGATCTCGGCCGGTTTGCCAGCAACGAATTTCAGATCGAGTGGCCGCCGCGATCGGGGCGTCAGCAAAGCTTCCCGGAGATCGATCGCATCGCCTATTTCGCGTTGCCACTCGCGAAGGTGAAGATCCTGCTTTACCAGCGGCCGTTGCTGGAAGAGCTTGAACGGCGTTTTGGCTGACGGCGTCGTAGCCGCATTAACTATTCCCGCGATACGTTCGGCCAGTCGACCTCGTCGTGCGGCAACACCCAGGACTCGCGGCGCGCCGCATCGCGCCATTCCGCCCAAGCCGGCAGGCCCATGACGGCGCGCATATAATCGCGGGCAGCGGCGCTGACCCCGACCGCATAAGTGTGAAAACGCCAGATCACCGGCGCATACATGGCGTCGGCCGCACCGAACGGACCAAACAGAAATGGACCGCCGAATTTGGCGCGGCACTCGCTCCAAATCGCATCGATGCGCGCCACATCGGCCATCGCGCCGTCGTCGAGCGTGCGCGATTTGACGGGCCGTGCCACATTCATCGGGAGATGCCGCCGCAGCGGCAGAAACCCCGCATGCATTTCCGAAGCGACGGCGCGGGCCTGAGCGCGCGCGGCGACGTCTTTCGGCCACAGCCCGGCAGCGGGAAATTTCTCCGCCAGATATTCGAGGATCGCCAGCGATTCCCAAATCCGAACATCGCCGTCGAGTAAAACCGGCACCCGCCCGGCGCCGCTCAAGGCGGTCACGCGCGCCTTGAAATCCTTCGCCTCGAGCGAGATCACGGTTTCGTCGAACGCAATCCCGGCGACCTTGAGCGCCAGCCATGGCCGGAACGACCACGACGAGTAGTTCTTGTTGCCGATGATGAGATGCAAGGCCATGGTTGCTTGTAACAGGCCGCTTGTAACCCGAATTTCGCTGGCGCGAAATCCGGCTACGGGCCGGCAAGAAAACGTGACGATCGGCTCAGACGAGCCCGGTCACGACCGCAACAAACGACACGAACAGGACGGCGGCGGCCGCAAACAGCAGCGTCAACGCGGTCTCGGCCCAATCGCTCTTCGCGGATTGCGCCTGAGCGACGGTTTGGGCCGGCTGCTCGAGCAGCGCTGGCATATCGGTCGAGGTCATAGGGGTCCTTCCCCAAAGGATGGAGCGCAAGGACAAAGTATCGTGCCGCAGCAATGAAGGATCGGTAAATAAATGGTTGCGCGGCGACTGCGCCTATGGGGCTGGAAACAATTCCGCGGTTTGACCGGTGAGGCGATAAACGAGCAAGCCCGCCCACTCGTGCACGGCGAAATCGGTCATGCTCAGGCCGCCGATCACGGAAATGAAAGGCGCTGTTGCATCGATCGGGCCGCGGCTGCGCCAATCGACCGGGTACGCTTCAACCGGAAAGCCGGCGGCTCTGAACGCCGCAATGGCACGCGGCATATGAAAGGCCGAGGTCACCAAGAGCCAGCGCTCGCCCGGCTTCGGCTGAGCAATGAGCCGCGAGAAAACGGCATTCTCGATGGTATTGCGAGACTGCTCTTCTGCGGTGATGCGGTCATGGGCCACGCCGAGCGCCTCGAACTCTTTTACCGCCAGCGGAGCTTCGAGCGGTCCTTTGAACAGCGCGGCGGTGCCTCCGGAAAAGATGATGCGGGCATTGGGGTAGCGCCGCGCAAGCTCGGCGGTCGCGGTGATGCGTTCGGCGGAATCGTTGAGCGCTATAGCGCCGCGCGCCAACGATATGCCGGGCGCGATCGCGCCGCCGAGGACGACAATGCCATCCGGCGGACCGTGTGCGGGATTCCACGGTGGAAAGCGGTCCTCAAGCGGCAGGATGAGCATGTGCCCGAGCGGCGAATAACCGACAAAGGCGATGAGGACGAGGCTCGACACGATCAGCCAGCTGGCGAGCCGCTGAAATCGCGTGAGCAGTAACGCCAGACCAACGAGCCCGACTGCCATCAGCAGATTTGACGGCACCGCGAAGAAGCCCAGAGTCTTGGAGAGGATGAAAAACATTATGCTCTCGCCTCATCCCACCCACGGCGCTGGGCCGAAGGTTCACTCGCGCGACTTGCGCCAGGTGGCGTAGCGCGTTTTGGCTTCGTCGTTCGGCGGATAGAGACCGGGCAGCTTGACGCCCTTCTCGACCTCAGTGAAGACCCAGCTTTCATAAAGCTCGTGCTCGGCGCCTTCGTGCGCCACAAACTCAAGCAGGGCCTTCGGGATAACCACCGCGCCGTCGTCATCGAGTACGATCACGTCGCCGGGAAAGATGGCGCAGCCGCCGCAGGCGATCGGCTCTTCCCAGCCGACGAAGGTCAAGCCATTGACAGAAGCTGGCGCAGCAACACCCGCGCACCAGACCGGCAGCTTGCTAGCCATCACGCCCGAAAGGTCGCGCATGACGCCGTCGGTGACGAGCGCCGTGACGTTACGCTTTTTCATGCGCGCACACAGGATATCGCCGAATATTCCGGCACTCGGCACGCCCATGGCGTCCGCGACGGCAATGACGCCATCCGGCATGGCCTCGATCGCGGCGCGGGTCGAGATCGGGCTTGCCCAGCTTTCCGGCGTCGCCAAATCCTCGCGCACCGGCACGAAGCGCAGAGTGAAAGCCGGACCGACGAGCCTCTCGCCTCCGGCGACGAGCGGTTTCGGACCGCTCATCCAGCAGCGCCGAATGCCTTTCTTCAACAACATCGTGGTGATCGTCGCAGTGGTCACCTTGCGCAGGATATCGAATAAAGCATCGCTCATCGTTCGCCTCGTCTCAGGTCAGGTCAGGTCACGCCGGCATGATGCCGAGCCGGGCGTCGCGGCGACGCAGCCAGGCAACGAAAGGGATCGACAACATTACCATCCACGCCTTGCCCACGACTTGGCCGGCGAGAAAATCGAGCGAGCCGAAGGCCAGCCACAGAAATACAATTGAATCCACCACCAGGCCGACCAGGCTCGATGCCACAACGGCGGCGACCAGCCGGCGGCGCGCCAGCGGCGTATAAACGGCAAGATCGGCAAATTCGGAAAGCAGAAAAGCAATTGCCGAGGCAAGAACCAGCGCCGCCGGGGCCAGCATCGCGGACAGCGCGCTGCCGACCACGATCGCCAGCGCCGACATCACCGTGCCCAGCCGCCGCTGCACCAAATCGCGCAGCACGAGCGCAATGCCGACCATCGTGACCCCGGACGGCGCCATTAGGCCGGGCGCGACGGGGAGCACACAGGGGCCATGCGGAATACACATGGTCCCGACATGGCCGATCAGCCAATTGGCCGCGGGGATTGTGAGCGCAAACAGAACGAGGAATATCACTCCTTCCCATTCGCGCTGCCGTTCGATCGTCATGATACAGCCTTCCACTTTGCATAACCATCCGCCCGCAATCGGCAGGCCGGACATTCGCCGCAGCCGAAGCCCCATGGGTGCCGGTGCTCGCGATCGCCGAGATAGCAGGTGTGGGTCTCCGCGAGAAGAACGTCGACCAACGCATCGCCGCCGATCTCGCGCCCCAGCGCGAAGGTGCCGGCCTTGTCGATCCACATCAGCGGCGTATGGATGACGAATCGCCGGTCCATGCCGAGCGTCAGCGCCAGCTGCATCGCCTTGATCGTGTCATCGCGACAATCCGGATAGCCGGAAAAATCGGTCTCGCACATGCCGGCGACGAGGTGCTTGATGCCGCGCCGATAGGCGACCGCGCCGGCGAAGGAGAAAAACACAAGATTGCGGCCCGGCACGAATGTCGTAGGCAGTCCCGACTCCGAAATTTCGATTGCGACTTCGCGGGTGAGCGCCGTCTCCGAAACCTCCGCCAGCGCGTCGATACGCACCATGTGATCGTCGCCGAGCCGATCGCGCCATTGCGTCGAATGTGCCGCAAGCGCGGCGCGAATGCGCGGCCGCACTTCGAGCTCGATGGCGTGGCGCTGCCCATAGTTGAACCCGATCGTCTCGACGCGGGCAAAGCGATCAAGCGCCCAGGCAACGCACACCGTCGAATCCTGGCCGCCGGAAAACAGCACGAGGGCGCTATCCAATTGCGTCACCACTCCTCACCACTTGAGCCGCCCTATCCCTTGAGCCAGTGGCCGACCCGTTCGACCGCCTCACGCATGTCTTCTCGCGTTCCGGCATAGCAAAGCCGCAAAAAATTCCGGCCGTGGATCGGATCGAAGTCGAGGCCCGGCGTCGCCGCTACGCCGGCTTCCTCCAGCATGCGCGTGGCGAAGTCGAAACTGTCGTTCGAGAAGCGCGATATATCGGCATACAGATAAAACGCGCCGTCGACCGGGAGGAATGAATCGAGACCGGCACGCGGCAAGCCTTCGAGCAAAATGCGGCGATTGTCCTCATAGCCGTGCTTTATCTGTTCCAGTTCGGCGCGGCCGTCGAACGCGGCTTCGGCCGCGATCTGAGACAGTGTCGGGACCGAGATCGCGAGGTTCTGCTGCAACCGCTCGATCGCGCGGAGCAATGACGGCGGCGCCACCATCCACCCGATGCGCCATCCGGTCATGCAAAAATATTTGGAGAACGAATTGATGATGATGGCGTCGGATGACAGCTTGGCTGCGCTCTCCGCCGCAAAAGCATAATCGAGGCCGTGATAGATCTCGTCCGAGATGACGGCGATGCCGGCGTCTTCGGCGCTGCGGATCAGTTCGGCAAGTGCCGCCGCGGTGATCATCGTCCCCGTCGGGTTGGCGGGCGAACCAACCACCACGCCCTTGAGCGGGCGGACCCGATGCTGCGCGAGCAGGCTCTCGCTGGTGATCGACCAACGGGTTGCGGCGCTGGTCTCGACAAACACTGGCTCGCAGCCGAGTGCGGTGAGGATGTGGCGATAGGGCGGATAACCGGGCAATGCGACCGCAACACGGTCGCCCGGCTCAAAAGCGGCGAGAAACGCCAACATGAAACCGGCCGAGGAGCCGGTGGTGACGACGACGCGTTCCGGCTCGATATCGAGGCCGTGCCATTCTTGATAGGCGCGCGCGATGCGCTGGCGCAACGAGGCAATACCCAAAGTCTCGGTATAACCATGGGGACCGTCCGCCAGCGCTGCGCGCACCGCGGCGATCGCGGCCGCAGGCGCACCGGCAGCCGGCTGACCGACCTCCATGTGCACGATACGGCGGCCTTTGGCCTCCAGCCGCGCCGCCGCCGCCATGACGTCCATGACCATGAACGGCGGCACGTCACTGCGCGCCGATGGCTGCAGGAGACTTTTTGCCTTTTCAAGCATCACAGCGTCCTTAAATCACACTTCCGAGGACCAGCCCCACCCGCCCCGCTGATGCCGCATTCGGCGGGTTCCGTGACGCGCAGTTATGACTTGGCAATGCGCCGGCCTCGTGTTGACCCTAACCCGTTCCGTCCATAGTTTGCGCCCCGGGACCGTGGGGCCGAAGCCTTAGTTGACATGATTGTCGCTCGATCTCCTAGCAAGGTAGGGCCGACGAAGCCAGCTTCGCGCGCGGTCGCGCTCGCTACTGCCGCCGCATTAGCGCTAACAAGCTTGCCGGCAAGTGTTCCCGCACGCGCGCAGACCGGCACCGACGCCGGCATCCCGATGATTCGCGATGCCGAGATCGAACAGCTCTTGCGAGATTACACGGCGCCGATTTTCAAGGCCGCCGGTCTCACCACGCAGAACGTTCAGGTCGTGATCATCAACGATCCTGATTTCAACGCGTTCGTCATGGACGCGCACCGCATCTTTGTGAACACCGGCGCGCTGATGCAATCGACCACGCCCAATCAGATGATCGGCGTGTTCGCCCACGAATGCGGCCACATCGTTGGCGGGCATCTCTCCAAGATGCGCCAAGAACTGGCGAACGTGCAGACTGCGGTGATCATCGGCATGCTGCTCGGCGCCGGCGCGCTGGCGGCGGGCGCCCATTCCGGCAATGTCGACATGGGCAATGTCGGCGGCGCGCTTCTGAACGCGCCGCAGGCGATGGGCATGAGCACGTTGCTCGCTTATCAACGCGCCCAGGAAGAATCGGCCGATCGCGCGGGCGTGCGTTTTCTGACCATGACCCATCAATCGGCGAAGGGCATGTACGACACCTTCAAACGCTTCGCCGACCAGTCGTTGTTCTCGGCGTATGGCTCCAATCCTTATTTGCAGAACCATCCGGCGCCCGAGGAGCGCATGGCCGCCCTCGAGACATTGGCGAAATCGTCGCCCTACTGGAACGTGAAAGACTCGCCCGAGTTGCAATTCCGCCACGACATGATGCGAGCCAAACTCTATGGCTTTACCCAGCGGCCGGATTCGGTGCTACGCCGTTACCCGGCAACGGACACCAGCCTGCCTGCCCGCTACGCGCGGGCTATTTCCACCTATCGCTATGGCGACTTGCGCGACGCGATTGCGCAGATCGATAGCTTGATTGCGTCGATGGCCCAATGACCCTTACTTCTACGAGCTCAAGGGCCAGGCTCTGTTGGAAGGCGGACATCCGATGGAGGCGATCCCGCCGCTGCGCCGCGCCGTGGCGCTCGCACCGGCGCCGACCCTTATCCAGATCCTGCTGGCGCAGGCCCTGGTCGCCAGTCAAGACGCGAAACTGTCGGATGAGGCGATCCCGCTGCTGCGCGAGGCGCTCATCAAGGAGCCGGAGGATGGCGACGCCTATACGACGTTGGCGATGGCCTATGGGCGCCACAACGACTACGCCGACGCCGATCTTGCCTCGGCCCAGGCCGCCTTTGCCCGCGGCGACAACAAGACCGCGCGCGAGCTCGCCGAGCGGGCCAAGCAGAGATTTCCCGTCGGTTCCCCAGGCTGGGTGCGGGCCGACGACATCGTCGCCTTCAATAAAAACTTGAAGACTAATCCGCTGTTCGGCATAGGAAATTGAACATAACAAGGACAACCGACATGATCGCCACTCTACGCAAGGCCATCCCGATCGCGGCCATGGTGCTGCTGTCCCCCCTCGCGCGGGCGCAGGCTCCATCGACGCCGGCGCCCACCGCGGCGCCGCCTGTTGCGGCGGCGGAAGCCCCGGCGGCACAAACTTTCTCGAGCGGCCAGCGGACCGAAATCGAGGGCATCATCAAGAGCTACCTCGTTGAGCATCCGGAAGTATTGCAGGCGGCGATGGACGCACTGGATAAGCAGCAGAAACAGGCGGATGCCGCCAAGGCGCGCGAAACGATCAAAAAGGACAATGCCACCCTGTTCAATTCGACGCATCAGGTGGTGCTCGGCAATCCGCAAGGCAACGAGACGGTCGTCGAATTTTTCGATTACAACTGCGCGTTCTGCAAGCGTGCACTGCCCGATATGATGACGCTGTTGAAGACCAATCCCAATCTCAAATTCGTGCTCAAGGAATTCCCGGTGCTCGGCCCCGGCTCGGTTGAAGCCGCCGACGTCGCCGTCGCCGCGCGCATGCAGGACCCGACCGGGAAGAAGTACATCGAGTTTCACCAGAAGCTGCTCGGCGGTCGCGGCCCGGCCGACAAAGCGCGTGCGCTCGCCGTCGCCAAGGAAGTCGGGTTCGACATGACCCGCCTCGAGAAGGACATGAACAGCGACGAGGTGAAAACGACGATCGACGAGGACATGAAGCTTGCCGACTCGCTCGGCGTCAGCGGCACGCCGACCTATGTGGTCGGCGACGAGGTGGTCGTGGGGGCGGTCGGAACTCGATGAGTTGAAGGCGAAGCTCAAAACTCAGCCGGAGTAGCTCGCGTCTTCCATTCATTCACCCGGTCACGTGACGGGAATCGCTGAAATCCTTGCGGTTCCGGAGGCCGCGGACGACGCCTTGGCCGCTGTCCCGGCTTCCCCTTTGCGGGAGCCTTCCCTATAAACGGACCCGCGCGAGACAATCCGCCCGCGCCGATGAGAGCCGGCTCAGCGCCTACCAATGGCTAAAACCATCTACGTCCTCAATGGACCCAATCTCAATCTGCTCGGCCAGCGCCAGCCGGAGATCTACGGCCGCGCCACACTCGCCGACGTCGAAAAGCTTTGCCGGACCACGGCGCAGCGGCTCGGCGTCGAGATCGTGTTCCGCCAATCGAACCACGAAGGCGATATAGTCGATTGGATCAACGAGGCCCATGCAGAGAAAGCGGCCGGGCTGGTGATCAATCCGGCGGCCTTTACGACGACCTCTATTGCCCTCCTCGACGCGCTCCTGGTCATGGCGGCTCCCGTGATCGAAGTGCACATCAGCAACATTCATAAGCGCGAGGAATACCGGCGGCATTCTTATGTCTCGCAGGCCGCCCGCGCCGTGATCTGCGGCTTCGGAGTCGACGGTTACGCGCTCGCCATCACCGGCCTCGCCGCGATGCTCGACGCCAAGGAGTGATCGTGGCCCGTAAGCCCGCAGGCTCGTCGACAGCGAAAGCGCCGGAAGTCGATCACGATGTGATCCGCGAACTGGCCAGGCTACTCGACGAGACCGGCCTCACCGAAATCGAATACGAACGCGACGGCGTCTCAATTCGCGTCGCCCGGCACGGCACTGCACCGGCGGTGCGCGGACGGTCCACCGAAGCGCCGCTCGGCGCGCCGGCGGCAGCCGCGCCTGCCTCCGATCCGATGCAGCATCCCGGTCTCGTCGCTTCGCCCATGGTCGGAACCGCCTATCTCGGTCCGGCGCCAGGCGCGCGGCCCTTTGTCGAGGTCGGCAGCGCGGTGAAAGCCGGCGAGACGCTGATCATTATCGAGGCGATGAAGACAATGAATCAAATTCCGGCGCCGCGCTCGGGCACGGTCCTGCAAATTCTCATCGAAGACGGCCAGCCGGTGGAATACGGCGAGCCGCTGTTGGTAATCGAATAGGCGCGGATCGCGAATGGTGAGTAGCGAGTAGGGACAATGTTAGAAACGCTTTGCAGCCCTATTTATAATTCTCCGCTCGCCATTTGCATTCTTGAGCTCCGCTGATGTTCGACAAGATTCTCATCGCCAACCGCGGAGAGATCGCGCTGCGGGTATTGCGGGCTTGCAAGGAGCTCGGCATTGCCACCGTCGCGGTGCACTCGACAGCGGACGAAGACGCCATGCATGTGCGCTTGGCCGATGAGAGCGTCTGCATCGGGCCGCCCGCCGCCAAGGACAGTTACCTCAACATTCCGGCGCTGCTCGCCGCCTGCGAGATCACCGGCGCCGATGCCGTGCATCCCGGCTATGGCTTTCTTTCCGAGAACGCGCGGTTTGCCGAAATTCTCGGCGAGCACAATGTGCATTTCATCGGGCCGCGGCCCGAACATATCCGCCTGATGGGCGACAAGATCGCCGCCAAACGCACCGCCAAGCAACTCGGCATTCCGGTCGTTCCAGGCTCCGACGGCGATATCGGCACCGATGCAGAGGCGCACCGTCTCGCCGGCGACGTCGGCTATCCGCTGATGCTCAAGGCCGCGGCAGGCGGTGGCGGACGCGGCATGAGAGTGGTGCGTGAGGAGAGCGAACTCGATGGCGCACTGCAATCTGCGCGCGCCGAGGCCAAATCCGCGTTCGGCGACGACACGCTCTATCTCGAGAAATATCTCGAGCGGCCGCGCCATATCGAGATCCAGGTGCTGGGCGACGGCAAAGGCCGCGCCATTCATCTCGGCGAGCGCGACTGTTCTTTGCAGCGCCGTCATCAGAAGGTCTGGGAAGAAGGCCCCTCGCCTGCGCTTAATACCGGCACCCGCGACGAGATCGGCGAGACCGTCGCCAAGGCCATGCGCCAAATCCAGTATCTCGGCGTCGGCACCGTCGAGTTCTTATACGAAGACGGCAAATTCTATTTCATCGAAATGAATACGCGCATCCAGGTCGAGCATCCGGTGACGGAGATGATCACCGATATTGATTTGATCTTGGAGCAAATCCGCGTCGCCGCCGGCAGCGACCTTGAGCTGACGCAAAGCAACGTCAAATTCCACGGCCATGCGATCGAGTGCCGCATCAATGCCGAGAATCCGGTGTCATTCCGGCCGTCACCGGGCAAGATCGTGCATTACCATCCACCCGGCGGCCTCGGCGTGCGAGTCGATTCCGCCGTCTACCATGGCTATACGATTCCGCCATATTACAACTCGCTGGTCGGCAAGCTCATCGTCCATGGCAAGACGCGCAGCGAATGCTTGATGCGACTGAAGCGCGCGCTCGACGAGTTCGTTGTCGACGGCATCGAGACCACGTTGCCGTTGTTTCGCGCGCTGGCGCGCGACAAAGATATCATCGACGGCGATTATCACATCCACTGGCTGGAGGCTTTTCTCGCCCGCGGCGGGGTCGAGGAATAGCCGAAGATCACGCTGGAACCGCCGCCGTGGCCGCCTTGGTCGCGGCAGCCAGGAGCCGTCCAACCAAGGCCGGCTCATAAGGCTTCGGCACCACGATCGAGCCTGGAACGCGTGCATCCTGCTTGAGTAACGTGGCCCGGGCCGAGGCGTAGATGACCGGCAGCTGCGGCTGCATCTCACGGGCGCGCCGCGCCAGGGCCGCACCGTCCATGCTGCCCGGCAAATTGATGTCGGTGAACAGGACATCCACCGGCAGTGCGGCAAGGTGCGCCAGGGCATCGGCGGCGTTGGCCACCGTCCACACGTCAAATCCCTGCTCCGACAAAGATTGCGACACCCATTCGCTGATGAGGAACTCGTCCTCAACAAAAAGAACGTGAATAGGCTTGCCCGCTCTCGCACTCGGTTCCATGACACTCCACCCCAATCCCTTCGCGTCCATGGACTTGTAACGTCGGTTGCGCGGAAGTGTTCAAGCTAGAGAAAATCGTAATGAGTTATACTTTGCGCCTCATTAATCGTAACGAGTCATACTTTGCAGCTCGTTAACGGCGGAAGCTGTTCCAGGCTTGCGGGGGCCGACAAATGCGACTTTGCCTTCGACTGAACGGCCTCTTGAACCGGAAGGCATGAGCCGGTTAAACGAGCCTTATGGCGAGCCGCGAATCCGCGTTCATCGACATCACCCCTGAGGTGCTGCTGAAGGCCTATTCCTGCGGCATCTTTCCGATGGCCGAAAGCGCCGAGGACCCGGCTCTATACTGGATCGAGCCGGAACGGCGCGGATTGATCCCCCTGGATCGATTTCATGTACCGGCCCGGCTGGCGCGCACGGTGCGATCCACCCCATATACCGTTTTCGTCGATCGCGACTTCGACGCGGTCATCGACGGTTGCGCCCAGCCCGCGGCGGGGCGTGCACGAACCTGGATCAATGCTCGCATCCGCGGCCTTTATCGCAAGCTCTACGAGCGCGGCGATTGCCATTCCGTCGAGGTCTATGACGGCGAAGACTTGGTCGGCGGTCTCTATGGTGTCAGTCTCGGCCGCGCCTTCTTCGGCGAGAGCATGTTCCACCGCGTGCGCGACGCCTCTAAAATCGCGCTCGTGCACTTGGTGGCGCGACTGAAAGCCGGTCACTACCGGCTGCTCGACACCCAGTTCGTCACCGACCATCTGCGCACGTTCGGCGCCGTCGAAGTGTCGCGGCCGGTCTATCACAAGCTGCTCGACGCCGCGCTTGTCGGCGAGGGAGACTTCGGAGCACTGCCAGTCGATCGCCCGGTGTCGGGCGAAGCGGTGCTGGCGCGGCTCGCAGGTTGACCGCTTAGTCGTCGGTAGAGGGTGCGGAATCTTCCGCAGGCGGTTTGGCAGGCCGCCGTGACGGCTGCACTGGGTGTGCGGAAACCGGCGGCGGCGTAGGTTCGGCCACAGGGCCGGGAGTCCCGGGTGGCGGCGGCATCGGCGTTGACTCCGCCACCGGGCCCGTCAGCGGCTGCTCGCAACCCGTCAGCCAGACGTCGTAGATCGGATGCTCCACGGCATTGAGACCCGGGCTCGAAGCGAACATCCAGCCGGTAAAGATGCGTTTGATTTCGCCCTGCAGCGTCACTTCGTCGACTTCGATGAAGGCGTCGGTATTGGTGGGCTCGGTCGGCGGTCGCGTGTAGCAGGCCCGCGCCGTGACCTGCAGTGCGCCAAATTGCACGGTTTCGCCGATCGCCGCGTCGAACTTGATGGTACGGCCCGTGATCTTGTCGAGGCCGGCAAACACCGCGCGGCCGTTCTCGATCTTTTCGGTCGGCGTCTCGATGACCGTCGTATCATCCTCCTGGCCGGGCGATGTGGCCGGCGGCGCCGTATCCGCCTGTTGCGGCGTTGCCGGATTGGCCGGCGCGGGGGATGGCGCAGCGCCTTGCGGCGGCGCAACGGCAGGCGCGCTAGCGCGATTGGCCTTGGCGGGGGCCAACGATGCGCCGGGAGGCGGCGCCAGTGGCTGCGCTTGGATGCTCGACGGTCCGCGCGCCACGGGAGCCGGTGGAGGTGCAGCTTGCCGCTGTGCCGGGTATTGCTGTGCCGGGTATTGCTGCGCCGGATATTGCTGCGGCGGTGAATACTGTTGCTGCGCCGGGTATTGCTGCTGGGACGGATATTGGACGGGCGGCGGTTGCGCCGGGAACCCGTTGGGTACGTCGGCCGGTGGCCGCGGCGGCGAATCGTTGAACGGATTGCCGAACTGGGCCGCAACGGGGCCAGCGGCAAGTGTCGCGCCGATCACGACGATGAGTGCGGCGGTTCGAGCCATGAATTCTATGCGCAGTCTGCTTGGAGGCGTCTGTCCGCCTCGCCCCGTTAACATGCCGAATAAGGCGAAACCAGGATCAGAATATCGGGAATCGGGTCAGCGAGCGACGTTCGCTGAGATCACAGCCGCCGATTTGATCTCTGGTACCTAACCGCCCGGGTTCCACGCTTTGTAGTCGCCGGTCGCTTTGGGACGGCGGCCCTGCGCCAGCGTCGATCCGCTCGGCCGATGCGCGGCCGGCGTACCGGTGAGATTGGGCCGATGCGGCTTCTCCCAGCTGTAAGTCCTCACTTTTTCATCGGTCGGCGGCACGTCCACGGTATGATGCAGCCAGCCGTGCCAGCTCGGCGGCACGGTGGAAGCTTCGGCGATACCGCGATAGATCACCCAGCGGCGCTCGAAACCAAGCGTCGGATCGATTTTGCCGCCTTTGGTGCGGACGTAGCGGTTGCCGAACTCGTCCTCGCCGACGAATTCGCCGTAAAGCCACGTCCACCATTGCGTGCCGAAAGTCTGGCCGTTCCACCAAGTAAATAATCGCAGTAGAAAGGTCTTCATTACTGGCCGTCCATTCGCCTTCGGTCGCAGTCTTGATGCCACCTCGTGGCACATCTGTCCAGGCAGAACCGGCGCATGAAACCGGCCGGTTTTTCAAGCGTTTTCAACCGTATTTCAGTCGCGCGGCAGGATTCTTGTGGCTCGGTCATGTGGCAAAAGATAGCGCAAAATATTCAATCGAAGTTGACAGAACTGCGGGCGGCGCTGTCGTTCGCGCCGCCATGGGCGGTTTCGCTCATTCTCTTGGCCACTGCCGTCATCGTGGCCTGGCTCATTCACGCTGCGATTCTTGCGATTCTCCATCGGCTGCTGCGCGGGCGGCGTCCCTACCTTCAGACGATTCTCGACGCCACCAAAAATCCGACGCGGTTGGCGCTACTGCTCCTCGCGCTTGCCATTGCACTGCCGGCCGCGCCCATCGGACCCGACACCAAGATCGTGCTCGTGCGCGTATTGGCATTGGCGACCATTTGCCTGCTCGGCTGGATCGCGCTCGCCGTCCTTCACATCGGCGCTAACCTTTACCTCCTTAATTTCCGCATTGACGTCGAAGATAACTTGCTGGCGCGCAAGCATGTCACCCAGGTGCGCGTATTGCTGCGAGCGCTCGACACGGTGATTGTCCTCGTTACGCTAGGCTTTGCCTTGATGACCTTCGGCGAGGTGCGCCAATATGGCGTAAGCCTGTTTGCCTCCGCCGGAGCCGCCGGGGTGATCTTCGGTCTCGCCGCACAGCCGGTGCTGAGTAATCTCATCGCCGGCATTCAGATCGCGGTGACGCAGCCGATCCGGCTCGAAGACGCCGTCACCGTGCAGAACGAGTACGGTTGGATCGAAGAAATTAATGCGACCTACGTGGTCATCCGGCTGTGGGATTTACGCCGGCTGATCGTGCCGCTCAATTATTTCATTCAGCAGCCGTTCTACAATTGGACGCGGCAGGCGGCGACCACGATCGGCAGCGTCATGCTTTATCTCGACTACACCGCGCCAGTCGAAATCATCCGCAAAAAGGCCACTGAATTGGTCGCTCAAACGAGGCAAGACAATGCCAAAGTGACCAGCGTTCAAGTCACCAATGCGAGCGCACAGGCCATTGAAGTGCGTATCTTGGTCAATTCCGATTCGGCCGCCACTACGGGCAATGCCTGTGCCGATCTGCGCGAGAAATTGATTGCTTTCCTGCAGCAAGAGTATCCGCAGGCACTGCCGCGGCAGCGCAATGAAATAATTGAGCCGCCGGTACGTAAAGGCGGCGCCGTTGATGATTCACCGTTCGCGCCTCGAGCCTGATCCGCTTTCAGCCCCACCACGGCACGGGCTTAAAGTCGCCCGCCGCTTGCTCGATGACTGCGCCAAGCGCGAATAGTGTTGCTTCCTCGAACGGCCGTCCGATCAATTGCAGCCCGAGCGGCAGGCCCTGCGCATCATACCCGCTCGGCACCGAAATGCCCGGCAGCCCGGCCATGTTCACGGTCACCGTGAATACGTCATTGAGATACATTTCGATCGGATCGGCGCGACCCTTTTCGCCGATGGCGAAGGCGGCCGACGGCGTCGCCGGCGTCAGGATGGCATCGACGCCTTCGTCAAAGCATTTCTCGAAGTCGCGCTTGATCAGCGTACGCACCTTCTGCGCTTGCAGATAGTAAGCGTCGTAGTAGCCGGCGGAGAGCACGTAAGTGCCGATCATGATGCGGCGGCGCACCTCCTTGCCGAAGCCCGCCGCGCGGGTACGCTCATACATGTCGATGACATCGCGGCCCGGAACACGCAGGCCGTAACGCACGCCGTCATAGCGGGCGAGATTGGACGACGCCTCGGCGGGCGCCACGATGTAATAGGCCGGCAGCGCGTATTTGGTCATCGGCAAGGAAATGTCGACCAGTTCGGCGCCGGCATCCTTGAGCCATTGCGCGCCCTGCTGCCACAGCGTCTCGATCTCCGGCGGCCATTCCCGGCATGCGGTATTCCTTGGGAATGCCGATGCGCATGCCCTTCACCGACCCGCCGACGGATTTTTCGTAGTCGGGCACCGCCAGATCGACGCAGGTCGTATCCTTCGCGTCATGGCCGGCCATTGAACGCAGGAGAATAGCGCAGTCGCGCACGCTACGCGCAAACGGTCCGGCCTGATCGAGCGAGGAGGCAAAGGCGACGATGCCCCAGCGCGAGCAGCGGCCATAGGTCGGCTTTAATCCAACGATGCCGCAAAACGCCGCCGGCTGGCGGATCGAGCCGCCGGTATCGGTGCCGGTGGCGCCGCTACACAGCCCGGCCGCCACCGCCGCGGCCGAACCGCCGGATGATCCACCGGGCACCAGCCTTGCATCAGAACCGCGCCTGCGCCACGGCGACACGACCGGACCGAAACAGGAGGTTTCGTTTGACGAGCCCATGGCGAATTCGTCGTTATTGGTCTTGCCGAGGAGCACCGCGCCGTCGCGCCAAAGATTTGCGGTGACGGTCGACTCATAAGTCGGAACGAAATTGTCCAGGATGTGCGAGCAGGCTGTCGTGCGCACGCCGGTGGTACAGAACAAGTCCTTGATTCCGACCGGCAGGCCTTCCAGTGGACCGCCCTCGCCTTTCGCGAGCCGCTCGTCGCAGGCCCGCGCCATAGCGCGCGCTTGCCCCGGTGTTTCCAACACGAAGGCGTTCAGTGCGCGCGCCTTCTCCATGGCGGCAAGATGCGCGTCGGCGAGTTCGAGCGCGGAAAATTCCTTGTTGCGCAGCGCATCGCGCGCCTGCGCCAGCGTAAGTGCCGTAAGATCGCTCATTCGGCGGTGGGATCGTCGCAGGAAAACGGATTGCTCGCCGCCGGCTTCGGTGCAGGCGTATTTGCGTCGGCCTTGGCGGTCGCCTCAGGCGTGGGTTTGTCCCATTCGGATTGCACCGGCAGGGGCCGCACCGGAAACGCCGAAAACAGCGCGTCGACGGCCGCAGGATCGTCCGGCTTCAATAAGCCCTGGCTGTCGAGATAGGCGAGCCAGATGGCGTCCAGTTCGCAGGCGAGGCACATTCATTCCACCACTTTTGGCACGACGAAGAAGTGGTGCTCGTGCGCCGGCGCATTGGCGATGATGTCATCGGCGATGCCACCGTCGTTCACCACGTCCTCCCGCATCATCATGGCCATCGGCGTGACCGAGGTCATCGGCTCGACGCCCTCGACATCGACCTCGCCGAGTTGTTCGACGAAGGCCAAGATGGCGTTAAGCTCGCCGCGAAGATTCTCCACCTCGTCCTCGGCGACCGAGATCCGCGCCAAATGCGCAACACGGCGGACGGTATCGGCATCGACGGACATTTGCGGCTTGCCTCGCTCAGCTCGGATATAGGCGCGATTTTAGCGCCCGCCTATAGCAGAGCAGCCTATTTGAGCCAACAGCGGTCACCAACGCGGTTATTGTCCACGCGCCCGGATGCGCCTAGTTTTCCGACATGAAGCATTTCTTACGGCCGGTTCATGTCATCGGCGGCGGCCTATCCGGTTCCGAGGCCGCCTGGCAGCTTGCGCGCCGCGGTGTGCCAGCGGTGCTGCACGAAATGCGGCCTGTTCGGGGGACCGCCGTACACAAGACCGGACAATTCGCCGAGCTGGTCTGCTCCAATTCGTTCCGCTCTGACGATGCCGAGGGCAGCGCCATCGGCCTTCTGCATGCCGAAATGCGCTGTCTCAATTCGCTGGTGTTACGCGCAGCCGATTGCCACAAGCTGCCGGCCGGCGGCGCGCTCGCCGTCGATCGCGACGGTTTCGCCGAGGCGATTACGGCTGCGCTGGAAGCCGAGCCGCTGATCGCGATCGATCGCAGCGAAATCGTCGCCCTGCCGGCTGACTGGGACAGCGTCATCGTCGCCACCGGCCCCCTGACCTCACCGCAGCTTGCCGAGACGATCAGCAGTAGCACCGGAGAAGACGCGCTGTCGTTCTTCGATGCCATTGCGCCGATCGTGCATCGCGACTCGATCGATTTCGACGTCGCATGGTTTCAGTCGCGCTACGACAAGGCCGGACCTGCCGGCTCCGGCGCCGACTACATCAATTGTCCGCTGACGCGCGAACAGTACGATGGGTTTGTCGATGCGCTGCTGGCCGGCGACAAAGTGGCGTTTCACGAATTCGAAAAGACGACGCCATACTTTGACGGCTGCCTGCCGATCGAAGTGATGGCCGAGCGCGGCCGCGAGACGCTGCGCCACGGTCCGATGAAGCCGTTCGGCCTCACAAATCCGCACCAGTCCGGAGTCAAACCCTACGCGGTCGTGCAACTGCGCCAGGACAACAAGCTCGGCAGCTTGTTCAACATGGTCGGCTTCCAGACCAAGCTGAAGCACGCCGAGCAGGTGCGGATTTTCCGCACCATTCCCGGCCTCGAAAAGGCCGAGTTCGCGCGGCTCGGCGGGCTGCACCGCAATACGTTCCTTAATTCGCCGAAACTGCTCGACGCGACGCTGCGGCTCAACGCCATGCCGCGGCTGCGCTTTGCCGGACAGATCACGGGCTGCGAGGGCTATGTCGAGTTGGCGGCGATCGGCCTCCTCGCCGGGCGCTTCGCCGCTGCGGAACGGTTCGGCGAGCCCATTTTACTGCCGCCGACGACGACAGCGCACGGCGCGTTGCTCGGCCACATAACCGGCGGCCATATCGAGACCATCGATGGAGGGCCGAGCTCGTTTCAGCCGATGAACGTCAATTTCGGATTGTTCCCGCCGCTGTTGCTGATGCCGGTCAAGGACGCCGAGGGGAATCGATTGCGCGGACCTGCGAAAGCGGTCGCCAAAAAGCGCGCGCTATGCATTCGCGCGCTGAGCGATCTGGAGGCCTGGCTTGATGGCGCCCTGCCCGCGGCGGCGGAATAATTGCCGCCGTGCTAGAAGCCCGCATGAACGATAGTCCCGACGAACTCCGCGGCCGCTGGCATTCCGGCGTGGTGCTCAAGCGCGATGTGTTTTCAACCATCGAGCGCGGGCGCTTTCGCACCGAGGGCGGCGAGGTCGAGGCTGTCCTGCGACGGCTTGACGGTGTGCCGTGGTGGAGTTGGATTCTTGCCCACGCGCTGTTCCGCCGCGAACGCCGCGCGCTCGCCATTGCCGGTCCGCTTGGCATCGCGCCGCCGCTGCTGTTTGCCGGTCAGGACGTTCTGGTTCGCGGCTGGCTGGATGGGGTGCCGCTGCACATCGCCAAGCCTCACGGCGACGCGGCCTATTTTCGCTCCGCCAAGGAGGCCTTGCGGAAACTGCATCGGGCCGGCATCGCCCACAACGATCTCGCCAAGGAACAGAATTGGCTTTACGCCCGGGATGACGGACATGGCCGCGCATTCCTGATGGACTTCCAGCTCGCCGCTCGCTTCCGCCGCGGCAATGCGCTGTTCCGCCTCGCCCGCTATGAAGACCTGAGGCATCTCCTCAAGCACAAGCGCCGCTACGCCGCCGAAGCGCTCACAGCAGCCGAACGAAAAGTGCTGGCACGAAAAAGCTTCATCACCCGTGCGTGGATGGCGACGGGAAAGAAGATTTACTACGCGGTCACGCGCGGCTTGAATTTCACCGACCGCGAGGGCCGCGGCGTGCGCTTCGTGCAGGAGGCGCCCATCATCGCGGCGCGGTTGCGCACGCAGCCGCAAGTGCGCGACGTCGCCATCGTGCCCTACCCCGACCGTCGCGCCGGCACCGGGCTTTATGCCTTTGTCGAGGGCAGTGTGAGCGAGCGCGAGCTCAACGATTTTCTCGGCGATGCAAGGCCCGAGCATTTGCAAGTCGTCGAAACGCTGCCGCGCAACGCGCAAGGCGACGTGCGCAGTGAAATTCTCGAATTGGTGGCGATGAACCAGCTCGACCTCATCGATCCGCTGCTCAAGACCGACACCGAGCGCGCGATCGTCGGCCAAATCGTGGCACAGCGGCGCAATCTGCGCGACCGATTTGCGTTTTGAGCGGCCCTTACGCCATTCACCATCGTCTTCCACTGATCTAAAGTCGGCCGATGACCGCGAACCAACGCGGCACGCTAGGGAGGACGATATGCGCATTTGGCTCATCGGGCTGTTCGTATTGCTGTGGTCGCCGGCGTTCGCGCAGCAGCAGACGCCTCCCGTCATCGCCTTCGACTCCGTGCCCGATCCGCTAAAGCTGCCGCCCAACCTTTATCTGGGCGAGGTCAGCGGCATCGCGGTAAACTCCAAGGGCCACATCTTCGTCCTCACGCGCGGCAATAGCACGGGTCCGGCCTACGCCGCCGCTGCGGCACAGCTTGTCGAGTTCGATGCCGACGGCAAATACCTGCGAGAGATTGGCCATAACCTGTATGCCTGGTCGTTCGCCCATATGGTGACAATCGATCATCACGACAACATCTGGGTCACCGACAAGGGCTCAGACATGGTGATCAAATTCACGCCCGAAGGCCGCGTCGCAATGGTATTCGGACGGAAACAAGAAGCCTCCGACGAAGGCACCGGCCCGCTGAAGCATCCTAATCCGCCACTTCCGGCCGAGCCGGGCCGCTTCCGGCAGGTGACCGACGTCGCCTTCGATTCCGCCGACAACGCCTATATCAGCGACGGCTATATCAATTCGCGCGTTGCCAAAGTGGACAAGGACGGCAACTGGCTGAAATCCTGGGGCGAGCGCGGCAACGGGCCCGGCCAGTTCAATACGCCGCATTCGATCGCGGTGGACGCGAAGAACAACGTTTACGTCGCAGACCGCGGCAATCACCGCATCCAGGTGTTCGACAGCGACGGCAATTTCGAGCGCCAAATCGTGATCGATGTGCCGGTGCCGCCGGACGCCCGGCCGGCCATCGGCGCTGTCCCTAACGAGGCAATGATCGCCGGCGGGACTTTTGCGCCGGGTTCGCCATGGACCATCTGCATCACGCCGGGTCCGAACCAGGTCCTCTATAGCGCCGACGCCTGGCTCGGCCGCATCTACAAACTATCGCTCGATGGCAAAGTGCTGGGCATGCTTGGCGAAAGTGGCAAGCAGCTCAAGCAATTCGGTTGGATCCATCAGCTCGCCTGCCCGTCCGAAAATGTGTTGTGGGCGGGCGAGTTGCTGAACTGGCGGGCGCAGAAGCTTTTGCTTCATCCTTAGCCCGCTTGCGGGTCGGCAAGTAGACAAGATTACCCCGCGATCCGCGCCGGATTGCGCGCCGCGCGCCAGATCAGCCATTGCCGCCGCCACGGCGAAAGCTCCGCCGGCGCGAAGGCATCGCTGCGGTCCAAGCGGTCAAGCGACGGGCGCACCAAGGCAACGGGCAGAAAAGCCGGATCCCCGGCGCGCGGCAGCGCCATCACAGACTCGGCTGACGCGGTGAGGTGATGGCAGGCGAGGTTACGCAGTTCCGTTAACGCAGCATTCAGGCCAGCCGACGTTTGGCCGGCAAATATCTCACCGGGCGTAACGCCGTGACGCTGGAGGAGTTCGGCCGGCACGTAGAGCTGGTGCCGTGCGGCGTGAAACGGCAATGCCCGGAGGAGACCGGCAGTGGCATAGGCTATGCCGGCAGGATCCGCGGCGCGGCGCGCGTCGATGCCGAGAATTTGTGCGGCAAGCGCGATCACGGCGGATGACGTCCGCTTCGCATAGGCCTCAAGATCGGCAATCGCCGCCATCGGCTCGTCGTAGAGGTCGAAGCGACGCGCCTCGATCAAGTCCAGGAGGCTGTTGGTCGGAAGCTTGTGCCTCTCAATGGCGGACAACAGCGCCGCCGCTATTGGATTGGCGGCCGCCTCTCCGTTGCGCTCGCCGCTGAGCACCTCACTCCACCATTGCAGGCGCACTTCGCCCGGCAGGGCTTCGCGCGCCACCTCACGCACGCGCCCTATCTCGACATTGAAGGCATAGAGCGCGAACAAGGCGTTGCGACGCTCAGCCGGCGCGAACAGCGCCGCGAGATAGCGATCGCGGTCGGCCGTCCGGACAAGCTCTGCGCAGTGGGCAAACGCGTCCTGCATGGCCGGGAGTGTAGCATCACTCGATCGCGATCAATCCTGCGCCGACGCGGCGGCCCTCCAGCTGCATCACGTTGTAAGTCCGCACCGCGGGCCCGGTCCTCATGGCGTCGACCGAGATATGGGCCTCACGAAAGCGCAGTCGTATTGGCTCTGGCATGATCCACGGCGCATCGCCGGTGCCGAGAATAAAGAAATCCAAGGCGTCGGCGCAGGCAAATACGAGTGCAAACGAGCGGTCAGTCAGACCCGACGGCGCAACAATCGGCCACGCCCGGATGCCATCCGGAAGGCAGAGCAGCGAGCCGCGATGCGACATGCCGGCGAAGCGAAATCCGCCGGCGCCATGCGCTTCGATCGGCGCCTGGCGTGGCAGGTGAGGCCGGTCCATCGGAAGCTAGCGGCGCGCCCGCGCGCGCCGCGCCGTTGGCGCGGCCGGCTTGCCCAACGCGGCTGGAGCGGTCGATGCCACAGCCGGCGGCTCGGGCTCTTCGGCGCCGCCCATGCGGCCGGCGCCGACACCGAGATAGATCAGGATCGGCGAGGCAATGAACACCGAGGTGTAGGTGCCGACCAGCACGACACCAAACATCATGGTCGCGGTGAAGCTGTGGATTGCCTGCCCGCCGAACAACAACAGCGCCAATAGCGACATCGCCACGGTAACGTGAGTGACGATCGAGCGCGACAAGGTGGCGTTGACGGAGGCGTTGAGCAGATCCGGCATCGGCAACCGCTTATAGCGGCGCAGCATTTCGCGGATTCGGTCGTAGATCACCACCGTGTCGTTGAGCGAATAGCCGAGAATGGTCAGCAATGCAGCGATACTCGTGAGATCGAAATCGATATGCGTGAGCGACATGAAGCCGACCGTGAGCACCAGATCGTGCACATTGGCGATCATGGCGCCGAGCGCGAACTGCCACTCGAAACGGAACCAGAGATAGATCAGGATCGCCACGATCGCGAGCACCAGTCCGATCGTGCCGTAGGATAACAGCTCGGTGGACACGCTCGGTCCGACCACTTCGACGCGGCGATAGTCGACGCTGTCGCCGAGCGCGTCGCGGACCTTCTGGATCGCCGCCTGTTGCGCCTGGTCGCCACCCGGCTGCTCGGAAATACGGATCAACACGTCGTTGGGTGCGCCGAACTCCTGGAGCTGAACATCGCCGAGATGCAGCGAGCTGACGGTCGCGCGCATCTTGGCGAGATCCGCCGGGCCCGCCTTGGTTTGTACTTCGACTAGCGTGCCGCCAATGAAATCGATGCCGAAATTGAGGCCGTGATAGAAGAACAGCAAAATCGCCACGATCGACAGCATCGCCGAAATCGGAAAACTGATGCGCCGAAAGCGCATGAAATCGAACTTGGTATCGTCGGGAACGATGCGAAGGAGGCGCACTGGATTTCTTTCAAACGAGGTTTTTCAGCTTGCGCATAACGTGCCAGCTAGATCGGGACCGTGCGCGGCCGCCACATCCGGACCCAATAGGCCACGATCAATCGGGTCAAAGTGAAGGCCGTGAACAGCGTTGTCAGGATGCCGACGCCCAGCGTCACCGCGAAGCCGCGCACCGGTCCGGAACCGATATAGAACAGCACGGCCGCGGCGATGAAGGTGGTGATATTGGAGTCGAGGATGGTGGCGAGCGCGCGGGTAAAGCCGGCGTCGATGGCATTGATCGCACTGCGCCCGGCGCGGACCTCCTCGCGGATGCGCTCATAGATCAAGACGTTGGAATCCACGGCGATGCCGACCGTGAGCACGATGCCGGCGATGCCCGGCAGCGTCAGCGTCGCGCCGAGAAACGACAGCACGCCGAAAATCATGGCGACATTGATCGTCACCGCGATATTGGCGAACAATCCGAACAGGCCGTAGGTCACGAACATGAAGATGATGACCAGCGCCGCTCCCGCATAGGCGGCATGCTCGCCGGCATTGATCGAATCCTGACCCAACCCCGGACCGACCGTCCTCTCCTCGACGATCGTCAGCGGCGCCGGCAACGCGCCCGCCCGCAGCAGGATAGCGAGGTCGTTGGCGGACTGAACGGTAAAATTCCCCGAAATCTGGCCCTGACCGCCGAGGATCGGCTCACGGATCACCGGCGCCGATATCACTTTGTTATCGAGCACGATGGCGAACGGCTTGCCGACATTGGCCTGGGTGGCGGCTGCGAATTTCTGCGCGCCCGAGGAATTGAAGCGGAAGTTGACGATCGGCTGGCTGGTCTGCTGATCGAAGCCGGCCTGGGCGTCGACGAGGTCGCCGCCAGACACCAGCACGCGCTTTTCGATGAGATATTTCTCGCCTGGAGTCTGGCCGTCGAGAATTTCCGAATCTTCGGGTGGATGCGTGGCGGCCGCCTGCTCCGGCGTCATCGACAGATCGACCATGCGAAAATCGAGCTTGGCCGTCTTGCCGAGGATTTCCTTGAGCCGCGTCGGATCCTGCAGGCCCGGCACCTGCACCAGGATGCGGTCGGCGCCTTCGCGCTGGATGCTCGGCTCGACCAAGCCGAGCTCGTTGACCCGGCGCTGAATGATCTCGATCGATTGATCGACCGCCTGGCGGATGCGTTCAGTGATGGCGGGCTCGGTCGGCGTCAGCGTGATCAGCCCGCTGTTTTGACTTACGTCGACGTCGCGCTGTCCGGTAGTACCGATGAAGCCGGACATCGGCTGCGACAATGCCTGTAATTTGCTCAGCGCGTTATCGACGTCGGTTGGCCGCGTGATGTGCACTTCAACGTGATCGCCGCGGACAGCGCGTCCGGTGAACGGGATGCGCGCCTCGCGCAAGACGCGCAACACGTCTTCATCGAGCGCCTGCAGCCGCTCCCTGCGAACCGAGTTGGTGTCGACTTGAAGGAGGAGGCTCGAACCGCCTTGCAGGTCGAGGCCCAGCACGATGTGGCGCTGCGCCCAGCTCGGCCAGCGCGCAACCACGCTTTCGGAGAAGAAATTCGGCACCGCGAACAGGCACACGACCAGCGCCGTGAGCACAATAGCCGCCGCCTTCCACCGCGTGAAAAACAACATGGACTTCGAATTTCCTCAGTTCACGAGCGGCGATCAGCTCGCGCTGTCGTCCTTCACCGGCTCGCCCTTGACGCGAACCTCACTCACGCTGGTGCGCAAATGGCGTACCCGCACCCCATCCGAGATTTCGATCTCGATGTGCTGGTCGTCAATGACCTTGGTCACCTTGCCGACGAGACCGCCACTGGTGACCACGGTGTCGCCGCGGCGCAGCGCTTTGACCATCTCCTGGTGCTGCTTCACCTTGCGTTGCTGCGGCCGCAGAATCAGGAAGTACATAATCACGATGATCAGAATAAGCGGCATGAAAGAGGTGAGCATGCTGGCTGAATCGCCGCCGGCGCCGCCAAATAGGCTGCTCAATGGATTGCTTTGCGCGAATGCGGGCGTAATGAACATAGTTCCTCCAATGGGGCGGGCCGTGAGCGCGCCGCCCGGGATGAAGGGCCGCTTTTGCGCGCAAAATCGCGCGGACTATAGCTACCGTTGGCCCAATTGCAATGTTGCGGGCGCGCGGAGGCACGCTTGCGAGCGTGACGGCGCCCCGCTAAGGGAATGGCCGCAACCCGGTGTAAATATGGCCAAATCTCCTCCGCTCTCCAGGAAAAATGCGACAAAAAAGACCGCCAGCAAGGCGCCCGGCGGCCGGCTCGCCGGCAACGACAATGCCGCGTTGCTGACGCGGATCGCCGGTGCGCTGGAACGCCTCGCACCGGTGGCACCGGCGCCGCTCGATTTTTCCGCGGCGGAAGCCTTCGTCTGGCACCCTGAAGGCCGCAAGCTCGCGGCGGTTCGTCGCGTCAACCGGGTCGACATGTCGCTGTTGAAAGGCATCGACCGCGTGCGCGATCTCCTGGTGGAAAATACCGAACGCTTTGCCCGTGGCCTGCCGGCCAACAACGCATTGTTGTGGGGCGCGCGCGGCATGGGGAAATCATCGCTGGTCAAAGCCGCGCACGCTGCGATCGGCGCCGCGCATCCGGCGGCGGGACTGAAACTCATCGAGATTCATCGCGAGGACATCGAATCGCTGCCGGAACTGATGACGCTCTTGCGCAGCAGGAAGGAGCGCTTCATCGTGTTCTGCGACGACCTGTCCTTCGATGCCGAAGACACGTCCTACAAATCGCTCAAGACCATGCTCGAAGGCGGCATCGAGGGCCGGCCGGAAAACGTCATCTTCTACGCCACCTCGAACCGCCGCCATCTGATGGCGCGCGACATGGTGGAGAACGAGCGGGCGACTGCGATCAATCCCGGCGAAGCGGTCGAGGAGAAGGTCTCGCTGTCGGACCGCTTCGGGCTGTGGCTTGGCTTTCACCGCTGCAGCCAGGATGAGTATCTCGCCATGGTCGACAGCTACATCGCTCATTACCACGTGCCGCTCGACCGTGCCGAACTGCGCCGCGAAGCGCTGGAATGGGCAACGACGCGCGGCGCGCGCTCCGGGCGTGTGGCTTGGCAATATGTGCAGGATCTGGCGGGACGATTAGGCGTGAAGATGGGGAACTGACGTCCCTACGCGCCGCTCAGATATTGCGACGGATCGACCGGCGTCGCGCCCTTGCGGATTTCGAAGTGCAACTGCGGCGAGGTGACGTTGCCGGTCTCACCGGATTTCGCGATCACCTGGCCGCGTTTAACGGTTTCGCCGCGCTTGACCATGAGCTCGCTGGCATTGGCGTAGGCGGTCACGAAGCCGTTGGCGTGGCGTATCAGGACCAGATTGCCGTAGCCCTTGAGCTCATTGCCGGCATAGGCGACCACGCCGTCCTCGGCCGCCTTGACGGGCGTGCCTTCCGGCACCGCGAGATTGATGCCGTCGTTCTGCAAGCCATTCGGCTTGGGTCCGAAGGCGGCGATGATGCGGCCGCGCACCGGCCAGCGGAAGCTCGGCATGGCGCTGGCGGCCTGTTCGGCCTTGATCGGATTATCCGCCTCAACCGGCGCGCTCGGCGTGGCCAAGCGCGCGCTGTGCGGCGACTCGATCGTTGCCACCGTGGTGGGCGCCGCGACCGGCGCCTCGGCGCGCGGCGCAACCGGCGCGGGATGTTCGCCCATCTCAGGAATGACGATGCGCTCGCCGACCCGCACCATGGTGTCCGGTAGAATATTATTGGCGCGGGCAATGACCATAACCGGCTTGCCGTAGAGCCGCGCAATGCTGTTGAGCGTTTCGCCGGGCGCCACGACATGCGAACCGGAAGGCGCAACCAAGCCGCCGCGCGGCGGAACGTAGGGCGCTGTGACCGCCGGCGCTGACGAGGCGGTCCGCGCGGGCGGCGGCATCTCAGCCGCGGTCGCCGGGCGATAACGCGGAATGACAAGGTGCTCGCCGGGATAGACCGAAGCGCCGCTGGCGATGTGATTGGCTTCCCGCAGGGTGGCAACCGGCACGCCGTGCTCGCGGGCAATGCCTTCGACGGTTTGCCCAGGGCGGACCGTGACCGCGGTTCCGCCATCCCAGGTCCAGGCCGGCTGCGGCGGGGGCGGCGCGACCGATCCGGTGACGTCGCCGCTCGGCTGGTAGGAGCCCATGCCGCGTCCGCCACCGGACGCGCCATTGTCGGCGCTGGCGAGGCTCGGCAGCGGCCGGCTGTCGACGTGGCTTGCGGGCGGCGCGGTCTGCGGGATCGACCCGGTGACATCGCTGCGCGAGGAAGACGAATATGAAGGCGAGGAACCGAAACCTTCGTTGAAGCGGCCGGAATTGGCGCTACAGCTCGCGACGGCAATTCCGATTAAGGAAAGGGCAACCAGTTGCGGCCAAGGGGCCGACCGACGCGCTGCGCACATGGTTACTCACTCAAACGCAATACAAGGAGAAGCGAATAAACAACGTTGGGGTAAACAGGCCTTTAAGTATCGCGCGGATTTATTCTATGTCGCGTTAAGTGCTTTCGCGGTCACAGTTCGCGCGCCTGACCGGGCAAAAGCGGCACAAAGCGCACGGCGATGAGCTCTTCCCGCGTTAGGGCGCCGCCCGGCTGCTTTGTCAGCCTGACGATATATTGCGCATCGTGACGCGGGCCGACCGGCAGAACCATCTTGCCGCCCTCGGCCAGTTGAGCCACCAGCGCCTCGGGCACTTCCTCGGCCGCGGCCGTAACCATGATGCGGTCAAATGGCGCCAAATCCGGCGCCCCGGCCATGCCGTCGCCGGAGCGGATCGTCACATTGGTGTAGCCCAGCGTCTTAAGCCGCTCGCGCGCCGCATCGGCGAGCGTCCGGTAGCGCTCGATGCTCACAACCTCACGCGCCAGGCGCGCCAAGATCGCCGCCTGGTAGCCAGAGCCGGTGCCGATTTCCAGCACGCGGTGCTGCGGCTCGATTTCGAGCTTTTCGGTCATATAGGCGACGACAAAGGGCTGGCTGATCGTCTGCCCGCAGGCGATCGGCAGGGCCTGGTCGGCGTAAGCGGTGTCGGTGAAACCCGCGGCGACGAAATACTCTCGCGGCACCTCGTCCATGGCGCGCAGCACGGCCTGGTCGCTGATGCCGCGCCGGCGCAGCGCGAGTTGAAACTCCATGCGTTCGACGTCGTCGGCTGCTGGAACTGCGGCCACTCTGCCCTCGCGTTATCGGCGATTCATGCCGCTTTTTACCACCTTACAATGATCGCTTATACTGAGATTGCCGCCGCTGGGTGACCGCGGCCGCTCCGTGAGGTAGGAATTCGTGCCGCGGATGGAACCGGAGACGGCGCCCAGCGTTGGGCGGCAGCACGGGGTTGAAATGGCATCTGAGCCGAGTATTGCCGAGCCAAGTCCTGCGCCGCGTACGGCCGGCGGGATACGCGTCCTCGTGGTCGAGGACGAGCTGATGATCCGCATGCTGCTCGAGGGCATGCTGACCGATCTCGGCCATACCGTCGCCGCGGAGGCCGGTAGCATCGAGGAAGCCTTGTCGCTTGCCAAAGCGGCCGAATTCGACGTCGCCGTCCTCGACGTCAATCTCAACAGCCAGCCGATTACGCCGGTGGCCGAGGTGCTGATGGCGCGCGGCGTGCCGTTCGTGTTCGCCAGCGGCTATGGCCAGCGCGGCGTGCCCGAAGCCTTCCGGCAATGTCCGACCTTGCAGAAGCCGTTCCAGATCGAAGCGCTGGCGCAAGCCATCGATGCCGCGCTGGCCAAGGCCGTGGGCTAAACGCCCTTTGCAAAAATTTTGGCGAGGCCGGCCATGGTCGGCTCATCGGTGATGTCGATCCGCAACGGCGTGAGTGCGATGCAGTTGTCTTCGAGCGCGGCGATATCGGTGCCGTGTTCGAACTTGAACGTGTTCTGCCGCGTATAGGCGATCCAGTAATACGGGTTGCCGCGGCCGTCCTTGCGCTCGTCGATATGGAGCCGCTCCTGCCGGCGGCGGCCGAGCGCCGATACCGCGATGCCCTTGACCTCCTCCGGCCGACAGTCGGGAAAATTGACGTTGATCAGCACGTCGCGGCGGACGCCCTCATTGAGAATGCGGCGCACGATATCCGGCCCATGGCGCAGGCTCGTATCCCAGAACGGCGGCTGGCCGCTGCTCGATTTATAGGCCTGCGACAGCGCGATCGAGGGAATGCCAAGCACCGCGCCTTCCATCGCGCCGGCGACGGTGCCGGAATAGATGACGTCCTCGCCGACATTGCGGCCGCGATTGACGCCGGACAGCACCAGATCGATCTGCTTGCCGTCGAGCACGTGGCGCGCGCCCATGATGACGCAATCGGTCGGCGTACCGCGCACCGCGAAACGGCGCTCGGCGACTTCGCGCAGCCGCAACGGATCGTTCAGCGACAGCGAATGCGCCACGCCGGACTGATCGTGCTCCGGCGCCACCACCCAGACGTCGTCGGAGAGCGTGCGCGCGATATCGGCGCAGACGTCGAGCCCGTGCGAATGAATGCCGTCGTCGTTGGTGACTAAAATTCTCACGCGTTATTTCTCAATCGCTTTCATTCCGCCCATATAGGGCTGCAGCACGTCCGGCACGGCGATCGATCCGTCGGCCTGCTGATAGGTCTCCATCACCGCGATCAGCGCGCGGCCGACGGCGACGCCGGAGCCGTTAAGCGTATGCACGTGGCGCACGTTGCGGCCTTCTTTGCTGCGGTAGCGCGCGTTCATACGCCGGGCCTGGAACTCGCCGCAGATCGAGCACGACGAAATCTCGCGATACATATTCTGCCCTGGCAGCCATACTTCGATGTCGTAAGTCTTTTGTGACGCAAAGCCCATGTCGCCGGTGCACAGCGTCATCACCCGATAATGCAGATCGAGCCGGCGCAGGATTTCCTCGGCGCATGACAGCATGCGCTCGTGCTCGTCCTTGGATTGCTCGGGTGTGGTGATGGAAACAAGCTCAACCTTGGTGAACTGATGCTGCCGGATCATACCGCGGGTATCCTTGCCCGCAGCGCCGGCCTCGGCGCGAAAGCACGGCGTGCAGGCGGTGAGCCGCATTGGTAATTGCGCTTCGTCAACGATGGATTCGCGGACGAGATTGGTCAGTGGCACTTCGGCGGTGGGGATTAGCCAGAGACGCGAAATTTGGCCAGTCTGTCCTTCGTAAATCTGCCGATAATCGTCCATATCGTTCCTGAGCGCGCCATAAAAGCTCTCAATGGCCTCCTGAGTAGTCATCTCCCTCCCAAAAATTTTAGCGTGCTCCGCCTGGACGATTGGCAATCGCCCCAACGCCTTTGCCTTCACGCCATCCATGATTTCTTCAAACGCAGTCATCGGAATTTGGAACTGATCATTCATAAATTTTGGCAACTGCGCCGTGCCGAACATGACCTTATCACGCACCATCAATGGCGGATCTACTTCTGTGTAGCCGTGCTCATCCGTATGCGCATCGAGCATAAACTGGCCCAGAGCGCGTTCGAGCCGTGCAAGACCTTTCTTCAAAACAACAAATCGTGCGCCCGAGAGCTTTGCGGCCGTCTCAAAATCCATCTGGCTAAGGGCTTCGCCGAGTTCGAAATGCTGTTTAGGCGTAAAGGCATAATTGCGCTTGGCGCCAAATCGGTGGTGCTCGACGTTGTCCTTCTCGTCCTTGCCATAGGGCACTTCGTCGAGCGGCAAATTTGGGATCGTTGCAAGGCCCGAACCGATTCCCACGCGCTTGCCGAATTGCAGTTCGCGTTCCAATGCTACGACTTCACCTTCCATTTCTTCGATTGCGGTTTTTAGATTTGCAACCTCCGCCATCAATTTGGCAGCTGTGGCATCATCTTTGTTTCTCTTGGCCTCGCCAATTTGCTTTGATGCCGCGTTGCGCCGTGCTTGCGCATGTTCAAGTCTGGTGATGAAATTCCGACGGCGCGCATCAATCTCGATTAGCCGATGCGATTCCGGAGGAAGACCCCGCCTAGCCAACGCGCGGTCAAAAACTTCGGGCTTCTCGCGGATGAATTGGATGTCGTGCATGTCTCGTCCCGTGCCGTCATGCCCGGGCATCCACGTCTTGCGTCACGCTTGGAAGGACGTGGATGGCCGGGACAAGCCCGGCCATGACGAATCAAATGCGTTAGGCCGGCAGTATAGTCTCTCTAGACTTGTTCACTCCGCCGGCTTGGCCGCCGCAGCCGCAGCCGCGGCACGTTCGGCCGCCGCGCGCTTCTCGACCATGCGCACCGACCACACCGAGCCCTCGTAGAGGGCGAGTAGCGGCAGCGCAAGCGACATCTGGCTGAGCACGTCCGGCGGCGTGAGCACGGCGGCGATGACGAAGGCGATGACGATGAAATAGCGGCGCTTGGCCTTGAGCTGATCGGAGGTGATGATGCCGACGCGGCCGAGCAGCGTCAGGATCACCGGCAGCTGAAAGGCGATGCCGAAAGCGAGTATCAGCTTCATCATCAGCGACAGGTAGTCTTCGACCTTGGGCAAAAGCTCGATGGTTGCCTCGCCGGGAACGCCGGTCTGCTGCATCGAGAGCGAAAACCGCGCCAGCATCGGCCAGACGACAAAATAGACGACGCACGAACCCAGCACGAAGAAGATCGGCGTGGCGATCAGATACGGCAGAAAGGCCTGCCGCTCGTTGCGGTAGAGGCCGGGCGCGACGAACATGTAGATCTGCGTGGCGATCACCGGGAAGGCGATGAAGACGCCGCCGAACATCGCCACCTTGAGCTGCACCACGAAGTATTCAAGGAGACCGGTATAGATGAATTTGGAGTTGGCCGCGCCGGCCACCCAGAGGTAGGGCCAGGTGAGGATGTTGTAGATGTGCCGCGCAAAGAAGAAGCAGACCGCCATCGCCAGCACGAAGGCCGCTGCCGCCTTGATGAGCCGCGAACGCAGCTCAATCAGATGGTCCATCAAGGGCGCCTTGGTGGCCTCGATCTCCTTCTCTTCATCTTCGCGGCTGATTTGAGCCATCAGTGTCGCTCGGCGCTCGGCGGCTCGGCGGCAACCGTAACAGGCTCCGGTGTCGGCGCGATGGTAGCCGGCGCGATGGCAGCCGGCGCTGCCGCATCAGACAGCGGCAATTCCGGCTCGGCGCTTGTGTCTGGCAATGCGGGTGCAGGAAGCGCGTCCGGCGTTAGTTCGAGGGCAGCCTCCGCCGCCGGCGCTTGCTCCGCCGGCTTCTGCTCGGTGGGCGGACCAAGCGACTTCTCGACATCCTTGCCCACCGTCTCAAGATCGGTCCGTACGTCCTTCAACGGGTCGTAGTTTTTGATATCGCTTGCCATGTCGTCGACCTGCTTTTTCAGGTCGGCCATGTCGGCCTCGCGCAGCGCTTCGTGAAACTGATTTTGGAAGTCCGCGGCCATGCTGCGGATTTTGCGCGTGTACTGGCCCAGCGTGCGCATAACGGTGGGCAGCTCTTTCGGCCCGATCACGATCAGCGCGACGACGCCGATGAGCAGGAATTCGGTCCAGCTGATGTCGAACATGGAAGACTCTCCGCCACGGCATCCCTCTCGGCCGCAGCCGCCGCTCTAGCCTGCGAAATCAAGGAAGCATTGGCGGTCGCGATCCGCGCGACGATTTAAGGCCGCGCTAGACCTTGCTCTCGGACTCGGCGCGCTGCTTGATATCTGCCGGCGCCTGATGGTCGATGGTCCGAAGCGGCGCGTCGGATTTCGGGGCGTCGGCCGTATCGTCGTCGGCCATACCCTTCTTGAAGGCTTTAATGCCTTTGGCGACGTCGCCCATCATGTCCGAAATCTTGCCGCGGCCGCCGAAGACCAAAAGCAGGACGGCGCCCACGACCAACCAGTGCCAGATGCTCAAAGAACCCATAAAATCCTCCGTCCGCCATACGCTTACAATGGCGCGCGCCTGCGGCGAGATGCCGATTTTAGCCAGAAACTAGGCGTCGGGACCGGCAAAAACAAGCACGACGGAGATGCCGTCACGCCGCAGGGTGAATGCCCGTCCGCGCTGTCTAGCGCGATACAATGGCGGAAGATCGATAACCGGCCGGTTTTATTCCTCGCTGCGCTCGGCCGGCGGGGCAAGCCCGAGGTCCAGATCTTCCGGTTCGAGTGGGTCTTCGTCCTCGCGCAGCGCCGGATCGTCGGACGGAACCGGCACGGAAAAGTCCGCCGGCAACGCGGCATCGACCAGCCCCGCGCCTTTGAGCTCGTCGAGGCCGGGCAGATCGTTGAGCGCTTCGAGCCCGAAATGCGACAGGAAGGCTTCGCTGGTTCCATAGGTCACCGGACGCCCCGGCGCCTTGCGCCGGCCGCGCAACCGCACCCAGCCGGTTTCGAGCAGCACGTCGAGGGTCCCCTTCGACGTAGAGACGCCGCGAATTTCCTCGACCTCGGCGCGCGTCACCGGCTGATGATAAGCGACGATGGCGAGCGTCTCGATGGCGGCGCGCGACAGTTTCCGCGTGACCACGGATTCATGGGTCAGCAGCCACGCCAAATCGTTGGCGGTGCGCAGCGTCCACTTGCCGCCGACGCGCACCAGATTGACGCCGCGCGGCGCATATTCACGCTGCAATTGCACGAGGAGCGCGCGCACGTCGATGCCGGCAGGCAGGCGCGCGGCCAAAGCCTTCTCGTCAAGCGGCGCCTCGGCGGCAAACAGCAGCGCCTCGAGGATGCGCAATTCCTGTGCGCGCTCCCCGGCACCCTCCTGCTGTTCGTCGTCTTTGTCGCCGACAATCACACGCATTTCCGCGACCTTCCCCATTTGGTTCGTATCCCCTCTTACCCATTCCCCGAGTCGGCTGTCATTGCTCCGGCAGCCTTGTCTTCGCTTGCATTGCCATTTTGGGGGCTCTGCCGCTTGCGCAGATAAAGCGGCGTGAACGAGCCCTGCTGATGCACTTCCATATGGCCTTCGCGCACCAGTTCCAGCATCGCGGCGAAACTCGAGGCGAGCACCGTCGTCCGGTGCGACGGGTCGACCAGATAGTCGATGAGATATTGATCGAGCGGGCTCCAGTCCAACGATTGGCCGACCAGCCGCTCAAGCGCCTCGCGTGCCTCGGCAAGCGACCAGACCGTGCGCTTTGGCATGCGCACGAAAGATCGCGCCTGAGTCTGCCGCCGCCCGGCATAGGCCGACAGCAGGTCGTAGAGCGTCGCCGACCATTGCGGCCGCTTGATCTCGGCGATGGGCTCCGGCTGGCCGCGCTGGAAAACGTCGCGGCCAAGCTGCGGCCGATTGATCATCTGCTCGGCGAATTTCCGGATCGCCTCGAGGCGGCGCAGCCGCTGCGCCAGCGCATTGGCCATGTCCTCGGCGCTGACGCCTTCGGCCGGATGCGCCTCCGGCAGCAGCAGGCGCGATTTCAGATAAGCGAGCCACGCCGCCATCACCAAGTAATCGGCGGCAAGCTCCAGACGCATTTTGCGCGCCGCTTCGATGAAGGCCAGGTACTGGTCGGCGAGCGCGAGAATCGAGATCTTGGCGAGGTCGACCTTTTGCTGGCGCGCCAGCGTCAGCAACAAGTCGAGCGGGCCTTCAAAGCCCTCGACGTCGACCACCAGCGCCGGCTCGTCGGTCGCGCGCTCGGACAGCTCGGCTTCGAACTGATCCTCGTTCACGTCTTGGGGCGTCATGCGGTACCCGCTGCGGGCGCTACGCCCGCCACCAGCTTGAAGAATTCGGCACGACGCCCAACGGCATCGATCGGCGCGGCCGGCTTTCGCGATGCCAGTGCAGCCGCGGCCCGGCGCGCGGCATCGCCCGCAAGCTGGGGCGCCGCGGCGGCGACCGCAATCATCTCGTCCATCTTGCCGTTGCAATGCAGGATCACATCGCAACCCGCTGCGATCGCTGCCTTAGCGCGCTCGGCAAGCGAGCCGGACAGCGCTGCCATCGAAACATCGTCGCTCATCAAGAGTCCCGAAAACCCAATCGAATCACGAATCACGTCTTGCACTATAGTGACCGAAGTCGTGGCCGGCGCGACCGGATCGATAGCGCTAAACACAACATGTGCAGTCATCCCCAGCGGCAGGCCCGCCAGCGGCCGGAATGCCGCGAAATCGGTCAGTTCGAGCGTCGCGCGGTCGGTGCCGACCACCGGAAGCTTCTCGTGACTGTCCGCTGTGGCACGACCATGGCCGGGTATATGCTTGAATACCGGCATGACGCCGCCGTCCATCAGGCCGGCCGCGAACGCCCCGGCAATATCCGCGACCTTTTCAGGCGTCGTACCGTAGGCGCGATCGCCGATGATGGGGTCGGCTCCCGGAACCGGCACGTCGGCAATCGGCGCGCAGTCGACATCAATGCCTAGCGCAGCGAGGTCGGCCGCAATCAACCCAGCGCCTAGGCGAGCGGCGGCAAGGCCGGTTTCCTGATCGCAGTCGTAAAGCGCGCCATAGGTCGCCCCTGGCGGATAGCCCGGCCAATGCGGCGGGCCAAGGCGCTGCACCCGGCCGCCTTCCTGATCGACGAGGACGGGCGCCTGACGGCCGACAATGCCGCGAAAATCATCGATCAGCCGGCGTACCGATTGGGGATCCGTGATATTGCGCTTGAAAACGATGAGCCCCCACGGCTCGGCTTCTCTGACGAATTGCCGCTCCTGGCTCGTCAGCGCAGGGCCCGCCACACCGGTAATGAAGGCGCGCATCAGAGATGATCCGTGGCGCCAAGCGGGTCAGATCGCCGCGATTGCGCTGTCCGCCGCTTAGCTTGCGGTGTGCGAGAGGGTCAAGCGTTAAGACCCTGAAATCCCCGCCTTAATTGCGTTGGACGATACAACTGCCGCCGGCCGCCTTCAGGCTCGAACACATCCCAGCTGCTTGCTCCGCTGAAGCAAAGGGGCCGACCAGCGCGCGGTAATAAACGCCTTTGGCGCCAAGATCGGCCCGCCGGATGATTGGCTCACGGCCGCCGAACTGGGTGGGAAACTTGGTCCGCAATGTCCGAAACTCCGCCTGAGCATCAGCCTCGCTGCGTTGAGACGTGACTTGAACGGCATAGCCGCCGGTGGCGGCCGATGGCGCCGGTTCGGCTCGTTCTCCCGGAATGGGTTCGGTCGGACGCGCCAGTGCGGTGCGGGTCCGCGCAGGAGCCGGCTCAGCGCCGCCCTGATTGGGAACGATCGACAGCGGGCCATTGGCCTCAGTGCGCGGTGCGGCTGCGGGCCGCGCCTGCTGCATTGCGGCACGAGACGGCGCGGTCCGAACGGGTGCCTGTGCCGGTGCACCTGACGGCATCTCCGGCGCGGTTGAAGCATCGGCGGTCGTCGACCCCATCTGATCGGTTCGGATGATGACCGTGTGGACCTTTTTCGGCGATGGCGTCGCGCCTGGCCCAGCCGACGGCGTGCCGCCAGCGGGTGCGGGCGCGGTGCTCTGGGCAGGCGGCCATATGGATCCCGCCGGTGCGGTTGGCGCTGTGTTTGCTTGCACCGGTGCTGGTGGTGGCGAAGCGGGCGCCGGGAAAGCCGTTCCCCCTGATGCCAGCGCGGCCCCTTGCGCCGAACTCGGAATGCCGGCCTGACCGGAATTCGGATCTGGGAAAATCGGGATCGTCGACACCACCCGCGGCGCCGAGTTCGCCGGCGCCGGCACGTCGACAGGTTGCTCCTCGCGCGAGACCAGCTTCTCGCCCGACGCGGCGCTTGCATTGGCTTGATCGGACGCGTTCGATTTCGGCTTGTTCGGCACGATCTTGTTCGGCCCGTCATCCGCCTTAATGATCGGCGGCAGTGACGGCAGCATCGAACTACCGAACATGGCGCGATAGGCGAATGCGCCGGCAGTACCGAGCACCGCTAGACCCAAAACGGCGGTAACGACGACGACACCGGTGCGGCGGCGACCGGCGGGGGCTTCCTCCTCGTAATCCTCCAGAGCGTAAGCTTGGTCGTCCGCACCCTGCTCTGGCGGATAATCGTAATCCCGGTCATCGGGCAACCGCGACAGAAAGCCGGGCGGCTGACGGCCGACGGATTGCGCCGGCTCTTGCTCGTCGGGAAAACGAGCTCGCTCCGGCAAGGCATAATCGCGGGCGCCATTGAGACTGCGCGCCGGAGGCGAAAATGGGCGGCTTGCCGGCGGCTCCTGGGCATCGTCATAAGCCGGTGCGCCGGGACGAAAGTTCGGGAGCAGGTCCGCGTGCTGCGCCGGCGCGTAGCGCTCGTCGGGCGCGTCATAATCGGCTTCGGCTGGTTCGCGCGGTTGCGCGTAGGGCTCCTCGGCCGCCCAGTCGAGGTCGCGGGCAGGCTGATCGAAAGCGGGCCCGCCTCGGGCGTCGCGATCGTAATCGGTGGCCGGTTCGCTCTGGCCGATGAGCCGCGCCAATTCGGCAAGCGGATCGTCCGGTTGGGAGCGCGGTGGCGCACCGGCGTCGCGACCTCGGTAAGAACGGAAATTGTTGTCGGCCATCCAATGCGCCCCCGATTCAGGCGTTACGCGATACTAAGCTTGTGTCGAAACTCTGTCCCGACTGCGCTCGCTTGACTTCGGACGTCACGTCGAAAGGCGCAGGTATCACCGCATCTCATCTGGCGCCGCGACCCCGAGCAAGCTGAGACCCGACGCGAGTACGGTGGCCACGCCTTGTACAAGCACAAGCCGGGCCTCGGTCTGTTGTCGATCATCTTGGATAATGAAGCGTAAATGAGGCGACGCATTGCCGAGCGTATAAAGCGCGTGAAATTCTGAGGCTAAGTCGAAGAGATAAAAGGCAATTCGATGCGGTTCGTGCGCCGCCGCCGCGGCCTCGACGATTCGCGGGTAAAGGGCGATCCGCCGCATCAGAGCCAGTTCCGCCGGGTCCGAGAGCCGTTCCAGATTCGCGACTTCGGCCAGAGCCGTTATGTCGGCCGGCAGGTCAGGAAAAGCGGAGCGCGCATTGCGAAAGATGGATTGTGCGCGGGCGTGACCGTATTGAACGTAAAACACCGGATTGTCGCGCGACTGCTCCAGCACCTTGGCGAGATCGAATTCGAGCACGGCGTCGTTCTTACGGAACAGCATCATGAAGCGGACGGCGTCGCGGCCGACTTCATCTACGACTTCGCGCAGGGTCACGAACTCCCCTGCCCGCTTCGACATTTTGACCGGCTCGCCGGCGCGCATGAGCTTCACGAGCTGCACGACCTTGATGTCGAGCTCTGCCTTGCGGTCGCTCAGCGCCGCCACCGCCGCCTGCATACGTTTGATGTAGCCGGCATGGTCGGCGCCCCAGACATCGATCAGCGTGCGAAAGCCGCGCGCTATCTTGTTGGCGTGATAGGCAATATCGGACGCAAAATAAGTGTAGGAGCCGTCCGATTTCATCAGCGGCCGATCGACGTCGTCGCCAAATGCCGTCGATCGGAACAGGGTCTGCTCACGGTCTTCCCAGTCCTCGATCGGGGCGCCCCTCGGCGGCGGCAAGCGGCCTTGATAGACGTGACCACGCTCGCGCAGCCATTCGATGGTTCGCGCGATATGGTCTATCGAGTTGGCACCGAATTCTTCCTGATAGATCAGAGTGCGCTCGTAAAAGAACTGCTCTTGGCTGACGCCCAAGGCGGCGAGATCTTCGCGGATGGAAATCATCATCTGTTCGAGCGCGATGGCGCGAACGACCGCAAGCCTCTCGGCCTCCGGGCTTTCCTTGAGCGTTTCGCCAAAGGTCTTGGCAATGAGCGTACCGACCGGCTTGAGATAGTCGCCCGGATAAAACCCTTCCGGAATTGTGCCGATGTTCTCGCCGAGCGTTTCGCGATAACGCAGATAGGCCGAGCGCGCGAGCACATCGACCTGGCCACCGGCATCGTTGACATAATATTCGCGCGTAACCTTGTAACCGGCGAAGGCCAGGAGATTGGCCAGTGCATCGCCGAATACCGCGCCGCGGCCGTGGCCGACGTGCATTGGTCCAGTCGGGTTCGCTGAGACATACTCGACATTGACCGGCACGCCGCCGCCGAGATCGCTTTTGCCGTATTCGGACGCGAGCCGGACGGCGCTGCGCAAGGCGTCAATCCAGGCGGCGGGCGTAAGCGTCAGGTTGATGAAGCCTGGCCCGGCCACGTCGGCCCGGGCGACGAGATCGTCGCTGCGCAGCTTCTCCGCGATCGCCTCGGCGAGATCGCGCGGCTTCTTGCCGGCATCCTTGGCCAGCACCATCGCCGCGTTAGTGGCAATGTCGCCATGCGTTGGATCGCGCGGCGGCTCGACCGTGACGCGCGACTGATCGAGGCCGGCCGGCAACACGCCTGCAGCGATCAGTGCATCGGCCGCGCCGCGGACGCGCGCGAGAAGCTCGGCAAAGATGTTTTTTGTAACCATGAGCGCGCCGCGCGCCTAACGCAATTCGGGGGTCGAGTCAAAGAGCCGGCTATGCTCGGCGAGCGCATAGCGGTCGGTCATGCCAGCGATGAAATCGGCGATGCTCCGCGCCCGCGCGGCGTCGTCGAGGCCCGCGAGCCCTTGCTGCCACTCCTCCGGCAAGTCGGCGGGATGCGCGCTGTAACGCGCGAACAGGTCGCGCACCACGCCGGCCGCCTCGTCCATCACGCGCATGACGCGCGGATGGCGATACATATGCGGCTTGAGGAAGGCTTTGATAGCGCGATCCGCCTCCCCCACGTCCGCCGAGAAGCCGGCAACGGGCGCGGCGGCATTACGTACGTCATCCGCCGAGCGCGGGCCGAACCTGGCAAGCCGCCGGCCGGTCTCGGCGACGACGTCATCGATGAGGAGACCGATGAGCTGCCGGATCAGCTCATGGACAAGCCGATGTTCGTCAAGGTCCGGATAGGACGCACGGATGCCGCCGATGATCCGGCCGGGCAGCGCCACGGCGGCGATATCGTCGATATGAAACAGCGCGGCGCGCAAGCCGTCGTCGAGGTCATGGGCGTCGTAGGCGATATCGTCGGCGAAGGCGGCGATTTGTGCCTCGACGCCGGCGAAGCTCCATAACTTCAGATCCTGCAGCTTGTCGTAATCCAGGATGGTCGCCGGGACGCCGTGGTCGCGATAGCGGTCGAGCGGCGCGCCGTCGCGATCGGTGAGTGGGCCGTTGTGCTTGACCAGGCCTTCCAATGTTTCCCAGGTCAGATTCAAGCCGTTGAAACTCGGATAACGGCGCTCCAGCGCGGTGACGATCCGCAGGGTCTGCGCATTGTGGTCGAAGCCGCCGAACGCGGCGAGGCAGGTATCGAGCGCGCGCTCGCCGGCATGACCGAACGGCGGATGGCCGAGATCGTGGGCGAGCGCCAGCGCCTCGGCGAGGTCTTCGTCGAGATGGAGCCGGCGGGCGAGCGCACGCGCCACCTGGGTCACTTCGAGCGTATGCGTGAGCCGCGTGCGGTAATGATCGCCCTCGTCGAACACGAAAACCTGGGTCTTGTGCTTGAGGCGGCGGAAGGCGGTCGAGTGGATGATGCGGTCACAGTCGCGGCGGAAGGCGCTGCGGCTTTGGCTCGAGGGCTCGGCATGGAGCCGGCCGCGGCTATGGCCCGGATCGCACGCATAGGGCGCGCGCGTCGACGCAGCTTCCATGGTCTTGATCTCAATGGGCTCAAACTCGGCCCGGCCGGCAATTGACGTTGACTCTCGGCGCACTTAACTATCCCGTTGAGATCGTTGCAATCGGCGCATGCGAAACTGGAGCCAAAATGGCTGACAACGTGATCGTAACCGAACGGGCGGCGCGAAAGATCGGCGAAATCCTTGGCCGGGAGGCGGCCGGGACGATGCTGCGCGTGTCGGTCGAAGGCGGCGGCTGTTCCGGCTTCCAATATAAGTTTGACACCGAGAAGAGCCGGGCCGACGACGATATCGTGATCGAAAAGGGCAGCGCCACGGTGCTGATCGATCCGGTGTCGCTCAATTACATGGCCGGCTCGGAGATCGATTTCGTCGACGATCTGATCGGCTCGTCGTTCAAGGTCAACAATCCGAAGGCAACCGCGTCGTGCGGTTGCGGCACCAGCTTCGCGCTCTAACTCTTTAGACCTTCCTTGCGCATCGCCACCTGGAACGTCAATTCGATCAAGCAGCGGCTTGATTCCGCGCGCACTTGGCTTGCCGAACGCAAGCCCGACATCGTCTGCCTGCAAGAGACCAAATGCGTCGACGACGCATTTCCGCGCATGGAATTCGAGACGCTCGGCTATAACGTCGCCGTGCACGGGCAAAAGACCTTCAACGGCGTCGCGCTGCTGTCGAAATTTCCATTTGATGAGGTCAGCAGCGGCCTGCCTGGCGACGCGCAAGACGATCATGCCCGCTTCATCGAAGGCGTCATCTCGACGGCGCAGGGAGTCCTGCGGATCGCCAGCATCTATCTGCCCAACGGCAATCCGCCGGACACCGAGAAATACACCTACAAAATTGGCTGGATGAAGCGGCTGGCCGCTTATGCGCGCGAGCGCTTATTGCTGGAGGAGCCGCTGATCATGGCCGGCGACTATAATGTCATCCCGACCGTGGCCGATGCCAAAAATCCGCAAATCTGGACCGGTGATGCGCTGTTTCTGCCGAAGACGCGCGACGAATATCGTGCGCTGGTCAATCTCGGCCTGACCGACGCCATCCGCGCCACCAGCGACGATGCCGGTCTTTATACGTTCTGGGACTATCAGGCCGGGGCCTGGCAGAAGAACAACGGCATCCGCATCGACCATCTGCTGCTGTCGCCCGCCGCCGCCGATAAGCTCAGCGACGCCGGCATCGACCGCCATGTGCGGACCTGGGAAAAGCCGTCAGATCACGTGCCGGTGTGGATCGATCTGGATATCGGAGCGAAGTAGCCTTCGCTAATCCCGCCGGCCCTTCAGCCAGTCTTCCAGATAAACCAGCGCCAGGGCACGATCGTCGTCGCTGGCGTGCTGAAAATCGGTGTCGTAGAGCGGCTTGACCCAACTTTCGTCGTTGCCGGCGCAATCCTTGCCGAGCGTCAGCCACATCAGGCCGCGCGCGGCTTGGCGCGGTACGGCCTGGCCGCGAAACAGCATGTCGCCGAGCGCGATCTCCGCGCGGCAATGCCCTTTGGTCGCGGCAAGGAGGAACCAGCGCGCCGCCTGATGCGGATCGCTCGGCTTGCCGTCGAGGTAAAGCTGGCCCAGTTCATATTGCGCGTCGGCGTCGCCGAAATAGGTGGCGGCGTAGTCCAACATCTCGCGGGCGCGATCCGGATCCGGCTCGATTCGAGAATTCGGGATGCCGTTCAGATAGTAATGTCCCAGCGCAACGAAGGCATTGGCGACGAACCGCGCTTGCGGCGTGCCTGGCACTTCGTCGGGATGGGAATTGGCGATCTGGCTGAAATAGTTGAAGGCGCGCAACTCGTCGCGCGGCACGCCGTCGCCATCGGCATACATGCGGCCGAGCCTCCATTGCGCCACCGGCTCGCCCTGCTCGGCGGCGTATTGCAGCGCCGTCAAAGCGCTCGGCTTGGCCCCGGCCTCCGGCGCATGCGCCCCGGCGCGCAAGCCGTCGCTTGGCGACAGCGACGCGGTCGCCGGCGACGTTGTGCCGTCGAAGGCCAGCGCCGGCTCCGGCGCGAGGCTGCCGTGACCCCACAGCGCCAGCACGAGGCAACCTGCGCCGACAAGACTGCCTGTCGTTCCGCCGGTGGCTATGCGAGGGCTAAATATCCGCATAACACGCCTTTTCGGCCGCAGCGCCGGGGTGAGTGACGGCGCCATCGCGGGCCGGTCCCACCTGCTGGGTGTATTTCCACAAATAGCCTGATCCGAATTCGCTTTCGCGCGGCTTCCAGTCCTTTGCCCGCCGTTCGAACTCTTCCGGCGTCACATCGACATTGAGCGTGCCCTTGTCGCCGTCGAGATGGATGATGTCGCCGTCGCGGATGAGCGCAATCGGACCGCCGACTGCCGCCTCCGGACCGATATGGCCGACGCAGAAGCCGCGCGTGGCGCCGGAGAAGCGGCCGTCGGTGATCAGCGCGACCTTGCCGCCCATGCCTTGGCCGTAGAGCGCCGCCGTGGTCGACAGCATTTCCCGCATACCGGGACCGCCCTTCGGACCTTCGTAGCGGATCACCAGCACGTCGCCTTCCTTGTATTTCTTGTTCTTGACCGCCGCGAAGCAAGCTTCCTCGCCGTCGAAGCAGCGCGCCGGTCCGGAGAACTGCATCCGCTCCATCCCGGCGACTTTCACGATGGCGCCTTCCGGTGCCAGATTACCTTTCAGTCCGACGACTCCGCCGGTCGGCGAAATCGGCTTGTTGGCCGGATAGATGACGGCCTGATCGGGATTCCATTTCACCGACTTCAAATTTTCGGCGATGGTCCGGCCGGTGACGGTGAGGCAGTCGCCATGGAGGTAACCATGGTCGAGCAGCGTCTTCATCAGCAGCGGAACGCCGCCAGCTTCGAACACGTCTTTGGCGACATAACGGCCGGACGGTTTTAAATCCGCGATATAAGGTGTCTTTTTCAGGACTTCGGCGACGTCGAACAGATCGAATTTTATGCCGCATTCGTTGGCGATGGCCGGCAGATGCAGCGCGGCATTGGTTGAACCGCCGGTTGCCGCGACAACCGCCGCCGCGTTCTCCAGCGCCTTGCGGGTGACGATGTCGCGCGGGCGAATATTCTTGGTGATGAGCTCGACGATCATCTCGCCGGCCAGCACGCAGAACTTGTCGCGAATCTCGTAAGGGGCCGGCGCACCCGCCGAATAGGGCAAAGCCAGACCGATCGCCTCGGAAATCGTCGCCATGGTGTTGGCGGTGAATTGCGCGCCGCAGGCACCAGCCGACGGACAGGCGTTCTGTTCCAGCGTCTCGAGATCGGCATCGTTCATGGCGCCGACCGAGTGCTTGCCGACCGCCTCGTAGACGTCCTGGATGGTAACCGGCTGGCCTTTGAACGTGCCGGGCAGGATCGAGCCGCCGTAGATGTAGATCGAGGGCACGTTGAGGCGGCACATCGCCATCATCATGCCGGGTTGCGACTTGTCGCAGCCGGCAACGCCGATTAGGGCATCGTAGGAATGGCCGCGCACCGTTAATTCCACCGAATCGGCAATGACTTCCCGCGACGGCAGGGACGATTTCATCCCCTCGTGGCCCATGGCGATGCCGTCGGTCACGGTGATGGTGCAGAACTCGCGCGCCGTGGCGCCGCCGGCGGCGACGCCGAGCTTAACTGCCTGGGCCTGGCGCATCAGCGCGATATTGCAGGGGGCTGCTTCGTTCCAGCAGGTGGCGACGCCGACAAAAGGCTGGTGGATTTGCTCCCGCGTCAGCCCCATGGCGTAATAAAACGCGCGGTGCGGCGCCCGGTCGGGGCCTTCGGTCGCATGCCTGCTCGGCAGGCGCGATTTCAGATCGGTTTTGGCATCCATAACTTCAGCGGGCCTTACTCAGCCCCTTCGCCCCTTTCATCCGGCCAAACAAAGAAAGACCGGAAGTACGCAACGACCTAAATTCCTCGCGGACCGGTCGTCGGCCATCGATGTCTAGAAATCCTATGGCCAAAAAGCGGCGTTGGGCGGTGGTGCAGTGCGACAATTTGAAATGTTCCTGGGCTGTTGCTGCAGAGCCACAGATTCAGCCGCTCCGACGGTGCGCGGTTAATCCGCAGTTTACCAAGGCGTGCCGGACTTGCGACGATGGGGCGTGCCGAAACGCCTGACCAGGAGCTTTTTCAACCGCGGCGTCCTTGAGGTGGCGCCCGATCTGATCGGCGTGACGCTCCTCGTCAACGGCGTCGGCGGGCGGCTCGTCGAAGTCGAGGCTTACCATCATACCGAACCGGCGGCGCACAGCTTTGGCGGCCAAACCGAGCGCAATGCCGTCATGTTCGGCCCGCCCGGCTACGTCTATGTCTACCGCTCCTACGGCATTCACTGGTGCCTGAATTTTGTCTGCGAGCCCAAGGGATCGGCCGCCGCCGTCTTGATCCGCGCCATCGAGCCGACGGCCGGCTTGGCCGCAATGCGCCGGCGGCGGGGCCTGGCAGACGAGCGGCTGCTCTGTTCCGGCCCAGGCCGGCTATGCCAGGCGCTGGGCATCACGCGGGCCAATAACGGCATGGCGCTAGACCGGCCGCCATTCGAGCTGTTCGCCCGCCAAGGCGAGGAGGAGGTCGTCGCCGGTCCGCGTATCGGCCTCACCAAGGCGGTGGAACTGCCATGGCGCTATGGAGAGAAGGGGTCGCGGTTTTTGAGCAAGCCGTTTAAGCCTTGAGCCTGAAGGCCGGATCGAAGCCCAATTCTCGGCGGGCCTTGTCGATCGTCACGGCGCCATCGTCCTCGGCGATGTTGTAGATGCCCGGCGCGCCTCGGGTAACCGCAAGCAGCGCCGCCCGCGCCGCGGCGTCGACGTGCAACGGCCCCCGGCCCTGCGCCGCTTCAAACCACGTTCCTGGACCATAAAGCCGCCCGTAGCGCAGCACGATGCCATCGATGCCCGGCGTATTGAGGGTCGCGTCTTCGAGGCTGCGTACGCCGCGCGCGGTCAGCGCATTGAGATCGTCGCCATCGGCGGCGGCCAGCGGATCGCTCTCGGCGTGCGGCTCGGGGGCTTGTGCGTAGATGAAGGCGATGCTTTGCGCGATCAGCCGGCGCGCGCCCGCGGCCTGCGCGGCGGCAGCAAGATTTGCCGTGCCCTCGACGCGCAGCCTCGCATTGCGGCGCAGCGCCTCGCCGCGGCGCTCGGGATCGAACACTTGCGGCAGATCGGTCAGCTGATGGATGACGACGTCGGGACGTGCCTGCACCGCGGCGTGGCGTAGCGCGGTGCTATCGAAAACATCGACGACAACCGCTTGCGCGCCCTGCTCTCTCAATGCCTCGATTTTTTCGGCCGAGCGCGTCGTACCCGTCACATCATGGCCGGCGCCGACGAGGAGTGGCGTCAGTCGACGTCCGATGACTCCAGTCGCGCCGGCCAGAAAGATTCTCACGTCACACACAACATCAGGCCGCGCCTTGGAGCCGCTCCAGCGCTTCGGCGATCTTGGCCTTGCGCGCTTGCGCTTCCTCGCGCTTTTCTTTTTCTTCCTCGACCACCTCTTCCGGTGCACGGGCGACGAAATTGGCATTGCCGAGCTTGGCGTCAACCCGCGCGATGTCGGCATCGGCCTTGGCCATTTCCTTGGCGAGCCGCGCGCGCTCGGCGGCGAGGTCGATGACGCCTTTAAGCGGCAGTGCCGCGACCTCGCCGCGGACCACAAGCTGCACAGCGCCTTGCGGCGCCGTGTCGGCAAACGAAATATCGGCTACCCGTGCCAGCCGCTGCACGAAGCCCGCCCAATTCTTCGCGCGAGCGACGGTTTGCTGGGAAGCGCTCGCAATCACCAACGGCAGCATGGTCGCCGCGGGAATATTCATCTCGGCGCGCACGGAGCGGATGGCGGTGATCAGATCGACCACCCAGCCGATCTCGCCCTCAGCTTCTACGTCATCGACGCCGTCGTGCTGCGGCCACGCGCCCAACGCCAGTAAGTGGTCGCGCTTGACGCCCTGCTCAGCGGTCACGCGCCACAGCTCTTCGGTGATGAACGGCATGAACGGGTGGAGCAGTCTCAGGATCTCGTCGAGCGCCCAGGCGGCGGCCGCGCGCGTTTCGTTTTTCGCGTCGCCATCCGGACCGGTCAGCACCGGCTTGATCAGCTCGAGATACCAGTCGCAATAAATATTCCAGACGAAGCGATAGGCCGCAGCCGCCGCATCGTTGAACTTGTAAGCTTCGATCGCTTCCGTGACCTCTCGCCCAGCCTTTGCAGTCTCGTGCACGATCCAGCGATTGAGCGTTTCTTTGGCGCGGCGCGGATCGAAACCGGGATCGCGGGCGCAGCCGTTGATCTCAGCAAAGCGCGCCGCGTTCCAAAGTTTCGTCGCAAAATTGCGGTTGTTCTCGACCTCCTGCGGACCAAGCCGAATGTCATGACCTTGCGCGGCGCCGCGCGCCAATGTGAAGCGCAAGGCGTCAGCGCCATACTCGTCGATGACGCCGAGCGGATCGACGACGTTGCCCTTCGACTTCGACATTTTTGCGCCGGAGGCGTCGCGCACCAGGCGGTGGATGTAGACGTCGCGGAACGGCACCTCTTTCATGAAGTGCAATCCCATCATCATCATCCGCGCGACCCAGAAGAAGATGATGTCGAAGCCTGTGACCAGCGCCGAGGTCGGATAGAAGCGCTTCAGTTCTGGCGTCCCGTCGGGCCAGCCCAGCGTCGAGAATGGCCACAGCGCCGAAGAGAACCAGGTGTCGAGAACGTCGTTGACCCGCCCGATGCCGACCTTTTCTACCTTCCATCGTCCGGGGGAAACCTCTACCGCTTGGAAGGATGGATTGATGTCAATCGAAACCTCAACTTCGAGACCGTAGTATCGCTTTGCGTCCGTCAGAGCTGCTTCTGCCGTTTCGGCGACGAATTCTTTGTCAGGCCCTTCAACCTTAAAGCCGTGCTCATCCACAGTCTGGCCGTACCAGACCGGGATCTGGTGGCCCCACCAGATTTGCCGGGAAATGCACCACGGCTGGATGTTTTCCATCCAGTTGAAGAAGGTCGCGTCCCACTGCTGTGGAATGAATTTTGTGTCGCCTTCGCGCACCGCTTTGATCGCAGGTTCCGCCAAACGCTTGGCGTCGACGTACCATTGGTCCGTCAAATACGGTTCGAGCACCGCGCTTGAGCGATCGCCATGAGGAACAACGTGGCTCGTCGGCTCGATCTTCTCGATCAGGCCACTAGATTCGAGCTGTTCGACGATCAACCTTCGTGCAGCTTCCCGCGACTTGCCGTCTAAAACCTCCAAGAGCGCGAGTTCAAGATGCGCGTCAGCCAAGAACTGCTGATTGTTCGTGAGCGCGAGGCGAGCTTCGGGATCGAAAATATTGATCAGCGGCAGGTCGTGCCGTTTGCCGACTTCAAAATCGTTGAAATCGTGCGCCGGCGTGATCTTCACCGCGCCCGAGCCCTTTTCGGGATCGGCGTAGTCGTCGGCGATGATCGGGATTCGCCGTCCGACCAGCGGCAGGACTGCGTGCTTGCCGATCAGATGCTTGAGCCGCTCATTGTCCGGATGCACCGCAACGGCGACGTCGCCGAGCATGGTTTCCGGGCGCGTCGTCGCCACGACAATGAATTCGTCCGAGCCTTCGATCGGATATTTGATGTACCAGAGGTGGCCCTTGGTCTCGACCTGCTGCACCTCGAGATCGGAGATCGCGGTCTTCAGCTTCGGGTCCCAATTGACCAGCCGCTTGTCCTTGTAGATGAGGCCTTCGCGATGGAGCGTGACGAAGACCTTCATCACCGCGCGCGACAGGCCTTCGTCCATGGTGAAGCGCTCGCGCGACCAATCGCAGGAGGCGCCGAGCCGCTTGAGCTGACTGATGATGGTGCCGCCGGATTCCGCCTTCCATTCCCAGACGCGCTTGATGAAGGCTTCGCGCCCTATGTCGCGGCTCGACGGCTCTTTACGCTCGGCAAGCTGACGCTCGACCACGGCTTGGGTGGCAATGCCGGCATGGTCGGTGCCCGGCTGCCACAGCACGTCCTTGCCGCGCATACGCTCGAAGCGGGCCAGAATGTCCTGCAACGTGTTGTTGAGCGCGTGGCCCATATGCAGCGAGCCGGTGACGTTCGGCGGCGGAATGACGATGCAATACGGCTCGGCCGCCGCCCGCTCCGGCCGGCCGCCCCGGAAGGCGCCGGCGTTTTCCCAGGCTTCGTAAATGCGGGGCTCAACCGCGCTGGGCTGGTATCTGTTTTCGATCATTTCATGTTTGCCATTCGGCGGGGTAGAAAGCCCGGCCCGCCCGGACTGTCAACGCCACATCCTCTTAACGGCTCCTCAATTGAACGTGCCAGCCTCGATCACATCCGCCGCATCGCTGCCGCGCCAATCCCCGCCGCGCGCGATCATGCTGCTCGCGGTCGCGGGCTTCGCCAGCCAGGCGCAGGTGCGGGTGACGGATTCGCTGTTGCCGCAGATTGCCGGCGACTTCCACACCACGGTCGGCGCCGCCGCCATGGTGGTGACCTCCTATGCCATCGCCCACGGCTCGATCCAGCTTGTCATCGGCCCGTTCGGCGACCGCCTCGGCAAATACCGCGCCGTCGCGGTGATGTGCGCCATCGGCACCGTCCTGGTGGCGCTGTGCGGCATGGCAGGTTCGCTGCCGCAGCTCGCCTTGACGCGGCTGGCGACCGGCGCCGCCGCCGGCTGGATCATCCCGATTTCGATGGCCTATGTCGGCGACGTGACGCCGTATGAGCAGCGCCAGCCGATCCTGGGGCGCTACCTCACCGGCCAAATCCTCGGCCAGCTGTTCGGCCAGGCTGCCGGCGGCGTGCTCGGCGATCTGGTCGGCTGGCGCAACGTATTCTTCGTCCTCTCCGGCATTTTCGCGGTGGCGACCGCCGGGCTCATCTATGAGCTCATCACCAACCCGCTGACCCGCGCCCCGAGCCATCCGCACGAGACCACGCGCGGCTTCGTCGCCGATTATGCCGCGGTGCTGACGACGCCGTTCGCGCGCATCGTCATCCTTGCCGCCTTCATCGAGAACGCGCTGCTGTGGGGCGCCTTCGCCTATATCGGCGCCTATCTGCATTCGCATTTCGGCATCAGCTTCACGCTCATCGGCTTGAGCGTCGGCTGCTTCGGCATCGGTGGGCTGATCTACGCCGCCTTGGTCAGGACTTTCGTGTACCGGCTCGGCCAGGTCCGCCTTGCGGTCGCCGGAGGCTTTGCCATTGCGGCCGGTTATGTCGTGCTGTCAATCGCACCGGCCTGGTGGCTGGCGCCCGTCGCGACGATTCTGATCGGGCTCGGCTTCTACATGCTGCACAACACCTTGCAGACCAACGCCACGCAGATGACGCCACAGGCCCGCGGCACGGCCGTGGCCTTATTCTCCTCGGCGATCTTCGTCGGGCAGACCGTCGGAGTGGCCACCGGTGCACTGGTCATCGATCGGCTCGGCGCCGTGCCGCTGTTTCTTTGCGCCGCGGCGGCGCTGCCGGTGCTGGCGATCTGGTTTGCGCGGCGGTTGAAATGGTCGCCGCGGGTCTGACGAGATTCAGACTTTGTCTTTTGCTTTCTCGGGAATCGCGGATGACATCATGCGAATCCGCGGTTAACAGCATCCAATGCCATCGCGCTCATTTCGCATTGGCCGGTCGGCGACCGGACTCGGCTTATTCGCCAGACGGCCCATCAAGCGGGCCGACTACATTGCGACCTATCGCGGCCGGCGATTATCGAACGAGGAAGCGGAACGACTGGACGGACGCGGCGCGAAATATTTGTTCGAGCTCAACAGTCGCTGGACCATTGACGGCTCGCCGCGATGGAATCGGGCGCGCTATATCAATCATTCTTGCCGGCCGAACGCGAAGCCCATCGGGCGCAAGGGCCGCCTCGTATTCGTCGCCTTACGCCGTATCGAGCCGGGCGAAGAAATCACCTTCGACTATGGCAAGGAATATTATCGGTTCTTTCTCGAAAATGGCGGCTGCCGGTGCTCGCCATGCCGAACCAAAGCTGCCAAGCGCCGGCGAAAAAACGCCGCGCGAAAAAGCCAATGATCTCATCGACAATAACGATTTAATCGCCGCCGTTTTGTGATTGCAAAGTACAGGTAAATCAGGGGGCAGCAGGGTTGCATCCGAACCCTACTGCCCCACTGCGAACGCTTAGGTTCAAACCTTGACCAGCGGCACTTTTGGCACCGTGCCGCGGCGGGGCGGTTCGCCGCCGCCCGGGCCGCCGGAGCCCGGCGGCTTCTTCCGCGGCGAGGAGCTTCGTTTGGCCTTGGCGCGGCGCGGCACCGGCAGCTTTTCCGGCCGCGGCTTTATCGGACCGTCCGGATATTCGAAGTTGAGCTTGCTGTTGCCGGCCTCGTCGGTGACGACAACGACGCGGACATGACCGCCGGACTTGAGCCGGCCGAACAGCACCTCGTCGGCCAGCGCCTTCTTGATGTGCTCCTGGATTACCCGCGCCATCGGCCGCGCGCCCATCAGCTCGTCATAGCCGTTGGCGATCAGCCATTGCGTGGCTTCGTCGGACAACTCGATCGTCACGTCGCGGTCGGCGAGCTGCGCCTCGAGCTGCAACACGAATTTCTCGACCACCATGGCGATGATTTGGGGCGACAGATGCGCGAACGTAATGATGGCATCGAGCCGGTTGCGGAATTCCGGCGCGAACAGCCGTGTGATCGCCTCCATGTCGTCGCCCTCGCGCTTCGATCGCGTGAAGCCGAAAGCGGCCTTGGCCATGTCGGCGGCGCCGGCATTGGTGGTCATAATCAGGATGACGTTGCGGAAGTCGACCTGCTTGCCGTTGTGGTCGGTAAGCTTGCCATGATCCATGATCTGCAAGAGCACGTTGAACAGGTCAGGATGCGCCTTCTCGATCTCGTCGAGGAGCAGCACGCAATGCGGATGCTGATCGACGCCGTCGGTCAGGAGTCCGCCCTGGTCGAAGCCGACATAGCCGGGCGGCGCACCGATCAGCCGCGATATGGTGTGGCGCTCCATATATTCCGACATGTCGAAGCGAATCAGCTCGACGCCGAGCGTAGCGGCAAGCTGCTTTGCCACCTCGGTCTTGCCGACGCCGGTCGGGCCGGAGAACAGATAGCAGCCGATCGGCTTTTCCGGCTCGCGCAGCCCGGCGCGAGCAAGCTTGATCGAGGCCGACAAAGCTTCGATCGCCTTGTCCTGGCCGTAGACCACACGCTTGAGCGTCTCCTGCAAGTTCTGCAGCACCTCGGCGTCGTCCTTCGACACCGACTTCGGGGGAATACGGGCCATGGTGGCGATCGTGGTTTCGATCTCCTTGAGGCCGATGGTGCGCTTGCGTTTTCCCTCGGGCAGCAGCATCTGGGCGGCGCCGGATTCGTCGATCACGTCGATCGCCTTGTCCGGCAGCTTGCGGTCGTGGATGTAGCGCGACGACAGCTCCACCGCAGCCTTGATGGCATCGTTGGTGTATTTGAGCTTGTGATAATCCTCGAAATAGGGCTTTAGCCCTTTGAGGATCTCGATGGCATCCGGGATGGTCGGCTCGTTGACGTCGATCTTCTGGAACCGGCGCACCAGCGCGCGGTCCTTTTCGAAATACTGCCGATATTCCTTATAGGTCGTCGAGCCCATGCAGCGCACGGTGCCCGATGCCAAGGCCGGCTTGAGCAGGTTGGATGCGTCCATGGCGCCGCCCGAGGTCGCGCCGGCGCCGATCACGGTGTGGATCTCGTCGATGAACAGGATGGCGCCGGGGTAGGCCTCGAGCTCCTTGATGACCTGCTTGAGCCGCTCCTCGAAGTCGCCGCGATAGCGCGTGCCGGCCAACAGCGTGCCCATGTCGAGCGCGAACACCGTGGCGTTGCGCAGGACGTCGGGCACTTCGCCGTGGACGATGCGGCGCGCCAAACCTTCGGCGATCGCGGTCTTGCCGACGCCGGCCTCGCCGACGAACAGCGGATTGTTCTTCTGGCGGCGGCACAGCACCTGGATGGTGCGGTTGATCTCGGAATCGCGGCCGATCAGCGGATCGATCTTGCCCTCGCGCGCCTTCTTGTTGAGATTGACGCAATAGGCGTCGAGCGCGTCGCCTTTCTTTTTCTGCTCGTCGCCGGCTTTGCCGTCGTTCTCCTCGTCGGAGCCGCGCACCGGGCGCGCTTCCGACATGCCCGGCCGCTTGGCGATGCCGTGGCTGATGTAGTTCACCGCGTCGTAGCGGGTCATGTCCTGCTCTTGCAGGAAATAAGCGGCGTGGCTCTCGCGCTCGGCGAAGATCGCGACCAGCACATTGGCGCCGGTCACCTCTTCGCGGCCGGAAGACTGCACGTGGATGACGGCGCGCTGAATGACGCGCTGGAAGCCGGCGGTGGGCTTGCTGTCTTCCGCTCCGTCGGTGACCAGATTATCCAGTTCGGATTCGAGATAGGCGATGAGGCTGCGGCGGAGCTTCTCCAGGTCCACGTTGCATGCCCGCATCACCGCCGCGGCGTCCTGATCCTCGATCAACGCCAGGAGGAGATGCTCCAGGGTGGCGTACTCGTGATGGCGCTCGTTGGCGAGGGCCAGAGCCCGGTGAAGCGACTGTTCAAGGCTGCGCGAGAACGTGGGCATTTCAACTTCTCATCGTTTGTATTGGAAGCTTCCCCCCGGAATCACTTCTTTTCCATGATGCACTGCAAAGGATGCTGATGTTTGCGGGCAAAGTCCATAACCTGCGTCACTTTTGTTTCCGCCACCTCATAGGTGAAGATACCGCATTCGCCGATGCCGTGTTGATGCACATGCATCATGATCCGATGCGCCGCCTCGTGATCCTTGTTGAAGAACCGCTCCAGGACGTGGACCACGAATTCCATCGGCGTGTAGTCGTCATTGAGCAGAAGAACCCGATAAAGATTCGGCCGCTTGGTCTGCGGCTTGGTCTTGGTAATAACCGCCGTGCCGGGACCTCCATCGCCTTTGCGCTTGCGATCGTCGTCAGCAAGACGGGCCGGTCGTACGGTGAGAGTAACGTCAAACGGCGGCATTGGTTCGTTCGTTTTCCGGACCTTCGATTGGCGCGGTTCGAGCGCGGCGGCTTTCGGTACGCCCGATAGCCCATGATAAAACTAATGTGCTTTCCGTGCCAAATCGATAGCGCTGGCGCCATGCATTAATGGTGCCGCGATGCCGCGAGTTTTGTCCCATTCGTTCGGTCTTGCGGTGCCGCCGAGGCCGTCAGATATGTCTGTCTCTGGCCGGTGCAAGGCAATTCAGCCGATTTGCCCACAACGGCGAACAACTCGCCGCCGCGCCGACCGTGCCGGTGACAGGCGATCCGGCCTTAGCCGCGACGCAGGGACCAATTGGTGTAAGGCACCGACTCGGCTATTGATCGCGCAAATTACCAGAAGGCGCGATAGGAGGTGACCATGGTCGACCTCGCCCGGCGGGCAAGACTCGTGCGTGAGATGGAGCAGGAGTTTGTGCCCGATTACGACGCCCAGAGTTTGCCCTCGGCCGACAAGCGCGCCGCCTATGCGCTTGAGCACATTGCCTTCCGCGTCAGCCGGATCGAGCAAACTCTAGCTCGCATCGCTGCCGCGATCGAAGCTGTGCTGCCTCCCAAGGCCTGAAACCTCGGGAATCCTGCGCCGGCGCCGCAACTCGTTACTTCATCCCGGCTTTCGCTAGGGCGCCCTCGAGCGGCTTGTAGGCCTCCTTGGCGAGACCCGCATAGAGCTCGCTAAGCTTGGTCGCTTCGGCGACGAAATCCTCATAAGAGGATTTCAGATAGTCGCTCTGCACTTCCATCGCGTTCTCCAGGGTCTTGGCGCCCATCAGGCGCTCCCATGCGGCGGCGGAGCCTTCGATCGACTTCTTAGAGAAGTCGGTGAGCTCGACGGCGATGGCTTGGGCGCTTTTCGACCACGCGCCGAACGACGACATCATCGTCTCCATGCTGTCCTTGCTGAATTTCTGCATCTCTTCGTTGGTCATGATGGCTCCTCGGGCGACCGGCTGTGTGCTCTACGGTTAAAGCCCGCTTGGGCCCGTTGCCTTGAAAAGGCCGTTTGCGGCACTGATGATATTATAGTGCAGTGCACAATTAACTGCAACCGGTGTCGTCAAATTGCACAAAATAGCGGCGCTGCCGGGACTTAACCCTTTCGCAACGGCGTTCGCCTAACGTGCTTGACCGTGTCGTAAGGGTAACGATCGCGTTGGGGATGCCTCTCTCATCGGCGTAAGCGGCCCTAAAATCGGCGGCTATTGGCGGGAGAAGCACACGCCCATGAGTGCAAAAAAGGGCGGCCTTTCGGGGATTAGGCGCGTTCAGGGACGGGGTGCGCAATGGCATGGTTGAATGTCGGAGCCCGTATGGGGCTTCGTGGCGGTCTCTTGAGCTTGGCCGCGCTCACAGCGGCTCTTACCATCAACAGCGATGCCGCTGTCGCGCATCATCATCATCGTATCTCCGCTGCACACCATCATGCCCGCGCCGAAGGCTACGACCCGCCATTTGCGTCGATCGTGGTCGACGGCAACAGCGGCGCAGTGCTGCAAGCGTCTAATCCCGACGCGCTGCGCCACCCCGCCTCGCTGACAAAAGTGATGACGCTCTATCTGTTGTTCGAGCGTCTCGACGCCGGCAGGCTCAAGCTCGATTCGCCGCTTCCGGTTTCCGAACATGCCTCGGAGCAAGACCCGACCAAGCTCGGGCTCAAGCCCGGGCAAACGATCACGGTCGAGGACGCGATCAAGGGCATCGTCACCCGATCCGCCAATGATGCGGCCGTAGTCATTGCCGAATATCTCGGCGGCAGCGAGGAAGCCTTCGCGAAGGTGATGACGCAGAAGGCCCGCGCGCTTGGCATGGCCCATACGACTTATGTGAACGCGTCGGGGCTGCCGGACGATGATCAGATCACCACTGCGCGCGACCAGGCCCTGCTCGGTCGCGCCATCCAGGACAGCTTCCCGCGCTATTACAAATATTTTTCGACGCAGGCCTTCGTCTTTCACGGCGAAACTATCCGCGGCCACGATCACCTGTTGAGCGAGGTCGAGGGTGTCGACGGCATCAAGACCGGATTTACCCGCGCCTCCGGCTTTAATCTGCTCACCTCGTTGCATCGCGACGGTCGCTACCTTGTCGCCGTGGTCATGGGTGGGCCGAGCGCTTCAGAGCGTGATGCCCGGATGCGCGAACTCATTGCCGATCACATCAAGGAAGCCTCGCTCCATCGCACCGCGCCGGCAATCGCCGACGCCACCATCCATCGCAACGAGCCGATCGCTTTCAGCAGTTCTCCTCTGACGTCGACCAAGCTGACCTCGACGTCCTTCGCCTCGCGCACCGATCCGTCGTCGACGGCAAGCGTCAATAGCCAGGCTGCCGGCTCCGACGCTCCGATCAAGCCGGTATTGGTACGAACGATCCCTTACCGCACAGTGCCGGTGCAGACGGCGTCGCTGGCGCCGATGCCGATGCTCGTGCCCATCGTGCCCCCGGCGCCGCAGCCCGCGGCCGCGCCAAAACCGAGCGTGAATTCACAAGCTCCAGCCGCGGTACCCGAGCAACGGCCGACCGTGGTCGCATCGGCTGCTCCGACGGTGGATATCAAAGCTCCCACGCCGGCGCGCCAAGCCGCGCCGATCGCGCCCGTCGCGCCTGCCCCGGCAGCATCTACGCAAATATCTTCGCAGCTCCCTGCCTATGTCGCCTCGAAGGTCGAACAGGCGCCGCTCGAGGCGGACCGCGCCGAAATTGCCGACGCCGAGCCCGCCAGGCTCGAAACCGCGATCCCATCCGCGCCAATTCACGTGCACGGCGGCTGGCTGATCCAGATCGGCGCCTTCGACGACGAGAACGACGCCAAGCAGCATTTGAGCGCGGCGCAAATCAAGCTGCACGCGGCGCTGGCCGCCAAGGACCCGTTCACCGAGCGCGTGCAGAAAGGCGACAAGGCGCTTTACCGCGCGCGCTTCGCCGGCTTCGACAAGCAAGCTTCCGCCGAAGCCGTCTGCCGCGAGCTCAAGCGCAGCGACTTCCAGTGCATGGCGCTGAAGGACTGATTTTTTCGAACGGGATCGTCGCGGAAAGGCGGCATCAACCTTTCCCGATCATGCTCCAAGTCCCCGGCAAACGGGGCGCGTGCGGGTTGTCAGCAGAGCTGGAAGGCCACGCGGGGTTTGTACGGAGTACCTCAGCGATGGCGGCGCAGAAGAACGTCCTTGGCCTCATTGACGCGGGCCGCAAGATACGTCGTCCCCCCTTGGTCGGGATGCAATTTCTTCATGAGGGAGCGGTGGGCGCGACTGATGTCCTGCGCGCTCGCCCCGGGCTGAATGCCAAGGATCTGATAGGCTTCCTCTTCAGTCATTTTGCCGCTGGACGACGGCCGCGGCCCGCTGCCCGCACCCGCATCGCCTTGCGCGTGGTCACGCCAGCCGGGCGCCCGGCGGTCAAGATAAGCTGCAAGTAGATCGCGGCTGTCGGCATCGATCTCGCCCAAGAGATTAATCAGCGCTGCGCGGTCGAGGCTGTCGAGCGCGATGCCGGCAAGCCGGCCCTTGAGAATGCGGCCATGCATAGCGCCGCTGTCGTGGTCGAGTTCCATTTCGAGATAATCAGTGCGAACACGCGAGGCTTGGCCAGTACTCTTCTGCGTGCGCGCGCCCAAACTCGCCGGCCACAGCGTCACGTAGCCGAGCAGACCCAGACCGAACAGGCCAACCGTCACGGCGACCCCAATCTCACCGCGCAGGAGCAGAAACCCGGCGAAGATCAGCGCCGCGGCACCGCCGATGGCGCGCAGTATCCGCGCTGCCTGTTTTGGATCGGCCTTGGAGAAGGAATTGACCGCCCATAGTCCGAGCACAAGCACGACAACGCCGAGGAGAATTTCGGGCATGACTTCTTCGCAGCTCGGCTATTTCAGCTGCTCGAGCAGCATGAGCGCGCTGGACCCTTGCAGTGCCTTAAGTGCTTTCATGCCGCCGGCGGCATAGGCCGCCGCGGCGCGCAGAAGCTCGGCGAGTTCGTGCGCCGCCCCCGGCGCGAAGCGGCAGAACGCGCCACCGGTGAGGCGGGCGATTTCGCGGAATGCCTGCTCACAGACCGGATCGTAGCCCTCCTGGAACATGAAGGCCTTGACGTTGCGCAGGCCCAGCTCGCCTGCGGCCGCGCATAAATCGTCGAGCGGTTCCTCCATGGCGTCGCCAATAAAGACCAACACCGCAACCTTACGGGCATGGTTTTCGCGCCGTGCATGAGCGAGGACTTTGCCGATCTGGGTATGGCCGCCGCGGCAATCGATGCGTTCCATCAGCGCGCCGAGCCGCGCTGCCTCGGCGACCCAAGGCGAGGCGCGGCATTCCGCCAAGCCACGATAATAGACCAGTTGGATATCGAGGCCGCCGGCGGCGGCCGCTTCGCGAAACATGTCGGCCTGCAGCCGGCGGGCGCTGTCCCAGGTCGGCTGCCGGCTCATGGTTGCATCCAGCGCGAAAATCATTCGGCCACGCTCGCCCCGTTCGGCCGCCGCGCCGAGCGCTTTGACGCGGTGCAGGAATTGGTCGATTTCCGCGCGTCCGGATGCTGCCGGAGGCTCGCCCGGATTGCGCGTCGGCGCCGGCGTGCGGTCGGACCGGTCTTGGCTCATCGGCTGATAACGTGGCGCTCCCCGGCAATAGACGCAATGGTGAGCAGACCGCTGGAACGGCTTTACCCCAAATTCTCGTTCTCGCCGAAGGCGATAATATAACCCTCCGGGCCCTCAATGTGGAAATCGACGGTCCCCCACGCGGTGGGGGCCAAAGGCTTGAGAATTGTTGCACCTTTCGCCCCGCACGCGTCGTACAAAGCGCGCACGCCGGTGACGCCAGCATAGACATCCAAATGCTCGTGTTGCCGCCGATGTTCGCGGTCCTCGGCTGTTTTTGGCGCGCACTTTAGGTGAACCGCAAATCCGTCGCGTTCGCCGATGGCGTAAAAGTCGCCCCATACCGGACCGAACGAGAAGCCGAGAACCTCGCGATAGAACCTGATCGCTCTCTCAAGGTCATCGACCAATAATTGCGGCGCAAAAGATGTAATTTTCGGTGCAGTCGCGGACATGACACCTGCTTTCCAATACGGCCCGCTTTCGCAAAGACCCTAATGGGTATCAATCGGCCAACAGATCGTGAGTCTCCAATGGCTTGCCGGCGGCGGCAAGCCACTCGGCGCGGGCCGCGGCGCGGCGCTTGCCGCGTTCGTCGATTGGCAGGCGCAGCGCGTCAATCAAGAGCTTCACCTCGTCGCGGGCGGTAACATGCGAAGTCCCGGGACGCGAGCCGAGCATATCCTCCGTGAGATCGTCGAGCGCGGTCAGGCCGCGGGGGAAGAATTCGCGGTAGACGACGCGTTCGGCAAAGCCATCGACGGGGCGGAAGCCGAGCTGCTTGGCCAAGCCCTCAACCCCTTCCCCGACCAGCCGGCGGTTGCGCGAACCGAGCGTGGAAAGCCGGTTACGCACCACGATCCAGTCGGTAAGGCCGCCGTCGACCAAGCGTCGCTGCCGGCGCGCCTCGCGCACCATCTCGGCATAGTGGCTTACCCCCGCCACTTCGAACGTGCTCTGGTCGATGCTGCCGAGCACGTCGAAATCGACGAAGCTGTCGTTCAACGGCGTGATCAGCGTATCCGCCATCGAATGGGCAAGCCGCATCAGGTAGGAATCGTTACCCGGCGTATCGATGACGACGAAATCGTGGGTTTGCTCGACCGCGCTAACGGCCTCCGCAAAAGCCGCGAATTCCTGGGCTTCAATTTCGTCGAGCCGCATGCCGAAGCCGCGGGCGACGCAATAATGCGCTGGGACATCGAGCTTCACGCCCGCGCGCCGGGCCCAATCGCGGCGATTTTCGACGTAATGAGTGAAGCTTTTCTGCCGCGAATCGAGATCTATGGTGGCGACCCGCTGCCCAGCCTGCAACAGCGCGACGGCGACATGCATGGCCGTCGTCGATTTGCCCGAGCCGCCTTTTTCGTTGCCAAGGACGATGACATGCGCCGAAGGCGGCCTGCCGACATCAGCCTGCATCAACATGACGGACGCGACCCTCGGGTTACTCACACTTCTCCGGGTTGCAACGCGCCCGGTCAAGATACAGCATCGGGCCGGAGAAGTTAATCATTAACCGCGAGCGCGCCGCCGAAAACGCAACGGGTGTGCTCGCGGTGCAACGGGTGAAGATGATTCACGGAAAAACCAAACGTCATCCGCGCGTCATGCGCACATTGCCGAACTTGCGCCGCGCGATTGCCGAATTGCGCGTGCGGCGGCGCAGCATCGCGCTGGTGCCGACCATGGGCGCATTGCATGCCGGCCATTTTTCGCTGGTTAAGATCGCGCAAGCCAACGCCGACCGGGTCATCGTCTCCATCTTCGTTAACCCGACGCAGTTCGCGCCGAACGAAGACTTGAGCACCTATCCGCGCACCTGGTCCGCCGATCTTGCCGCGCTCAAAGAGCTGAAGGCCGACCTCGTCTGGGCGCCATCGGTCGAAACCATGTACCCGGAAGGCTTTGCCACCCGCATCGTGCCCGAGGGACCGGCCACCGCTGGCCTCGAAGACGCGTTCCGCCCGCATTTCTTCACCGGCGTGGCGACAGTAGTCGCCAAGCTCTTGATCCAAAGCGAGCCGGACATCGCGTTGTTCGGCGAGAAGGATTACCAGCAGCTCAAAGTCGTCACCCGGCTTGCCCGCGATCTGGGGCTAAAGACCCGCATCGTCGGCGCGCCGGTCGTGCGCGAGAGGGATGGTCTCGCGCTGTCCTCCCGCAACCGCTACCTCACGCCCGACGAGCGCGCCGCGGCGCCGGCGCTCTACAGCGTGCTCAAGGGATGTGCCGAGCGGATCGTAGCCGGCGGCCCGATGGAAGCCGTGCTCGACAAGGGCCGCGCCGCGATTGCGAAGGTCGGCTTTAGCCTCGATTACCTCGAAGCGCGCAACGCCGAGACGCTGGCGCCGCTCGCCACGCCTGCGGCCGAGGCGATCCGGCTTCTGGTGGCGGCACGCATCGGCAAAACGCGGCTGATTGATAATCTTGCGATTTAGCGCCTTCACGCGCTTTTCATCGGGTCTTTCACATTCGGAAAAGTCTCAAACTCTGTGTTCCAGAGCTGCCCGTCAATCTTCTCGACCTTGCGGATGTAGATGTTGTTGACGATGTCGCGCGTCGCCGCATCGATCGAGATCGGGCCGCGCGGGCTTTCGAAGGCCATGCCTTTCATCGCCGCGATCAAGGCGTCGCCGCTGGAATCGCCATTGGTCTTTTTCAGCGCTTCGTAGAGGAGGTGCAGGCCGTCGTAGCCGCCGAGCGAGACGAAATCCGGCCGGAACTGGCCGGCCTTCTCGATGGCGGCAACATAGGTCTTGTTAAGCGGCGAATTGTGCGAGGCTGAATAGGGCCCGGCGGTGATCATGCCGAGCATCTGATCGCCCATATTGTCGAGACTGTCGTCGTCGGTGAGATCACCCGGCCCGATGATTTTAATGCCGGATTTGGCAAGGCCCCGCTCGGCGAACTGCTTGGCGAAGATCGGCGCCTGGGTGCCGGGGAAGTAGATGAAGGCGGTATCCGGCTTGAGATCCGCGATCCGCTGCAGGAAAGGCGCGAAGTCGGGATTGGCGAGCGGCAGGCGGATGGCTTCGACGATGGTGCCGCCGACCTGGGTGAAGCGCGTCTTGAACGCGGTCTCCGCCTCGATGCCGGGCGCCCAGTCGTTGACCAGGCTGACGACATGGCTTGAGCCGTTCTTGGCCGCCCATTCGGCGAGGATCCACGATTGCTGGCTGAGCAGAAATCCGGCGCGAACGAAATACGGACATTTGGTGGTGGTGATCGACGCCCCCGAACTCATCACCAGCGTCACCTTCTTGGCTTCGGTCGCAAGCGGCGCGATGGCGAGCGCGGTCGGCGTAATGCCGATGCCGAGCACGTCGACCTTGTCGTTGACGATCATTTCCTGGATCAGCCGATGGGCGGTATCGGCGGCACCGCCGTCGTCGCGAATGATGAGCTCGATCTTGCGGCCAGCGACCGTGTCGCCATGCTGTGCCATGTAAAGCTTCAGCGCCGCCTGCAGCTGACGTCCGACGGCATTAAAGCCGGCGCCGGTGATCGGCATGCTGATGCCGATCTTAAGGACGCTGTCGGCGACCGCACGCCGGACGAGCAAGCCGCTTGCCGCGGTCGCGGCCATGCCTTTGAGCAGTGTTCGGCGCTTCATGATGTTCCTCCCCTTTTATTTTGTTTCTCTCCCCCTTGCGTGGTGGGAGTAGAAGGTCACACCGCTTCGAGATGCGGAATCTCCGGCCGCTCGCCTTCCGCCTTGCCGGTGATCGGCGGCCGCGGCAGGCGCGCCGTGCCGCTTTCCATGACGAAAGTATGCTCGATCGAATACCACGGCGCCTTCACGTCGGCGGCGCGCGGGCAAGGTTCATTATGCTTCACGTAATTGCCGATCAGGTGCTGCGTGACGCCAAACTGCACGTCGGTCTCGATATTCTTGTCCTCGGGATCGTAGATTTGCGAAATCAGTGTCTTGAAGCCCGGCTTGTAGGTGAGGAAGTGCAGATGGGCGGGCCGCATATTGTGCCGGCCCGCAGCGCGCAAGAGCTCGCCGACCGGGCCATCGATCGGGATCGGGTAGCCGGCAGGCTTGACGCTGCGGAAACTGATGTGGCCGTCCTTATCGGTGGTGAACTTGCCGCGCAGGTTCATGTCGGCTTGGACCGGATCCTGGTTTTCGTAAAAGCCTTCCGTCGAGGAATGCCAGACGTCGACCTCGGCGCCGGCGATGGGTTTGCCGTTTGCGTCGCGGAACCAGGCATCGACGAATAGCACCGGTCCCGGCGTCGGCGAGCGGATGATGGTGTCGCCATTCTTGGTCGGCGGCGAATCCATGCGCCAGAACGGCCCGAGCAGATTGGCGTCGGTCTCAGTCTGGCCGCGGTTGCCGTTGTTGAGGAGGCAGATCAGGGTCGAGAAGCCGAGCGAGCCCGACATCAGCACCGCTTCGTTGTGGGTCTCGGAACTCTTTTTGCCGAGCGCAATGATATAGGCGATTGCCGCCTGGAATTCTTCTTCGGTGAGCTTCACCTCGCGGGCGAATTCGTGCAGGTGACGCACCAGCGTCGCCACAATCTCGCGCAGCCGCGGATTTTTGATGCGTTCATATTCCTTGAGCACAGCTTTGGTGACGTCTTTCTCACTGCCAATGATCATTCCTATTGCTCCAAACCGCATTATCGAGGGTCTGGGCAGATTTTACGTGATCGCTTGGGCAAGCGCCATGGCAGACACGAAGCCCCGGGCGCGCAACCGCTCACATCAGGCCGAGCTCGCGCAGCTCGCGGCGCAAAGTCTCCGGCATGGCGGCAGCGCCCTTGACCGCTTTATCGAGGTCGCGCGGGGCGTCGTTCGCCGCCAGGTAGCGCCAGCCCTGGAATGCACGATAGGGCCGTGGCGCGACCAAGATCACTTTGGGATCGAGCACAAGGCCGCAACGGCCGATGCCGTCCTTGTCGCGGAACGGCCGCACGTCGCGAATGCGCTGCCGGCACATGACCTCGCCGCGGATCACCCAATAGAGCGAACCGCCGTCGGTGAGCTCGGCGGCGCGTTTGGGCACCATGCGGGTTCGGTGGATGTGTTCGCGCCTTTCGCCGGCTTTGCGCTTGGCCTTGAGCTTTTGCTTGATCCAGTCCTCGAGATCGCGCACCGAGTCACAACCGACGCAAAGCTTGATGAGATGAAGCGGCATAATCCTACTTTATGTCGTGCTGGTTTTCCCGGATCGGCTCTAGCACCATGACCGGCGCGCTTTCCACAACTTGAGCCCCGGTACGCACAGGAACCTGGGTCACGGTGCCGTCGAACGGCGCGCGCAGCGTGTGTTCCATCTTCATCGCCTCGATCACGGCAAGACGTTGACCGAATGCGACCCGGTCGCCTACGGCAGCGAGAACTTCCAGTACCTTGCCGTGCATCGGCGCTTTGATGACACCGTCGCCGGCACTCGCCAACGCGCTCGGCGCGGCAAAATTGCGGATCTGAATACGGGTTTGGCGGCCGCCCCGCACGACGTAAGCATCATGTCCCGCAGCGAAGACCTTCGCGTCAGTGGCCGGATCAGCGCCATCCACCGCAACCCGAGCGCCGTCTTTTGCATAGGTGACGGTGGCATCGGCATTCTCGCCGTCGATCACAATCGGGATCGCAATCGACCGGGCGCCGCCGAGCTGAAAGCCGTCGCCGCTGTCCCAGGGGGACTCGGATGGCGCTGAACTGTCGAAGCTTCCGGCTTCATTCGCAGCCGCGGCGTTGAGCAGATTTGCAACGCCAAGCGCGGCCGCCCCATTGTCGCGTGGCTGCGGCACAGCGCCCAGCAGTGGCAGATTGCGATCGATAAAACCGGTATCGACCGCGCCGCGCCGGAATTCGTCGGCGCGGCCTAAATTGGCGAGGAAAGCGACGTTACTGCGCACGCCCGCGATCACCGTGCGCTCGAGCGCCTGCGTAAGCCGGTCGAGCGCAGCCCGCCGTGTCGGCGCCTGCGCGATGAGCTTGGCAATCATCGGATCGTAATAGGGCGTGACTTGGCCGCCGGCTTCGATGCCCGCGTCGACGCGGATGTCACTGGGCAGTTCCAGGGCCACGATCGTGCCGGTCGATGGTAGGAAGCCGTGTTCGGGGTCTTCGGCATAGACTCGCGCTTCGACGGCGTGGCCGTCGATACGGATTTGTCCTTGCGTGAGCGGCAGCGTTTCGCCGGCGGCAATGCGCAATTGCCATTCGACCAGATCGACGCCGGTGACCGCCTCGGTGACTGGGTGCTCGACCTGGAGCCGGGTATTCATTTCGATGAACCAGACGGCGTCAGCGCGCAATCCTTCGCTGCCGTCAGCGACGAATTCGACGGTGCCGGCGCCGCGATAATCCACCGCCTTGGCCGCCGCGACAGCCGCCGCGCCGATTTGCGCGCGCAATTCCGCGGTCATGCCCGGCGCCGGCGCTTCCTCGATTACCTTCTGATGCCGACGTTGCAGCGAGCAATCACGCTCGCCGAGATGAATGGCATTGCCATGCCGGTCGGCAAAAACCTGGATTTCGATGTGCCGGGGCGCGGCCACATATTTCTCGATCAGGACGCGACCCGAGCCGAACGCGGACTGACTCTCGCGGATCGCGCCTTCGAGCGCGATCTCGAAATCGGCGTGTTTGTCGACCCGGCGCATGCCGCGGCCGCCGCCGCCGGCCGCCGGCTTGATCAGCACCGGATAGCCGATTTCGTAGGCCTTCTCCTTGAGGAATTTGACGTCCTGGCGTTCGCCATGGAAACCCGGCACGACTGGGACGCCCGCCTTCTCCATCAGAGTCTTGGCGCGATCCTTCAGTCCCATCGCGCGAATGGCCGCCGCGGGCGGCCCGACGAAGACGATGCCGGCTTTTTCGCAGGCCTCGGCAAAGTCGGCGTTTTCGGACAGGAAGCCGTAGCCCGGGTGAATGCATTCCGCCCGAGCCGTCCGCGCCACCGCAATCAGGTTTTCGATCGACAAATAGCTGTCGCGCGGCTCGGCGCCCCCGATGCAGTAGGCCTCGTCGCACGAGCGCACATGCAACGCGCCGGCGTCCGCAGCGGAATAGACCGCTATCGTGCGCAGCCCAAGGCGCTTGGCGGTACGGGCGATACGGCAGGCAATTTCGCCGCGGTTGGCGATCAGGATGGAGCGAAACATGGCGGGCGCATCAGATCGCCTAATGCGGCCGCTTTCAACTCATTGTGCACGCGCTGGCCCGGTGCTCCCCTGCGGCTGCGGCCCAAATGGATTGAGCTGCACCGGTGCCGCACCGCTCGTCGTCGCGGCGGGCGGGGATGCGGCGGGCACCGCGCGCGGTTGGCCCTGCGGCAGCCAGACCGGGTCGACCGCAGGCGGCAAAGGCGTGGCGGCAGTGGCCTGTGCGGGCGGACTCGGCGTCGGCTTGCGCGCGCGCCGCGGTGACGGCGGGGGCGCCGGCGCTTCGTGAGCCGGTGCTTCATGCGCTTTCGGCTCGCCCGCAGTCGCTGCGGCGATGGCGGCGGCGGCCGGCGGCCCAGGCGGCTCGGGATTCATGATGCTGATGGCCGGGATCGAGGCGGCGCTGGGAAAGTCGATATTGACCATCTTGTGCGGCGGCGGCGTGCCCGGCTGAAGGGCGGACGTGGGCGTCGCGTCAGCCACCGGAACATCGGGCCCCTTCGCCCACACCGGCAAATAATGATCGAGATAGCGCTCCAGCGTTTGCCCGCTCAAATTCGCGCGCACTTGGCCCGGATTGTCCAAAAGCGCCAACGCCTCGCAGTGATCGCTGCTACAGCGGTCGGCGACGGCGAGAGTGTGGGCCACGAAGCCGAAGCGATCCGACTCGAGCGAGCGGCGCAAAGGCATCAGCGTGCTATTGATGCCGCCGCCGCCGCGCTTGGTATAGGCCACCATGTCGGCAAGCAGGGCAAAACGCGCGGCAACGTAGGAGGTGGCGCTGGCCACAGTCGAAGGCGCGGCAAACAGCGCCTTTTCGCAGGCGGCCTCGACATCGTCGCCGGCCAAACCGTTCAAACATGCCAACGGAGAACCCGGGACGAGACTTTCGGCATTGAGCCCGGCCGCCCGCGCCTCGAGCGCACGTCGCTCGGCGCTGCGGTCGCGAAACGAGGCGGCATCGAGAAACGCCCAAGCCAGGCTTGCCCCGAGTACCGCACCGAGGACAACAACGCCGACCCGCGCCAGCGTTCGCGTGCGGGTCCAATCGAACGCCAGCGCGCAAATAAAGACGAGCAGCGCCGCCGATCCGGCCGCGACCCACAAACGCAACGCCGAGCTTCCGATGTCGGGATCGACGCCGAACATCAACCACCTCAAAACCACACAATTATGCCGCTTGCCGAGGCGGGAGTATGGCGCGGCAGAGATTCCGGCGCCAGCAGCGCAACGGAAGGGTCAATGCTCGAGTTCGAGCTGACTTTCCTTGGCGACGCGTTCGAACGCCTCGCCGGGATTCTTGATCCGGTATTGATAATCGTCGCCGTCTGACGGTAACAGCCGGACGACCTCATAACTGCCGCTCGCGCCGGGCCGGCTGATCGGACTCGACGTATAAAACACAGTTTGGCCAACGCGATATTTGTGCGTCTTCAAGCCCGGAGCCAACGCGGTGACTTGCGCGACCGTTATGGTCGCTATTTCGACCGTTGCAGTGGCAACTCTTGCCGCGCTCAGCGACTCCGGCTTGCGCGCCGACTGCCGCGTCGCGGAAGGTTTGCGGACGGCGGCGAGGGCACGCGAAGGCGACTTGCGAGGCGCTGCGCTCCGGCTGGTTTTGGTGCCCGCTTTGGCGGGCCGTTTCTTTTTCACTGAATGTTTGTTCATGGAACTAACTATAGCATCCAAAATAGCGATCGAGCAAAAAATATAGTGCCGAAAAGGGCCGTTTAAACCACCCGCCGACGCTTATGATTAAAACCGAGAAAGTAACATAATTTCAATATGATAATACACTTGTTTGCGCTAATTTCGAAGCCGTCCAGCCTCACCCTTGGCGACGCCAGCGGCCGTTCTCGTCGGCCTGCCAATAAGTCACCTCGGCACCGGCCGCTTTGGCTTCGCTCCAACGCGCGCGTGCCGCTTCGACGGCATCCGGATCGTCGCCGTCGAACAGCAACACGACGCGCTCATAGGCTGCGGTATCGCGAGCGGGGCTTGCGCCGTCGATCAGGAAGCGGACCGCTGCGCCGTTGGGATTTTCGTCGTTGACTGTGAGCACAATCGGCTGCTCCGCAGCTTCGGCGTCGCGCCAAGTCCCGTGCGGCAGAAAGGCATCGTCACGCCAAGTCCACAAATGGGCGTCCAGCGCCTCGACGCGCTCGTCGGAAGACGCCTGCACCACGACCCGCCAGCCGCGTTCAAGTGATTTCGTAAGCAACGCGGGCAACACCTGCTCCGGCGTCTGACCTTTAAGATGGTAAAAGAGAATCTCGGTCATCGAGCGCGCTCACCGCTCGTAATAGTCTTCGACCAGCCGCTCGAGAAGCCGCACACCCCAGCCGGAAGCCCAGCTCTTGTTGATATCGGTTTGCGGCGATCCCATCGCGGTGCCAGCGATGTCGAGATGCGCCCATGGCGTCTTATTGACGAAACGCTGTAGCAACTGCGCCGCGGTGATCGCGCCGCCCCAACGGCCGCCGGTATTCTTCATGTCGGCGAACTTCGAATTCGATCATCTTGTCGTATTCGGGTCCGAGCGGCATCCGCCACACCCGTTCTCCGACCGTCTCGCCGGCCTTGGTCAACCGCTCGGCGAGTTTGTCGTCGTTGCAGAACATGCCGGCATATTCCTGACCCAAAGCGACAATAATGGCGCCGGTCAGCGTTGCCAGATTGATCATGAATTTCGGCTTGAAGCGCTTGTTGACGTAGTGCAGCACGTCGGCGAGGACGAGACGGCCTTCGGCATCGGTATTGATGATTTCGATGGTCTGTCCCGACATGGTCTTGACGATGTCGCCCGGCCGTTGCGCCTTGCCGTCGGGCATATTCTCGACGAGGCCGATGGCGCCCACGGCATTGATCTTGGCCTTGCGCGCCGCGAGCGCGTGCATCAGGCCGACGACGCAGGCGGCGCCCGCCATGTCGCCCTTCATGTCCTCCATACCCTGGGCTGGCTTGATCGAGATGCCGCCGGAATCGAAGCAAACGCCCTTGCCAATGAACGCGACCGGATCGACGCCGCGCTTGCCGCCGTTCCAGCGCATGACGACGAGCTTCGAGTTCATGCGCCGAGCCCTGGCCGACGCCGAGCAGCGCACCCATACCGAGCTTGCGCATCGCCGCGACGTCGAGCACTTCAACGCCGACCCCGAGCTTGGTCAGACTTGTGGCTCGCCGGGCGAATTCCCCAGGAAAGAGCACATTGCCCGGTTCGTTGACGAGATCGCGGGCGAGCACGACGCCGTCGGCAATCGCCAGCTGCTGCGCCCAGGCCTTCTCCGCCGATGCCGCATTGGCACAGGCGAAGTTGAGCTCGACTTTGCCGGGCCGCTCCTCGTCCTCCTTACGCTTGGTTTTATAGAGATCGAAGGTGTAGGCGCGCAACCGTGCCCCGAACGCCAGTTCTGCGACCTGATTGGCCTTCAGCGCGCCTGCGCTGAATTCCGCAAAGATCGTGGCGTTTGTAGCACCCGTCGGCACCTTTCCCATGGCGATGCCGCCGAACTTGACGATATCGCGCGATTTCAGCTCGCTTTCCTTGCCGATGCCCACCACCACGAGACGCGGTACATTGAGGCCGGACGGGGCAACGATATCGAGGCTCGCGCCGCTCTTGCCAGTAAAGCGGTCGGCTGCAGCCGCCCGGCGAACGAGATCTCCGAGCGGCGCCAGCGCCCGTTGTGTCGCCGTACCGAATTTGAGATTGTCTTCGCAGAACACAACAAGAACGCCGTGTGGGCGGGTGAACGCGGTGAAATTAAATTTGAGGGCGGCGGCCATGGAGCGTCCTTTGGCTCGATCTTTTGCGGCTCGGGTGGCCGCGGTTGGGGTCTGCAAGTTATGAACCGGACCGGCCGACCGTGCAAAGCGGCCTTTTCCGCCAAAATCCGGGCCGTCCCGCGCCGCCTTTATCAAACGCGCGTATTAACGCTTTAGTGTGCATGTTCAATAGCTTTGCCTTGGCGAAGCCACTTTGTGAAAGCATGAAATTACCTGCGTTGGGGAGAGCGGCTCTCGGGAAGCGGCGTCGGCAGTGCGGCGCCGCTCGCGGGTTGGCCGTCAGTGGGGAAGTTCAGTCCGATGGGGTCGATCGGCGGCTATATGTTTCGCGCCACCATGGGCGCGTTCCTGATCATCCTCGTCAGCCTGACCGTCGTGATCTGGTTCACGCAGGCGATGCGCGATTTCGACCTGATCACCAGTCAGCGCCAAACGATGCTGGTCTTCGTCGGCATCACGGGGATGATCGTCCCGCTCCTGATCATGATGCTGGCGCCGATCGCGCTGGTCATGGCAGCGGCGCACGTCCTCAACAAGCTTGCTACGGATTCTGAGATCATCGTGATGAATGCGGCCGGCGTGTCGCCGTGGCGGCTGTTGCGACCGTTCCTTGCGGCTGCGCTGGTCGTCTCGCTCCTGGTCGCCGCCATCGCCGCGTATGTCTCGCCACGGGCGTTGCGTGAATTGCGCGACTGGGGCGCCCAGGTGCGCGCCGACATCCTGACCAATATCGTGCAGCCGGGCCGTTTCACTACGGTGGGCGGGAATCTGACCTTCCACATCGCCGACCGGCGACCGAACGGCCTCCTGGTCGGCATCTTCGTCGACGACCGCCGCGATCCCAACGTTCACGCCACCTATCTCGCCGAGCAAGGCGAGATCGTGAAGAACGACAAGGCATCGTTCCTGGTCCTGCAAGGCGGCAGCATTCAACGCCTCGAAGCCGGACAGCGTGACCCTCGCATCGTTACCTTCGACCGCTATCCGTTCGACCTGTCGCAATTCGCCGGCGCCACACAAAACGTCGTCTATACGGTGCGCGAAAAATACCTCTGGGAGCTGTTGTGGCCGCGGGCCGACGATGCGCTCTATGCGTCGCAGCCCGACCAATATCGGTCGGAACTGCACGATCGGCTGACAACTCCGCTCTATCCATTCGCCTTCGTCATTCTTGCCTTTGCTTTCCTCGGGCCGCCGCAGACCACGCGGCAAAGCCGCACGCTGGCGCTGTTGGGGATGATCGGCGCCGTCTCGCTGCTGCGTCTCGTCGGCTTTGTCAGCGTGATCGTCGGCGTGCGCGTACCGGCCGTGCTTGCCGTGCAATATGTCGCGATCTTCGGCGCGATCGCCGCGGGCTTGTGGCAGATCTCCCGCGGCCAGGCTGTGGAGCCGGCCGTGGCGGTGTCGAGGTTGGCGACCGCGATCGGTGAACGCATCGCACGAGCGACAAGCTGATGAGGCAGCCCATGATCACCGGCACGCTGTCGCGCTACTTCGGGATGCGATTCCTGACGTCCGTCGTCGGCTCGTTCATCGGCGTCGTGGCTCTGGCGGCGATGATGGACTACATCGAACTGATGCGCCGCGGCGCCGACTGGCCCAACGCTACGGCCTGGGTACTCGCCAAGATTTCCATGTACCGCGTGCCGCAGCTCACCGAACGGATCATGCCGTTCTCGGTCCTGGTCGGCGCCATGTCATGCTACCTGACGCTGTCGCGGCGGCTCGAACTCGTCGTGGCCCGGTCGGCCGGAATTTCCGCTTGGCAATTCGTCGCTCCTGCCATGATTGCGGCCTTCGTCTTCGGCACCGTCGCCACCACCGTCTACAATCCCGTTGCCGCCATTCTGCACGAGCGATCGAAACGTCTCGAAGCTGACATGCTCGGGGAGAACATGTCGGCGTTGCAGGAAAGCACCAGCGGATTCTGGGTTCGCCAAAAAAGCGCCGACGGTGCGGCCATCATCAATGCCGGCACCAGCCGCGAGCAAGGCGCACAGCTCGGCGGCGTCACCATCTACACCTTCGATCGTGACGGGCACTTCCAGCAGCGGATCGAGGCGCAAAGCGCCACGCTGGAGCTGGGTCATTGGCAGCTCCAGGATGCGCGCATCTATGCCAGCGGCAAGGCGCCCGACGTCGAAGACAGCTATCGCGTTCCCACCAATCTGACGCTTGAACAGGTGCGGGAAAGCTTTGCAACGCCCGAGACCGTGCCGTTTTGGGAATTGCCCACTTACATCGACCTCGCGGATCGCGCCGGCCTTGGCGCCGCGGGTTATCGCCTGCAATACCAGCAGCTCCTGGCGCGGCCGTTTCTGCTGGCCGCGATGGTCTTGCTCGCGGCATCCGTCAGCCTGCGCTTCTTTCGCTTCGGCGGCGTTCAGAAAATGGTGCTGAGCGGCATCACCGCCGGATTTCTGCTGTTCGTGCTGCAGAAAATCACCGACGACATGAGCAGAGCGGAACTCATGCCGCCGATGGCTGCCGCGTGGATTCCAGTCGTTGTCGGAGGCCTGACTGGATTCGTGGCGCTCCTGTTCCAGGAGGACGGCTAGTGGCGAGTACGCGTAGCGCCCTCTGTTCCGGCCTGTGTAGTAGCGTACGCGTTGGTGCAACGGCGCTTGCTGCGCTGCTGGCGTTCGTTATCGGATCGACCCTCCTGCCTGCGCCGCTGTTCGCCCAGCAGACCGGCAACCTGATGCATTTCCCCCCGCGACCGCCGCAGCCGCCAAAAAAGCCGGCGCCACCCTCCAACGCGCCGATGCTCGTGCAGGCGACCGAGATCAGATACGACTACACCAACAATACGGTTGCCGCCGTCGGCAACGTGCAGATCTACTACGGCGGCGCCACGATCGAGGCCGATCAGGTCATCTACGACCAAAAAACCAAACGCCTGCGCGCCCAGGGCAACGTCCGGCTGACCGAGCCGGATGGCAAGATCACTTACGGCCAGACCCTCGATCTGAGCGACGATTTCCGCGACGGCTTTGTCGATTCGCTGCGGCTGGAAACACCCGACGATACACGATTTGCCGCGGCGCGCGCCGATCGCGCCAAGGGCAATTACACCGTACTGCAAAATAGCGTCTACACGGCTTGCGAACCCTGCAAGGACGATCCGAAAAAACCACCGCTGTGGCAGGTCCAGGCGGCGCGGATCATCCATGACGAGGGTGAGAAGATGCTTTATTTCGAGGACGCTCGCGTCGAATTTTTCGGAGTACCGCTCGCCTACGTCCCCTTCATGTCGGCGCCCGATCCGACCGTGAAGCGGAAGAGCGGATTTCTTTTTCCGGACCTGATCCAGAGCTCGCAATTGGGCTATGGCATCGAACCCAAATATTTCTGGGCGCTGGCGCCCAATTACGACCTCACCTTCGGCACGCTGTTGTCGACCAAACAGGGCGTGCTTGGCGAAGCCGAATGGCGGCAACGTCTGCTCGACGGTTCCTATTCGATCAGAGCCGCCGGCATTTTCCAGCAAGACCCCGGTTACTTCGCCGGCCGCGACGGTGTCGATAGCCCAACCGCGCAGACATTCCGTGGCGCCATTCAAACCGCCGGACAGTTCGCGATCAATCAAAATTGGGTGTGGGGATGGACCGGCCTATTGGTGACCGACACACAATTCCTGTTCGACTATCAGCTCCGACAATTCAGCGGCGCCTTCGATCCGTTTCAAACCGGCGTCGCGTCCCAAGGAGTTTCGCAGCTTTACCTCAGCGGCACCGGGGAGCGCAGCTATTTCGACATCCGCTCGATCTACTATTACGGCTTTTCGCAACAGGACAATCAAGCTCAGATTCCGATCATTCATCCGGTTCTCGATTATTCGAACGTATTGGCGCAGCCGATCTTGGGCGGAGAGTTCAGCTATAAATTCAACCTGACCAGCTTGTCGCGGCAGGCCGCCGAGTTTGACGCCATCACTCAGACAGCGTCAGCCAGCGGGACATGTACGACCGCCGACACCGCCGTAGCCGGAAACTGTCTGCTACGGGCCATACCGGGCGATTACTCGCGCGCTTCCACCGAGCTCGATTGGAAGCGCACAGTCATCACCGACAACGGCCAGATGATCATGCCGTTTTTCCAATTCCGCGGCGATGTAGCTTCGCTCGACGTCACCAACAACCCGGGCGTTTCAAACTTCATCGCCACCGGCCAAAGTGAACTCGCGCGCGCCATGCCGGCCGCGGGCGTCGAATATCGCTATCCGTTCGTTGACGTGGAACCGTGGGGAACGCAGACGATCCAGCCGATCGCCCAGCTGATCCTGCGTCCGAATGAAACCGGTATCGGCCAATTTCCGAACGAGGACGCGCAGAGCCTGGTGTTCGACACTTCGAACCTGTTTTCGATCGATAAATTCTCCGGCTGGGATCGCGTCGAGGGCGGCAGCCGGGTGAACGCGGGCTTCCAATACACCGCGCAGGTCAACCGGGCCGGCTCGCTGAACGTCATTTTCGGACAGTCCTATGCGCTGTTCGGCCAGAATTCGTTCGCGGTCCCCGACATCACCAATACCGGGCTGGAAAGCGGCCTCGACAAGCGGATATCGGATTACGTCGGCAGCGTGAGTTATCAACCCAACCAGGTTTATTCGTTCACCGCGCGCGGGCGTTTCGACGAGGCGACGTTCACACCGCAACGGCTCGAGTTTGAAAGCCGCGCCAACTTCGATCGCTGGACGCTCCAGGTGCTGTATGGCGATTACGCGGCGCAGCCCCTACTCGGCTTTCTAACGCGCCGCGAAGGCATCCTGGCCGGAGCATCTTTCAAGTTGACGGAGAACTGGATTGCGCTGGGCTCCGCCCGCTACGATATCGCCAACGACCAGATCGACCAGTCCCGGCTTGGCCTTGGCTACGTTGATGACTGCTTCATGTTGTCCGTGAACTGGCTTACCGGGTACACCTATACTGCCATTGCGAATTCAACGCCGGTCAGGGACAGCACGGTCATGCTGCAATTCAGCTTGCGCACGCTGGGGCCCGATGTTTTGGCGCCGGTGGGCGCTTCGTTCTAAATTTTGCCGCGAGTCTATGGGTTGGTTTGCGGGCGGATCGGTCAAGTTGGCGGGGCCACGCCGCCGAAGGAGAAGGAACAGTGACGTCGCACATTGCAGTCAGCGCCCGGCTCACGGCTTTGGTGCTTGCCGCGGCAGCCGTGCTCGCCTTCGCCTCGGCCACCCGGGCCCAGGAAGAAGTCGTAGTGCTGGTCAACGGCGAGCCAATCACGTCACTCGACATTCAGCAACGCTCGAAATTCATGGAATTGAGCACCCACAAGCCGCCGAGCCGCCAGGAAGCGATCGACAGCCTCGTCGATCAGATCCTCGAATTGCGCGAGGCCAAGCGCTACGACATCGTGCCGACCGACGTGGACGTGAACGCTGCCTATGCCAGCGTGGCGAGCCATATGGGAGTGGATACCCAGAAGCTTACTCAAATGTTGGCCAGCGGCGGCGCCAGCGAGGCGACCCTGAAGCTGCAGCTGAAAGCTCAGATCGCCTGGACCAGCCTGGTGCGCGGACGCTACAAGGCAAGCCTCGAAATTCCCGACACCGACATCGAAGCAGAGCTCAAGCTGCACCCGTCCGACCAAAAAGACGACGTGGGTTACGAGTACATCATGCGTCCGATCCTTTTCGTGGTGCCGCGAGGCTCGCCGCCCACCGCCTACGACGCCCGTAAACGCGAAGCCGACGCTTTGCGGGCCCGCTTCGCGAGTTGCAACGACGGCATCGCCTTTGCGCAAGGTTTGCCGGAGGTCGCGGTGCGCGACGCGGTACCCAAATCCTCGGCAGACCTGCCGCAGCAGCTCCGCGACATCCTCGACAATACCGAGGTCGGCCACCTGACGCCGCCGGAGCAGACCGACGAAGGCATCCAGATGTTCGCCATTTGCTCCAAAAAGGAGTCAAAAACCGATACCCCGGAGGCGAAGAAATTGCGCGACGAGATGTTCGAGAAGAAGTTCGGCGCCAAGGCCAAACGCTACCTCGCCGATTTGCGCCGCCAAGCCATGATCGAATACAAATAGAGCTGTTTAGTCGGGCGCAGTCCTCTCGGAAGACCATTCCGAAGCGGATTGGATCGCGCGCCGGCATGTTCCGGAATGTGTCATGGATGCAGGCTCGTGCAAGTTCTGGCATTGACGCTCGGCGAACCGGCCGGGATCGGTCCCGATCTCGCGCTGGCCATCTGGCGGCGACGCGCCGAGCTTGACCTGCCACCGTTCTATATTGTCGGCGACCCCGAATTTCTCAGGCGCCGGGCTGCGATACTTGGACTTGATGTGCCAATCGTCAGCGTGACGGCGGCGGCGGCGGCGGCGGCATTTCATTCGGCGCTGCCAGTTCTGCCTCTCGGCATCGCGGTGACGGCCGAACCGGGCCGCCCGGATGGCTTGAGCGCGCCGGCCGCGGTGGCTTCAATCCGCCGCGCGGTCGCCGACGTCATGGCCGGCGCGGCGGCAGCCATCGTCACCAATCCCATTGCCAAGAACGTGCTTTACAATTGGGGCTTTGCCGAGCCCGGCCATACCGAGTTCCTGGCGACGCTGGTGCAGGAAGCCACCGGCGTCTCGCTGCGGCCGGTGATGATGTTGTGGTCGCCGGAACTCGCGGTCGTGCCGGTCACGATCCACTTGCCGCTCCGCGACATCTTCAAGCACCTTTCGACCGAGCTCATTGTGGAAACCGGACGTATCGTGGCGCACGATCTTGCGACGCGCTTTAAGCTTCCGCATCCGCGGCTGGCGATTGCCGGGCTCAATCCGCATGCGGGCGAAGCGGGGACCCTCGGCGAGGAAGATCGCACGGTCGTAGCGCCGGCGGTGGCGCGCCTTGTCGCCGAGGGGATCGATGCCAAGGGTCCGCTTGCCGCGGATTCGATGTTTCACGAACGCGCGCGCGCGAGCTACGACGCGGCGCTCTGCATGTATCACGATCAGGCGCTCATTCCGATCAAAACGCTTGCCTTCGATCATGCCGTCAATGTCACGCTCGGATTGCCGTTCGTGCGCACGTCGCCGGATCATGGCACCGCCTTCGACATTGCCGGGACCGGACGCGCCGATCCGACCAGCCTGGTCGCCGCGCTGCGATTGGCGGCACGGCTCGCCGGCGCAACGTCGAGCACCGCGCCAGTCCCTCTCGCTGCATCGTGAGCGAGGATTTCGATAGCCTGCCGCCATTGCGCGAGGTGATCCGCCGCCACGGTCTTGCCGCCAAAAAGTCTCTCGGTCAGAATTTCCTCTTCGACCTTAACCTCGCTTCCCGCATCGCGCGCGCGGCCGAGCCGCTCGCCGGAGCGACCGTTCTTGAAATCGGCCCGGGGCCGGGCGGGCTGACGCGCGCGCTGCTGGCGCTCGGGGCCAAGCACGTCATTGCCGTGGAGCGCGACGAACGCGCCATCGCCGCCCTTCAGGAGATCGCTGCGCTCTATCCGGGTCGGCTGGACATTGTCGCAGCCGATGCGCTGCGCTTCGATCCCAAACCGCAGCTTCCCGCGGGCCCGGTGCGCATTGTCGCCAATCTGCCCTACAACATTGCAACCGCCCTGCTGGTCGGCTGGCTCTCAATCGAGCCGTGGCCGCCCTGGTTCGACGCCGCGGTGCTGATGTTTCAGCGTGAGGTCGCCGAACGCATCGTTGCTGCCTCCTGCTCGAAGAGCTACGGGCGATTGTCTGTCCTGGTGCAGTGGCGTTGCGAAGCGCGGATCTTGTTCGACGTGAACCCCGCCGCCTTCGTGCCGCCGCCCAAGGTCACTTCCTCCCTCATCCGTGTGGTGCCGCGCCCGTCGCCGCTTGCTTGCGAGCTCAGGCAGCTCGAACGGGTGACTCAGGCTGCCTTCGGACAACGGCGCAAAATGCTGCGCCAGAGCCTGCGATCGCTTGGGGTCGACGCACCCAGCCTGCTTGCAGCGGCGCACCTCGACCCGACGGCGCGGGCCGAGGATATCCCCGTCGGCGGCTTTGTCGCCTTGGCGCGGGCCCTCGCCGCGACCCCCGACCATCGGGCATGATGCGCCTCCTCGTGATCGGGAGACAAACCGCGATGACCAAATTCCACCGCCAATCGCTTGTCGCTTACGGCCAACCGCTGTGTGAAACGCTCGCCGATCTGCCGACGCCGCGCGGCACCGAAGTCCTCGTGCGCGTGGACTGCTGCGGCGTCTGCCACTCCGACATCCATCTGCAGGACGGCTACTTTGCGCTTGGCGGCGACAGGCGGCTCGATATCACCAAGGACCGCACCTTGCCGTTCACGCTTGGACACGAGATCGCGGGGGTCATCGAGACCACGGGCGAAGCGGCCGAAGGCGCGGTGATCGGACGCCGGGTCGCGGTCTATCCGTGGATCGGCTGCGGCACCTGCGCAGCGTGCCGTGCCGGCGACGAAAATCTCTGCTCAATGCATCGCCATATCGGCATTGCCGTCGACGGCGGCTACGCAACCCACGTCCTGGTGCCCCATCCGCGCTACCTCGTCGATTATGCGCCGCTGTCGCCGGACTTCGCCGGCATGCTGATGTGCTCTGGCCTGACCGCCTTTTCGGCGCTCAAGCACCTTGGCACCCGGGCCGAACGCGGGCCGGTACTGCTGGTCGGTCTGGGCGGCGTCGGCATGATGGGCCTCGCCATCGCACGCGCGTTGTTTCACGAGCCGCCGCTGGTCGCCGACATCGATGCCGATAAACGAAATGCGGCGCTGGCCGCCGGCGCGGCGCAGGCTTTCGATCCTTCCGATCCGCAGGCGCGCCGCGCCGTCATGGCGGCAACCGGGGGCGGCGCGTTCGCGGTCTGCGACTTTGTCGGCTCGGAAAAGTCGCTACAATTCGCAACCGGGGTGCTCGCCCGCGGCGGCAAGGTCGTGGTGACGGGTTTGCTCGGCGGCAATTTCTCCATAGCGGCCGCCATGATCGTGATCAAAGCAATGACGATCGAGGGCACGCTGACCGGCACGCTTGCCGAGGCGCGCGAACTCATCGACCTGGCGCGCAGCGGCAAGCTCGCGACCATCCCGACACATGAACGCCCGCTCAATCAAGCGCAGGCCGCGCTCGATGATCTGCGCGCCGGCCGCATAGTGGGACGCGCGGTCCTAACGACTGAAGGCGTTACCTAAGCTTCGCCTGCAGCGAGCGGACAAAATCGGAAAGCCCGATTTGCCGCTCGCGCTTGAGCCGCTCGGCCGCCAGGATCGCCCGCACTTCGGCGAAGGCCTCGGCTTTGTCGCGATTGACGATGACATAGTCGTATTCCGGCCAATGGCTCATCTCACCGGCAGCCTTGGCCATCCGCGAGCCGATGACGGACTTGCTGTCTTGCGCGCGGCGTTTGAGCCGGCGCTCCAGTTCGACAACGGTCGGCGGCAAGATAAAGACGCTGACGAGATCGTCGCGGGCTTTTTCGCGAAGCTGCTGCGTGCCTTGCCAGTCGATATCGAACAAAATGTCGCTGCCGGCCCGCAATGCTTCGATCACGGGACGGCGCGGCGTGCCGTAGCAATGGCCGAACACTTCGGCCCACTCCAACAGCTCGCCCTTTTTGACCATGGCATCGAAACGGTGGCGATCGATGAAATGATAATCGCGGCCATTGACCTCGCCGCGCCGTTTAGGGCGCGTGGTCACCGAGACCGATAACTCGACCCTGCGATCCGCTCGCAGCAGGAGCCGCGACAGCGTTGTCTTTCCGGCGCCGGACGGCGACGACAGCACGAACATCAAGCCGCGCCGCTCAATCCGCTTTCGATTTTTTCTCGCGCGCCTCATTCTGCCACCAGCCGCGATCTATTCGACGTTCTGCACTTGCTCGCGGAATTGCTCGACCGCGGCTTTCAGCTCCAGCCCGATATTGGTGAGCTCGACATCGTTGGCCTTGGCGCACAGCGTGTTGGCTTCGCGGTTGAGCTCTTGGGCGAGGAAGTCGAGCCGGCGGCCGATCGGGCCGCCCTGCTCGATCAAATGCCGCGCCTGGGCGACGTGCGCGGCGAGGCGATCGAGCTCCTCCCGCACATCGGCCTTGGTCGCGATCATGATCGCTTCCTGATGCAGCCGGTCGGGATCGAAGCGCTCGGACTGCTCGAGCAGCGCTGCGACCTGCTCGGCAAGCCGCGCCCGTATCGCTTCCGGCCGGCGTCCGGGAGCACGCTCGGCGCGTTCGGCAAGCGCTGCGATTTCCCCCAACCGCGCCAGGAGCACGCGACCGAGGGCGGCCCCCTCATGGCGGCGCATCTCGCCGAGCGCGCGGACCACCTCGGCAAAGCCGGCGGTCACGGCGGCTTCAGCATTGCGCCGCTCGTCTTCCCGCTCTTCGGAATCGCTGACCTCGATCACGCCCTTGAGCGCGAGCAACCCGTCAAGCGACGGTGGCGATGTTTCGAATTTCGGTGCGACCTGTTTCATCGTCGCCAAAATCGCATCGAGCACGGCTGCATTGACGTGGACGACCGGCTGAGCGCCGCTGCGCTCCACCGTCAGGTTGGCTTGAATGGAGCCGCGCGTCAGCGTCTCCGCGGTTCGGGCGCGGACCGGCACTTCGATGGCATCCCATCCAGGCGGCATGCGCAGCCGCAGATCCAGACCCTTGCCGTTGACCGATTTGATTTCCCAAGCCCAGGTGTAGGGACCGGACACGCCATGGCTGCGAGCGAATCCGGTCATGCTCGAAAGCGCCATGGACTGCCACCCCTCGGCAAAATAGGAAAAAGAATCGCGCCGAACTTAGCGGCGGCGATGCATGGTAACAAGCCGCAGTCGCCCGCGTCGTTATGCTTCGATCAAGCCTACGGCTGCGATCAATGGCCGCCCTGAACGTGCTGCGGCTTGGCGGTGCCGCGCAACGGCGGCGGCGCGGGCGGTGGTGCGACGGAATTGGCACTCGCGCCTTGCGGCGGCTGCGGCGAATTCATCTGGTCGTCGATCGGGACCTGATCCTTCTGATCGGTCTCGATCGACCGCAGCCGCGTGACATTGCGTTGCTGCTGCTCATAGGTCTCGGCAAAAACGTGGCCGCCGGTGCCATCGGCGACGAAATACAATTCGCGTGTCCGCGCCGGATTGGCGGCCGCTTCGAGCGAGGCACGGCCCGGATTGGTGATCGGGCCGGGCGGCAGTCCGTTGATGACGTAGGTATTATAAGGCGTCGGTTGGCTGATTTCGCTCTTCATGATCGGGCGGCCGAGCGTGCCTTTGCCGCCCACCAGCCCATAGATGATCGTGGGGTCGGACTGCAGCCGCATGTTCTGCTTGAGCCGGTTGACGAATACTGCGGCGACGCGCGAGCGCTCGTCGGATTTGCCGGTCTCTTTTTCGACCAGGGAAGCGAGCGTGACGAGTTGCTCCGGCGTCTTGAGTGGCAAATCGGGTGAACGATGCTCCCAGATTTCCTCCACCGCGCGCTGCTGCGCCTGTTGCATGCGCTCGACCATTTGTTCGCGGGTCATCCCGCGCGTGAAATTGTAGGTGTCGGGCAACAGACTGCCCTCGGCCGGAATTGCCTTGATGTCTCCGGTAAGGACGTCGTCGGCCAATAGTCGCGTCACGATTTGTTGGGACGTCAGACCTTCCGGAATGCTGACCTGGTGCGGCACCACCTTGCCCTCGACAATGGTCGCCACGACGTCGCGTAGGCTGGAATGCGCCTTGAATTCGTATTCGCCCGCCTTGAGGCCCTCGCGCGCTTTGAGCACGAGCACGCCGCCGATGAACACCCAGGGCTGATCAATCACACCCTCTCGGGTCAAGACATCGGCGATATCGCGCATGCCTGAGCCATGCGGGATGTTGACGATGCGATCCTGCGGCAGCGGACCGGGCGCGTCGAAATGCTGGGTACCGATGAAAAGCACGACGCCAGCCAAGACCGCCAGCAACACGAAAATGCTGATGATGGCGTTGCCGACAACGACGAGTGGATGCCGCGCCCTGGCCGAGCGGCGGGCGGGCACTTCCACTGTGTCGGGTTCGATCGCCGTTCGCGGGCTCCGCGGCATAAAGCGCTTGGGGTCGCCGCGATTTGGGTCGGTGGGCGTCATGCCGATTTCATCCGTCCGTCGTTCCACCCTGGGCGGCTGAGAATCGGCAACGCCCGACGACGCCCGCCCCGGCTCTTGCGAGTATGGCACGGACGTGCGGCTGGATGAGGATGGTGACGACGAGGGAGCCAGACCGGCTTCGCGGCCAAGCAGCGCTTCGCCGACCGACAGCGGGCGCGGCGCCGCTCCGTTCGAAGCCGCCGCTGCAGGGCCATTCGTGGGCTTTGCGGCTGCAGGCTTTGACAGGTTGGGGGAAATCGGCGCGGTTGGCCGCGGCGGCTGCACGGCTGGTTTATCGGCCGCGCGTCCGAGGGTCACTTGTGCTTTCGGCGCGGCTTTCTCGCCGCCGCCTGGCGGAACGTTAGAACCTGTCACGGCCGCGTATCCGCATCTGCAAACCGCAGGAGCAACTTTGAAAGGATGTTCTTCCCGACGGAAACAAGCGCCAGGAAGTTCTGAGATCTCCGCCCATGGGAGCGACCACAGGCAAGACCGATAGTGAATCGCAGGCGACTGCGGAGCAAATATGGCGAAGGCGTGTTGGCTCGCACTATGACGCCACCCGGCGGAAAACGAGTGACGCATTGGTGCCGCCAAATCCGAAGGAATTCGACAGCACGACATTGACCGGCCGCTTTTGAGCTTTGTGCGGAACGAGATCGATCGCCGTCGCCACCGACGGATTGTCCAAGTTGATCGTCGGTGGCAGCACCTGATCGCGCATCGCGAGTAGGCAGAAAATCGCCTCGACGGTGCCGGCGGCGCCTAGCAGATGGCCGATCGAAGACTTTGTCGACGACATTGCGATATGGCCGGCGGCGTTGCCGATCAGGCGTTCGACGGCTTTGAGCTCGATCTCGTCGCCAAGCGGCGTCGAGGTGCCATGGGCATTGATGTAGTCGATATCGCCTACGGAAATACCGGCGCGGCGCGTCGCAGCCGTCATGCAGCGAAATGCGCCATCGCCGTCTTCGGCCGGCGCTGTGATGTGGTATGCGTCGCCGGACATGCCATAGCCGATCAGCTCACCATAAATGCGCGCGCCGCGTTGCTTGGCGTGCTCATACTCTTCAAGCACCACGGCGCCCGCCCCCTCGCCCATGACAAAGCCATCGCGATCGCGGTCATAGGGCCGGGACGCGCGTTCCGGCGTGTCGTTGAAACCGGTCGATAAGGCGCGGCAAGCGGCAAAGCCGGCGAGCGAAATGCGGTTGATCGGCGATTTAGTGCCACCGGCTACCATTACATCGGCGTCGCCAAGCGCGATCAGCCTGCCGGCGTCGCCGATGGCGTGCGCACCGGTCGAGCAAGCGGTGACGACGGCATGGTTCGGTCCCTTCAGCCCATGCGCGATCGACACGTAACCCGACGCAAGATTAATGAGCCGTCCGGGGATAAAGAACGGCGAGACCCGACGCGGCCCGCGATCGCGCAGCACAAGCGCGGTTTCCGCAATGCCTTCGACGCCGCCGATTCCGGAGCCGATCAGAACGCCGCTCACCACCTGATCGTCATACGCCTGCGGATGCCAGTCGGCGTCGTTGAGCGCTTGCGTCGCCGCCGACATCGCAAAGATGATAAAGTCGTCGACCTTGCGCTGCTCTTTCGGCTCCATCCAGTGATCGGCATCGAAGGTGCCCGCAGAGCCGTCGCCGCGCGGAACTTGCCCGGCGATCCTGCAGGTGAGGTCCGAAACGTCGAATTTTTCGATGCGCTTGATTCCGCTCTCGCCGGCCAGCAAGCGCTGCCAAGTCTGCTCGATCCCGCATGCAAGCGGCGTCACCAATCCAAGACCTGTGACGACGACACGTCGCATCAAGCACACTCCCGGCAGAGACAAGAACCGTGGTTATTCCGCGCGTTCCGCCACAGAAACCCGCGCAAACAGCATCGAGCCGCACATGATGATGTGCAGTTCTCGCGGCACGCGCAATCCATGAAATAGCTGCCGGGGCCCGCCGCCGGTCAGCTCTTGGCGTTTTTCTCGAGAAATTTGATGGCGTCGCCGACCGTCAAGATGGTTTCTGCGGCATCATCGGGGATTTCGCAGCCGAACTCTTCCTCGAAAGCCATGACGAGCTCGACAGTGTCGAGGCTGTCGGCGCCGAGATCATCGATGAAGCTGGCGTTTTCCGTCACCTTATCGGGCTCGACGCCAAGATGCTCCACGACGATTTTTTTCACCCGTTCGCCAATATCACTCATCGCTTCAACCTCATCTTTCAACGCGACCCAATTGACCTAGCAGTGAACCCGTCCAAGCTCTTCATTGAACCTGCCGACGGGGGCGGACAAGCTCAAATGGGTCGACACCGATTCAGAGGCGGAAGTTTCGCCCCGCGCTCCGGCATTCCGGCTCCCCCAGCCCAATTTCGGTTCGGTTACCACACTTCAAATGCGTTGACCAGCGCGGCCGCATACCGCCGTCGCCGATACTATCGCCTTCAAATCATGGCCATTCCACCATTTACATGCAACGTCTGGCCAGTGACATAGGCGGCCTCGTTCGATGCGAGGAACACCACCGCAGCCGCCACCTCTTCAGGGGTGCCGGGACGGCTTGCCGGAATTTTCGCGACAATCGCTTCCCGCTGCTTGTCGTTGAGCTTTTCCGTCATCGGGGTGACGATGAAGCCCGGTGCAACGCAATTCGCCGTCACGCCGCGTTTGGCATATTCCTGCGCCATGGCTTTGACCATGCCGGTTATCCCGGCTTTTGCGGCAACATAATTGGCCTGCCCGGGATTGCCGGTGGTTCCCACCACCGACGTGATCGCGATAACGCGTCCAAAACGGCGGCGCATCATGCCGCGCACCGCGGCGCGCGAGAGCCGGAAGGTGGCCGACAAATTGATGGAGATGACCTGTTCCCAGTCCTCGTCGCGCAACTGCACCAGGAGATTGTCTCTGGTCACACCCGCATTGGCGACGAGAATATCGAGCTGGCCCATCGCCTCCTCGGCCCGCGGCACCAGCGCATCGGTTTCGGCCGGGTCGGCGAGATTGCACGGCATGACATGGACGCGCTCGCCAAGTTCGCCCGCGAGCCGATCGAGGACTTCGCGCCGTGTTCCCGAAATGGCAACCGTTGCGCCCTGACTGTGGAGGGTGCGGGCAATGGTGCCGCCGATTGGGCCGGTGGCCCCGGTCACCAGCGCAGTCTTTCCGGTAAGCTCGAACATGCGGTCCCTGCCCTTCCAACCAGAAATAACTCAGGCGCGCACGGCAGTGAACCGGCCGAGATCTTCGGGGGTGCCGATGGCGGACGCAGTTGCAGCATCCGCGATCCGCTTGATCAAGCCCGTCAGCACCTTGCCGGCGCCGATCTCATAAAAATCAGTCACGCCGGCGTGTGCCATAAAAAGAATCGATTCGCGCCACCGGACGGTGCCGGTGACCTGTTCAACCAGACAACTGACGATTTCTGCAGGTTCAGTGATCGGCCGGGCCAGCACGTTCGCAACGAGCGGGACGATCGGCGGCTTGACCGAAACTTTGGCAAGCGCTTCCGCCATGACCTCGGCGGCGGGTTGCATCAGTGGGCAATGGAAGGGGGCGGAGACCGTCAGCATCATGGCGCGCTTCGCGCCGCGAAGCTTTGCCAGTTCCACGGCGTGTTCGACCGCAGCTTTGGCGCCCGACAGTACAACCTGTCCGCCGCCATTGTCGTTGGCGGCGGCGCAAATGCCGACGCTGCTGGCTTCCGCGGCAATCGCTTTGACATCGCCTAATTCGAGGCCGATCAGCGCCGCCATCGCACCGGCGCCGACGGCGACCGCTTTCTGCATGGCGCGACCGCGGATGCGCAACAGCCGCGCCGCATCAGCAATCGACAGCGACCGCGCCCCGGCGAGCGCAGAATATTCGCCAAGCGAATGACCGGCGACAAAGCTTGCGTCGCGCTTGACGTCGACTCCGGCCTCCTCCTCGAGCACGCGCAGCGCCGCGAGCGAGACCGCCATGAGCGCTGGCTGGGCATTTTCAGTCAGCGTCAATGCATCCGCTGGCCCGTTCCAGACGATGTCGCTCAGCCGCTCGCCCAACGCACTATCGACCTCTTCGAAAACCCGCCGCGCACATGGAAACGCGTCGGCCAAGGCCTTGCCCATACCGACGGCCTGACTGCCCTGGCCGGGAAAAACAAACGCCGCCGCCATATGCCTAAAGCCCGCTTGAAAACCCGAATTGCCCCACCGGAAAGGGGCGAAAGATACCGGGATGACCTGCATGTCAAGGATGCGACGGCGTAATAAAACGACAACGGCAAATCGTTAAGATGCGCCAAACCGGGGATATTGCCACCGGATTGCACGCGAGCGCCTTGTTATGAGCCCCTACTCGCCGGTTACCGATGCGGACCTTTCCCGCGCGCGTTCGGACCCGGTATTTCGCCAACGGCTCCTGGAGCAAAATCTCGATGCCTTGCTGGCGAAAATGAAGAAACTACGCGGATCGCCGGTGCCAAATGGAGCCGGCGCCAAGCAGTTGCGCGAAGGGGTTGAGCTCGCCGTGCGTCTCGCCGAACTGATCCAGAATGCCGACCATCATGGCCGGATCTCCTGATCTATTGCCTTTTTTGCTCCGCCGCGTATAAGGCCGCCTTCCGCTCGACCCCGGCCGGGGGCTGAACGGACGGCCGCGCCGAAAGCGTGGTAGGACCCCAAATATTGGTGGTTCGGCGTCCGGTGTTCCCGCCTTCAGAGCATTCGAGCCTTTCCCGAAGGGTTCGAGGGGCTTCGCGCCTGGGCGAGCACGGCAAACGAGGAAAGGGCAGCCATGCCTTTCTATGAACACGTCTATCTTGCGCGCCAGGACGCCAGCACGCAGCAGGTCGATGAATTGACCGCGCAATTAAAGGGCGTCATCGAGGGCCTCGGGGGATCGGTCAAAAAGACCGAATACTGGGGTGTCAAATCGCTCTCCTATCGCCTGCGCAAGAACCGCAAGGCGCATTTCACCCTGATGGACGTCGACGCGCCGCCCCCGGCTATCAGCGAGATCGAGCGCCTGGAACGCCTTAACGAAGACGTTTTGCGCTATCTCACGATCCGGGTCGATGCGCACGAGGAAGGTCCATCCGCCATGATGCGGCGCGCCGAACGGGATCGCGACCGCGACGATCGCCGGGGTGATCGAGGCGACCGGTTTGATCGGGGCGACCGATTTGATCGAGGCGATCGAGGAGACCGTCCGCGTGATCGTGACCGGCGGCCGCGTGAAGGCGCCGACGAACCCGACAGCCCGGTGGAGGTTTGAGCATGGCCATGTCCCCGCAGGGCGCCGGCGGCCGCCGACCGTTCTTCCGCCGCCGCAAGAGCTGCCCGTTTTCGGGCGCGAACGCACCCAAAATTGACTACAAGGACGTCAAGCTCCTGCAGCGTTTCGTTTCGGAGCGCGGCAAGATCGTGCCGAGCCGCATCACCGCGGTTTCCGCAAAGAAGCAGCGCGAACTCGCGCAGGCGATCAAGCGCGCGCGATTTCTGGGCCTCCTGCCCTACGTGATCCGCTGAGGGAGGCCGCCATGGAAGTGATCCTACTCGAACGTATCAGCAGGCTCGGCCAGATGGGCGACGTCGTGCGCGTGAAGGACGGCTTTGCCCGGAACTTCCTGCTGCCGCGCGGCAAGGCATTGCGGGCCACGGCCGAGAACCGCGGCCGCTATGAGACAATGAAAGGCGATCTCGAAGCGCGCTCGCTCACGCTTAAGACCGAGGCTTCGCAAGTCGCGGGGAAGCTCGACGGCAAGAGCTTCACCGTGCTGCGGCAGGCTTCGGAGGCGGGTCAGCTGTTCGGTTCGGTATCGCCGCGCGATCTCGTTACCCTCATCGGTGATGCCGGCTTCCAGATCAATCGCAGTCAGATCGCGCTCAATGCACCGATCAAGACGATCGGTCAGCACAAAGTGCCGATTTCGCTGCACCCCGAAGTCGAAAGCACCGTTACCGTCATCGTCGCCCGCAATGAAGAGGAAGCCGCACGCATTGCCCGTGGCGAGGATTTGACGCAGCTGCGCGAAACGACGGAAGCCGAAGCTGCACTCGTCGCCGCGGAGGAATTTTTCGAGCCGGGAGCCGGTGAAGCGACGCGCCAGGACGAAGACGCGGAAGCGACCGAAAACCCGCCGGTATCCGAAAAGAGCTGATCGGACTGGACGCTTTCAGTTCGGCAGACGGAAGCTTTTCAGTCCGGAATATTATCGCGCGGCACCGCGGCACCCGCGCTGTGCTGCTCCTCTGCCGGAACGGCAGCGCCCGCGGTTGGCGTGCCTTCTGATTTTGGCGCGGAATTCAGCGGTTCGGCAGCACTCGGGCTCGCATTTGCGACAGGTGCTGGCGTGGGCGCGGCCGAGACAGGCGCAACCTCATGCGCCGCGTCGCCCGGTTTCGGCGTGACTTCCCGGCTTGCCGTTTCCGGCACAGGCTCGGGCTTTTCCGGGCCCGACGGACTTGCCAAGTGTTCCTCGCGCTTGGCCTCCTGTCTAGGCCGCTTCTCCTCCTCGGGCTTTGCCGCAGCCCGCGTCGGATGTATCGCGGTTTTGGGCTCGCCAGCTTTTGAATCCGCAGTTTCGGTCCCCGGTCTTGGGCTCCCGGTCTTGGGCTCCCCGGTCTTGGGCTCCCCAGCCTTGGGCTCCTCGGCCCTGGCGTGCTCGACGTCCGGCTTTTGCCTCGGGGCCGGTTCGGAGCCACCGGCGCCAAGGACGTAAGCGGCTAGCGCGGAGGCCTGATCGCTACTGGCGGTATAATGCTCGCGCAAAAACGCCGAAAGCATCAGGCTGTTCTTGCCGGCGGCCAAACCGCGCGGCGTCTTATGGCAAGCCGTGCAAACGTTGGAGAAAATGTCGGCTGCGGACTTGCCCTGATCGATGTTGACCTGGGCAAGAGCCATTGTCGGGAACACGACACAGGCTGCGGCCGCAACTGTCCCAATTATGGGCCCTATTCGGGAAAACACGTTGCCTCCCTCACGTCCTGGTGGCTTGTTGATCAATGAATACCCCAAAAGCGGCCGGATGCGAGCACGGCGTGCGCAACTCCCCACGCATGATCTCTCGGCATTGCTGGTTGCGGAGGATTTTGTTTTAATAACGGCAAAGAAGAAGACCTTGCCCCTGCAACGGGCGAAATGAACGGTGGAAGAAGCGCCAAACGTCGCAGGCTGCGTAAGGAGGCGTTGTAAAGCGTGGAGGCGGCCGTGGATCGGTTGCTGTTCATATTTTTACGTCGGTATATCCGTCGCGGGTCTTTTACGGTCACGACCGCGGCCGGGTCCACACGCACCTTTGGCGATGGCAGGGGATCGCCCATCGCGGTGCGCTTCACTACTGCAAAGGCGCAACGCGCAGTTTTGATGGATCCCGAGTTGAAGCTCGGCGAAGCCTATATGGACGGCACCCTTGTCGTCGAACAGGGATCGATTGCCGATGTGCTTGCCATCCTGCTGCGTCAGCCGCCGATCCCCGCGCCAAATTGGACGCTGCCGCGGCTGGTGCGCTACCTGTTCCGCCGCCTGCAGCAATTGAACCTGCGGTCGCGCGCCCGCCACAACGTGGCGCACCATTATGACCTCGATGGCCGGCTCTATTCGCTTTTCCTCGACGGCGACCAGCAATACAGCTGCGCCTATTTCGAAACGCCCGATGTGTCGCTTGACGACGCGCAGCTCGCTAAGAAGCGGCATCTCGCGGTCAAATTGCGCGTCAAACCTGGCGCCACGGTGCTCGATATCGGCTGCGGCTGGGGCGGGCTGGCGCTCTACCTCGCTGAAATCGCCCGCGCGCGGGTCACCGGCATCACCCTGTCGCAGGAACAATTCCAACGCGCGCAAAATCGCGCGCTCGAGCGCGGCCGCACCCAGGATACGACATTCCACCTGCTGGATTATCGCGATGTCGACGGTCCTTTCGATCGCATCGTGTCGGTGGGCATGTTCGAGCACGTCGGCGTCGGGTTTTACGAGACCTTCTTCGGCAAATGCGCTGACATTCTTGCCGACGACGGCATCATGCTGCTGCACTCGATCGGGCGCAGCAGTCCTCCGGGCATTACCAACCCTTGGATCGCCAAATACATCTTCCCGGGCGGCTATATTCCGGCGCTCTCGGAAGTGCTGCCGGCGATCGAGCATGCGAAACTCATCGTTACCGACGTCGAAGTGTTGCAGCTGCATTACGCCGAGACGCTCAAGGCCTGGCGCGAGCGCTTCCTGGCCCACCGCGACGAAGTGGTGCGGCTCTACGACCAGCGTTTCGTCCGAATGTGGGAATTCTACCTCGCCTGCTCGGAAATGGCGTTCCGCGAGGGTGACATGGTCGTGTTCCAGATCCAGATCGCCAAACGCAAGGGCCTGGCGCCGGCCACGCGCGACTACATCGCGCGCGAAGAGGCCCGCCTACGTGGCATCGAAGCCGGCTATTCGACACCGCTGCGACTTGCCGGCGAATAGTTCGGCGGGGTGGCGCGCTTTAGCACTCGCCGTCAAGCGACTTGATCTTTCCTCAGACGCGTCCGGTGGGTAACGGGGACAGCCGCAATGAGGATTTCCCATTGTGCAGCCGCTCGACTATCGACGGAGCGTGGTTGCGTAACGGACGCGAAGGCGCGCGATGTACCGCTGTCGTTGAGTGATCCACGATGCTGAGTAACAAGCCGAATTTTTCACTCGCCGTATTTCGGCCACGTGCCGCAAATCGGCCACAGCCCCCGATTCTTCTGATCCATCATGCCGGTATTCGATTCGACCGCACGCAAGCAGGCGCCGCCGGAACCGACGTTCCGCACGGCACCGCACAATATCGAGGCCGAGCAGGCACTGCTCGGGGCCGTCCTTGTCAATAACGAGGCATATTATCGCGTCTCCGATTTTCTCGAGCCTAAGCACTTCTTCGAGCCGATCCATCAGCGCATTTTCGAGCTGGCTAGCGGCCTGATCCGGGCCAACAAGCTGGCGACACCGGTAACGCTGAAGACGTTTTTACCCGGCGACACCGACATCGCCGGGCTTTCGGTCAACCAATATCTGGCGCGGCTCGCCGCCGAGGCGACGACGATCATCAATGCCGAGGATTATGGCCGGACCGTTTACGATCTTTCGATCCGGCGCGATCTGATCGCGATCGGTGAAGATATGGTCAATCTGGCCTACGACGCGCCGGTCGAATCGACGCCGCTTCACCACATTGAGGACGCCGAGCGCAGGCTGTACGAGATCGCCGAGACTGGACGCTACGATTCCGGCTTTCAGCGCTTCGCCCAAGCGCTCACCACGGCCGTCGACATGGCGGCCCGAGCCTATCAGCGCGACGGCAGCCTGTCCGGACTGGCGACCGGTTTGACCGACCTCGACGGCAGGATGGGCGGGCTGCAGCCCTCCGATCTGATTATCCTGGCCGGCCGGCCGGGCATGGGCAAAACCGCGCTCGCCACCAACATCGCTTACAACGTCGCCAAGGCGTGGGCCGGTGAGCTCCGGGCTGACGGCCACATGGCAACCGTCGACGGCGGCATCGTCGGCTTCTTCTCGCTCGAAATGTCGGCCGAGCAGCTCGCCACCCGCATCATCTCCGAGCAGACCGGGATACCTTCGAACAAGATCCGCCGCGGCGGCATCGACGAGGGCGACTTCGAGAAGATCAAGGACGTTTCGATCGAGCTGCAAAACCTACCGTTCTATGTGGACGAGACCGGCGGTCTTTCGATCGGCCAACTGGCGGCACGCGCACGGCGATTGAAACGGCAGCGCGGGCTCGATCTTCTTGTGGTCGATTACGTCCAGCTGCTGCAGGGCTCCAGCCGCCGCTCCAGTGAAAATCGCGTGCAGGAGATCACCGAGATCACGACCCGGCTCAAGGCGCTTGCCAAGGAGCTCAACATTCCCATCCTGGCGCTGTCGCAATTGTCGCGGCAAGTCGAAAACCGCGACGACAAGCGGCCGCAATTGTCCGATCTGCGCGAAGTCAGGCTCGATCGAGCAGGACGCCGACGTGGTGCTGTTCGTGTTTCGCGAGGAATATTATCACCAGATGCGCAAGCCGATGGAATCGAACCGCGAGAAATTCGATGAATGGCTGGCTGAAGGCAATCGGGTCGAGGGCAAAGCCGAGGTAATCATCGGGAAGCAGCGTCACGGTCCAACGGGCACCGTGGAATTGCAGTTCGACGCCGCCGTCACGCGCTTCGGCAATCTCGATACGGCGCACCGGCCGGATTTCTAGGCCCTGCTCGCCCGCTTTACCGCCGCCGCTGCGCCAGTCATAACGCGTCCATGGAGGCGGCCTTACCACGCGCAAAACACCTTTCCCCCGCGGACTCCGCTCCGGCGGCGCCGGAGACCGGCGGCACGCTGACCATCGATCTTGCCGCGATCGAAGCAAATTGGCGCGCGCTGGCGCATCGGCTCCTCACCGTCGAATGCGCCGCGGTGGTCAAGGCCAATGGCTATGGACTTGGGCTGTCGCAGGTGGCGACGACGCTGGCACAAGCCGGCTGCAAAACATTCTTCGTCGCGGACCTAGCCGAAGCGCGAACCGTACGTTCGCGCGCACACGACGCGACCATCTATGTGCTCGACGGCTTTACGCCCGACTGGGGCGACGGCTTTATCGAGATCAACGCGCGGCCTGTAATCAACTCGACGACCGAGCTTGCGGAATGGGACGCGTTCGTCGGCGCCCATGGCTGGCAGGGCGGCGCCGCGCTGCAGGTCGATACCGGCATGCGTCGGCTCGGGATTTCGCCGGACGAGGCGGCGGCGCTCGCCCCGCGCGCACAGACTGAAAATCACGGCATTGCGCTGCTGCTGAGCCACCTCGCTTGCGCCGAGATTTCCGACCATCCGCTCAATGCCAAGCAGATCGAGCTGTTTCGCGAGTTACATCGGCTGTACCCGAGCGTGCCCGCTTCGCTCGTCAACTCCTCCGGAATCTTTCTCGCCAACTCGGCGCATTTCGATTTGGCGCGGCCGGGCGCCGCGCTTTACGGCGTTAATCCAACTCCGGGCCGCTCCAATCCAATGCAGAACGTCGTCGAGCTGACCGGCCGCATCCTGCAATTGCGCAGCGTCGCACGCGACGAGACGATCGGCTATGACGCCACTTGGACGGCTAAGCGCGTCACGCGGGTCGCCATCGTGGCGCTCGGCTACGCCGACGGCCTGTTGCGTGCTGGCAGCGGCACCGACGATCGGCCCGGCGGCGCGGCCATCGTCGCCGGCAAGCGTTGTCCGATTGTCGGCCGCATTTCCATGGACCTGATCTGTATCGACGTCACCGATTTGCCCGACGGCGCCGTGCACCGCGGCGATCGCGCCACGCTGATCGGCGCGGATATCACCCTTGACGATGTCGCCGCAGCGGCGGGCACGATCGGTTACGAGATTCTCACCCGTCTCGGCGCGCGCTCTCACCTCGTCTATCGCGGGACGTAACATGGCGGCGCGGGCGCAGCACTTTATCTGCCAAAATTGCGGCGCCGCCTATTCGCGCTGGGCCGGCAAGTGCGAAGCCTGCGGCGAATGGAATACGCTGGTCGAGGAAGGCGCCGAAGGGCCGCGACGTACCTCGCGCAAGGGACGATTGTTCGCCGTCGAGCCGCTTAAGGGTGAGTCGCAAGACGCGCCGCGGCTCGCCTCCGGCATCGCCGAGTTCGATCGCGTTACCGGCGGCGGCCTGGTGCGCGGGTCGGTTCTGCTTCTTGGCGGCGATCCCGGCATCGGCAAATCGACGCTGTTGCTTGAGGCGGCGGCAGCCTTCGCCCGCGGCCGTCACCGCGCCGTCTATATCTCGGGCGAAGAAGCGGTGGCGCAGGTCCGGCTGCGCGCGGAACGGCTTGGGCTGTCCGACGCGTTGGTCGAAGTCGCTGCCGAAACCTCGGTCGAGGACATCGTGGCAACGCTGTCGCAAGGCGTTACGCCCCGGCTTCTGGTCATCGATTCGATTCAGACCATGTGGACGCAAGCCCTCGACGCGGCCCCGGGCACGGTAACTCAGGTTCGGGGTTCGGCCGCCGAACTTATTCGTTTCGCCAAGCGCACCGGCGCGGCCGTGATCCTGGTCGGCCACGTCACCAAGGACGGCCAGATCGCCGGCCCGCGCGTTGTCGAGCATATGGTCGATGCCGTCTTGTCCTTCGAAGGCGAAGGCTCGCAGCAATTCCGCATCCTGCGCGCCATCAAGAACCGGTTCGGGCCCACCGACGAGATTGGCGTGTTCGAGATGACCGGCGCGGGGCTTCGCGAAGTCGCGAACCCGTCCGAGTTGTTCCTGTCCGAGCGCGACCTCGGCAGCCCCGGCACCGCTGTGTTCGCCGGGGTTGAGGGGACCCGCCCCCTCCTGGTCGAAATCCAGGCCCTGGTCGCCCCGACGTCGCTCGGGACTCCGCGGCGCGCGGTCGTCGGCTGGGATCCGAGTTCGGCTGGCGATGGTGCTGGCGGTGCTCGAGGCTCATTGCGGCGTCCGGCTGTCGGGCCATGACGTCTACCTCAATGTAGCGGGCGGCCTGCGCGTCCAGGAGCCGGCAGCCGACGTCGCTGCGGCTGCAGCGCTGGTATCTTCGCTGGTGCGAGCCCCGCTTCCCGCCGATGCCGTTTATTTTGGCGAAGTGTCGCTGTCGGGCGCGGTGCGGCCCGTGGCGCAATCCGCGGCCCGGCTCAAGGAGGCGCAGAAGCTCGGTTTCACCAAAGCCATCCTGCCTGAGGCGGCAAACAACGAAGCTCCCGACGGCTTTGCGCTGGCGCCCATCGGCCTGCTGGCCAACCTCGTCGCCGACATCGCCCGCGACGGGACGCCGCCCCTGCGGCGCGTGGGTCGCCAGGATGCATAACGGTGCCGGTTTGTCTGGCACGAACGCGCCAACGATTTAGCCTCGCAATTTGGTGTCAGGACCTGGAACGCCACCGATCCTGTTGAGCGTCCGAGAAGACGGGTGACGGCGTGCCGGAGCCCGGCTATACAGCGGCGGGCTGGGCGGGGCGAGCGCGGTGCACTGGCGAGCGGACTGGTAACCAATGCCGATTACGCTGCTCGACATCATATTGATCGTCGTCATGCTGATTTCCGGGCTGCTTGCGATGGTGCGCGGCTTTATGCGGGAGGTGCTCTCCATCACCGCCTGGATCCTGGCCGCCGCGGCGACCCTCTACTCCTACGGAAAGCTGGTCCCCTACGCCAAAGAGTACTTCAACAGCGACGTCGTCGCCGCGGTCGCTGTGGTCGGCGGCGTATTTCTGATCACGCTCTTGGTTGTCTCGGTATTAACCATAAAAGTCTCCGATATGGTGCTCGACAGCCGTGTCGGCGCACTCGACCGCACGCTTGGTTTCCTATTTGGGCTCGGACGCGGGCTGATCATTGTGGTTGTCGCCTTTCAATTCTTCACCTGGCTGGTTCCCGACCGCAGCCAGCCGGAATGGGTCAGAAGCGCCAAATCGCGGGTCGTCCTGACCGGCACCGGGCAATGGCTGATCTCGATGTTGCCGGAAGACCCGGAAAGCACCATTTTAAACAAGCTGAAGAAGCCGCATCCTGAAGATACCGAATCGCCGGATGCGACCCCCGACCAGCAGCACAGCGAGCTGGACAGGCTGGAGGCCAGGCACTCATGACCGAACCCGACCTCCTCGATCTGGACGCGGACCGGCTCCGCGAAGAATGCGGGGTATTCGGAATCTTCGGCCACCCCGATGCCGCGGCGATTACCGCGCTTGGCCTGCATGCGCTCCAGCATCGCGGCCAGGAAGCCGCCGGCATCGTCTCGTTCGATGGCAAGCGCTTTCACTCCGAACGCCGTCTCGGCTTGGTCGGCGATGCCTTCTCCCGGCGCGAGGTGATCGATCGCCTGCCCGGCAACGCCGCGGTCGGCCATGTGCGCTATTCGACGACCGGCGAGACCATCCTGCGCAACGTGCAGCCGCTGTTTGCCGAGCTTAATGCCGGCGGCTTTGCCGTCGGCCACAACGGCAATCTCACCAACGGCCTGACGCTGCGCCGCCAGCTGGTGCGCGAAGGCGCCATGATGCAATCGACCACCGACACCGAGGTGATCCTGCATCTGGTGGCGCGTTCGCACCGCAACCGCTTCGTCGACCGCTTCATCGAAGGCCTGCGCATGCTCGAAGGCTCCTATGCCTTCGTCGGCCTCACCAACAAGAAACTCGTCGGCGCGCGCGATCCGCTGGGCATCCGGCCGCTGGTACTCGGTAAGCTCGACGGCTGTCCGATCCTCGCGTCGGAGACCTGCGCGCTCGATATCATCGGCGCACAATACGTGCGTGACGTTGAAAACGGCGAGGTCCTCATCTTCGACGAGGACGGTGCGCATTCGCACAAGCCGTTCCCGGCGATGGCGCCGCGGCCCTGCATCTTCGAATATATTTATTTCGCGCGGCCTGATTCGGTGCTCGGCGGCCGCAGCATCTATAACGTGCGCAAGTCGAGCGGCGCGGAATTGGCCCGCGAAGCGCCTGCCGCCGCCGACGTAGTCGTTCCGGTGCCCGATTCCGGAGTGCCGGCGGCGATCGGCTACGCCCAGGAATCCGGCATTCCCTACGAGCTCGGCATCATCCGCAATCATTACGTCGGCCGCACTTTCATCGAACCGACCCAGCACATTCGCCAGCTCGGCGTGCGGCTCAAGCACAGCGCCAACCGCGCGGTGGTGAGCGGCAAGCGTATCGTCCTGATCGACGACTCGATCGTGCGCGGTACGACGTCGGTGAAGATCGTGCAGATGATGCGCGAGGCCGGCGCCCGCGAAGTCCATTTCCGTATCGCCTCGCCGCCGATCACGCACCCGGATTACTACGGCATCGATACGCCGGAGCAGGACAAGCTGCTTGCCGCTACGCACGATCTCGAAGCCATGCGCAAATTCATCGGTGCGGATTCGCTGGCTTTCCTTTCGGTCGACGGCATCTACCGCGCCATGGGCGAAAAAGGCCGCGATCCGCTGCGGCCGCAGTTCACCGACCATTGCTTCACCGGCGAATACCCGACAGCACTGACCGACCGCTCGGGGCAAGACGCGACGCCGCGCCAGCTCTCGCTGCTCGCCGAGGCCAGCTGAGGAATGCCACGGCCTCTTGCTGAGCGTATTGCGCTGGTCACCGGCGCAACTCGAGGCATTGGCCGCGCGACGGCGCTATTGCTTGGGCAAGCAGGCGCCCACGTCGTCGCTGTCGGACGCACCCAAGGCGCGCTCGAAGAAATCGACGATGCGGTGCGAGCGGCCGGTAGTACGGCGACGCTGGTGCCGCTCGACATGCGCGACTACCCGGGCCTGTATCGGCTGGCCGCCTCGCTGAACGAACGCTATCAGCGTCTCGATGTGCTCGTCGGCAACGCCGCGGTTGTCGGCCAACGCTCGCCGCTCGATCACGTCGAGCCGCAGAGCTGGGACGAGACCATGGCGGTCAATGTCACCGCCAATTGGCACCTGATCCGCGCCATGGACCCGCTGCTCAAGCGCTCGACGGCCGGCCGCGCCGTTTTCATCACGTCGGGCGCCGCGACCAACGCCCGCGCCTATGCGGGACCCTATTCAGTATCGAAGGCGGCGCTGAACGCGCTGGCGCGGACTTATGCCGACGAAACGACCTCGACACCCGTCCGAGTCAATCTGTTCAATCCGGGACCGACGCGCACCCGGATGCGGGCCTTGGTGATGCCCGGCGAAGACCCGATGACGCTGCCGACGCCGGAACAGGTGGCAGGAAAAATCATCGATCTGTGCCTGCCGGGCTTTACGGAGACTGGCAAGCTTTACGATTTCCCCGCCGGCAAGCTTCTGCAATTCATGCCGCCAGCGTGACGCAGCGCACTTCACCGCCGCCGTTTCTTCCCGGCATAGGGATTGGCCTTGGCGCGCATGGTGAGCCGGATCGGCGTGCCCGGCAGCGCAAATTGCTCGCGCAAGCTGTTGATCAGATAGCGGCGGTAAGTCTCGGGCAACGCGTTGGGCCGTGATGAAAACAACACGAAGGTCGGCGGCCGCGCCTTCGGCTGGGTCATGTAGTCGAGCCGCAACCGCCGGCCGCGGACCGCGGGCGGCGGGTTTGCCGACGTCGCCTGCGCCAAAAAGCGGTTGAGCGCCGCCGTAGGCGCCCGGCGGTTCCATACCTCATGCGCCGTCAAAACCGCTTCCATCAGCCGATCGACGCCCTGTCCCTGTTTCGCCGAAAGAACGACGACCGGCACGCCTTTGATCTGCGGCAGCATCCGATCCACGGCGCCGCGCAGTCGTGACAGCGCCCCGGTTTCCGATTCGATCAGATCCCATTTGTTGACCGCGATGACGACCGCGCGCCCTTCCCGCTCCACGAGATCGGCGATGCGGATATCCTGTTCCTCGAACGGCGTCAGCGCATCGATGAGCACAATGACCACCTCGGCGAAGCGGATGGCATTGAGCGCGTCGGCGACCGAAAGTTTCTCCAGCTTCTCTTCGATCCGGGAGCGGCGGCGCAAGCCGGCGGTGTCGTGAATGCGGAAACGATGATCTCGCCAATTAAGATCGACGGCGATGGCATCGCGCGTGATGCCGGCCTCAGGACCGGTCAATAGCCGATCCTCGCCGAGGAGACGATTGATCAGCGTCGACTTGCCGGTGTTCGGCCGTCCGACGATGGCAATGCGGATCGGCGGCTGCTCCGAACTCGCAATGACGACATCGTCGGGTTCCCGCTCGGCCGTCGCCTCGGGTAACGCGACGCGCAGCGCATCGTAAAGATCGGCCAGGCCCTCGCCATGTTCGGCGCTGATGGCAACCGGCTCGCCAAGACCGAGCGCATAGGCTTCGAGCGCGCCCGCAGCGCCGGCCCTGCCCTCGCTCTTGTTGGCGACCAGGATCGACGGCTTGCCGGACTTACGTACGAGATTGGCAAAGGCGCGATCCTCCGCCGTTGCACCGGAACGCGCATCAAAAAGAAAAAACACCGCATCGGACTGCGCTATCGCAGCCGCCGTCTGTGCCTGCATTCGCGCCGACAGGCTTTCGCGTTCGGCGTCTTCGAGGCCGGCGGTATCGATTGTTTTGAAGGTCAGATCGCCGAGCTTCGCCTCGCCTTCGCGGCGGTCGCGCGTCACGCCCGGTTGATCGTCGACTAGCGCGAGGCGGCGGCCGACAAGCCGGTTGAACAGCGTCGATTTACCGACATTGGGCCGGCCGACAATGGCGACAGTGAAGGACATGGGCTCGGGCTTTGAAAAGAGAAGCTGTATATCATCCTGGTGCCGGCCAAGCGCAGTAGCGGGTCGGTGCGCAAAGATCATTTACACATAATAGAGTGCCCCAAGCGGCGGGCGCTCGAGCACCGAGCTTCGGACTATTGGGTGGACGTGCTGCCCGCCGTAGGCTTGGGCCACATCGAATCGAATGACTGTCCCGATTGCGAATTTGATGCGGCTGACGGCGCCGCCGCGGGCTGCGTCGGGGCCGTGGGCGGCGGAGCCGGCCAGATCGATTGCGACGGCTGCGCGGCCTGCTGGGCCGGTGCGCTCTGCGCCGGCGACGGCCACGCGACTTGTCCACCTTGCTGCGCGGCCGGCGGCGAATTCGGCCAAACCGCATCGGAAGGCTGCTGCGGCGGAGCGCCCTTCGCACCGATGTCGATCCGCGTCGGCGCCGACGATGGCGGCTTCTCGGTCTTGGCTGACCGCGTTCGCGGCCGGCCAACCGCGACATTCGGCTTGGGTTTCGGTTTTTCCACCGGCGTTGCGGGCGTGGCCGACCGGAGCCGGAGCCGGCGCGCCCTGCGCGGAGGCATCCGCGTCGGTCTGATCGGGAGGCGGTTGATAGCCCTTGACCAGATCCGCCGGCACGCCGGTGGTCGTGCCCGGGACGCCGTTGGGAAACAGCGGTTCGCGCTGGCCTTTCAGCTTCGTCTTGCTGTCGAACATGTCCGAATTAAAGACCTCCGTCGGATCGAACTGACCGCCGGGGGTGCAAGCAGCGAGCACAAGCAAAAACGCCAGCGCCGAGGCAGCGCGCAACAGCGAGGAATGGTAGCGGAACGCCATTCATTCAGCCCTTATTGCTCGCCGCGATGAGTTCGCTCAAAACTTCGGCGCGGCTGCGCGTTCCGGCCGGCGTCTGCGGATCGGCCATGATCATGTCGGTCCATTTCCGCGCGGCGGCTACGTCTCCGGCCTTCCAGGCCGACAGCGC
>CAWARC010000017.1:0-132905 GCA_963784325.1 uncultured Alphaproteobacteria bacterium | reverse complement strand
GCCGACAGGCTGTTCTGCAACGTCAGGATATCCTCGCCGATCTGATTCTGGTTCACGCCGTCGATGTTCTGCAACATATCCTGCAATGTGGTCTGCGTTTGCGTATTCAGCGTGCCGGCATTGCTGACTGTGGTCTGAGCATTGGCCAGGTCGGCCTCGATATCGCTGACTGTCTGGGTGCCCGGCTGGCCGTCGAGGTTCGTCGCAACATCTTGGCTCAATGCCTGATAGTTCGCCTGGGCATTCGGGATCGCTTGCCGAATAGGTGGTCGCCGCGAGCACGGCGACGTTGGCGACCAAGGTGGTCAGCGCCTGCTCGTTGGCGCGCATGCCGTAATCGACCGTCGTCGTGGGGCCGACCTGCGCCGTCGCGGTCTGGCGCGCCGGCGTTCCGCCGTTTTCGCCGGTGTACCAGAAGACAGTATTTGCCGTGGTGCCGTTGACCAGCGCGGTCGAGGTGTCGGGCGGCGAGCCGTTGACGCGCAGCGGCGGATTGGAGCCGAAGAAATCATTGGCCGCGGCCATCGCGGAAGCGGCCGGCAACGCGGTCTGCGTCAGACCGGTGATGGCGGTCGTCAAGGCCGTCTGCAGATTGGTCGCGGTGTCCGAAGGTAACGTGCCGATAGTGAACTGATTGGCGCCCGGCGGCGAATTCGTTGTTGCCTGCAGCGAAATGGTTTGGGTCGAGCCATCCGGAAGCGTGAGCTGGAACTGGATCGAATTGCCCGGATTTGGATTTGAGCCGAGATCAACCGAGATCGACGGCGGCGAACCTGACGGGCCGGTGACCGTTGCGCCGGTCAGACTGGAATCCACGCCGGTAAGCTGAAAGCCGAATGGCGTGCCGTCCTGACTGAGCGTCACGGTGGAGAACCCGCGCCGCCCCACTGGCGGTGCTCAAATGACCGAGACCGCTGACGCCGAGATCGGCCTGCTGCCGTTCCGAGATCACCTGGGTCAAGCCGGCCTGGGCGCCATTGCCGTTGAGAATGTCCGAAGCGCTGGCGACGGATGGCTGGTTGGTCGCACTGCCGGAAAAAATATAGTTGCTGCCGACCTGAGTATTGAGCAGCGACAGAATATTGTCGAGCTGGACCGTGGCCGCGGCCTGAGTAGTCGTCTGGCCGTTATTGTTGAGCTGGAATGAAACTTTGCTGATTTATCGCCTGCACCGTTGAGCTGCCGGCCGTGCCGAGCTGAGTCAATACCGACTGGGCAACGCTTAGCGTCGTGCCGACCGTTGTCGCAGTATTGCTGTAACCAGTGATGGCCGACAGTTGCGCGTTGAGCCCCAACGCCACGCCGGCCTGCGATTGCAGCCCAGAATAGGTTTGCGCCGCCTGTCCGCTCGCCAATTCCTGACCCAGCGTGTTCAGCTGAGTCATCATATTGGTCTGAGCCAGCACATTGGCCGCAGTAATCGATCCCGGTCCGGTGATGCTCATTACGACACCGCCTGCAACAGCGCCGACATCATTTGCTGGACGGTCGACATCACTCGGGCATTGGCGCTGTATGCATTCTGCAGAGTGATCAGGTTGGACATTTCGGTGTCGATATTGACACCCGATTGATCGTTGAACCGCTGCTGCAGGGCGGTAAGGACCGTATCCTGACCTTGTTGCAAATTGGTCGCGGCGTTCGCGGCCTGTGACTGCTGGCTCACGAAGGCACTCATATATTGCGAAAGCGTGCCGCTATAGGGCGTCGCACTGGTGCCTAGGCCGGTTGTCGGCGAATAGGCCAGTACCGCGTTGGTTATCTGATTGAGGAGAAAATTCGGCCGGGTCGGATCCCCCGACGCGGTATTTGCCGCATAGGCGGTCAACGCCGACGGCGACGCGACAAGCGCCTGATTGACCTGGATCGCTGCGGCGAGACCCGTGGTCTGCGAGCCAGATGCGGTTATAGCACCGGTAATCGGCTGGCCGTCATCGGTAAACAGCGGCAGTTGCGGGTTGCCGCTCTGCAAGGAGTTGACGGTCGAGGTCGCCGACAACGAATTGACGACATTGCCGGCGCCATTATTGAGTACCTGCAACACAGTGCCGGATGGGTTGGAGAATTGCAGGTTCGTGCCGAGCGCGGCATTGAGCTGCGACACCACCGAGCCCATGCCCGCAGAGAAATTAACTCCTATCGTGGGATTGATCGCATTGGCCGGTTGCGCAGGCAACGTGCCGCCGGGACCCAAAGCGACGACGGTGACGGTATGCGAGTTATTCTGCGCATCCGTATAAGTAAGCTGGACGGTGTTGCCCGCTGACAAGGCCCCGACGTCGACGCTAAAGCCGGCCTGCGAGCCGGACGTCACCGCCGCACCGGACGTCGTCTGGTTCGAGAACGCCTGCGACATCTGACTTGCCAACTCGTCGAGCTGGGCCTGCGCCTGCGGCAGGATGCTGTCGCGCATCTGCAGGTAGGCGCCGATCTGGCCCGACTGAATGGAGTTTGTCGCGACCAGATCGGTCGTCACGCCGCCTGGCGAAGTCAGGGTTATGGTGCCAACGCCGTCTTGGCTGGGATTGGCGCTCCATTGCGACGTCGCCGTCAATGTTCCGACGCCGTTGAATGACAATTGCGCCGCCTGGTTGTTGGCGACCAATTGCTGGCCGGTCCCGGTGAAGACGGAAATTTGATTGTTGCTCCCCTGCACGACGTTCACGTTCATCAGTTGCGACAGCTGCGTGATATCCTGGTCGCGCTGATCCTCCAGCGTCGCCGTGGAGCTGTCCGGCGAAGAGGCCACAAGCTCCTGATTGATTTGGGCGATCTGCTGCAAGGCGGTATTGGCCGTTTGCACACCGTTGGCGATGCCGGCTTCCGCCTGGCTGCGCAGCTGTTGGATGCCGGTGGACATCGAATTGAGGTTTTGCGCCACGCCTTGCGCGGCGCTAACGGCCGCACTCTGCGCCGAATAGGAACTCGGGCTGGTCGAGAGGCTCTGCAACGCGCTGGTGAAATTGTTGAAGATGGCGTCGAACGATGTCGACGATCCCGGCGTGCCGTAGACTTGCTGAAGCTGCTGGTAAAGCTGGGCTGTGGTGTCGGCGTACGAACCGCCCGACGTTTCGGTCCACAGCTGGCTCTGCAGCAGGGTATTGAGATCGCGATTGACGCCGGTAATGTTGACGCCCGCGCCGCTTTGGCCGGCGATCCCGACCTCGACCTGATTGACGCTCTCGTCAACATAGCCGGGCGTATTGGCGTTCGCCACGTTGCCGGAGATTACCGACAGCGCTTGCTGGGTGACGTTGACGCCAGCGACGGCGGCGGACAGCGCCTGGTTAATGCTCATGGCGGCGACCGCGCAATCTCACCCGAAATCACTGGATCACTTGCAGTAGGCTCTGGATCATTTGGTTCGCCGTTGTCATGACACGGGCGTTGGCCGAATAAGCCTGCTGCGCCACGATCAGATTGCTGAACTGGGTGGAAATATCGACGTTGGAGGATTCCAGCGAACTGCCGTCGATCTTGCCGGTTGCGCCGTAGATCGGCGGCCCAGAATCGGCGGTGGCGGCGTAAGCTCCGCCGTTAAGCGCCTGTAGCGAATTCTCGCCGTTGAACGTCGCCAGCGTAATCTGCGCCAACGGGATTGTTTGGCCGTTGGTGAAAGTGCCGACCACGCGATTCTCGCTATCAACCGCGACCGACTGCAACTGCCCGGCGGCAAAACCGTTTTGCTGGAGCTGGGTGACCTGAGCGGTGCCGCTGGTGTTGGCGAACTGAGTCAAGCCACCGCTGCCAAAATTGATTTCCACGTTGTTCAGCGTGTCGCCGTTGACGGTCAAGGCCGGGATATTGAACGCGCTTGCCGTCGGTTGGACGAGCTGGCCGCTGGAATTGAAGATGAAGTTCTGGCCGACGTTTTGCCAGGCGGGTTGCGTACCGCTCGCACTGGAATTGGTCTGATAGAACAAATTCCATGTGTTGTCGCCGGAACCGCTGCCGACTTGCGCCCAGCGGAACTGAATATTGAGTGGGTTGCCCTCGCTGTCGTAGGAGGTGATGGAGCCGCCGGCGACCGACTGGTTGGTAAAGGTTGTCAGATCGCTGCCAATGACGGTGCCATTTCCTGGCGCAACGGACGGAGTTTGGATACCAAAAATCGACGGGGACGCAGTGCCGCCGACGGTGAGCGTCGCTGTCGGGTCAGTCGCCAAAAGGCTGACGTTGCCATTGGTGGTGTTCACCGAACCGATCGCGCCGGTCAGACTCTGCACGGCTGTCTGCAATTGAGCCATGGTCTCTACGTCGCCGGCGCCGGTGCCGAAGGTGATTGTTTGCGGCGCACCACCACCGACGGACACGGTCAGTGTTTTGCCCGTCAATCCCTGGCTGAGCAGGTTGGTCGGCGGGAACGAATTGTTGGCGGCGCCGAAGCCGAGATCGGAGGAATCATTGGCCCCGCTGCCGCTGACCGAGATCGTAGCCGTATCATTGTTCCCGGTCAGCACGATATTGCCGCCGGCCAGCGACGCGGTCACCGCCGCGTTGCCGGCACCGCCGGAGTTGATGGAGTTGATCAGATCGCCCACGGTGCTGGTATTGGTGACCGTATAGACCGTCGTGTTGGTGCCATCGCCGATCGAAACGGTGTCATTGGCGGCGAGGCCTAGCGACGTCAGCGTGGTTGCATCAGTCAGGCTGCCGACTGTACCGGTCCCGGTCGCCGCGGCGTCTGGCAACAGCGAGGCGCCGGTGCCGACAATTTCCGATCCAGCGATCGGATTGTTGGCATAATCAGAGGGATTAACAGCTCCTGAAGAGGGCGCGCTCGGCAGGTTCGCCTGATAGGTGATCGCAGTGGTGTCTTGCGCCGGGATGAAATTGTTTTGGAATTGCAAAACCTGCGGAACGCTGCCCTCGGGATTCCCGGTCGTAGCATTGACGGGGATACCCATGAGGTAATAGCCGGCAGCATTGACCAGGTTGCCGTTGTCATTGAGCTGAAAATTTCCGGCGCGGGTGAAATCGGTGACGCCGGAAAAAACCGGCTGATTGTCGGTAAAACCTGTCGGTTGGGCGACCACGAACCAGCCGTCGCCGTTAATCGCCATATCCGTCGAGACTTGCGTCGAGTTGATGGTACCCTGCACGGTGTTGGTTGCAACGGAGTTGGCGATGACGCCGTCTGTCGTCTGCTGATTCAGCGACGCTTGGGAGACCAGATCCTGAAAGCTCGTGTCGGTCTCTTTGTAACCTGTGGTCTGCGAGTTTGCGATGTTACCGGAAATATTCTGTAGGGCGAACGATTGTGCCTGTAGACCAGCCACCGCGGTGGTCAACGCATCGAAGATACCCATTGACGTGTCTCCAACTCGATCTCAACGCGACAGCGGCGGACAGCCGCACTCGGAGCCGAAGACAGCAAACGGCGTGCCATCACATTATGACATGATTTCAATGCCTTATGATCGTGGAGCGGTTCTCCCTAGAACAGTTCTGCCGGTTTGCGGGCAAAAATTGCCGAGGCGCCAAGCTTTTGTGCCATATCGACGTCGCGGTGCACACGACGGTGTCTTGTAAGCGCCGAGTTCGACGTGATCTAATTTCGCAAACATCAAACGAGTGGAATTTTATGCGTTTCGAAGGCACCAGCGCCTACGTCGCCACTGACGACCTCAAAGTTGCGGTCAATGCGGCGATCGCCTTGGAGCGGCCGCTCTTGGTCAAGGGCGAGCCTGGCACCGGCAAGACCGTGCTGGCGATCGAGATCGCCAAGGCGCTCGCCGCGCCCTTGATCGAATGGCACGTCAAATCGACCACCAAGGCTTTGCAGGGGCTATACGAGTACGACGCGGTGACACGGCTGCGTGACAGCCAATTGGGCGATGCCCGCGTCAAGGACATCCGCAACTATATCAAGCGCGGTAAGCTGTGGGAGGCCTTCGTTGCCGACGAGCGTCCGGTTCTCCTGATCGACGAGATCGACAAAGCCGATATCGAATTTCCCAACGATCTTCTGCAAGAGCTCGATCGCATGGAGTTTTTCGTCTACGAGACCGGCGAAACCATCCACGCCCGCCGTCGCCCGATCGTCGTCATCACCTCGAACAATGAGAAGGAGCTGCCGGACGCGTTTCTACGCCGCTGCTTCTTCCACTACATCCGTTTTCCCGATCCCGACACCATGCGCGCGATCGTCGAGGTGCACTTCCCCGGCGTCAAGCATCGCCTGGTCGCCGAGGCGCTAAAGCTGTTCTACGAAATCCGCGATGTGCCCGGCATGAAAAAGAAGCCATCGACGTCCGAACTGCTCGACTGGCTCAAGCTTCTGATGGTCGAGGATATTTCCGTCGAAACATTGCGCGAGCGCGATCCGAAGCGGCTCATTCCGCCGCTCCACGGCGCGCTGATCAAGAACGAACAGGACGTGCACCTGTTCGAGCGGCTCGCCTTTATGACGCGGCGTGAGGGGCGCTGAACGTTACCACAGTGGTCGCATATTGAAGGAATAAGTGGCGCCGAGGCCGTAGGTGAGCTGATTTGGCGAACCGCGCTGCGTCACCAGCGGCGAATTGGCGGCGGAGTCCGTCAGCCGCTGATATTCGACGAAGGCGTGAGCGGTCCATGTCGGGTTGAAGGTGTATTGCAGCTGTGTGCCGGCGCCATACGAATAAAGGCCGCCACCGGCATTGTAGGCCGTCAACGTCCCTAAACCCGGTTGTAAGGCATTCGCCGTGATAGCCTGCGCCGCCGTGATGCTGAAATAGGGCGACGTCGCCGCGGCTGTTTGCAATGTCACCCGCGGCCCACCCGAAATCGTCCATTGCCCCACCGGCACGACGGCATCGAGGAAGATGTCACCGGTGATGCCGGTTTCGCCGCCGATGCCTTGCCGGACCTCGCCACGCAGGCGCAGCCACGAGACTGGCCAGAAATTGGCAAAGGCGCCGACCTGGGCGGCGTAGTCGACATCGGCCAGCCCGTACAGCTGGGCATAGTCCGAGGCCTTGCGTTGATTGATAAATTGCAGCGCCGGACCGAACTGAAACATGGCGGTGTTGATGAGGCTAAAGCTGAAACTGTCGCGCGGACCGAAAAAGTCCGGCGGCGTGCCCGCTTGGCGAATGCTGAATAGTGGCAGAGCGGACCAGCCGAGCTTTTTGTCCGCAGCGCCCGGAAAAGCCGGAATAATCCGGCCCTCGGCGCCGATGGTAACGATCCAGTCCGGAACGGCGGGTGCATAGGCCGTCGGCGCTGTCGGCGGCGGGGCCTGCTGCGGCAGATCCGCCGCGGCGGCAATGCCCGGCGCGATAATGACAAGCAGCACAAGCGCTAAGCGCAAAGCAATCGACGGCATCGTCACCCACCCCCTGGCTTGCCCAGGTGAATCGGATCATACCGCAAACTGAGCAAGGGCGAAGGTCCGAAATGCCGAATGGTGAATTTACGGCCAACCTGTTGCCGATTTGTCCCGGGGGGCGCGCACTTAAGGCTTGGCACCCTCATCGGTGCCCTGGCTGGCCCCGCCTCCGGTGCTGCTTTTGCCGCCGCCACGGCGTCTTTTACGCCTTGGCTGGATCGCTGGGAACTGCTGCGGCGGCAGTTCGGGTAACCCGGCACCCTCCGCGCCGACGTGCGACGGAACAATGGATTCAGTCGAGGTAACCGGTTCTTCGAGCGGGACCAAATCCGTTACGGGAGATGCGGCGGCCTCCGGCACCTCTGTCCGTTGCCCTGGGTCCACCTCAACTGCGTCCTGTCGCACCGCTCGCGCCATTTCCGCGTCTCGCGCCTGACGATGGGCAAGTTCGCGCGCCTTGGCACGACGCTCTTCGATGCGATCACGCAGCCGCTTGATCCAAACGCGAGCCTGCGCCGCGACCCGGCCGAACGCGCCGCCCGCCCAAACCAATTCGAACGGCGTAAATTGCCGCCAGGTCGCGTCGCCTTCGACGATCGCGCGCGCGACGATATTGCCGGCCATCGCCGTGGTGTTCAGCCCATGGCCGCCGAAGCCGCTGGCGAGCCAGACCCCCGGCCCAAGCTCGCCGATCTGCGGCATACGGTGCATCGTAATGCCCAAGGTGCCGGCCCAGGCGTAATCGGCGGTGACGTCGCCGAGTTGCGGATAGGTCTCTTTTGATATCGGCAGTCAGCGCGCCGACGTAGCGATGCGGGTCTCTCATCCACGGTGTCGAGCGGCCCGACAGCATCAAGCGATCGCCGCCGACGATGCGGTAGTGATTATCGGCGAGGTCAGAGTCGCTGACGCCGCCGCGATAGCCGACCGCTTCCGCGAGCCTTTCGCCGAGCGGCGCCGTGGCAATGACATAAGTCGTCACCGGTACCAGCGTGGCGGCGAGCCGCGGCATCAGCTGCCCAAGCTCCACATTGCCGCACAGCACGACGTGGTTGGCGCGCAATCGGGCGCCGGGCGTCACGATGCGCTTGCGAACGCCGGTCGGATCGATCGACAGAGCCGGCGTATGCTCGAAGATGCGCGCGCCGTCGCGTTCGGCGGCGGACGCAAGCGCCAGCGCGTAATTGAGCGGATCGATGGTGATCGCCTGCAGGTAATTGATGGCGTTAAAATAGCGATCGCTGCGCAGCACCGCGCGCACCCGCTCGGTCGGCCAGCCCTCAATCTCGCAGCCCAGCTCGCCGAGCACTCCGACATAGCTGACGAATTCATCGTTGTTGTCTTTTTTGGAAACGTAGAGCCAACCATTCTGCGTGCCGGTACCGGGCGCGTTTTCGGCCCGAATTGTGGTGCGCACATAATCGAGGCCGGCCTGCGCCAGCGACCACAAATCCTTGGCGCGTTCGAATCCAACGCGCGCGACCAGCTTGTCGGCGTCGGCACCGAACCCCGGCAGCACGAAACCGGTATTGCGGCCTGAAGCGCTCTGCGCAAGCCGGCCGGCTTCCAGCAGCACGACCGACCAGCCGCGGCGCGCCACTTCACGCGCCGTGGTTAGTCCGGCGAGCCCGCCGCCGATCACACAGACATCGACATCTAGGTCGAGCGATAGGGAAGGCCGCGGCGGCGCTTCCACCATCGTCGCGGCGTACCAGCTGTCGCCATAGGCCTTATTATCGGGGTCGCTCATGACGACGCTTTACGACGCTTTTCCCGTGGCATGCCGCTGCAATGTAGGGAGTCCATCTCTGCAGCACTAGACAGGTTAGGCCCGGAAAGCGACATTACCGCGATGCGCCGATTGATGCTGCTCCGCCATGCCAAAACCGAGCGCGCCGCGCCGGGCGAACGCGACCGCGACCGCAAGCTGATGAAACGCGGGCGCGCCGACGCGTCGGCGATCGGCGCCTATATGGCGCATCACGGCTTCCTTCCCGATCTCGCTCTCGTCTCTTCGGCAAAACGGGCGCAAGAGACCTGGGCGCTGGTCACCCCAGCCTTTGCCAAGGCACCGCGCACGATCACCGATGAGCGGATTTATAATGCCAGTCCGGAGGCGCTGATCGGCGCTATCGGGGAAACGCGCAAGGCGCATACGCTTGCAGTAATCGGCCATAATCCCGGGCTGCACAATCTCGCGCTGCAATTAATTGCAGGGGGCGACGTGGGTATGCGCAAAGAGCTCAACGAGAAGCTTCCCACTTCGGGCCTCGTTGTCATCGATCTGCCTGTCGACGATTGGGCGCTCTTGCATCCCCATGCGGGCCGGCTGGAGCGCTTTGTCAGTCCGCGGCTGATCGCTGCCGCGACGGAATGAGGTGTACCAAACAAACGGGAAACTTGCGTGCGCTCCGCACTTACCCCAGAGTCAAGGGCGGAGATTATCCGTAGCGGAATTGCAAGGATTCGGCGACCTCGTGAACCGTGGACATTCAACCGTCGTAGCGCGCCATTCGATATGACAATAGCGCCATCGAAGGTACTCGCATTTATCTTTCCAAGTCGGCAGTCGACCGCCATCGACAAGCTGCGGCCGCAAACCACCGACTGGGCAGTCCAGGCTGCAGCGCTTGAGGAACCAGCCCCGACATTATCGGGCATCGCCTATCCACTGCTGCTTTTGGCGATATTCGCCAGCTCGCTGGCTACGATCGAATTCGCGCGGCATTCCAATCTCATTGCAACGATTTGGCCGTCGAATGCGATTATCCTGGCCGTGCTACTGCGTTACGCCCACGGCCCAATCCTCTATTCGTTGCTTCTCGCGGGTGGCACCGCGGCAAACAGCTTGGCCGGGTTGGTTGCCGGAAACGCACCTTTTTTTTGCATCACCTTGTTCGCGGCGAATATTGTCGAGATAGCCACCGCACTGGCGTTACTGAAACTGTTCCGGGTCGACGCGGCCAATCTCAATTTCCTGAGAAACCTGCTCATTTTTATCGCCATCGCCGGCGTTGCAGCGATCGGAAGCACTATCATTGCAACGATCGGATTTCACACGACGCATGAAATATTCGGTTCGGCCGTGATGCGGAACTGGTATTCAGGGCATGCGCTCGGCATGATTATCGCCGCGCCCTTCCTGATCAGCATCACGTCGAAAGAGCGGCATGTTTGGCGGGTAGGAGAGCGAGCTCCGGAAGCGGCGGCCATATTCGCGATTTTCATCGTGATTAGCATTTGTGTCGTATATTTTCGACCGTTCGTGTTTTTGCTCGCACCGGCAATCTTGTTAGCCACTCTACGGTTTGGCATCCTCGGCGCAACCACGTCGACATTCCTGGTCGCGATCGTTGCGAGCATGTTCGCAGTCCTCGGGGTCGGCAACCCCATGATTGCAAATGCCGATATATCCACGCGCATCTTTACGCTACAAATGTTCCTCGCGATCACTTCGTTCTGGTCCCTCCCCGCCGCCGCGCTGCTGACCGAACGCGACCGCCTGCTGGCTGATCTATCGCGCGCCAACGCGCAATTGGCGGCGGACAGCGAAAGCAAATCGCACCTGGTGACTGGGTTGCGTCGGCATCTGTCGATGGCCGAGGAAAATGAACGGCTGCGCCTGTCGCACGAGCTGCACGATCAAGCGGGACAAAGGCTGATCGCCGCCATTCTCGAACTCAACGAGATCGATGCATTGACCTCCGGCGTGGCCCGCGAACGCTTGCATCTCGTGCGCAAGAGAATGGAGGAGATGGGCAAGACGCTGCACCGGATCGCGTGGGAATTGCGGCCGCCCTCGATCGACGAACTCGGCTTGCGCAAGGCGCTTGCGAGCTACATCGCCGAATGGAGCGATCAATGCGGCACCGAGGTCGATTTTCACTGCGACGGTGCGAACCTCGATGATGTACCGGATGAAATCGCAACTGCGGTATACCGCGTCGTCCAGGAAGGGCTTACCAACATCGTAAAGCACGCCCGACGGCCGTCCGATGTGAGCGTCGTCATACGGCGGACGGACGCAACGCTGCAGGTGATCGTCGAGGACAACGGCTGCGGCTTCGATGTCGGCGCGCAGGCCGCCAAAGCCGGCAATCACCGCGGCCTCGGCCTCGACGGCATGCGCGAGCGGCTGGCGCTGGTCGGCGGCACGCTCGACGTAGAAACCGCCCCCGGCGCCGGCACCACGATCTTCGCCCGCATCACCCTCGACGGCCAGAGATCGGCGGCATGAGCAAAACCCGAATCGTGCTGGCCGACGACCATCCGATTGTCCTAGACGGGCTGCGCAATCTCATCCGCGCGGAAGATGATTTCGAACTGGTCGGCGAAGCGGGCAGCGGTTTGGCCGCATTGAAGGTCATTCGCGAGACACGTCCCGACGTCGCCGTGCTTGATATTTCGATGCCGGAGATCAACGGAATCGTGCTGAGCCGGCGCCTTGTCGGCGAAATCCCGGAGTTGAGCGTGCTGATGCTCACCCTCCACGAAGACCGCGCCTATCTCAATCAAGCGCTGGAAGCCGGAGTCCGCGGCTATGTCTTGAAGCGATCGGCGGTGGAAAATCTCGTTCACGCCATCCGCGCGGTCATGGTCGGCGGAGTGTATGTCGATCCGGCAATCTCGGGACGCGTCGTCGACGGCAAGCGCGGCCGCAGCAAGCCATCTTCGCATGGCAGCACCGCGCCGGCGCTGACCGAGCGCGAGACCGCTGTTCTGAAAATGGCGGGGCTGGGCTTGACCAACAAAGAGATCGCTTCGCGGCTCGACGTCGGCGTGAAGTCCGTCGAGACCTACAAGGCCCGCGGCCTCGAAAAGCTCGGGCTGAAGACCCGCGCGGAATTGGTGCGCTACGCCTCGACACAAGGCTGGCTCGATCTATAGCGAGCCGCAGCCGCCTGACTTGGCGCGGCACCGCATCACCTCAACCGCACCTCTACGGTGAACGATCGGTTAAGACGTCAGGCAATTTCTGACAGCATTCCCATGTATTCTCGATCCGATGGAACCGGCTTTGCTGTATGAGTTGGCTTGGTGGGACCGATGAGTGGGACGCGTTTTCGAGGCCGCTCACCGGCATTGATAAAGGGGACGATCGATGTCGAAAGCGGCCAACGCGATCGAGGATCACAGCGTTTCGCCATCGCGGACCGGCGACAATGACGTGCTGCATTTTCTGTCACGCACACTTCAGGCCCACTTCCTCGATGCAAGGCCGCAAGACGTTTTGACGAAGCTACAAAATCTCATGGTTGCTCTCGAACAGCAGGAGAGCACGCTCTCTGGCTGGCCGGACTCACCCAGCAAAAACCGCATTTGCACCGCCCTGGCGACAGCGAGGAGCGCCGTTTCGCGGATCGTCGAGGACCTCAGCACCGCGGCGCGCCAGCAGCCGGATCATCGCGCGGCCAACGCCCTGTGAGGGGGCTTTAAGCGCCGGTATTCAACCATGTCGTTGTCCGTCAGTCGTTCATCTCTTCCTCTGGATTTCTCCCGAACGAGCTTTCTGGTCGTGGACGACCAGCCGTTTTCCCGGCGGTTGGTGCTCTCGATGCTGCTCGGATTTGGCAGCCGCGAGGTTTACGAGTTGGAGAACGGCGTCGAGGCTTTCGAGATCGCGCGCGGCATGATGCCGAACATCATCATCACCGATCTGGTCATGCCCATTTTCGATGGTCTTCGCTTCATCAAAATGGTGAAGGACGTCCAATCGCCCGTTCACAAAACGCCGATCATCGTCCTGTCGGGCTATCTGACCAAAGCTGCGGCCTTAACGGTGAGAAACTCGGGCGCGGACGAATTGCTGGTCAAGCCGGTCTCGCCGAAGTCGCTCTATGAACACATCGTCCGCATCGTGCTACAGGATGAGTCCGCCAGCCAGCAACTGACGCTTCTGCAAAGCCGCAAACGCCGCAGCCCACAGCCCACAGCCCGGGAAGAAAACCGAAGGCGTCACCTTCGTCTGATGTCCGCCCGACTGCAATCTCGGCCGCCCATCGCTCCCAACTAGCGCACTTCAATCCGCCAGCGCCGCCAAGATCCGCGCCCAGCTGCGGATGCCTTTGTGGAAGCATTTGAGATCGTATTTTTCGTTCGGCGAATGGACGCGGTCATCGTCGAGTGCGAAACCGACCATCAGCGTATCCATGCCGAGCACCGTTTTGAAATCGCCGACGATCGGGATCGAGCCACCGGCACCGACGGTGACCGCCTTCTTGCCCCATTCCGTGCCGAGCGCGGCGCGCGCCTTGGTCAGCGCCGGACTGTCGAACGCCACTTCGAATGCCGGCGCGCTGGTGAAATTGCCGAACTCGACCGTGCAATCGGCCGGAACGCGGGCGCGGACAAAATCGCGGAAAGCGGCGCGGATTTTTTCCGGATCCTGCGCACCGACGAGGCGGAACGAGACCTTGGCCATTGCTTTGCCGGGAATGACGGTCTTGGCCCCCTCCCCGGTGTAGCCGCCGATGATGCCGTTGACCTCGGCGGTCGGCCGCGTCGAAATCTGCTCGATCAGCATGCGGCCTTTTTCGCCGGCCGGGATCTTCAGGCCGACCGGCTGCAGAAATTTCTCGGGCGTCAGCCCCAATCCCGCGAGATCGGCTTTGATGTCGTCAGGCAGTTCATGGACGCCGTCGTAAAATCTGGGAATGGCTACGGAGCCGTCCGGCTTGTGCAGCGCCGAAAGAATATCGGCGAGAACGTGGATGGGATTGCGCGCGGCACCGCCGAATAGGCCGGAATGGAGATCGCGGTCGGCGCAGGTTAGTCTTATCTCTTCATAGACCAGCCCGCGCAACGAGGTCGTAATCGAAGGCGTCTCGGCGTCCCACATGCCGGTGTCGCAAACCAATGCCAGATCGCGCTTGAGCTCCGCGGCATTGTCGCGCACGAAATCGAAGAGGTTCTTCGAGCCGCATTCCTCCTCGCCTTCGATCATCATCGTGATATCGAGCGGCAGGGCGCCGGTGACCGCCTTGAACGCGCGGCAGGCTTCGATGAACGTCATCGCCTGGCCTTTATCGTCGCAAGCGCCGCGGGCAACGATGATCTTTCGCCCATTTTCGAGCGTCTTGATATGCGGCTCGAAGGGCGGGCTCTTCCAGAGGTCGAGCGGATCGACCGGCTGGACGTCATAATGGCCGTAGAACAGGACGCGCGGCGCACTGGCGCCGGAACGAAGAGCCGCTCTCCCGCTGCCGCTTTTGCCGATTACCACTGGGTGGCCGGCCGTCGGGCGCACGCTTGTATCAAAGCCGAGGCTTTGCAGATCGGCCGCAACGTGTTCGGCCGCCTTTCGGCATTGCGCGGCATAGGCCGGATCGGTCGACACCGATTGGATGCGCAACAGCGCAAATAAGCGATCGAGGCTTGCTTGAAGATCTCCATCGACGCGTTCGAGGACCTTGGGCAGAGCGTCCGTTGCCGTCATGACATCACCTTGCTCGTCACGCTGCCGCACCGGCGGACAGGAGCTTTTGTTTTATAATCAGCGTCTTTCGTCAATTCCATCGCGGCGCGGCGCCAAAGCGTTGCATGTTTGCAACGCTCCGGCATGCTTCGACGGTCTCCGTGTGGCAAATCGGCCGCATCTGCTTGTCACACCCCAGCCGAGCGTACAATATGGCGAAAACCTGCCGAAAGTGCGGGGGGATGGCATGGGACAATGGACGAACTCATCGCACGGCTTGTTGCCGACGCCGGGATAGATCGCGCGAGCGCTGAAACGGCGGTCGGCATCATCCTCGACTTCCTTGTCAAGGAAGGGCCGCCCGACAAGGTGCAACCGCTATTGGCCAAGCTCCCCGGAGCCGAGGCCTTGATCCAAAAGGCCGCGGGCGAAGGTGGCGGTGGGTTGGGGGGCGCGATGGGTGGGGTCATGGGGACTGGGATGCGCTTGATGTCGCTGGGGCTGAGCATGGGCCAGGTACAGAGCGTCACCCGAGCCGTCATCGCCTATGCGCGCGAGAAGGCGGGCGAGGACGCCGTTGGCGAAATTGTCGCCGCGATTCCGGGTCTGGCGCAGTTTGTTTGAGTACGAATAGTGTTGCCGCGACGATATTTGGTCTGAGGGGAGATATCGATGGCGTATCCCATTACCGAAATTCAGGGGATCGGAACGGATGCCGCCGCGATCCTCAAATCGGACGGGATTCGCACCACTGTCGGGCTGCTACGTTCGGCCAAGACACCAAAGCAGCGGCTAAAGCTCGCAGAAAAGATCGGCGCTGACGAGAAGCGGGTTCTCGACTGGGTGACTGCCGCCGACCGCATGCGCATCAAGGGGGTCGGCTGGGAATATGCCGAATTGTTGCGGGTCGTCGGCGTTCGCACCGCCAACGAGCTTCGCTTTCGCAATCCGCAGCGGCTTGCGCTCGCCATGAAGGAAGCCAACGGCAAGCGCCAATTGGTGCGCGTTCTTCCTTCGGTGAACATGGTGATCCGCTGGATCGAAGACGCCAAAGGGCTGCAGCCCTTGATCCGCTATTAGAGGGGCCGTTTTCGCGCCATGGGCGCAAGCGGCATGGGCGCAAGCGGCATGGCTTAACTCGGACTCACTGACCGCGCAAAGCCACGGCCAATACCGCTTGGCAAATACCCGCCTGGATGACCCGGATGATGGCCAAAGCAGCGGCCACAAGCGAGACCAGTCGCGCCGGTTCCGCGCCGGACAACGTGCTGGCGCAACTGTTCGACAAGGTCCGACAGTTGGCGCGTCCCTTGGTCATGGGTGTCCTTAATGTGACGCCGGATTCGTTTTCCGACGGTGGCCGGTTTCTCGATCCGCCGGCGGCAATCGAGCAGGCCCGGCGGCTCGCCGCCGAAGGCGCCGACATTATCGATGTTGGCGCGGAATCGACCCGCCCCTACGGCGGCATGCGTCCGGTCTCGCCCGAGGAAGAGCGGGCGCGGCTCGAACCGATCCTGCCCGCGGTCGCTACCATCGGCATCCCGGTCTCGATCGACACCATCAAAGCCAGCGTAGCGGCATGGGCGCTCGAGGCCGGCGCCGCCATCGTCAACGATGTCTGGGGCCTGCAGCGCGATGCCGATATGGCACGAATTATCGCCGAGCACGGTGCGCCCGTCATCATCATGCATAATCGCGAGACTACCGATGCGCATATCGACATTATCGCCGATGTAGATGAGTTCTTTTCGCGCTCGCTCGAAATCGCCTGGACAGCGGGGATCGCGCGCGACCGGATCGTGCTCGATCCCGGCATCGGCTTCGGCAAGACGCCGGAACAAAGCATGGCGTGCATCGCCAAGCTTGAAAAATTTCGCAGCTTCGGCCTGCCGCTCCTGGTCGGCGCGTCGCGCAAGCGCTTCATTGCTTCGGTCACGCCATCCGAGCCAACCGAGCGGCTGGGCGGATCATTGGCCGCAAATATGATCGCGGCGGAGAACGGCGCTGCCATCATCCGCACCCACGACGTCGCCCCGACGCTGCAGGCGCTCGCGGTGGCCGCGGCAATCAGGCGCGCGCGATGAGCGATGCGATCTTCGTCAGCGGGCTGGCGCTCCACGCCTATCACGGCGTGATGCAGCACGAAGCCAAGGTTGGCCAGACATTCCGGCTCGATCTCGTCCTCGACATCGATCTCGCCGCCGCCTCACGCAGCGACAAGCTCAAGGACACCGTGTCTTACGACATGGTGGTGAAGACCGTCAGCGAGGCGTTCTGCGCGCGCCGCTACCGGCTGGTTGAAGCGGCAGCAGGCGCGGTCGCCGAGGCCTTGCTGGAGCGCTGCCCGGACGTTGCCGCAGTGCGCGTCACCGTGCACAAGCCGCATGCGCCAATCGCCGCGACGTTCGACGACGTCGGCGTGACCGTCGAGCGCGCGCGCGCGCGCAGACATGGCTGAGCCGGCGGCTTCGACCTTTGCCGATGCGCTGATCGCGCTGGGTGGCAATGTCGGCGATGTGCGTTCGACCTTCGACCGAGCGGTGGCGATGCTGTGCGACGACGATGCGCGGCTTTTGGCGCGCTCGTCGGACTACCGCACGCCACCTTGGGGCCTTACCGATCAACCGCCCTTCATCAACGCCGTGTTCGCTGTTGCCACCTCGCTGTCGCCGCGTGATCTGTTGGCCCGCGCGCTCATGGTCGAACGCGCGTTCGGGCGCGACCGCGGAAGCGAGCGCCGCTGGGGGCCACGCACCCTCGATCTCGACCTCCTCGCCTATGGCGATCTGATCCTCAACTCCCCCGACCTGACGCTGCCGCATCCGCGCCTGTTCGAGCGCGCTTTCGTGCTCGTGCCGCTGACCGAAATCGCCCCCGACCGGGTGATTGCGGGTACCCGCGTGACCGACGCGCTCAAGCGTATCGATGCAAGCGGCATCGAAAAGCTGCCGCCGCCATAAATTTGACCGGCACGGCAATTGCACGACAAGACGTATTGGCCCTGCCCGGCCAAGCATGGCACTTTGCCTCGATGACAGCCGCCGAGCCTTTTTCCTTTGCCGCCGATTTCCCGGCCGCGACCCACGATGAGTGGCGCCGGCTGGTCGACAGCGCGCTCAAGGGCGCGCCATTTCAAAGGCTTGAGGGCAAAACTTACGACCGCCTGACAATTGAGCCGCTCTATGAGCGCGCAGTTGCCGCGCGCTCTGTCACCGGCCGCGCCCCGGGCGCCGTTTGGACGCTGATGCAACGGGTCGACCATCCCGATCCGGCGATCGCCAACGCTCAGGCGCTTGAGGATTTGGAGAACGGCGCCACCGGCTTGGTGCTGGTCTTCGCCGGCTCGGTCAGCGCCAACGGATTCGGGCTTGCCGCGTCGGCGGCATCGGTGGCGCGCGTGCTCGATGGCATCGACCTTACCGGCGCGGCGGTCGACCTCAATCTCAGTCCGGCGACACGGCATGTGGTCCGCGATATCGCGGCGCTGGTCAAAAGCCGCGGCATGGCGCCGGCTGCGGTCGATCTGCGCTTTAGCATCAATCCAATCGGCGGTTTTGCCGCGTCCGGCAAGAGCGCGCGCGGCTGGGACGAGCTTGCGAAATCCTTTGCCGCGATGATCAGCGAACTGGCAGGCGCCGGTTTTCGCGGCCCGTTCGCCGTTGCCGACGGACGCATCATCCACAATGCCGGCGGCTCCGAGGCACAGGAGCTTGCCTTCGCGCTGGCGAGCGCGGTGGCCTACCTGCGCGCGCTCGAAGCGGGCGGCATCGCGCTCGAAACGGCGCGCGATGCGATTTACTTTCGGCTCACGGCGGATGCTGATCAGTTCCTGACCGTAGCTAAATTTCGTGCGGCGCGAAAATTGTGGGCGCGCATCGAGGCGGCATGCGGGCTTACGCCAAAATCCGTGATGGTCACCGCTGAAACGGCGTGGCGCATGATGACGCGGCTCGATCCTTACGTGAACATGCTGCGCTCCACGGTCGCGGTTGCGGCCGCCGGCTTCGGCGGCGCTGACGCCATCACGGTGCTGCCGCATACGGCGCCGCTCGGCCTGCCGGACGCTTTGGCGCGCCGCGTCGCCCGCAACACGCAGCTTGTTCTCGTTGAAGAGTTGAACCTGGCTCGGGTCGCCGATCCGGCAGCGGGCTCCGGCGCCATCGAGGCGCTAACGGCTGAGCTTTGCGCCGCCACGTGGTCGATCTTCCAGGACATGGAAAAAGCCGGCGGCGCCTTCGCGGCGCTGCAATCCGGCACGATTCAGAATAGTATCGCCACGGTGCGCGCCGAACGGCAAAAGGCTGTCGCTCGTGGCAGGGACGTGCTGACCGGCACCAATGCCTATCCTGATCTGCACGAAACATTGCCCGCGGTTCTTGACGTCGCGCCGGTCAAACCGGCGCCGGAAGAAACTGGGACAGTGACCGCCGAAGCGCTGCCGCGGCTTCGTCTTGCCGAGCCGTTCGAACAATTGCGCGAGCGATCCGACAAGATCCTGGCCAGAACCGGAGCGCGGCCGAAAATCTTCCTCGCCAATCTCGGCGCGCCGGCGGAGTTCACCGCGCGCGCGAGTTTTGCCAAGAATCTCTTCGAGGCCGGCGGCATCGAGGCGGTCCGCGGCGAAGGCGACGGTCCCGCCTTTGCCACGGCTTTTAACAACGCGGCCACGCCACTCGCCTGCCTGTGCTCCTCGGACAAGGTCTACGAGAAAGACGCGAGTGCGACCGTCGAGGGGCTCAAGGCGGCCGGAGCGCGCCACATTTATCTCGCCGGGCGGCCGGGCGAGCACGAGGCGGCGCTGCGGGCGGCTGGCGTGCAATCCTTCATTTACGAGGGCTGCGACGTACTGGCGACACTGACCGCCGCTTACGATATTCTGGCGCAGAACGGGTGAACGCATGAGCCGCATCCCGGACTTTTCACAGGTTGCCTATGCCGACACGCCTGTCGTAGCGCCGGCACCGGCCGTGCCGTGGCAGACGCCCGAAGGTATTGCCGTCAACAGCACCTACGACGCGGCGGCGCTCGCCGGCCTCGACGGCCTCGATACCTATCCAGGCATCGCGCCCTATCTGCGCGGCCCCTACCCGACCATGTATGTCACCCAGCCGTGGACGATCCGGCAATATGCCGGCTTCTCAACGGCTGAGGATTCCAACGCGTTCTATCGGCGCAATCTGGCGGCGGGCCAGAAGGGCTTATCGATCGCCTTCGATCTCGCCACCCACCGCGGCTACGACAGCGATCATCCGCGCGTTTCCGGCGACGTCGGCATGGCAGGCGTCGCCATCGACTCGATCTACGACATGCGCACGCTGTTCTCCGACATTCCGCTCGACCAGATGTCGGTGTCGATGACCATGAACGGCGCCGTGCTGCCGGTGCTGGCGCTCTACATCGTCGCGGCCGAAGAGCAAGGCGTGCCGGCGGCCAAACTCGCCGGCACCATCCAGAACGACATCCTCAAAGAATTCATGGTGCGCAACACCTATATCTACCCGCCGAAACCGTCGCTGCGCATCATCTCCGATATTTTTTCCTACACCTCGGCGCATATGCCGAAGTTCAATTCGATCTCGATCTCCGGCTATCACATGCAGGAAGCCGGTGCGACGGCCGATCTGGAGCTCGCTTATACGCTCGCCGACGGCGTCGAATATGTCCGGGCCGGCATGGCCGCGAATTTTGCGGTCGACCGTTTCGCGCCGCGGCTGTCGTTCTTCTTCGGCATCGGCATGAATTTCTTCATGGAGGTGGCGAAGCTGCGCGCCGCGCGCGTGTTGTGGGCGAAACTGATGAAGCAATTCGATCCCAAGGACGAACGCTCGCTGTCGCTGCGCACGCATTGCCAGACCTCGGGCTGGTCGCTGACCGCGCAGGACGTGTTCAACAACGTCACGCGCACCGCGATCGAAGCCATGGCGGCGACGCAAGGCGGCACCCAATCGCTGCACACCAACGCGCTCGACGAGGCGCTGGCCTTGCCGACCGATTTCTCGGCACGCATCGCGCGCAATACCCAGATCGTTCTGCAACAGGAGAGCGGCACGACGCGCATCATCGATCCTTGGGGCGGCTCGTTCTACGTCGAGCGGCTCACCTACGACCTCGCCGCCAAGACCTGGGGTCACATTACCGAAGTCGAGGACCTCGGCGGCATGACACGCGCCATCGAGGCGGGCCTGCCGAAGCTGCGCATCGAAGAGGCCGCCGCGCGCACGCAAGCCCGCATCGATTCCGGCGCGCAGGCGGTGATCGGGGTCAACAAATACCGGCCACGCGACGAAGCGCCGCTCGACGTCCTCAAGATCGACAATGCGGCGGTACGGCAATTGCAGATCGACAAGCTGACGCGGCTAAAGCGCGAGCGCGATCCAAAAGTGCTCGCCGAGGCGCTCGATACGCTCACCCGGAACGCGGCAGGCGGCAACGGCAATCTGCTCGCGCTCGCCATCGATGCAGCGCGCGCCAAGGCAACGGTCGGCGAGATTTCACTGGCGCTGGAGAAAGTCTTCGGCCGTCACCAGGCGGAGATCAAGGCGATCTCCGGCGTCTATAGGCGGGAGGTCGGCATGACGGACGCCGTCGAACGGGTGCTAAAGCTCGTCGCCGAATTCGAAGACAACGAAGGCCGCCGCCCGCGCATCCTGGTCGCCAAGATCGGACAGGACGGTCACGACCGCGGCCAGAAGGTGATCGCCTCGGCCTTTGCCGATCTCGGCTTCGACGTCGATATTGGCGCGCTGTTTGCAACCCCCGCCGAGGCTGCCCGCCAGGCGGTGGAGAACGACGTCCATATCCTCGGCGTCTCCTCGCTCGCCGCGGCGCATCTCACCCTGGTGCCGGAGCTCAAAGCCGAGCTCGAAAAGCTCGGCCGCGGCGATATCGTGATCGTGGTGGGCGGCGTGGTGCCGCCGCAAGATTATGCCGCGCTGAAAGCGGCCGGCGCCGAGGCGATCTTTCCGCCCGGCACCGTGATCGCGGAAGCCGCCGAGGCGCTGCTTGCCACGCTCAATCGCCGGCTTGGCCATTCGAAGGCCGCGGCGGAATAGTCCTAGCCTGCCACGCTCCCCCACGTTGTTGCCAAACGCTCCGCGCCGCGGAGCGACACGGCGAAGATCGTGTAAGTCGGATTGGATGCGCCCTCGGTCGGGAAGATGCAGGGGCCGGCCATCCACAAATTCGGCACCTCGTGAGTTTGGCCGAAACTGTTGGTTACAGAGTTGGACGAGTCCGTCCCCATGATCGCGCCGCCGTGCAAATGGCTGGTTGGCATGACAGGACCCTTGCCCGGCCAGTACTCCTTGGCGTCCGTTGCCTTGGCGATCTTGATGCCTTGATCGAAGTTGGCGTTCCACAGCGCGACCGCGTCGTCGTCGAAGCTGTGTGTCAACCGCGCCATCGGCAGTCCGAACTCGTCCTTGTCGCTGACCAATTCCACGCGGTTTTCGATATTGGGCAGGTCTTCGCCGAAGATCGTCAGGTGAGTCAAGCCGCGAGCGGCCCGCTTCATATAGGCGGCGAATTCCGCGCCGAACAAATCGCCGCGCGCCAGCGCGAAGTCATTTGTCTTATGCGAGGTGCCTACGGCGATGAATGAACTGCCGAAGGCGTTCGGATAGCTGGTCTTGGCGTAGCGGTCGTACGACATGAACTGGGCGCCGACCGTCCCCAGATGCGGCGTGATGTCTTCGTCGAACAGCGCCCAGGTGCCGGCGATGTGATGCGTCATCATGAATTTGCCGACGAGCTCGTTGGAATTGGCGAGCCCCTTCGGATGCTTGTCGGTCGCCGAGTTGAGCAGAATGCGCGGATTCTGCGCCGACCATGCCGCGAGTATGACGACGTCGGCCTCCTGCACCTGCCGCTGTTTCTGCGCATCGTAATATTCGACGCCGGTGGCGCGGGTGCCGGCGTCGTTGGTGAGCACCCGCGTCACATTGCTTAACGCGCGCACCTCGGCTTTGGCTTTCCGCGCCTCACCCAGGTAGGTCACCACCGGATTGGCGAGCGCGCCGATCGGACAGCCGACATGGCACCAGCCGTCATAGATGCAGGCGTCGCGGCCCTTAAAGCTGACCGAGTTCATGCCGTTCGCCATCGGGATCAAACGAATGCCGTTGGCCTCGGCCCCCTTGCGCCAGACTTCGCCGGCCGGGAATGTCTTCATCGGCGGCATCGGATAGGGCTGCCCCGCCGGCCGCCATTTTTCCTCAGCCTTGGCATCGCCCGAAACGCCGATATCGGCCGCGACTTTGTCGTAGAACGGCGCGACATCCTCATAACCGACCGGCCAATCGTGTCCGCGATTGTGCTCGCTTTTCATCTTGAAGTCGGTCGGCAAATAGCGGGGAAATTGCGCGAAGTAATGCAGCGCCGCGCCGCCGACCGCATACGCCCCCTGATTGGCGTAGGCAAATGGATGTTTGCCGCCGAGCAATATCGGGCCGCCGGCAGGCTTGAGGCGCCGGCCCCAAATGTCCGAGCTGATCAGATCCGTCAGTTGCCAGTCGGGGCCGTTGTCGAGCACGACGACCTTCTTGCCGGCTTTGGCGAGCACCGATGCATAGACCGACCCCGATGCGCCGGAGCCGACGATGACGGCATCAACTTTTTCGTTGGCCATGGCGGTCACCATTTCTTCGTCGGTGCGATGTGGGGCATGTAAGGCACGCCAAGCATGGCGTAACCGTCCATGGTGGCGTAAACGACGTCGACCGCGTCGCTGCGCAGCACCGTGAAGACGAATGGTCCCGGCGGCCCCTGCCAGCCCTCGATCTTGTTAACGCGCATCAGGCCGACAAAGTCATGCCGCTCGGCGGGCGAAAGCTCCGCGAACTTGCGGCCTTTTGTCTTATCGCTTGCGGCGTCGATGGCGCCGAGCGCGGCGCGATAGAAATTCGCAAACGGCGGCCGCACATTGAGGATACGCGCTTGCAGCAGCGCCTGCTCGGGCGGGATTGAAATCTGCTGATCGACGAAATTGGTGATGCCGGCATCCTTGGCGCCGGGAACCAGGGTCTCGCCCACCGCATCGAGCGTAGCGGCTTGATCGGCCGTCAAGGTTCGCAGCGGCACATTATCGGCGCGCGCCTGGCGCGGCGTGAGCATCACCTCGACACCGCCGACCGTGAAGGCAAGCGCACCGAGACCCGCGCCTTGCATGAAGGCGCGCCGCTGAATGTCGTTCATAATTTCCTCCCGACCCGCACGACGTTATGACCGTCGTTTGCGCGGTGAAATTCAACGCCGAAGGGAGCGAGGAATCAAGCCGGATTAATTCGCCCGCGCCTCATGCGGCTGGGCTTCCGGGAGCATCGATACCGGCGCCGCCGACGGCCGCAGCGGTGCGCGCGGCGGCTCGCTGGGCGGTTCGCGCGACGGCGTGCGCGGCAGCGACCTCATGAATGAGCGGAAGCCGACATTGGCGTCGAGCGCGTCGCGCCCCGCCGCAATGAGCATATTGATCTGATCCGGCGGCAATTTGAGAGTGGTCTGCACCGCATTGAGCGCGGCCGAGCGATCCGCACCCAAATCGTCGAACGATATGCGGTTGATGAAAAACTCGACGTCGCGGCAATTCCAGCCCGGCGGCGCGCCCAGCCGCGTGCGTTCGGCTTCGGACAGCCCGCAGCGCCAGCGGATCAGCTGGTTTCGCCAGTCGCTCATGGTGGCATCGAACGCCGAATAGCTGCCGATCGCGCCGGATTGGGTAGCGGTGTCGGACGTCGCCATGATCAGATCGACGCCGGAGGGACCGGGAATGGTCTGCGCCCACTTGCCCTCGGGATCGCGGCCGGCATCGACGACGAGAAACAGAAAACGCCGCAGCTTGACCGCTTCCTGCGGCGCCAGCGGCCCGTCAGGCGTACTCGAAGCCAGCCGCGCGATGGTGAAGCCGGCAAGGCCGTAATTGTCGACCAGGCCGCCGTCGAGCAGCTTGACGTATTTGATCGCGCCGGAACGATAGCGTTCCAGCGCATCGGCGTAGGATTTGATCAGCGGCTGGGCATTGGGATTGTTGTGCACGCGATCAACCCAGCTCGGCAGCCCGACCGGGCAGCCGCCGGGATAATTCTGAATGACGATTGGGGCGAACACGACCGGCACGGCGGCGGAAGCGGCCACCGCCAGCGAAACCGGATAGCTGGAAAGATCGCTGCACAACGCGCTGAACGTCACAGGCGCGAAGATGAACGCGGTGCGGCTATAGATATCGGAAGCATTGATCCAAACCCGCGGCCGCGGCCGGCTCAACAAATCGCGGAAGGTGGCGTGATTGTAGAGATGCTGGTCGAGCCAGACCGGGAATTGAGTGGTGTCGTTGACGCCGCCCGCCAGACCCTTGGCGATGTTGCCGATGCTGAGCGATGTCTGCAGCGCTTCCTCGCCATTGGCGTCCAGGAACCGCTGCTTGAAATCGCCAAGCGCCGCGCGGCCGTGCAAGCCGTAATAGGCGGCCAGGATGGAGCCGCCGGAAACGCCGGAGAGAAAGTCGAGCCGGTCGAGCAGCGACACCGACCCGGTGCGCGTCGGCACCCGGGTCTGATCGAAACCGGAAAGCACGCCGTAGGAGAAGGCCGCCGCGCGCGTGCCGCCGCCGGAAAACGACAGCGCCACGACCATGTCGTCGTAATTGTCCGGTACGCTGGGAGTGAGCGCCGCCTCGACCTGCGCCGGGTTGGCGGTCAGCCGTTGATTGATGGGATCGTTATGGATGGCCGAGGTACACCCAGCCAACAGGGCGGCACAAGCAATGACGCGCCCCACCCGCATCGCACGCTGGAACAAAGCCCCACACATTGCCAAAGGTTATTGGCGGCCCCTTCTGCCCCGTCAAGCAAACCCGAGCCGACGCGAAAAGTAAGACTTCTTTAAGGTTAACTAGTAGCTAGCGGGAGGCCGCGGCAGTGGATGGTAGACGGGGCGTCGCAACGTGGCTCAAGACGATTTCTGTGGATGGCCGCAGTCGCAAAACCCAGTCATCTGAGTCTCGTTAGCGATTCCAAGATGTTAGAGCGAGGGCCCCGAGCGCGAAGGACAGAAAGGGCGGATTTTGCGCGCTCTTTCACTCAGAATCGGCAGGAAACCCCCGTGGTTACGTGACACAGACGTGACGGGCGGGACATAAGGCGGACATCCCGACCGCCCCTCAGGCCCGGGCCGGGACGCGTGCAAGCACGCATTCGGCATCCCAGAGTTGGTCTGCGAACCGCGAAAAGCGGTTCCCCGCGCCACGGCCCTTTCGGATTCAGTCCGAATCTCCGATACTTACGCATCCCCTCCCGATTCTTCCCCGTAATCCCCACATTTAGTGGTTGATTCAGGAATTCATACTAAAGCTTGACGCACGCGCCCGGCTTGGCCTAGCTTTGAAAAGTTCGGCGCGCGGGTAACGAAGTCCGCCGGGCTCTCCAAAAAGGGTTTGCGGGAGTGCTCCGTGCCGCCGTGGCACGAGCGTGGATTTTTGCGCCCGAACGGAGAGCCCCGAGGAGTTCGAGGGGTACGTACCAGACAAGAGAACCGGCTTGCCAAAAGCCGGACGGGTTGGGTGGCAGACAGAAACAGGGGTGAGGTCGGCGTCGCGGAATCCTTCCGCTGCGTCGCGGGGAAATCGTCGGTGTCCTATATTGTGTTGGTAGGCCACCGATACCGAAACACCAGGATTTAAGGGGCAGAAAATGCGGATCGAGCGGCGCTACACCAAAGAGGGACAATCGCCCTACGCGGACATCAAGTTTCGTCTGACCACGAGCGAGATCCGCAATCCGGACGGCTCCGTCGTGTTCCACGCCGAGAACGTCGAAGTGCCGGAGCAATGGTCGCAAGTCGCCTCCGACGTGCTGGCGCAGAAATATTTCCGCAAAGCCGGCGTGCCCTCCCGACTGAAAAAGGTCGAGGAGGAGACGGTCCCCTCATGGCTGTGGCGCAGCGTCCCCGACGAAGCGGCGCTCAAAGAGCTGCCGGAAGCCGAGCGCTTCACCGGCGAAGTCTCCTGCAAGCAGGTGTTCGACCGGCTGGCCGGCACCTGGACCTATTGGGGCTGGAAGGGCGGCTATTTCACCAGCGAAGCCGACGCGCAGGCGTTCTTCGACGAGCACCGCTACATGCTGGCGATGCAGATGGTGGCGCCGAATTCGCCGCAATGGTTCAACACCGGCCTGCACTGGGCCTATGGCATCGACGGCCCGAGCCAGGGCCATTTCTACGTCGACTACAGGACCGGCGAGCTGGTGCAGTCGGCCACCGCCTACGAGCATCCGCAGCCGCACGCCTGCTTCATCCAGTCGATCGCCGACGACCTCGTCAACGAGGGCGGCATCATGGATCTGTGGGTGCGCGAGGCGCGCCTGTTCAAATACGGCTCCGGCACCGGCTCGAATTTCTCAAAGCTGCGCGGCGAAGGCGAAAGGCTGTCGGGCGGCGGCAAGTCGTCCGGCCTGATGAGCTTTCTCAAGATCGGCGACCGCGCCGCGGGCGCCATCAAGTCGGGCGGCACCACGCGCCGCGCGGCGAAGATGGTGATCCTCGACGTCGATCATCCCGATATCGAGCAGTTCATCGACTGGAAGGTGATCGAGGAGCAGAAGGTCGCCAACCTCGTCACCGGCTCCAAGATCAACCAGAAGCACCTGCGCTCGATCCTCAAGGCCTGCGTGAATTGCGAGGGCTCGGGCGACGACTGCTTCACGCCGGAGAAGAACCCGGTGCTCCGCCGCGAGATCAAGGCGGCGCGGCGCAATCACGTGCCGGACAATTACATCAAGCGCGTCATCCAGTTCGCCAACCAAGGCTATACCGACATCAACTTCCCGACCTACGACACCGATTGGGATTCGGAAGCCTATCTCACGGTCTCCGGGCAGAACTCCAACAACACGGTGCGCGTCACCGACGAATTCCTCAAGGCGGTCGAGGCCGATCGCGACTGGGACCTGTTCTGGCGCACCAAGAAGGGCAAGATCGCCAAGACCGTGAAGGCGCGCGATCTGTGGGAGAAGATCGGCTACGCCGCCTGGGCCAGCGCCGATCCCGGCCTGCAATTCCACACCACCATCAACGACTGGCACACCTGCGCCGGCGTCGGGGCCGATCATCGCCTCCAATCCGTGCTCGGAATACATGTTCCTCGACGACACCGCGTGCAATCTCGCCTCGCTGAACCTGCTGCCGTTCCACACCCGGCGCTCGCCAGCGTCGCCAACGGCGAAAAGCTCAAGAGCGAGCTTTACGACGTCGAAGGCTACGAGCACGCGGTGCGGCTGTGGACCATCGTGCTGGAAATCTCGGTGCTGATGGCGCAATTCCCGTCGAAGGAGATCGCGCAGCGCTCCTACGACTTCCGCACGCTCGGGCTTGGCTACGCCAATGTCGGCGGGCTGCTGATGTCGTCGGGCATTCCCTATGACTCCGAGGCCGGCCGCGCGCATCTGCGCGCGCGCTCTCCGCGATCATGACCGGCATCGCCTACGCCACCTCGGCGGAAATGGCGGCCGAGCTCGGCGCCTTCCCGCGCTTTGCCGAGAACCGCGAGCCGATGCTGCGCGTGATGCGCAATCATCGCCGCGCCGCCTACGGCGACCGCACCGGCTATGAGGAGATGACCATCCCGCCGGTGCCGCTCGACCACAAGGCCAATCCGGACCAGAAGACTGGCCGAACACGCCAAGCGCGCCTGGGACCGCGCGCTCGAGCTCGGCGAGGAGCACGGCTACCGCAATGCGCAGGCGACCGTGGTCGCGCCGACCGGCACCATCGGCCTGGTCATGGATTGCGACACCACCGGCATCGAGCCCGATTTCGCGCTGGTGAAGTTCAAGAAGCTCGCCGGCGGCGGCTACTTCAAGATCATCAACCGCGCCGTGCCGGAAGCGCTGCGCGTGCTCGGCTATCGCGAAAGCGACATCGCCGAGATCGAGGCCTATGCCGTCGGCCACGGCTCGCTGGGCCAGGCGCCGGCGATCAACCACACGCACGCTCAAGGCCAAGGGCTTCACCGACGAGGCGATCGAGAAAGTCGAGAAGGCGCTGCCGACCGCCTTCGACATCAAGTTCGCCTTCAACAAGTGGACGCTCGGCGAAGACTTCTGCGCGACGAGCTCGGCATCGACGCCGGCCGACCTCGCCGCGCCGAGCTTCGACCTGCTCGCCGCATCTCGGCTTCTCCAAGCGCGAGATCGAGGCCGCCAACATCCACGTCTGCGGCGCCATGACGGTCGAAGGCGCGCCGCATCTTGAAGCCCGAGCATTACGCCGTGTTCGACTGCGCCAATCCGTGCGGCCGCACCGGCAAGCGCTTCCTCTCGGTCGAGAGCCACATCCGCATGATGGCGGCGGCGCAGCCGTTCATCTCCGGCGCCATCTCCAAGACCATCAACATGCCGAACGAGGCGACGGTCGAGGACTGCAAGGCGGCCTACCTGCTGTCCTGGAAGCTCGGGCTCAAAGCCAACGCGCTCTACCGCGACGGCTCGAAGCTGTCGCAGCCGCTGCAAATCGCAGCTCATCGCCGACGAGGACGAGGACGACGACGTGATCGAGGCGTTCCTCGACAAGCCGGCCGCGGCGCGCGCCGCCGGCCTCGCCGAAAAGATCGTCGAGAAAGTCGTCGAGCGCATCGTCGTGATGCGCGAGCGCGAGCGCATGCCCGACCGCCGCAAGGGCTACACCCAGAAGGCCGTGGTCGGCGGCCACAAGATCTATCTGCGCACCGGCGAATACGACGACGGCAAGCTCGGCGAGATCTTCATCGACATGCACAAGGAAGGCGCGGCGCTGCGCTCGCTCCTCAACAACTTCGCCATCGCGGTGTCGCTCGGCCTGCAATACGGCGTGCCGCTCGACGAATATGTCGACGCCTTCACCTTCACCCGCTTCGAGCCGTCCGGCCCGGTGCAGGGCAACGACTCGATCAAATACGCCACCTCGATCCTCGACTACGTGTTCCGCGAGCTCGCGGTGAGCTACCTGTCGCGCTTCGATCTCGCCCATGTCGAGCCGACGCGAAGGCGGTTTCGACGCGCTCGGCAAAGGCGTCGAGGAAGGCAAGCCCTCCCCCGACACCCGCTACGTGTCGAAGGGCCTGACCCGCTCGCGCACCGACAGGCTCAAGGTGATGTCGGGCGGAGCGGACGCCACGTCACCCTCCCCTGCAGGGGGAGGCTCGGCCGGCGAAGGCGGACGCGGTGGCGGTGAGCAACGTCACCGCCCTTCCTCCTCCAGCCCGCGCGGCGAAATCTCCGGCGCCGTCGCGCTCAAAGCCGAGCCCGAGCAAAAACTCTCGCCCGCGCAGCAGCTCGAGCAGGTCAACCGCAGTCGACGCCCGCAGCCACGCCAAGCACGCCGCCGCCGAAAAACGCGCCGAGGCGCAGCGCCAAGGGCTACGAGGGCGAGGCCTGCGGCGAGTGCGGGAATTTCACGCTGGTGCGCAACGGCACGTGTTTGAAGTGCGATACGTGCGGAAGCACGACGGGGTGTAGCTGACATGGTGGCGAACCTTGTCTGACGACTATCGCGTCCCCAAACGATCAAATAAGGAGATACGCGCTGAAGCGTTAAGCGCCAAAAAATTCTATGAGACTGAAGAACGTCGCCCTGTAAATATTATCCGCTGCTTGCAATCTGGTAAAATCCTAACTCGACGCGGTCGTAGAAAGCTCGTTTACAAAATCGTAGACGACGAGTTGATGGACAACCGGGACGGCAAAACGGAGTTTACGGAAGAAGCGGTCATCATTTCCGTCAAACGCAGCGTTCATCAGAAAGCTCTTTGGGGCGATGGGCGCGCGAGGATGACTCTGGCGCATGAACTTGCTCATGGCGTTATGCACTACGGCGCCACCATGTTCCGAAGCTCCGACGCCGTCGGCACTACCGACCTATCTCAAACAAGTGCCTCGGAGTTTGCGGAGCATCAAGCGAAGGTGTTCGCGTCAGCCTTTCTGATTAATGATGACGTGGCGGCTTCTTTCTCGTCGCCGGAGGAAATATCAACTGAGTTTTTGGTCAGCCTAGAGGCCGCGGAAATTTGCTTTGAGCGGCTTTCTGACGAAGTTGAGCATGCCCTCTCAGCTGAGAGAGTGAGGCTGAGCAATGAAGACTTCCAAACCAGAATGCGCGATGCGATTGGAAGCCGACCGAAGCGGGAGCTTCAATACACGGGCGATTTCTGCGCCAAATGCGGCAACGCGACTCTGCTGCCAATGGGCATAAAGTTGTTGTGCCACACTTGCGGCGACGTGAGTGATCCCAGATAAGCAGATTTGGCAAGCGTGAGGCGGGCTAAGCAAGCGTAGGGCGGGCAAAGGCGCGACGCGCCGTGCCCACGCTTTCATCCGCATGTCGATGCTGCACGTGGGCACGCTTCGCTTTGCCCACCCTACTTTTGGCCGTCATTGCGGGCCACCGGATCAAGTTCGGTGGCAGGCTCCGCGAAGCAATCCAGGCGGCGCTGAAGGCTGGATTGCTTCGTCGCGTCGCTCCTCGCAATGACGGGCAATGCCTCAGTTTGAGATTTGCACTGGCATCGCAGATGTCCAAATGACTACGCATGGCGGATGGGTTGCCGTTCCACAGGCGTCATTATAATCGACCGATGCCATAGCAAAGTGGATCGAATTTTGAGCCACTAGCGCCACAAGTGACCCTGCAATTATCGTCAGAACGACCTTGGTATAACGGTCGATCATTTATCCCTCCCTTTGATTGTTGATTTCGCAAGCCTCCAGAACGCCCACGATATCAACAATCGACCCAATGATGAGACCCGCCCCCTCGCCTATCCGAAACTCACCAAGAACAACTGTAGGTGCTCCACAGTCCCGCGTAATAGCCGGACCAGACGCGGTTGAAATGACAGACATTCGGATAGGGCGGATCGAATTCGCCCAAGCCCGGATAGTAGGCGGGACCGAGCACGCGCACGGCATGGAAGCGGCGGTAGTGCCTGCTCCAGCGGTGGTGGACCCAGCGGTGATGGCCGGCGTGCCGCCGCGATGGAGCGGGCGTTGCCTCCGTGGGCGCGGGTGTGGGCGCGTTGGTCACTGGAGGATTAAGCGTCTGCGGCGACTCGATGGCGGGCGTGCCTGGAGCGGCCGGCGTGGTGCCCAGTCCGGAGGGCGACGACGGCGCAACCGGCACATACGGCGCTTGCGGCACGGTGTTTGGCGTTGACGGATTGAAAGTCGGCGGCGGCGGCGGCGGCACGGGATTGAACGTCTGCTGCGCGCGGCCTGGCCGACGGCGAAAACCGCGATCATCGCAGCCAGCGCGACAGCCGCGAAAAGCGCCGCAGCCGGACGCGTCAACCCTTGTCGCCTATGCCGATCCCCGAAGTTTCCGTTGGTCTCGAACGCCCTTCCCCATCGGCAGATTAGGGGACCCGGCGGATCCAGACAATCGCAGTGACTCGGTATGAAATCAGGCGACCCGGCGGTAGCCGTAGAGCCAAGCCGCAATGTAAGTCCCCAGCACGCCAAAGACGAAGCCGGCGGAAAATACATTGATCTGGTGCAGCCGTGGGTTTTCCGCTTGCCATGCCGCGCCGTTGAGCACGGCGAGAACGATGACGACGCCGATCCCATAAGCCGTAAGCGTGCGCATGCGAGCCTCCCGTCTGGTTTTCCTTCGCCCCTACCCCGAGAATCGTGCCGGATTCCGTAAACGAGATATGAATCCGGCAAAAAACAAAGTTTGGGACTCTTGCCCTGAGTCTCGTTCAAGCTCCGCCACCTATCCGCCGGGCGATTCTTTTCGTCCGGCGCGGCTCGGAGTTTTGCGATGAACGCGATGCTCGTCGTCGCCCTTGTCGTTGCCTGCCTGGTCAACGTGGCGAGCGTGCTCGGCCACCTCGGCAGCATGGCGGGATAAAGCGGGATCGTGCGGCGATCCGCGCGAGCGGCGCGGTGCGCGCTTGGCCGCCTTCTCGCGGCGCTCCTCCTCCTGCAACTGCATCAAAACCACGAACAGCTCATGCGATAACTTCTGCGGCGGCTGGTAATGCTGGCGCAAACCCTGGCCGATCATCATCTGCATGGTCCGATGCAGCGTCACCGGATCGTTATCCCGGCGGGCCAGGTCCTCGGCAGCCGATTCGCGGTCAACGGCGACGATCGCCATGGCGACGCCCTCGCAGGCAGTTGTCCTCAAACTGCTAAAGCGGACAACCGGCAAGTTGTTCCGCGAACTGCGCGGGCAAATTTTTCCTAGTCGAACGCGAAACTCTGATCCGAAAAGTTCAGCCTCACGTTGACGCAGCCTTCGTTGAGCGACCAGGCGTAAAGCTCGTATGTGCGCGCGCCGGCGGCATGCATCGGGTCGGCATCGGCGATGCGGCGCGCCTCGGCTTCGTCCTTGGCGCGGATGATGATCAGCCCGAATGACGGCGCGGCATCGCCGGGTTTGGTCGCCGGGCCGGCGCCATACATGATGCCGGCCTTCTCGATCCGGATCTGATGCTCAAGATGCGCCTTGAGATGGCGCGCCATCTCCGCCGGCGGCGCGGCGGGTTTCGACATCACGACCCAGAGCGGTTTCCTGAGCATGCGGGCATGCAGCTCGTCGACGCTCATATCCGCTATTTCCGGCATGTCAGTTTCTCCGATGATTGGGCGCGCCGCTCGCCTGATTTCTGCGCCTTTTGTACGCCCGTGCCTAGGCGCGGGCAGCACTATGACGCGAGAGCCCGAGCACGCGGCTTTGCCCTTTACCGCTTCCTTCCCCACAGCAGCGTATCCAGACTCAACGGCCCGCCGCCGGCGAACACCAGATAAAGAAATACGAAGCAGAACATGATCGCGGCTTCGCCGCCGTTGATCAGCGGAAAGAAGCTGCGCGGCGCGTGGCTGATGAAGTAAGCAAACGCCATTTCGCCGGACACGATCAAGGCCGCCAGGCGCGTGAACAGCCCGAGCGCGACGAGCGAGCCGCCGATAAGCTCGATCCGGCCGGCGAACCACTCGGTCTCCGGGAACACCGGCATGTGCCCGTGCGGCGGGAAGCCGAATACCTTCGACATACCGTGCTCGAGGAAAAGAAGGCCGACCATGATGCGCAAAATGCTCAGCACATAGGGCCGGCACCGCTCGAACGCCGCGGCGAGACCGGACATGGCAGCGGGAGCATTCGCGGAACCCGCGAAAGTGGCGGGCGCTTGGGGACGATTTATTTCCATACCTATGCCTGTCATCGCCCCTTCGGCGATGTAGGCGAATTCGCGCCGGCGCGCACTTCACAACATTCTGATTGCTGCGGCACAAAACGAACAGAAACGCCCGTGCCAGCATGCCGAACGATGGTTCGCGAGCGCTCCCCGCGCGGCGCATCCGTGCTATGCTGCCGCAAGAGAGAGACCGCTGGTCCGGACATAGGTGCGCTTCATGGACGACTTCCCGATCGCTCCGCCCATCGTGGTGAAAGACACGCCAAAACCGCGCCGGCTGGTGACGCTTAAAGAGGCGCGCGCTTACGTCGACGAGGCGATGCGGCTCGGGCGGCCTGAACCGTGGCGCGAACTGTGGCAGCGCCTCAAAGCGGTGACGAGCGACGAGGACGCTATCGAGGCGATCGGCGACATGCGCGAATTATTGGCCGACGAGGATTTATTGGTGCCGCCCGGCGGGCCGCTGTAAGCCCTCAACACTCCACCACCGCGATATGTCCTTGCTCGCCATAGCCGAGCAGCGCCCTGTCGCGGGTGACCAGCGTCGCGCCGAGCTCGCGCGCTGTTGCGGCGATGATGCGATCGGTCGGATCTTTCGGCGGCGTGCCGGGCAAATACGATGACGCGATCAATAAATCCGGCGACATGTCGGCCAGCCTCACACCGGGCACTTCAAACAAATTGGTGAACCAGCGCTCGGGCCTGATCAGTAGTTGCAGGCGCCCGCGCGCGGCCAGCATACCGACCTCCCAGGCTGTGATCGGCGAGATGTATGATGGAACGCCCTCGCGATTGGCCGTCGTCATCGCATCGATTGCGGCCGGCGCAAGTTTGGCCTCCTCGTAAATCCAGATCGCGGCGCAGGTGTCCCACAGTAGCGGCTGCACCTACTCCTCCCGCTTTTCCAGACCGTATTCCGCGTCCAGCCGGTCTGCCCATCCCGGGTCGGCCGGCTGGGTGAGATCGGTCCCGGGCATGACGCGCACCAGGCCCTTCATGAAACCGTATGCCGGATGAAACGGCTTCTCATCTCCGGCAGCGCCGCCGGCGGCCGACGCACCCGGCGAAACACCAGCTTGCGCGCGGCGATGTCGACCTGCTCGCTTTGAAAGCCGGCATCGCGCCAGACCTTCGTCATGACGCTGTTATCGGCATTGTTGCTCCACCACGGGCGATGCTTTTGCGCGGATGCCGGAAGCTTCGCGCCGACGATCTTTTCGATCTCGCCGAACGTCATCGGCACGGCGTCGCGAGACTGCCGTTTGAGGTAATCGCCGAGGGCGCTGTATTTCGACATTGTAGGTACTTTCTGTAGTACCTACAGCATGTACCTATAATCTAAGCACAGTCAACAGCCGTCACTCAGCCCTCATCCGGCGGCGGCGGGATGCGCATCTCGTGGAAGCGCGCGGCGTGCATGGCATAGGCTTCGCGCACCAGGATGTGGGTCGCCACCTCGTTTTCGGTGCGGCCGAGCTTGCCGAGAGTGGCCAATAAAGCCAGGTAATTGAAGGTTTCCAGCGGCAGCGTCAGGCTTAAGGCCTTGGCTTCCGAGCGGTTTTCGGGTCGCGCCATTTAGCGGCAATCGTACTTTGGAATCGTACGCCTCTAGGTTAAAACATAGTTATAATATCGTTAAAACCCTTGGCATGCGACTCGAATCGTGAAACGGTAAGCACTGGCGAGGGTTTTTCGCACAACAAAACTAATGCGGCCCCGGTCAGTCCGGCGTACGGGTCCCATTCAAAGCGGCGGGTTTGCAATCGCTTCAGCGCGGATGCGGCTCGGTGATCGCGGCGCCGATACTTCCATGAAGTATTTCGCGCTCGCGCACCGAATGCGCGCTGCTGCGACCAGCGGCCCCCTGGCACCCGTTGCGCGGCCTTTGCCCTGTCGCGGCCCAGAACCGGCCGCTGCATTTCATGAGGCCGTTCCATGCTCGATATCACGACCACGACACCAACCGACTCGACGCATGTCCCAGCGCGATCGCCTGCTCCTTCGCCAGCTCACTCCCCTTGGACCGCGGAGCGGATCGAACAATTGCGCAACTGCGTCACCTCCGGTCTGTCCTGCAGCCAGATCGCCGCCGAAATCGGCGTCACCCGTAACGCCGTCATCGGCAAGATCCATCGTCTCGGTCTGTCGCCGGGGCGGCCCGCGGCGCCGGCGCGTTCCTGCCCTCCACGCGCCCGGCCGCCGCGGTCATCGCCGCAACGCCAGTTCCTGCGCCTGATGTTTACGCAAGCGCCGGGCGTCGCCGGTGCGGAAGCCGAACCCGCGACGGTCGAGAGCATGCAGCGCTGCTCACTGCTCGACCTCGCGCCGGGCGAATGCCGTTGGCCCGTCGGCGATCCGTGCAAGGCGGATTTCGCTTATTGCGGCAACCAAGCCGTTGTGGGCTTCTCCTACTGCGCGGGCCACGCGCGAATGGCCTATCGCGCTCCGGCGCGGCGGCGCGCTTAGCGGAAACGTCGTCTCCCGCTCCGCCATGCCCGCGCTTGCCGCGGGCATGGCGCATGCCGCGCGCCGCCCCCTTGCATCGCCGTTTTAGACGTGGCTTAACGGCGGCCCACCTTGTTTTGAGGAGAATAGCCATGCGAGCCGTGTCGCGCGGAACCTTCATCGCGCTTGCCATTGCCGTCGCAGTGGCCGGCATAGCCGCTTCCGCGGTGCCCGCCCGCGCGCAGCCGGTGACCACCACATCCACGGGCTTGGGCATCATCGACACCAAAGTCGGCACCGGCCCGTCGCCCAAACCAGGTCAGACGGTCGTCGTGCACTACACCGGCTGGCTCTACGAGGGCGGCAAGAGAGGCAAGAAATTCGACAGCTCGGTCGATCGCGGCCAGCCGTTCGAGTTCCCGCTCGGCAAGGGTCAGGTCATCCCCGGCTGGGATGAGGGCGTCGCCACCATGAAGGTCGGCGGCAAACGCACGCTGATCATCCCGCCCAGCCTCGGCTACGGCTCAAGCGGCGCCGGCGGCGTCATTCCGCCGAACGCGACGCTGATCTTCGACGTCGAACTGCTCGGCGTGAAAAAGTAGCAAGCGGCTGGATCGCGTTTTGAGCGAATAATTCCCGCTTTCGTCCGGTCCCTTTAGCCGCGGCGCAAGGCGGCGCCGTGCTATCCTGCACTTACGATTCGACCGTCCGAGAAGGTTCCGGCCGTGACGCGCAGCAACATGCTCTTCTTGATTATCGGCGCTCTGGTGATCGCAGTCGCGGTCCTGGGCTACCAGCTTTATCAGGATCGCCACCAGCCCGAGGGCCTGCACATCAATGTCGGCCCTGGCGGGCTGTCGATCCAAGGCAAGTAAGCGGCCATCACTGATCGTGGTCGCCACCGCCAAACAAGCCGAACAGTAAAGGCGGCGGGGCTGGTTGCGGCGGCAGAGTGTCGTCGCGGCGATCGGACTGATCGGCATAGCCATCGCTGGAGCGATCGTCATCGTCGTCCGCGCGCTCGTGGCGAACGCTGTAGCGCCGGTTTGAATACTCGTATCTCACTCGCGCATCGGCCGGCGATGCATCGTCGCTACGTCCATAGGAATCGTAAACCGGCCGACTGGTTCGCGCTGAGGCTTCAGCGCTGTCGCTTGCCGCGGGTTCGGCATTTCTCTTGGTCGCCACGCGACGCTTTGCCGGGATCGGCTTGCGCGCAACCTCGGCTTTGGTCGGTTGTTCGGTCTTCGAGCCAGGAACGCGTGCCGTTTGCATCGCCGGCACTTGCTGGGGCGCCCCCGGTGCCGCCACGGGCGCCGCAGGCGGAGTTGCGGACGCAGCGGCGTCGGCTGTGGACTTGTGCTCGCGCGACAACGCGTCCGGCCATGAGGTTTGTTGGGGCGGCAGTGGCGGGGTGACTGCAATCGGTGCCGCGCTTTGCTCCTGGGACTGAGCAGCCGGTTGCGGCGCGGCACTCCTCGGCGGCGCGTTGGAAGCAGCCTCCTGCGGAACGGGCGGCGCGGAGGTTCCGGCTGCAGGAACCGCGGCCGCACTTTCGCTGGTCTTTTCTCCGTTTATCTTTCCGGCTTCCGCGCCAACGTCGTGGTTCGGCGGTGTGGTCAAGGCAAGGTCGAGGGCAAAGACGCTAAAGCCGCCGATGATCCCGCCGACAAGCGCTGCGATCGCGACCACGGGAAGAGTAGAGTTGGAATGTGGCGCGGTGGTAGTAGGCTGAACATATCTGTTTCCGCCCCTTTCGTCTGGCGGTGCCTTAGTGGTTCAACCGTGACTCCGTTTCCACATCCCGCTCATCGAACCGGACATGCAGATCTCCCGCATCCGGCTCTCGGACGAGACTTCACGCATTCACCCACGGCACGTCATGCCCAAGCGCGGTTAGGCGTACGAGCCCGAAGTGCCCGTAAAGATGCGAGAGTGGATAGGTCCCGCCCTTGCGTCGCCTGACCTTGTGCTTGATGCGCAACCACCGGCGCAACCGCACCGCTGTGTAGTTGTCGATCGCCCGATACGCTTTGGTGACGGTGCCTACACTGAAGTAGTTCGCCCATCCGCGCAGCGTGCGGTTCAACTTGTCCACCAGCTCTGTGGTCTCTTGCCACGTCCCCGTTCGGACGGTCAGCGCGTGGATGTTGTCCACCGCGTGCCTAATGCTCTTCTTCGATGGCCGGTATCCCAGGCGCGCCTGGCCGGTTCTCGCCGAATACATTCGCCCGAACGTGTAGCCCAAGAAGTCGAACTCTCCTTCCGGTATCTTGCAGATGCGTGTCTTCTCCTCATTGACCGTAAGCTTCAGCTTTCCCATGATCTCATGCAGTCGCTGTAAGGCCTCTTCGGCTTTGCCCTTCCGGCACAGGATCACGAGATCGTCAGCGTAGGCTACGATGTGAGAGCCAAGGCTTCGCTCCAGCCCGAGCATCTTCCACCCCAACACAAACCGGCGCATGTACAAATTCGCCAGCAATGGTGAGATGGGTGAGCCCTGCGGGATGCCGCATCGCTTGTCCCGGGCCTCGGTCGTACGTGTCGTCCTTCCTCGATCGTCGGTTTCTTCTACGGGACATTCCAGCCACATCTTGATCAGATGCAGCACGCGCCGATCAACGATCCGGCGCGCTACCGATTTTAGAAGTTCGGCATGCGGAATGCTCCCGAAGTAGTCCGCGAGGTCGGCGTCAACGACTTCCGGATGGCTCCGGAACACCAGCGCTTCCACGTCGACCACCGCCTGTTGGGCGTTGCGCCCAGGACGGTAGGCATACTGCTCTTGTGGAAGGTCGGCTTCGAAGATCGGTTGCAGCACCAGCATCGCTGCTGTCATGCATACCCGATCGCGCAAGGTCGAGATGCCCAATGGCCTGAGTTTGCCGTTGGCCTTCGGTATGAACACTCTTCTGATAGGTTCCGGTCGGTAAGTCTTCCGCCTGAGCGCAAGCGCCAGTTCGCCAAGCCACCGCTGCACCCCATACGCTTCAATGTCCGTAAATTCCTGCCCGTCCACGCCCGGTGCGCCCTTGTTGGAGCGGCACTGAGCATACGCATGAGCCAGAATATCCTCACGGCTGATCTTGTCGTACAGAGCATAGAAGCGATAGCCGGCTTCTGCCTTCGCTTTCGCGTGCAACGCCGTCTGCAGTTTCTGAACACTCTTCGGAGTTGATAGGTTGCCCAATCTCCAGGTCCCTCACCACGTCTTGCGTTCGTCTTGAACTGAGGCCCCTTCCCTCCCCCGGCGTTACCCGGCTTCAGCGGTACTGCGAACCTCTCCGTCACCCCAGGGCGCCCAGCCTGTCCCTCGCGGGCGTCCGGTTGGCCATCGCTGACCACGCCTTGGGGCCTCCCGTGTTGCGTGCGCTTTCCTTGTGTGCGTGCTGTCGCCACTACCCCGGCGCAGCGACTGGGCGTATCAGTTCGCTCATTCATCCCAGCCGTGTCAGCCTTCCCCGAAAGGGTTGTCGGGTCGGCCTGCGCATCGTCCTTTTCGAGGCTTGCTCGGCGTTCACTCGCGTTACGGCCTGCACACTCGCGCTGTCACCGTATTTCGTGACACGCTTTCCGAAGGCTTCAGCTATTTCGTCACCTCCATAGCTGCTCCGGCTGCTTCCGGCTGGAGCGTTCGCCGGGTGGGACTTGCACCCACTGGAAAGCGCCGCCTTGTCACGGCGCACACCCGAAGCGGACGGAAGAACCAGCGGAAGTCCGGATAGGGAGCCGGCGGCATGATAGCGCTCCTTGACCACCCGCCCCCGACAGCTACGGCAACGCCGAACTTCGCCGCGGCGTTCCTTGTTCCGGAGTTGCGAAAAACATCTCACCCATGCTCGCCAAAATAGCGGCGCTGTCACAAGCGCTTGCGCGAGCGGGTGGAACACCAATCGTTTTCGCAAGTTTGAATATAAATATGAACAGATTGTGTAACGGGAGCATTTTCCAGGGAGTCGCGCATGGACCAGCGGGATCAGGAACTTTTGGAAAAACAACTACATTCGGTTTATGTGCCTCCGCGCAACGACGGCGTGTTGATGCTGGCAGTCCTCGCGGTATTTTTCGCCGGTATTGCGCTGGGCGGGTTTCTTTACGCCTATGCGGCGGAGCCGCTGCAGGTTGCCGCCAATGACGCGGGGCCGGCGATCGCGATGCCCCAAGCAGCGCAGCAGGTTCGCAAGTTCGAGTAGCCAGCGAACTCGACCGGACGAAAACCGTCAGCCGCTATTCCTCCGGCTCGGTAGTGAAGAACAGCGGATAGCCCTTGCTCTTGCCGAGCTCGGTCGCTTCCTTGGCCTTGGTCTCCGCAACATCGCGCGTATAGACCGCGATCACGCAGGCGCCCCGCTGGTGGGCTGTCAACATCACCCGATAGGCTTGATCCTCATTCATGCGGAACACCGACTTGAGCACCAGCACGACGAATTCGCGCGGCGTGTAGTCGTCATTGAGCAGGATAACCTTATAGAGCGGCGGCCGCTCCGTTTTAGTTTTGACCGCGGTACGGGGCTTGACGGTAGTTTTGCTCATGGCAGACCTGATCCGGCACGACGACAATGCCGACGCGCCGTCGTCATCAAAATACCGGTACAATATAGTCAGTCGTGAGCGTTGTCCTAAGCCGCGGGGCCAGTGGCAGCGCGGAACCGCCCGAACTATCTGGTCTTGACCGGCAGCCGGCTGTTAAATGAAGATTGAGAACGCGAACGCATCGAAATTATTGCGAGGCTTGCCATGCATTTTATCGGAATCATCCTGATCGGCTTCGTTGCCGGCATCATTGCGCGGTTTCTCGCGCCCGGCGCCAACAATCCCTCAGGCTTCATCCTGACAACCTTGCTCGGAATCGCCGGTGCCTTTGTGGCGACTTTTATCGGTCAGGCGATCGGACATTATCAGCCCGACGAGGGCGCCGGGCTTATCGGCGCCGTCATCGGCGCCGTGCTCGTCCTGTTCGTCTGGCACCGCCTGGTATCGGCGCGCGTTATATCCGACCCCGGTAACCGACGCTGGCTCTAGGCCGCAGCGCCGCAGCGCGCGACGGACGGCGCTCGACTACGACGGCACGCGGCGCACCGGCACGGCCGGCGATGGTGAAGCGACTGGTCTCCTTGCGCTGGCCCATTTTCAGGATCGCGCCCCGCGCCGCTTCAGCGGACACTTCCATCAGCGACATGACAATCTCGATCTGGGCGTCGCTGTCGTCGCTGAGACCCTGGGCTGCCAGGACGGCATCCTCAAGAGTTGGCGGATCGCGCCGTACCCGGCGCCGCCCATCCTTTGTGTCCCATACATCGCTCATCTGGCACCTCGACTCGCCGTTATCTCGGCTTTTCAACTTTGAGCCTCTATTATCAGATATTTACCGCACTGCAGCAAGTATATTGTGCGACGCACTCACAGTAATTTTAACGGTCACGAAAAAGCGCATGCGCCCGCGGCCTTGGAACCACGGGCGCATGCAAAATCAGCGTTAAGGCGTGCTAGCGAGGAGCCATCTCACTGAACAGCACGCCACCTTTGCCCTTCGACGTTTTCGCCGTTTCGACGAGAGACACGGTGACATGGTCGGCAGTGGTGCCGGCATTTTTCACCACCGCCTCGGTGATGTCTTTGACCAATCCGCGTTTCTGCTCGAGCGTGCGGCCTTCAAGAATATAGACGACGACTTCCGGCATGGTTTGTCCTCCAATATTGCCCGCCTGCCTCACTTGATCATTAGTCGCATACCGCAACCGGCACGGGCTTGCCTCAAGTTCGAGCCCGTACTATCCGAAAGTTCCCGGGATGGCACAACAGGGAGCTGACAATGAAGCGTTTGGCATTTGCCGTCGGTGTATTGGCGCTGAGCTTTGCCGCGTCGATACCGGCGCGCGCCGACTTCGCCGTGGTGAAATTCGAGCTCGGCTATTGCCGCATTTGGTGGGACACCAGCGCGAAGCCGATCGGCACCGGCTGGAGCGTCGTCGCAACGGCGCCTACTTTTGAAGGTGCCTGGGCCGCGCAAGACGCCGCGGTCAAGAAGGGTAAGTGCAAATAATCGACCTTCTTCGTTGAGCTTTCCCCTGACCGCCCGCCAGTCTTGGCGGGCGGTTGCAATTCGTCAAACTCAATTTTTCAGCGCGATCGCCGCGGCCGGCTGGAGGCCAACACCCGCGTTGAGCGCACCACGCACCTAAGCGTCCATGTCGACAGCGTCCATGTCGACGCGGCGATTGCGTTCAACCGGGCGTGGATTGCTCACCGCGTGCGCTATCAGCGGTTCGGATAGTATGACGTTCCGTGGTGCGGGCTGAACAGATGCCGCAACACCGTGCCGAGGCCTGGCGTCGGCTGATATTTGGTTGACGCATAGGCGGCGTGTGGTCTGGGTTTTTTAACCGGGACCGTCTGCGGCGGGATCAAGGCCTGGTCCGTCGTTTCCGCGGGCGCCGAGCCGGTCGCGGATGGCACATCCGACAACGAGGCAAATCCGGAAGCTGGCTTTGGCGCCGACGGCGCACCGCCACCACGCGCGGCGGAGTTTTCCGAAGCCGATGAATCGGTCACGACCGACGCTTGAGGCGGCGCGCTAGAGGGCAGCGGCTGTATCGAAGCCTGCGGCGCCGCTGCCGGCGTCGTTGTCGGCACCCCATGCGGCGCAGTCACCGTTGGCGGCGTCACAAAGGGCGGCGGCTGCATCGCGACCTGTGGCGCGGCAGGTAGCGGCGCGACCGCGGACTTCACTTGCGGCGCACCGGGCGCCGTAGATTGAGCTTGCGCCGTTGCCGCGTTGGTCGCAGGAACGGCCGTTGTCACGGCGACGGGCGCGGCGAGCGCAGCAGGTCTCGCACTCGGCGTCGGAGCTGCAGCCGCGGGTGCGCCCTGTGCGCTGGTGACGATGGCGTGCGCGGTAATTAACGCTGTCCTGTCGTGCTCAGCCGTCGTCGGCCGATCGATCAGCGACAGCACGACGGCGGCGCCTGCGGTGGCGCCAATGGCGGTGGCGACCAGTACGACCCTGACCGTGCGCATAAAGCTCGGCGCGGGGGCGAGGTAGCCCCATTCCGAATTGAAATTACCGGCCGAACGCATCGCAGTCTCCGACACTCGATTCCTAACTGTCCAGGTGGAACCCGACCGTCACGCTAGCCCTGATCTGAAAAACCCAGGGCCGCGGCGGCAGTTCCCGCCAACGGCAAGGTATGGCTTACCGAGGGCCATGGAACCGAGCAAGAGTCCGCCTGCCGGAAATTGAAAACCTGTTGCCAAAAGGCATCATTTACAGCGCAAATTGACGGTAATTCGGTAGCAAAACGGCACAGCACTGGACTGTTGTGCACAACCCACGGCCTGGACGGCACACGCCATTTCATTCTACGCCGCCCACCGCCAGCGGCCCCGGTTCATGACGCGGAGTTGAATTGGCGATTCCCGGACACCGCGCCGCCGATGCTATCCCCGACCGAGGCAAACATTCCGCCAATGACCGAAACGACGTGTCGCGTCGCGGCAACCACATGGTCCTTGATATCGAGTGTCTTGGCGACAAGCGGATTGGCGAGCAGAGAGTCCGGGTCGTGCGCTTCGCTGGGCGCGGCAGTCGCCGCGTTCACAGGCGGATCTGCTTGCGCAATAGTAAGCGGAGCATGCGGCACGGCGGCGAGGACGGCAGGCGCTCTGCGGTGCGCCGACGCGACTTTCGGGAGGGCCGATGCCGCGGCCGGAACATTTTGCTGGGCTGTCGTCTGCGTCTGCGAGGTCTGCGTCTGCGAGGCGAACAAGGCGTCCGCCAATTTGGCGTCGGCGGCCGCTCGCGCCTCCTCCGCGGCGCGTGCGGTCGCCGCATCTTCGGCCTGGTCGCGACGTTGCTCGGCGGCCATCTGGGCTTTGAGGTAATTGATGATCAGGGCATGCTCGTCGCGGACCATCGCCATCATCTCGGGCGGGGCCGGCTGGACCTCGACCAACTGCGGCTGCGCGGTGTGGACGGAATGGTATTGCGTAAACAGAAACCCGCCGATGACGCTCGCCAAGGCCGCCGGAAGGATGTCGAGCACCAATTTACCGAAGAACCGCGCCAGCCAGGGCCCCTGCTGCGGTGCCGCCCAATTTGGCTGCATCGTCCTGATCGCGCTGCTCTGCATCACCGATCTCCATATTTCAAACGAGCGATTGAATTTCAAACAGTTGTTTGGGGCGTCGGCAGGCCAAGAAAAAGGAATTTTTGCGGCAGTCCCCTTATTTTCGGCCTTGGGCCCCTTTTAAGCGAGCCGACCTAGACCGCCGACCAGCCAGTTCCCGATTAGCCCCGTCAGCCACTCGACCGCCGTATCGTCGAGCACAAGCCCAATCGGAGGCTGCGCGAGCTGCTCGCGGTTGCGCAGGAACACGCTGCACTGACCTATCAGCCAGATCGACGCCACCGTCACCGTCCTGGGATCGGCAGCGGGCAAAAAGCGGCGCACGAGGTCGGCCGCAAGTCCCATGAACGGCGCCGCCTCTTCGCTAACGAGAGCGCGAAACACCGGCGTCGGGCGCACCGCCTCCCAATTGAAAATCCGCATATAGCGGCTGTACTCGTCGCGCCCCATGAGCGGATGCAACTGGCGTCGAATAAAGGCCCGCAGCGCCTCCTCGCGCGACATGGCTTTGGTCTCCCCGGCATGTGCGAGCTGATCCTCGGTCATGGCGCGAAAGGCAGCGCGCAACACTTCGCGATAGAGCCCGTCCTTGCCGTCGAAATGGTAATTGATGGCCGCCTGGTTCACCCGCGCCTTGGCGACAATGGCGCGAACACTGGTGCCGTCATAGCCGCGTTCGGCAAAGAGCCGTTCCGCAGCCTTGGTGATCCGGTCGCGCGTGACTTCGGATGGTCGCGTCATTGCGCCATGCCTCCGATTTTCAAACCCGTGTTTGAATTCCAGATAATGGATTGGCCGGCGCAATGCAATCGTCAGGATTGCCGCCTAACAAAGGCCGGATGTTCCCTTGAGCGCTGGGGTTTAAGCCGAAGCGCGGCCTTGCTAGGCTTCGGCCAGCCTGCACTGCAGGGAACAAACGAAAAATGGGGAGGATCTGCATGAACCAGCATCATTTGCCCTCCGACGTCATCGGGCTTGCCAAGGTCATGCCGCCGCTATCGCGGCGCGGATTTATGTCGACGACGGCGGCCGCCGCCGCGGGCTACACGCTGGCTGCGGGTCCGGTGCGGGCCGATGCCATCCACACCGATACCGACGGGCTTGACGCCGGCGACGCCAAGATCAAAGTCTCGGACGGCGAAATGCCGATCTATTACGCACGTCCGGCCGGCGTGGCCCATCCGCCGATCATTCTCGTCTGCATGGAGATTTTCGGGCTGCATGAATGGGTCAAGGACGTGACGCGCCGCCTCGGCCATCTCGGCGCGTTCGCGGTCGCGTCCGATTATTATTTTCGCGATGGCGTCGATCTTACCAAGATGGACGACATCCAAAAGATCTTGCCGATCGTCAACACCAAGACCAACACTGAACTCTTTTCCGATCTGGACGCCACGGCGGCCTGGGCCAAGTCGCAAGGCGGCGACGGCAATCGGTTGGGCATCATCGGTTTTTGTCGCGGCGGACGCAGCGTCTGGCATTACTCCACGCACAATCCGGATTTTAAGGCGGGCGTGGCGTTCTACGGCACGCTGATCGACAAGAATGACGCCGCGCCGAAAAATTCGATCGAGCTTGCCCCCGAAGTCGAAGAACCGGTGCTTGGCCTTTACGGCGCCGAGGACGCCGGCATTAAAGTCGAGCAAGTGCAGCAGATGGAAGCGGCGCTGAAAGCCGCCGGCAAGACCGCCGAATTCCACATATGTCCCGGCGCACCGCACGGCTTCGAGGCCGATTATCGTCCGAGCTATCGTAAAGAAGCGGCCGAGGAGGCCTGGGCGCAGATGATCGGCTGGTTCAAGAAGTACAAAGTCCTGAGCTGAACGGCTGCGGCTGCGGACGGCGCGCAGCGCTTTGCGGCACCGCGCTTTTCATGTCTATTACCGCGATGCCGGCCTTTATCTGCATCACCTGCGGCACACAGTTCGCGCCATCGGTGAAGGCGCCTGAGCGCTGCCCGATCTGCGACGAAGATCGCCAATATGTGCCGTCGTCCGGTCAGGCCTGGACGACGCACGACGCGCTCGAACGCAGCCATTTCAACTGCTTCCGGCAGCACGAAAAGGATCTCATCGGCATCGGCACCGTGCCGATGTTCGCCATCGGGCAGCGGGCGCTGTTGCTTACGACCGACAAGGGAAACGTGCTATGGGACTGCATTTCGCTCCTCGACCACGCCACTGTCGCCATCGTCAAGGCATTGGGCGGGTTGATCGGCGTCGCAATCTCGCATCCGCATTATTACGCTTCGATGGTCGAGTGGGCGCATGCCTTCGACGTCCCGGTCTATCTGCACGCCGGCGACCGCCAATGGGTCATGCGGCCGGATCCGGCGATAAATTTCTGGGACGGCGATACGCTGCCGCTGGCCGATGGCGCGACCCTGATCCGCTGCGGCGGCCACTTTGCCGGCGGCACCGTGCTGCATTGGGCGAAAGGCGCCGCTGGCCGCGGTGCCTTGTTGTCCGGCGATATCGTGCAGGTCCTGCCGAACCGTCGTTTCGTCAGCTTCATGCGCAGCTATCCGAATTTCTTTCCGCTGGCGGCGCCGGCGGTGGAGCGGATCGGCGCGCTGCTCGAGCCCTACCCCTTCGATATCATCTACGGTGCCTGGTTTGACCGCATCGTTCCGCGTGACGGCAAAGCGATCGTGCAAAGCTCGGTCGCGCGCTACGTCGCCGCGATCCGCGGCGACGGCTCGGCAGAATTGAAATAGGAGGCCGCCATGGCGCGCGTCGACGAAGTCAAACGGGAAAATCTCGACGCGCGGCAGCGGCAGCTCTACGACGATATCATGCACACGCGGCCGCGCGGCAAGCTGAGCGGCCCGTTTTCGGTGTGGATGCATACGCCCGATATCGCCGAGCCCGCCAACGGGCTGGCCAATTGCTTTCGCGTCCATGCCCGACTCGACAAACGGCTGATCGAATTGATCACTTTGCTGATGTGCCGCGCGGCGACCGTGAAATATGCATGGTCGGTGCATGAGCCGCTGGCGCGCCAAGCGGGTCTGTCTCCGCAAATCGTCGACGCCATCCGCGCCAATAAGCGGCCCGACTTTTCGCGCGACGACGAGCGGCTGATCTACGATCTCGTCATCGAATTGCTCACCACCAAGACGCTAAGCGAAGGCACCTTCGAGCGTGCGACGGCAGCCTTCGGCCGCGAAGGCGTCATCGAAGCGGTGAGCTGCGCCGGCTTTTACGGCATGATCGGGTTTGTGCTCAACGCTTTCGAAGTGCCACCGCAGCCGGGCGGCGAAGTGCTGACTTAAAGACACGAATGATCAGAGCGCCGGCGCCTTTGCCTTTTCCAGCAAGAGGCGGCCGCGGCGGGTCAGCACGATCGTGCGGCGCCCATCGTTCTCGGTACGCACAAGACCGTCGACCACGGCGTCCTCCCAGACCGAGATGTGCGGGCAGCTATGCCAGGCTTCCACCGCCTGCTCACGCGTGCGTGGCCGATCCGCCAGCCAGGTGAGGAATTGCATCATGATCAGGCTGGGCGAATTGGACATCGCGGCCTCCACCGTGCCGACAATATAGGGCATAATGCCCCAGCGTGCAGCCCGGCGCTCCGGCGCGGAACCAAATCGGCGGGACGCGCGTTATTTGGCGCATTTCACCGCGGGGCAATTTCATGGACATTCTCATCAGTATCCTGATCACGTTTGTCGTCGTCATTCTGGTGCTTTACCTCGTCAACATGCTGCCCATCGATGGCCGCGCCAAGCAAATCGTCCGCGTAATCGTGATCATTATCGGCATAATCTCATTGCTGCGGTACCTCGCGGTCTTCTAAAATCGCACGGTGCGCCGCATCGAAGGTTATGTCATCGTTTCTGCGGACGGCATGCTCGCCGACGCCAAAGGCGAGATGCCGGAGTCCATCCGCAACGAGGCCGATCAGCGCTTCTTCCAGGATGCGCTCGACCGCGCCGCGGTCGTCGTGCACGGCCGGCATTCGCATGAAGGCGGCCCGCGCGCAGCGCGGCGCAAACGGCTCGTCGTAACGCGCCAGATCGCCGCTCTCGCGCCCGATCCGGAACATCCCCATGCCCTGTTGTGGAATCCGCTGGGCGCCAGCCTCGATCAGGCGATCGAACGGCTCGGAGTCGATGACGGCACGGTCGCCGTCATCGGCGGCCCTGAAGTGTTCAGCCGATTTCTGCCGCTCTACGATGCGTTTCACCTGTCCAGCGCCGCCAAGGCCAAAATTCCCGGCGGTCTTGCCGTCTTCACTGAAGTCGGACCGAACGCCACGCCCGAGGACGTACTCGCACAACGCGGATTTAGGCCCGGCACGCGCCGCGAGCTCGATCCGTCCGCCGGAGTTTCGGTGGTAACCTGGGAACGGCAGCGATGACCGGCCTGGAACCAATCCGATGAATGCGCCAAATACATCGTCATGAGCTCACGGCCGGCCTCGAAAGCATCGCAGCACGTCGTCGCGCTCGACTACGAGATCGCGCAAGAGCAGGCATCCGCGCTCGGCCGGCTTGGCCGTGCGCTCGAGGCCGCGCTCGCAGCGCTCGCTGAATACGACCGCCACTATCTCGACGATCGCGGCCGTCTTGAACGGACCGGGCAGCGCGCGCGGCTCGTGCAAGATGCCGGCGATGCATTGTGGTGTTTCATGGTGCAACGCGAAGCGTGCGGACTGCGCGACCCGCGGCCCGTGCTCCGCGAGTATCGCGTCCCCGTCGAGGTACAGAACCGCATGGGGATATTCACCGATCGCCGCCGGACGAGCACCACCTGAGTTTTTGCCCGCCGCCTGCCGCAGATCTGCGCAATTTCGGCGTCAATCTGCGTTTAGCACTCCGTTAACCGGGCCAGCGCCGCGGGCGGAGCCGTCGCGTGCAAGGCTTTATTCACCCTTCTCAAGGCATTCTTATCGACAATTCAACGGCGTGGCGGCGCCCGGGAGTTGTGATGCGTTCCCTTCCTCTTCTTGACGAACTCGAGGGCGCCCTCGCCTCCGGCAACATCAATCGCCGCATCGACATTCTGACCCGCATTACCGACCTCTTCATCAACGGCGCCGACAGCTATTCCGAGGATCAGGTCGGCGTCTTCGACGACATCATGGCGCGCCTGGTCAATACCATCGAAGCCAAGGTGCGCGCCAAGCTGGCGCACCGGCTGGCCCCGATCGCCAACGCGCCCACGAATGTGATCCACATGCTCGCCTTCGATAACGACATCGAAGTCGCAAGCCCCGTTCTCGCGCGATCACCGCGGCTCGACGACCGCGACTTGGTCACCGCTGGCCGTAACAAAAGCCAGCAGCACCTCTTCGCCATCACCCAGCGCCCAGCGTTGAGCGAAACGGTGACCGACGTCCTGGTCGAACGCGGCGACCGCGATGTGGTGCATTCGGTGGTGAGAAACGTCGGGGCGCGGTTTTCCGACGCGGGCTTCCGGATGCTGGTCAGGCGCGCGGCCGGCGACGATGCGCTGGCGACCGAAGTCGGGCTGCGGTCGGACATTCCGCGGCGACATTTTCTCGTTCTATTGGATAAGGCGTCGAGTGCCGTGCGCCAGCGCCTGGCCGCGGAAAACCCCCAAGCCGCCCCCGCCATTGATGGGGCCGTGGCAGAGGTCGTCGGCGGCATCCGCAGCGAGGTGCGCAATGCCTCGCCGGATTTTGCCGCCGCCCAGACTTATGTCGAGCAGCTGAACCGCATTCAGCGGATCGGCGAATCCGAAATCTATCAATTCGCGCGCGACCGAAAATTCGAGGAGACCGCGATCGCATTGTCGATTATGTGCGATACCCCGATCGACGTCGTCGAGCGCGCGCTGCTCGATCCCGGCGCCGAGATCATCCTCATTCTCGCCAAGGTGGCGGGGCTATCGACGACGACCACCAAAGCGGTGCTGCTGCTCCGCGCCGCCGACCGTGGCATGTCGGCGAAAGACCTCGAACATGCCTTGACGAGTTTCAACCGATTGCAGCCGGAAACCGCGCGCCGGGTGCTCAGCTTCTTTCGCACCCGCGTGAAAAAGCCGGCCGAGCCGATGGTTGCTCCGGCGGTCGCCGTGAACGGCTGACCAAGGCGCCTTACGATCTTATCTGTGCCCTTAGATGGAGCGATCGACGCTGCAAAGAGGCTTCGATCAACGGCGCACCTATCGCTACTCGTGGAACGATGATCGTGACGAAGCGTTAAAGGTTTTCTTGCAGATTCTTCTTGACTCCATACTGATTGCATTTATGTGGGGAATTAGCCGCCGTTGGTCGGTTCGTGTGGACTGATCGGGCGGCTTTCGCTTTCCGTGGCGCCGGCTCGCCGGCATCTCGGGTTCTGAACTAGGTTGGGGAGGACGGCATGAGCCAACACGCCCTCTTACGATCGGTGAAGGGCTTGGGGATCCCAGGTACCGCCCGAAAGGAAGACCGGAAGACGAAGCTGAAAGTGGCGACCCCGGCACCGGAGGTGGATCGCCAGAACGGCCGCACAGCCGATGGCAAAGATCATTTCGCCACGCGCAAGGGCGTACGCTGCGCTGGGGTGCATCTGATCATCGATCTGCACGGCGCCAAGCGTCTTAATGACATCGAGCATATCGAGGCGACGCTGCGGCGCTGCGTCGAAGCGGCCCGCGCCACGCTTCTGCATATTCACCTGCACCACTTCCAGCCGAGCGGGGTTTCCGGCGTGGCGGTACTGGCGGAGAGCCACATTTCCATCCACACTTGGCCGGAAATCGGCTATGCCGCGCTCGACGTATTCATGTGCGGCTCGGCCGATCCGGACGCCTGCATTCCGGTTTTGCGCGAGGCGTTTTCCGCCAAGCGCGTCGGCGTCAACGAGCTGTTGCGCGGTCAAGACGCCTGAGCCGCCGAGTTTGAAACGAATAGTGAGCGGCCGGGCGTAAGTCCCGGCCGTTTTTCATATGGGAGGGGCCGATGGCGGAGAAGCGCTGGATTGCCGAGACGCTGTTCGACGATCTCGGTTTCCGCATGACCTTCCAGGTCGAGAAAGTGCTCTACGAAATGCAGACCGAGCACCAGCATTTGGTGCTGTTCGAGCAGCCGTTTTTCGGCAAGATGCTGATGCTCGATGGCGCCACCCAGATCTCCAAGCGGGACGAATTCATCTACCAGGAGATGATGTCGCACGTGCCGCTGTTCGCCCACGGCAATGCGCGCGACGTCCTTATTGTCGGCGGCGGCGACTGCGGCATCGCCGAGGAGGTGCTCAAGCACAAGACGGTCAAACGTCTCACCCAGGTCGAGATCGACCCGAAGGTGGTCGAATTCGCCAAGGAACATTTCCCCGAATTCACCGGACCCGTGTTTTCCGACAAGCGCTTCGAATCCATCATCGACGACGGCGCAAAATACGTCGCCAGGACCGACCGCCGCTACGATGTCATCATTGTCGACTCTACGGATCCGATGGGACCCGGAAAAATCCTGTTCGGCGAGAAGTTTTATGCTGGCTGCAAGCGCTGTTTGAACTCGGGCGGCGTGCTGACGACGCAAAACGGCGTGCCGTTCTTCCAGAAGAACGAGTTGACCTCGACCATGAAGAAATTCCGCCGCCTGTTCGCGGACGCAACCTGCTACGTCGCCGCAATACCGATCTATGTCGGCGGCCACATGGCCATGGGTTTCGCCACCGACGACAAGCGGCTGCGGCGGCACAGCGCAAAGACCATCGCCCGGCGCTACCGCAAAGCCGGCGGCTTCGTAACGAAATACTGGACGCCCGAGGTCCAGGTCGCCGCCTTCGCCCAGCCGCGCTTTATTGCCGATCTGGTGGCGAAAGCGGGATAGGCGCGACGCTGGACCGTCCAACCCTTGACGATCTTGGCGCTGATACAATCGTGAATGGCGCCGGTCACGGTCATTACTTAAACTGGATCGATAATAAGACGTCAGCGGGAGGATATTGTCATGAAGCTTTACATGCATCCGGTATCGATGACGAGCCGGCCGGTCCGGCTGTTCATCGCCGAGAATAAAATTCCGGTCGACGAAGTCACTGTCGACCTGTTTACCGGCGAGCAATACCAACCGCCTTATGCGGAACTAAATCCGAACAATCTGGTGCCGATGATCGAGGATGGCGATTTGCGTTTGACCGAAAGCTCGGCGATCCTCAAATATCTGGCTGACAAGATCGGCTCCCCGGCTTACCCGAAGGATTTAAAACAACGCGCCAAGGTCAACGAGGTAATGGATTGGCTCAACACCAATTTCTATCGCGAATGGGCCTACAATCTCTGCTATCCGCAACTGTTTCCGCATCTCAAGCGGCGGAGCGACGAGGCGCAGGCGGCAACAATCGAGTTCGGCCAGCAGAACGCCAAGCGCTGGCTGCAAATCCTCAACGACTATTGGATCGGGCCGAACAAGCCCTATCTATGCGGCGATCAGATCACCATCGCCGACTATTTCGGCGCCGCTCTGGTGACGCTGGGCGAGGTCATCCGCTGCGATTTCTCGGCCTATCCGAATGTTCAGCGCTGGCTGAACAATGTGAAGAAGCTGCCGAGTTGGCCCAAGGTCAACGAGGTGTTTTACGGCCTGGTCGAGTTGGTCAAGGAACAGCAGTTTCACGCCATCTGAGGAAAGCGTCATGAGCTTTTTTCCCGGCAAAGATCCAGCCTTGGGCGACGCGCCCGCGAGCGATGCGGTCCAGCAGCTGATCGTTCCGCGCTCGGTCGATCTCGGCGGCTTCCAGGTGCATCGCGCGCTGCCGTCGGCGCGCTCACGCATGGTCGGGCCCTTCATCTTCTTCGACCATTTCGGTCCGGCCGTTTTCAAGGCCGGCGACGGCGTCGACGTGCGCCCCCATCCGCATATCGGGCTCGCCACCGTCACCTATTTGTTCGATGGCGAAATCGTGCATCGCGACAGCCTCGGCTCCGCGCTGCCGATCCGTCCCGGTGCCGTCAATTGGATGACCGCCGGACGCGGCATCGTGCATTCCGAGCGCACCGCGCCCGATCATCGCGACGGCGGTGAGCCGCTGCACGGCCTGCAGTTGTGGGTCGCGCTGCCGATGAAGGACGAAGAGACGACACCGGCTTTCGTCCATACGGCCGCAACCGACATTCCCGAACTGCGCGAGAACGGCCTGCATCTGCGGGTCGTCGCCGGGACGATGCATGGGCTGCGCTCGCCGGTGGCGACGAGCTGGGACACGGTGTTTGCCGAGGCGCATCTGAAGGCCGGCACCGTCCTACCGCTCGATACCGACCATGAGGAACGCGCCCTTTACATCATCGCCGGCGAGATCGACATCGCCGGCGATCGTCACGGGCCGGAACGTCTCCTGGTGCTCAAGCCCGGCGACCGCGTCATCGCGACGGCAGTCGGCGACGCGCATATCGTCATGGTCGGCGGTGCCGCCATGGACGGGCCGCGGCACATCTGGTGGAACTTCGTATCTTCGCGCAAGGAGCGCATCGAAGCGGCCAAGGCCGATTGGAAGGCCGGCCGCTTTGATATCGTCCCCGGCGATACCGCCGAGTTCATTCCGCTACCGGAGTCCTAAACGCGTCCACGAGATCGCCGCTTAGACGCCGATTGCCGCTTTGATGCGCTTGGCCGATATCGGCAGATCGCGGAAGCGGTGGCCGGTCGCGCTGGCAACGGCATTGGCCACGGCGGCTGCCGCCGGCCCTTGACCTGCCTCGCCGCTGCCCAAGAATGGCATGCCGGGGCGATTGATGACGTGGATTTCCATTTCATCGGGCACCGCGGAAAAGCGCAGGATCGGATAGGTCGCCCAGTCGACGCTGGTGATACGGCGCTCGTCGAAGGTCACGTTTTCGTAGAGCGTCCAGCTCATGGATTGCAAAATGGCGCCCTCGATCTGATTGGCGATGCCGTCGGAATTGACGACCTGGCCGCTGTCGACGGCGGCGACGGCACGCCGCATCCGTGCCCGCCCGGTGTCGCGGTCGACCTCCACCTCGCAGGCGACGGCGCAATAGGCAGCGAGATTCTTGTAGCGCGCAAAAGCAAATCCCCGCCCCCTCCCCGGTGCGGCAGAGGGGGGCTTCGTCGCCCAGCCGAAGCGCTCGGCCGCGGTGGCGACCACTTCGCGCGCGCGCGGATCGTCGAGGTGCTTGAGCCGGAACGCCACCGGATCGGCGCCGGCGGCCGCGGCAAGCTCGTCCATGAAGCTTTCGATGGCAAAGACATTCATGAAGCCGCCGAGCGCGCGCAGCGCCGATACCCGCACCGGCATCGTCGGCAGGAAATGATAGATCACCCGGGCGCCCGGGATTTTGTAGATCGGAATGGAATTACGATCGCCACCGCCTTCCGGCATCGGAATTGGCTTCGGTGGTGGTTCCGCAAATGGCTTATCAAGAGAGCGTGCCGCCAGCAGCGACCCGGCCGTTCCCGGCCGCGTCGAGTGGGTGTTGCTCCAGACCTCATGGTCCCAATTGGCGATGCTGCCGCCGTCATCGAGCGCAGCATCGAGCTTGATCAGCATGGCGGGGCCGTACGGCTCCCACGCGTGCTCCTGCTCGCGCGTCCATTGCACACGCACGGGACGACCGGGAACCGCGCGCGCAAGCAACGCCGCATCGGCGGCGGCATCGTCAGCGCCGTTATGGCCGTAACAGCCCGCGCCCTCGCTGTGGATGCAGCGGACCTTCTCCTTCGGCATGCCCATCATTTCCGCGATGGCGTCGCGATCAGGATAAACGCCTTGGGTATGCGTCCAGACCGTGAGCGCATCGTCCTCAAGCTGCGCCACCGCGCAGGACGGGCCGATCGAGCCATGGGAGAGATAGGGCCGCGAATAGGTCGCCGACAGCGTTTTGCCCCGGGCGGCAGCGGACACCGGCCTGTCGAGCACCGTGATGTCCTGCGCCGGCAGACTGGTCAGGAAGGCGCCTAAGGCGGCTGTGTCCGGCAGCTTCGCCGTTTCGTTCCACCGCGCCGCGGCCGCAAGCGCGCGCATCGCTTCGATGGCCTGAAACTCCCGCTCCGCGACGACTGCAAGAAAGCTGCCGTCGCGAACCACCTGCAAGACGCCCGGCATTTTCCGCACCGCGGCGTCGTCAAGGCTGGCGAGTTGTGCGCCATAGCTCGGCGGCCGCACGACGCGGGCATGGACCATGCCGTCAGGGCGTAAATCCTGCACAAATGCGGCGCCGCCGGTGAGTTTGGCTGGAATATCGACGCGCGGAATACGCCGGTTCATGACTCTGTACCGACTTGGGTCTTTCAGCGGCGACGTGGCGGCAGCCGCGACGTGCAGCAATTGCGCCGAAACCAAATCGCCATAGCCGAAACGGCGTCCATCGGGAGCGATCACCGCCGCGTCTCGCGTCGTCATCTGCGCGGCCGGCACGCCGGCGCGCGTCGCGGCTTCGGCGATGAGAAGCCGCCGCACTTGCGCCGCCGCATTCATGATGGCGGTACCGGAATCCTGCATGGAGTGGCTGCCGGCGGTGTAACCCTCATTTGGGGTCAGCGCCGTGTCGGCGGTGATAAGCTTGATGCGATCGAAATCAACGTCGAGCTCTTCCGCGGCGATCTGCATGAGTGCGGTCCTGATGCCCTGGCCGAGCTCCGCTTTGCCGGTGAAGACGCTGATCGCACCGTCCGCGTCGATGCGTATCCAGGAATCCAGAAAAGGCGCTTGTTTAAGGCTGCCAGGGAGGGGCGGCGCTGCCGGCAATGTCACCGGCTGCAGCGCGGCATCGCCTTGCGCAAACAGCCGGCCGGCGGATGAAAAGCTCAGCACCAGCGCGCCGGAACCGGCCAACACTGCGCGACGCGAGATGACGCTCGCTGCGCTCATCCGCCACCTCCCGCATTCGCCGACATCATCTCCGTCTGGGCGCGATGAATGGCGCGCAGGATCCGCATATGCGTGCCGCAGCGGCACAGGTGCGGCTCAAGGAAGGCGCGGATATCCGCCTCACTGGCGCGCGGATTTTTCTGCAGCAGCGCGTGCGCGCGCATCATGATGCCCGGAATGCAGTAGCCGCATTGCGCTGCTTGCGCCTCGATGAAGGCGCGCTGGATCGGCGCCGGACGTTCGGGCGTGCCGAGGCCTTCCAGCGTCGTGATTTGCTTGTCAGCCAACAGAGCGACCGGCGTGACGCAGGAAAACACTGGCTCGCCGTCTACCAGCACGGTGCACGCGCCGCATTGGCCGAGCCCGCAGCCGAATTTCGCTGCATTGAGCTTTAAATCCCCGCGCAGCACGTAAAGCAGCGGCGTGCGCGGATCGACGTCGACGTCGTGTTGAGCGCCGTTAACGTTGAGCTTCATTGTGCGCCTGCTGTAATGCGCCCGACACCGCGGGTTCCGCCCCCGCCGGGTGCGCTATGGCCCCGGCTCGCCCACGGCTGCGGGCATCGTGAATGCTTTTGACGATATCGGTCCACGGGCTCTTGCCGGAGAACCTTGCGCGCAAATACCGCGCCAAGGCGGCGACCTGCGCGTCATTCATTGCCCCGGCAAAGCCCGGCATGATCGGCGCGCGCGCCAATTCAGCGGCTGGCAAGCCGTAGAGCACGATATTGACGAGATTGTTCGCGCTCGGACCACCGATCGCGCTGGTGAGCAGCAGATCGATGCCGCCATACGGCAACGCGCGCGGGCCTTCATGGCAGCCGGCGCAAGCGCCCGCATAGATCACGGCGCCTTCGTCATTCCTGGTGTCGACGGCGCGCAGCGAATTGGATTGGCTGTCGGCGCTCGCGGCCGTGTCGGTCGTGTCGCGATCGCGCTGCATTTCCACTGTCTGCACCGCCGCGTCTCGCTCCGGAGCGGCATGGTTCATCTGCTCGGCCACATACGTCGCGATCGCGCGCATATCGGCCGCGGGGATGGCTCGAAGATCTCCCACGACTTCGGCCATCGGACCGCGCGCCACGCCATGACCGTCCTCGTAGCCATAGCGCAGATAGTGCCGGAGCGCGGCGGCATTCCAGGGCACCGCCGCCGGCGACAATTCATTGAGCGCATAAGCGGTCCAACCTTCGACCTCGCTGCCGGAGAGTTTCAGGTCCGCTCTTTCCGCGCCCAAAGGATTGCGGGGCGTGTGGCAAGCACCACAATGGCCAAGCCCATCGACGAGATAGGCGCCAAGATTCCATGCCTCATCATGCGTGGTGTCGGCGCGGTAGGGACCAGGATGGAGAAACAGAGAATTCCAGGCGAACATCACAAGCCGGATATCGAGCGGGAACGGCAGCTTGTCGGGCGTCGCCGGCGCGCGCACCGGCGCGCGGGTCATCAGATACGCATAAAGGGCATCGTCGTCGTCGTCGGAGACGAGCGTGAAGTGGTCGAAGGGAAAAGCCGGATAAAGATAAGCACCGTCGCGACGCACGCCCAGACGTAACGCACGCTGAAACGCGGCTTGCGACCAACCGCCGATTCCGGTCTCAGGATCGGGGGTGATGTTGGTGGAGTAAATGCTGCCGAACGGCGTCGGCACCGCCCGGCCGCCGGCGAAGTCGCGGCCGCCCGAAGCAGTATGGCAAACGTCGCAATCGCCGATCGCGGCGAGCTCGGCACCGCGTTTGACCAAGGCAGGATCGAAGCTGTTCGCGGCCGGCGGCGCGATTGGAGCAATCGCTGGTCGCCATGCGACAATCGTGAACACGCCTCCGGCAAGAGCCAGCAAGACGCAAAACGCCAGCGCAAATCTCAATGGCCTCATCGACTGCCGGCCGACCCGAAAATGCCGCCTTCTCAAGTTGTCTCAACCGCCCAAGAATAGCGGAGTTCCACCGTGGCGGGCAGCGTGACAGCGCGCCGCGTGCCGCGGTTGGAGTGGGCATGCCTTACGCCACTTTTGGAATTGACCGTCAGAATTTAGCTATTGGAATTCCTTGGCCAGCGCTGCGGCGATCGGGTCGGCTGGCGCGATGGGGCCTAAAATAGAGTAAAATAGGACTGATCAATACCGGCTAGGAGAAATTCGATGCCTCACCTAGTTCACTGCCGCGTTGCAATCCTGCTTGCCGGCTTGATCTGCATCGGTGCGGCCATCGCAGCACCGGCGCGGGCCGCTTCCGACCTCGACCGCGCCTATCGCATCATCGCCACGAAAAAATTCGTCGATCTCACCCACTCTTTCGGCCCAGACACACCGGTATGGGCCGGCTTCGGCCAGGCAAAATTCTCGCCCGCCGCCGATCCCAAGACCGGCGCGCCCTATACGATCCCCAAGGACGAATTCCGCGCCACTTATTACCAGATGGTCGGGCAATACGGCACACATGTCGATCCGCCGGCTCATTTCGCCGAGAACGGCGTCACCATGGATCAAATTCCACTCAAGCAAATGATTTTGCGGCTGGTTGTCCTGGACGATACGCCCTATCTCACCAAAGATCCGAACCACGCCTTCTCGGTCGCCGATCTCAAAGCCTGGGAACGCCAACACGGCCGCGTGCCGAAGGACGCCTTCGCCGCGCTACGCACCGACATGTACAAGGACTGGGACAGCAACCCGGAACGTTTCAAGCGCCAGCCGTTTCCCGCCTGGTCGTTCGACACCATCAAATATCTCTACGAGAAACGCGGCGTGACGGCGACCGGGCACGAATCCATGGACACCGACACCACCGACAAGATGAACTCCGAGACCTGGATCCTGCAGCACGGCCATTACCAGATCGAGGTCATGGCAAATCTCGACAAGGTGCCACCGACCGGAGCGCTCATCGTCGTGACCTGGCCGAAGGTGAAAAACGGCCTCGGCTTTCCGGCGCGCGCATTTGCGATTTTGCCGTGAACGCGTTAGTCGCTCGCTGCGTTTTATGCAGGCATGACAGGACCATCGAGAGACGGTAAATGATCGCTTCGATGACGCGTCATTGCGGCAGGCATCTGGCGTTGGCGGCTTTCGTCGTCGCATTGCAAATCCTGGCGCCACCAAGTGCCATCGCCGACACCAAGCCGCAGATTTCCATCGAGAAAAAATACCTCGAAATTTCCGTCGTCGTTGATAACGCGCTCAAGCCCTTCGCCGGGCTGTTTGCCAACTGCCTCACCGAAGGCAAGGCCTGGGCGGACAAGGCCAGCGCCGATGCCACCGCGCAATGGCGCGCCGATCCAAAATCGTTTCGTGGCCTGCAGTGGTCGTACGACCGAACTTACGACCTGCGCTCGGTGGTTGGCCGCTATGTCAGTATCGTGCGCAGCGACGGCGCGTTCGAAGGCGGCGCGCATCCGAATGAGGAAATCGACACCATCTTGTGGGATGCGGTGGCGCAGAAGCGCATCAGTATCCGTCCGTTCTTCGCCGAGACGGCTGATGGCGGGCCGACAATGACGGCGCTAGCGCGCTCGGCCCAACTTGCCGTCGCGGCCGCCAAACTCGCAAATGGGATCAACGGGTATGGCGACGACGATACGCCCGCCTCGAAGCTGACGCCGGAGCAGGAGCTTCGGCAGGACAGTTTCATCAAAGACGGGATCAAACCAAAGCTTCTCGAACTCGGGCCGGTGACGCTCGCACCCTCGACCGAAAGCGGCAAGAGCGCGGGATTGACGTTTCACTATTCACCTTACGGCGTGGGACCTTATGTCGAAGGTCCCTACACCATATTCGTGCCGTGGACGGACTTCCGGCAATATTTGTCTCCCGAAGGCGTAGCGATCTTCGGCGGCGCACGGCCCAAGGGCGACGCGGACAAGTGGTGACAACTCCCTCCCCCTCTGGAGGGAGTTGTCGACGCGACGATCACGCCGCGTTGCGCTGCGCCTTCATCCAGGCCTCGATCTCGCGTTCGGCCTCGGCCTTGGCGAAGCCGTAGCGCGCCTGCAGGCGGCCGGCCAATTCGGTGCGGCGGCCGCTGATGCGCGTGACGTCCTCGTCGGTGAGCTTGGCCCAATTGTTGCGGACCTTGCCCTTGAATTGCATCCAATTGACCTGAATCTGATCCCAGTGCATCGATTGTCTCCCTGATCGAGGATGGACAAACGCCGCTCACCGCGTCGTCTGGACACTACGATCTCAGCGGCGCGATGCGGCCTCAATTCGGCGGCAGCGGGGTCATTCCGAGATCAATCTTGGCGCAGCTCAGGCGGATTCGGATTGTCAATCGCGACGGCTTCTATTCCGGCACCGGCAATTTTCTTCGCGCCGGCGTGGTTGCAATTGGCTAAATTACCGCGGCAAAACATTGCCGCTAAGGCATTGCCGCGAGACCATGTAATATGCCGTCTGCTTCATTCCGGCACTGACACCGTATGGCTTCGCCTGCCCTTTCCCATGATGTCGAACGATTAGCGCATGATATCAGCGGCGGCGACCGTACTGTGCTGTCCCGCGCCATCACGCTTGTCGAAAGCAAACGCGCCGACCACCGCCACATTGCCGCGGCGCTGATCCAGGCGCTGTTGGCCAGGACCGGCAACGCGGTGCGCGTGGGCATCACCGGCGCACCGGGCGTCGGCAAATCGACGCTGATCGACGCGCTGGGCCATAGCCTCACCACGCAGGGCCGCAAGGTCGCGGTGCTTGCGGTCGATCCGTCGTCGCGGCGCACTGGCGGCTCCATCCTCGCCGACAAGACGCGCATGGCGCGTCTCGCCAATGACGCCAATGCCTTCATCCGTCCCTCGCCGTCCTCCGGCACGCTCGGCGGCGTCGCCGCCAAGACGCGGGAAACCATGCTGTTATGCGAGGCGGCGGGCTATGACGTGGTGCTGGTCGAGACCGTCGGCGTCGGCCAATCCGAAATCGCGGTTGCCGATATGACCGATTTTTTCCTCGTGCTGGCGCTGCCCGGCGCCGGCGACGAGCTACAGGCGCTCAAGAAGGGCGTCGTTGAGCTTGCCGATATGATCGCCGTCAACAAGGCCGACGGCGAGAACCTGCCCCGCGCCAAGCTTGCAGCGTCCCAATATGGCGCGGCGCTGCACATTCTGTCGCCGCGCTCGCCGACCTGGTCGCCGCCGATCATGACCTGCTCGGCGCTTACCGGCGAGGGCATCGAGGCGCTATGGGAGCATATTCTCGATCATCGCCAGCGCGTCACCGCATCCGGCGAACTTGCGGCGCGCCGTGGCGAGCAGCAGGTGAAATGGATGTGGACCATGCTGGAAGAGCGGATGTTCGCCCCGTTACGAACCGATCGCGCGCTCAAGGCGGCCTTGCCTCGGATCGAGGCCGACGTCGCCGCCGGCCGCGTGGCGCCCGGTATCGCGGTCGAGCAAATCGCCAACCTGCTCGGCGCGTGACGCGATGCGGGTGGTTCTCGCAGGGTTCGGCCCATTCCCCGGCGCGCCATTTAATCCAAGCGCGGTTCTGGTCGAAGCACTCGCGCGCAGACGACGGCCGGCCTTGGCCGGCATCGAACTCACCACGCATATTTTTGCCACCGCCTACGAAGCCGTCGACCGCGATATGCCGAAATTGTTCGCGACCAAGCCCGACATCGTGCTGATCTTCGGACTCGCCGGACGTCGCAGCGAGCTTTGCATCGAGACCCGGGCCCGCAATGCCGTATCGGTCCTGTTTCCCGACGCGAGCGGGTTTCGGCCAAAATCCGGACTCATCGCACGAACCGCGCGGCAATCACGTCGCGGCAATGCGCCGTTTGCACGACTTCTCGGCGCGGCAAGGTCAGTCGGCATTCCAGCACGGCTATCGCGTGACGCCGGCCGCTATCTCTGCAACTACGTTTATTGGCGCGCGCTTGAAAAAACGCGATACGGTGGGCCGCTCATTCAGTTCGTCCATATTCCCTCGGTAAGGCTCAATCCGCGACGACGGTGCGGCCAACGGCGTTCCCTTTCGCTGCCGCCGCTGGTGGCCGCCGCCGAGGCGCTGTTGATCGCGCTCGTCGCCGCAAGCCGCCACCGCCCGACAGCAACCGCGTGCGGTGATGCTCGTTAAATTGCCGGCGTCACTCTAATTGCACCAACCTCGTAGCCGTTCCAGTTGCGCAAGATCGGGGCTCGGAAGGGCCTGAGCGCCGCATGCTCGGCGGCATCGTGCGTCAAAAAGCGCGCGATCATCGCCGCCATGATCGCTTGCGCGGCCCGGGCGGCGCCGTCGTCGCATTTGATCGCGATGCCAAGCCCTTGCTGCGGCAGCGCGGCACAGTAGACGCCTTCGGCGCCCGTTTTGACAAACACCCGGCCGCCGAATAGCTGCATGATCTGGGTGCAGAATCTCTCGGTGCCGGCGACGAACCACGGATTTGAGGTGCATGCGTGTCGCAGCCGTGCCGCCACAGCGGCGCGCCTCGGCGACAGACCGTGACCAGTACCGAATTTGGCAAAGCCCCATGCGAGATTTTGCAGCGGCACTGCCCAGGTCGGCACCGAGCAGCCATCGATGGCGCAGATATCTTCTCCAAGGGCGGCGCCGGTGAAGTCTTCCAGCACGGCACGCACTTGCCGCTGCACCGGATGTTCGGGCCGGAAATAATCACCCGTGTCGGCGCCCATTGCGCAAGCGAGGCAGAGGAAGCCGGCATGCTTGCCCGAGCAATTGTTGTGCAGCGCCGAGGCCGTACCCGTCCGCGCCAGCGCATAAGCGGCAGACTGCGAAATCGGCCAATGCACACCGCAGCGCAGCGCGGAAGCATCGAGGCCGATCTTCGCCAACATGCGCTCGACGCCGGCAATATGCGCCGGCTCGCCGCTATGCGAAGCGCAGGCGAGCGCGAGCGCCTCGTCGCCGAAGCCATAGCGGTCGGCCGCCCCGCTCTCGACAAGCGCGATCGCCTGTAATGCCTTGATCGCCGAGCGCGGAAAGACCGGCACTGCGACATCCCCCACGGCAAGCACGCTGCGGCCTTCGGCATCACTCACCGAGACGGCGCCGCAGTGGCGGCTCTCCACCAGCGGCCCGCGCGTCACTTCGACCAGGACCGGATTGCTCATGTTTGATCTTAATAACCGACCGTAAATCGCTGCCTGACGTACTGGGGATTCTCGATCTCATCCAAAATCGCGACGGCAAAATCCTCGCGCGATATGTGCCCATTATCGGCTGCGTCAACCACCATCGTGTCGGTGCCAACGCGGTAATTACCAGTGCGCTCGCCGGGCTTGATCGAAGTGGGTGGCGAGATTGCCGTCCAATCGAAATCATCGACCTCGCGCAGCTTTTCGAGCGCAACCATCGCCGGCTTCGAGCTCGGCGACGGCGTCGGCATGTGATCGAAATGCAGCCGCCCGTCGGCGCGCAGTAGGCTGCCCGCGCCGACCACGATCAGCGCCCGCTGCACCTTCGATTTCCGGATCGCCTCGATCACCGCGTCGATGTCGTTGACGTCCCATTTCAACGAGACAACGACGACATCATGGCCCCGCAGCGCCGCCGCCAGCGTCGCCGCATCCGCCGGATGCACGATCGCAACGGTCACGCGGTCGCGCGCTGGTAGATCGGCTGCACCGCGCGTCGTTCCCGTCACGCGATGGCCGCGCGCCAGCGCCTCGTTGAGAATTCGACTGCCGATATTGCCGGTCATGCCGACCAGGGCGATGTTTGCCATGTGTTGTGTCTCCCGCGCTTTAATGGTCACGAATCTCCCGTTTTTTTGGTGGAAGATTTGCACGACCGCAACTCTGGCGAAACGAAAAGGTGGATCTCGCCGAGCGAATTGCGACTTCCGATCTGTTGACTCCATCATAGCCCGGGGAAATGCTGGCGGATAACCGGGACCCGGACAAAAAATCTTTGGGGAGGCAACCATGGCCACCGCTACTCATGACGTTGGACGCAAGCTCGATGCCCTGCCACTCGGCCGCTTTCACTATCGTCTCACCGGACTGATCGTCGGCGGCTTGTTCGTCGACCAGTTCGACAACTACATCACCGGCGGCGTGCTCGGCGCGGCGATCAAAGAAGGCTGGTCGACCATGTCGATGAATGCGCTGTTTATCAGTGCAGGCACCGCCGGCATGACCATCGGCTCGATCGCTGCCGGCTGGCTCGGTGATCGCTACGGCCGGCGCTTCAGTTTTCAGTTGAACCTGCTGATCTTCGGGCTGTTCTCGTTTGCCGCGGCGGCGTCGCCGACGATGGGGTGGCTCACGGTGTCCCGCTTCCTCATGGGTCTCGGCATGGGCGCGGAATTCGTCATTGCCTACACCATGTTGAGCGAGTTCGTACCGCCGCAGTCGCGTGGCCGCTGGCAGGCCTCGATGGCGGTTATCTCCAATGGTGCGGTGTTCATTTCAAGCCTGTGCGGCTTTTTGATCATTCCCCACTACGGCTGGCGCTGGGTTTTCGTCATCGCCGGCATCGCCGCGCTGGTGGTCTGGGTATTGCGCAAGACGCTGCCGGAATCGCCGCGCTGGCTGGAAAGCCAAAACCGCAATGCCGAGGCGGAGAAGGTCGTCGACGACATCGTGCATGAATTGGGGCTGAAGGAAGCACCCGCCGTCGCCCCATCCGCGACGCCGACCACCGTCACGGCCGATGTGCCCTTCATGGTGCTGTTCTCGCCGCCGGTCATTCGGTCGCTCGCCGATCCGGCGAAGACCTATGCCGTCAATGTCGGCGGCACCGTCAACGTCTTCGAAGCCGCGCGCCGGGCCAATATCGCGAAAGTCTTGTTGATCAGCAGCAACGCCGCCTATCACCGCAAAGAACGCGACGCGTTCGACGAAACGCATCCGACGACGTCGCTTTATTCCGGCAATCCGAATGCCCATTACGGCGCATCCAAGATGGCGGCCGAGCAGGTGGCGCTGGCCTATCACACCTTTCACGGCATCGACGCGCTGGCGATCCGCATCACCAGCGTCTACGGCTTCGGCATGAAGCCCGGGCAAATGCAGTTGAAGCAGATCGTCGAAGGCGCCGCGAACGGTCAAGCCGTAGAGATCGCCTCCGGCGGCCACGTGGTGCGCGACTATACCTATGTCGGGGATTCCGCCGCCGGCATCGTCGCCATTCTCAATGCCGATACGCGGGCCGTCTCACAGCGCATCTTCAATATTTCACGCGGCGAGCTGACCAGTACGTTCGACATCGCCGAAGCCGCTCGCGCGGCATTTCCCGACGCCGACATCGAAGTCAGCGGCGAGATGACGGAATTCGAAAAGGCGACCTTGAAGCAGCGCGCCCCGCTGTCGTGGGCTGCCGCCGAAAAAGTATTCGGCTACCGGCCGCGCTATTCGCTCCGCGACGGGATCAAAAGTTACGCTGAATTATATACCGCATTTAAGACGCATCCCCTCGCCTCGACATAGCGGATTGAACGCGCCAATCTGGCGCCATGCGTCGGCTCACCATCGTCGTCCCGGTGCTCAATGAGGCGGCCATTATTGTTGACGCGCTGACGGCGCTGGCACCGTTGCGCGCCAGCGGCGCCGAGATCGTTGTCGTCGATAGTGGCTCAAGCGACGGCTCGCCCGATCTGGCGCGGCCGCTCGCCGACCGGGTGATCGCGGGTCCGCCCGGACGTGGCGGGCCATTGAATGCGGGCGCCGCGCTCGGCGGCGGCGACGCGTTTCTTTTCCTGCACGCCGACACGACGCTGCCGCCAGACGCCGACCGCTTGATTGCTGCGGCCTTCATGCACCGCGCTTGGGGCCGCTTCGATCTGCGCATTGCCGGACGGCATCCGTTCTTGGCGGTCGTCGCCCGCATGATCAATTGGCGCTCGCGGTTGACCGGCATTGCCGGAGGCGATCAGGCGATCTTTGTGACGCGCGAGGCGTTCCTGGCCGTTGGCGGCTTTCCCGACCTGCCGCTGATGGAGGACATCGCGATGTCGCGGCGGCTAAAACGCCTTTGCCGGCCATATTGCATCGGCGAGCCGGTCGTCACCTCCGGCCGGCGCTGGGAGCACCACGGCGTTCTGCGCACCATCGTGCTGATGTGGCGCTTGCGGCTCGCTTATTACCTCGGCGTCGAGCCGGCACGGCTGGCGCCGCTCTACGGACCTGTTCCACCGTCACCCGCGCAAGGTCGCGCCGGGCCATAGCTTAGGCGCGGAGCGGGCATATTGCGGCGGCCGGACAACCTCACCGCCCAATATCTGCGCCGCGCGCCAGGCCCAATGCGGGTCATCGAGAAAGCCGCGTCCCAACGCCACCATATCCGCTTTGCCTGAAGCGACGATCTCTTCGGCCTGCTGGGCGCCTGCGATCATGCCGACAGCGCGTACCGCAATTCCGCTTTCGCGTCGTACGCGCTCCGCAATAGGGACGTTGAATCCAGGTTCGCTCGGCCAGCGGCTGTCGGGCGTTATATTGGCCGAGGAAACATCGACATAGTCGAGCCCCGCTGCCTTGAGCGCCTTGGCTGTTGCCACGGCATCATCGGCGGTCAGGCCGCCGTCGACCCAGTCGGTGCCGGTGATACGCGCGCCGAGTGGAACCGCGCGCGGCACCGCGGCGCGGACCGAACGCACCACTTCAAGCGGGAATTTCATGCGGCCTTCGAACGATCCGCCATAGGCGTCGTTTCGCTTGTTCGACAGCGGCGACAAGAAACTGTGCAGCAGATAGCCATGGGCGAAGTGCAATTCGATCGCATCGAAACCGATCCTCAGTGATCGCTTAGCGGCATCGGTGAACGACGCGGTGACGCGCGCCATGTCATCCTCGGTCATGGCGCGCGGGGTGTGCCAGCCCGGACCGAACGGTACCGCCGACGGCCCGATCGTCGGCCAGGCGTCCTCGGCATCCGTAAGCGCCTTGGCGCCTTCCCAGGGACGCTGCGACGACGCCTTGCGGCCGGCATGCGCCAGTTGAATGGCGAGCTTGGCGTTGCCGATACGGCGGCAATGATTGACGACCCGAACCAGCGCCGCTTCGCAGTCATCGGAATAGAGGCCCAGGCAGCCATGGGTGATGCGGCCGCGCCGCTCGACATGGGTGGCCTCGATGACCAGGAGCCCGGCGCCGGAGTTCGACAGCATGCCAAGATGGGTCATGTGCCAATCGTTGCCGGCCCCATCGTCGGCGCTGTATTGGCACATCGGCGACACCACGACGCGGTTCGGCAAAGTGAGGTCGGCAAGTTTAATCGGCGAGAACAAGGCGCTCGGCATCGATGCTCACATATGTTTGAGGAAGAGATTAGGCTTCGAGGAAGGGGCAAAGGGTCGAAAATATGGGGGCGAACGGCCAGGACATTCCCGGATCGCGGCTCGGTCCCGCGTACGCTGCCGGGCACTTTCGGGCTGTGGATAACGCGTCCCGGTCGCAGAATCTAGTCAGGTCAAGCCGGCGCCGCTACCCCGTTCGCGCGGGACCGCGGCGGTGGGCCATCGTCCGGCAGCGGATCTTCGCAGGCGAGCGGAACCCCCGCAATCGCGGCCCATTGGTCGCGCACCCGCAGCACTTTGCGCATTTCGTCGAGAAATTCGGCCTCGGTGAAGTAGTGCCGCCAGCGCCCGCTGTCGCATAAGTCGAGGAAATGCTCCTGCCGGCGCTCGATCAGCGCAAGCCAGCGGCGGGCGATGCTGTCGTACCGGCCGTATCGCGGCTCCGACATGGAGGTGCAGCCAGAAGCGTAAAGTCAAAAAAACGCGGTTGAAATCGACGCTTCCGGATAAACAGCGTGTGTTTGTTGATTCGGCAATCAAAATGAATGTGGCGACACCAAGGACTATTTGTTGACTTTTTGTTTGTTGATAACAGCGGGGAAGATTGATTCGGCTTAAAGTTTGGACCCGCAGCCAGTGTGCCAGCTCGCCGACTCCGCCATCTTCGGCGTGGGGGTAAAGCGGATTAGCGCGCATTCGCGCGAGCCGAAGCCGCGATTGCGCTGCGTGTTCGAGATGGCGCTTTGAAATGACGACCCGCCCGGAGGGGACGAGTCCGGGCGGGTCTGAATATCGGCGCTGGCGTCAGGGGTGTTAGCGCGCCGATGGGGCCTGATTTGCGCCACCACTAGTTCGTCGCGCCTCCAGGTAAAAGGTTCAAAGGCCAAAATAGCCTACCCCCCAACGGAAAATCCAAGCCTTCAGGCTATTTGCTGGGCTCGGCCGGTTCGGCTGGCTCAGCTGGCTCTGCGGTTTCGGCCGGCTCGGCCGATGCCACCACGCGCTCCTGACGCATCCGCGCGATGATCTTGCCAAGCTCTTCCTTGGCCAGCGACTTCATGGCGATGCGCACGCGATAGAACCCGCCATCCGTCGGACCGTCGACCAGCGCCGCCTGATAATTGTGCAGGAAATTCGTGATCTCGGCGGCGCTTGCGGCTTGCGCGAAGCGCACCATTGCAAACGTGCCGTGGCGATGCACCTCGCCGAGCGAGGCTTGCTGGACCAGGCCTTGCGGCTTGGTGAAAATTTCGACGATCATGAAGGCCTGCAGCGCAATGGCCAGCACGGCAAAGGAGGCGGCCACCGCCAAAGTCCGCGGCGGCAGATTGGCGAAAAATCCGGTCAGCCATCCCGCGACCGCGCCGGGAACGTGCTTATGCGCGGCGTTAGTCTCGGCATCGATCGCCGCCATCAGCCGCTCGGCGACATGCGGCCGCGGCGCGCCGAGGGTTTCGTTGAGGTGAATGCTCTCGACAATCTCTTCGCGGACCAGTTCGATATGGCGCGCGAGCTCGGCGTCTTGGCGCAAAGCCTCTTCGACGCGCTGGCGATCGCGGCGACGCAACGTGCCGGCCGCGTACCAGGGCAACAGCGCCTCGATCTCGCCGGGCTCGCCGTTGTGGCCCGGATCGCGTGTCGCGTCGGCGCCCGTCATGGCCAACCTCGATCGATTCCAGCCATTCGGCATAATTCCCCAAGCTTCTTGCGCGCGTAGAACATTCGCGTCTTCACCGTGTTCTCTGGAATTCCAATGATACGAGCGACTTCCTCAACTGACTTCTCGTGGTAATAGACGAGATCGATAACTTCGCGGTGCTCGCGCGACAGCCCGGCGAGGCATTTGCGCAGTTTTTCGCCCTTATCGACTTTCGCCAGAGCGATTTCCGGATCATCTGAAGGTTCCTCGATCGATTCCGCCGCGTCATCGTCCAGCCCGTCCTCACGCCGCTTGCGCAATTGCGACAGCGCCTTAAAGCGGGCGATGGCGATGAGCCAGGTCGAGACGGCGCTTCTGCCTTCAAACCTGTTGGCCTGCCGCCAGACGTCCAAAAACACCTCGCCGATGACGTCCTCCGCCGCCATCTCGTCGCGCAACAGACGCAGCACAAAGCGATAGACCCGCACATGATGCCGCGCGAACAGCACCTGCATCGCCAGCCGGTCGCCTCGGGCAATTCGACCGATCAATGCCTCATCGGCCGGTGCTTGCATCGCCATGGAGTTGGCTCACGAATTGGTCGCGGCTCGCCGCCGGAAGGTTCAAATAGCTGTCAATAATATTTGATGCTGCGAGGCACACGGACTGGAGTGAATTCTCGCATTTTCTCAGAGTCTTAGCCGCGGAGAGGGACTACCCCGGCACCGCGCGCCAAATTGCTCCTGAACCGGGCCGGGGCGCAAGGGTCTTCTCGCCTCGCCATCGGATCCGCCCGCTTTTGCGTTAATTTGACTGCGAAAGCCTAGCGGGCCGCCGGCCCGGGCAGAGTTTCGCCGAGCGGTTTTTCCTCAAGCAGGATTACGGCCAGGAACGAAATCGCCAGCGTACCGGCGATGGCGAGAAAAACGCTCTGGAAGGTCGCCACCGAGGCAGCGCCCAAAAACGCGTGACCCAACGAGCCCGGCGCCGCGTCGACCGGCGCATTGGCCAGAATAACCGCACCAAAACCGGCGATCAGCATCGTACCCATCAGCGTGCGGGTAAAATTCATGGTGCCGATGGCCGCACCCAGATTGTGAATGGCGACGGTGTTTTGCAGTGCTACTTGAGTCAGCGGCGCCGTCGGTCCGAAACCGACACCGATCAGAAATAAGATAGTCTCGAATTTCAGCGAACTCATATTCCCGGCGGAAAACGCCAGCGCGACGACAGCGGCAAGACCGATGCAAAGAAAGCAGAGCGGTAAAAGCTTGTAATGCCGCACCCGGCCGATCACCTGGCTCGACAATCCGGCGCTGATATTGAGCGTGACCATCAGAATCATCAGGCTCAATCCCGACGACGTCGCCGACCAGCCAAGCGCACTTTGCAGATACATCGGCAGAAAAATATTGAGGCAGACGATCGAACCCCAGCCGAACGAATGGGCCACCATGGTGAGCCGCGCGGCGGGATCCGACAGGATGGCGATCGGGATCAGCGGTTCGACCGCGGTGAGGAGCCGCACGATGAATCCCGCGCCCAAGACCAGCGCTGCGACGAGCAGTCCGAGCACCGGCGCTGACAGCCACGGATAGTGCGCGCCGCCGAGATTGAGCGCCAACATGAAGGACGAGCTTGCCGCCATCACCAGCACTGCACCGATAAAATCGAGCCGATGCGGCCGGCCATGCCATGGCAGCCGGCGCAGGGTCTTGAACGCCAGCACGATGGTCAGGACGCAGAACGGGATCTTCCAGATAAAGATCATCCACCAATACAGATGATCGCAAATCCAGCCGCCGAGCGCCGGTCCGCAGCCGCCGGCGGTCGTGAATGCAATCGAGAAATAGGTATAGTATTTGGCGCGCTCCTTGGGCGGCGCCATGTCGCCGAGCACCATCTGGGCGCTTGAAATCATGCCGCCGCCGCCCATGCCCTGCACCACCCGTCCGCAGATCAACATCAGCATGCTGGACGCCGATGCCGAGATGAACGCGCCGGCCATATAGATCACCAGCGCGATCAGCAGCGAAGCGCGCCGGCCGTGGATATCGGCGAATTTTCCGTAGAGCGGCGTGAGCGCAGTCGCGGCGATCAGGTACGACGTGATCACCCAGGGAAGTTCGGTGACGTCGCCGAATACGCGGCCAATCGTCGGCAGCGCGCTGGCGAGAATCGATTGATCGATTGAGCCGAGGAACACCGGCAGCATCATGGTCATGACGATGACGCGCTTTTCGCCGTGCGTCAGCGGCTTCGGCTCGCCATGGAGTGCGGGCGCCGCCGTGGTGGTCGCCGGCATGCCAAAAGCCGTGGAGACGTCGCGGCTGCTTACCGCCTCCCCCTGCCGGTCTGTGGCGCTTTCGCTGCGCTCGTCATTCATCAAATGAATTTACGTTGCACTACTTGGCCGCAACGTCCCCGACGGAAACACGGGCGACCAATACCGGCAAAGGCGGCTGCTGTCATATGCGCAATGGTCCGCCATGGCCGAAATTGGTGCATAGCAGCCCTTCGGCCGGTTCTGGACGGCAACCGCCAAACGGTGTCACAAATTGGTGTCCTACACATTTCATCCTTATCGAGACCGGGACGCGAGGGCATCATGGTGTAAAATACGATGTCCTGACTGCCCGGATCCATAAACGCGGCACAAAATGATCAAATCTTGACGGGTGGCCGGAAAAATCGCGGAGGGTTTAAGACATGACGCTTCTCGAATTTCATGTTCTTCTCAGCCTTGTCGAAATGGTAGTCGGCCTTATCGTGCTATACGGCCTGTTGACCGGACAAGCATTCGGCGCTTGGACCGCTTTGTTTCTCATCGTTGCCATCTTGACCAGCGTGACCGGCTTTCCCCTCGCGCCGTTCGGCTTCGATCCGCCGCGCGCGGTTGGCATTCTCACCCTCGTCCTATTGGCGATCGCGGTGTGCGCCTATTATGTGTTCCGGCTCGCCGGCGCCTGGCGCTGGATCTATGTCGTCACCGCGCTGATGGCGCTTTATCTGGATGTGTTCGTCGGCGTTATCCAATCCTTCATGAAAATACCGATCGTGCACGCTCTGGCGCCGACCCAAACGGAACCGCCGTTTCTGGTGGCGCAGGCCGTCGTTCTCGCGATCTTTGTCGTGCTAGGATTCTTCGCGGTGCGAAAGTTCCACCCGGCCTTGGCGCCGAGCGTTTGAAAGTGAGGAGATGAAAGATGAACCCGCGCGATCCCAAAAACTTGCAAACCGCGGCGCTGCAAACACCGACCGACCTCGGTTCCAACGCCGTGCGCGACATTGCCGGCGCGCTCAGCATCCTGCTCGCCGATATGTTCGCGCTTTATCTGAAAACCAAGAATTTCCACTGGCACATGTCGGGACCGCATTTTCGCGACTATCATCTGATGCTGGACGAGCATTCCGACCAGATTTTCGCCACGACCGATGCCATTGCCGAGCGCGCCCGCAAGATCGGCGGCACGACACTACGTTCGATCGGCCATATCGGCCGCCTGCAGCGCATCGAGGACAACGACGCCGATTTCGTCACGCCCTTGGATATGCTCGCCGAACTACGCGACGACAACAAGCAGCTGACGGCGAACTTACGGGAAACCCATGACTTATGCGATGAGCACGGCGACGTGGCGACCACGAGCTTGATCGAAGTGTGGATCGACGAGGCCGAGCGCCGCACCTGGTTTCTGTTCGAAGCCTCGCGCGGCGTGGGCGAGCCCGCCTGAGCGGGAAGCCGGACCGGCGCTACTGCGACAGAGTATTGGCGACCTTGAAGTTCGCATCGGTCTTGGCTTTGAGGTCGTCGAGCGTGACATCGGGTGCGAGCTCGATCAATGTCAAGCCGCCGCCGTGGCGGTCGAGCGTGAACACGCCGAGGTCGGTGATCACCATGTCGACGACGCCAGCGCCGGTGAGCGGCAGCGTGCAAGCTTTCTTCAGCTTCGAATTCGCCCTTGGCGGAATGCTCCATGACGACGACGACTTTCTTGACGCCGCCGACGAGATCCATGGCCCCGCCCATGCCTTTGACCATCTTGCCGGGGATCATCCAATTGGCGAGGTCGCCGTTTTCCGCCACTTCCATGGCGCCGAGAATGGCGATGTCGATGTGGCCGCCACGGATCATGGCGAACGAGTTAGCCGAATTGAAATAGCTCGTGGTCGGCAGCTCGGTGACGGTCTGCTTGCCGGCATTGATGAGATCGGGATCTTCCTCGCCCTCGAACGGAAACGGCCCGGTGCCGAGCATGCCGTTCTCCGACTGCAGCTGCACACTCATGCCGTCCGGGATGTAATTCGACACCAGCGTGGGAATGCCGATGCCGAGATTGACGTAAAAGCCGTCGCGCAGCTCTTTCGCGGCGCGTTCGGCCATCTGATCGCGACTCCAGGGCATCACACTTCCTCCCCTGTTCCGGCCGGCGCGTCGGCTGTTTGACGCTTGCGAACCGTGCGTTGCTCGATGTGCTTGGTCGCCGCCGGCACGTGGATCATGCGTTTGACGTAGATGCCGGGCGTGATGATGTGGTCGGGATTGATGTCGCCTGGCTTCACCAGCTGCTCAACCTCGGCAACGGTCACTTTGCCGGCTGTCGCCATCGGCGGATTAAAATTGCGGGCGGTCTTGCGATAGACGAGATTGCCCTCGGTGTCGCCGCGATAGGCGTGGACGATCGAGAGATCGGCGACCAGCCCCCGCTCCATCACGTATTTCTCGCCATCAAACTCGTGCGTCTCCTTGCCCTCGGCGATCTTGGTGCCGTAGCCGGTCTTGGTAAAGAAGGCGGGGATACCGGCGCCACCGGCGCGGATGCGCTCGGCGAGCGTGCCCTGTGGGTTGAACTCAATCTCCAGCTCGTTGGCCAGAAACTGGTTCATGAACGTCTTGTTCTCGCCGACATAAGACGAGATCATTTTCTTGATCTGCCGGGTGTCGAGCAGAATGCCGAGTCCCTTGCCGTCGGTGCCGCAATTGTTCGACACGACGGTGAGGTTCTTCACCCCTGAATCGCGGATCGCAAGAATGAGCGTTTCCGGAATGCCGCAGAGGCCGAAGCCGCCGGCCATAATGGTCATGCCATCCTTGAGCAACCCGGCCAGTGCGGATCGCGCGTCCGCATAGACCTTGTTCATGACCGCTCCATTTCCCCCGGGCAACCTCACATACGCATAACCGGACCGGCGGAAAGGTCAACCACCGCTCGGCATGGCGTAGGTGCCGATGATCGGAAGCTGGATCTGCGGGTGCGGATAATAATTCCATGCCACGAACATCGCGGCAAACAGGATGGCGGCGACCACCGCGGCGCCGATGCGGTTGCGAAACGATATGATGCCGCCGACGAAAGCCGACACGAACACGAAGGCCGCCATCAAGGCGACATACGTCCAGTTCACCGCGGACAGGTCGATTGACATGAATGGCTCCCCGATAGGCCCCGATCCGGACCGGTTCGCCCCGATGTTAGCCGAGGTCACCCTCGCGCGCGACACCTTGGCGGGGCTTCGCACAAGAAGATATAAGACAGCCGCAACCCGCCAATGACGTCACCCCGGCGCGGTGCCGGTACCCGCCTCGATGACCAATATCCTCATTCTGCTCGGCTTGACGGAAACCGTCCGCAAGCAATACCGCGACCGGCTGCAGGAGCGCTTTCCCGACGTTCCGATGACGCTGGTCGACCACCACTCCAAGGTCGGGCCCCATATCGCGGACGCCGAGGCCTTGATCACCTTCACGCCGATGATGACCCCAAAGATCCTGGAGCAGGCGCCGAAGCTGAAATGGATTCAGACGCTTGGCACCGGCGTCGACAACCTGATCGACCAGCCGACGCTGCGCAAGGACGTCGTCGTCACCAATGTCCGCGGCATCCACGGGCCGCCGGTCTCGGAAGCAGCCCTTGCCTCCATGCTGGCGCTGGCGCGCAATCTGCCGGGCGCGGTCCGCGGCCAGGACGCGCATGAATGGCGGCGCTGGCCCGCTCAGCTCTTGCACGACAAGACGGTCGGCATCTTCGGTGTTGGGCTGATCGCCGAGGCGCTGGCGCCGATATGCAAGGCATTCGGCATGACGGTGGCCGGCGTCAGCTCGGCGCCGCGGCCCGTCGCCGGCTTCGACCGCATGCACAGCCGTGACAAGCTTTCGCAGGTGGTCGGCGATTTCGATTTCCTCGTGCTGCTGACGCCGCTGACGCCATCAACGCGCAACAGCATCGACGCCAAACTGCTCGCGGCGATGAAGCCGTCGAGCTTCCTCATCAATCTCGCCCGCGGCGGCGTGGTCGACGAGCCGGCTTTGGTCGAGGCGCTCAAAGCCGGCCGCATTGCCGGAGCAGCTCTCGACGTATTCACCCAGGAGCCGCTACCGACCGATCATCCGTTCTGGTCGATGCAGAACGTGATCATCACCACGCATCAGGGCGGCTTCTGCGACGTCTATATCGACTATGCCTTGCCGACGGTAGAAACGAACATGCGGGCCTTTCTCAAGGGCGACCTCGGCGGCATGATCAACGTGGTGCCGCATTAGCCGTCATTCCGGATTGCCGTGAAGCGGCAAGTCCGGGATCTATAATCACAGGTCAGCGAATATGGATTCCGGGCTCCTCACTGCGCTCGGACCCGGAATGACCAGGAGGAGAAGAAAATAAGATGGAACAGCTTTCAGAACGCCTGCAGACGCCGATCTCGACCGCCGAGCTGGAACGGCGCTGGAAAGCGGTGCGAGCCGCCATGGAGCGCGACAAGATCGACGTGCTGCTGATGCAAAACAACAGCGATCAGATGGGCGGCTACGTCAAATATTTCACCGATCTGCCGGCGACCAACGGCTATCCGCTTACCGTGGTTTTCCCGCGCGACGATCTGATGACGCTGATCAGCCAAGGCCCGTTCGGCGGCGTCACCGATCTCAACGGCAAAAGCGACGGCACCCGCCGCGGCGTCAAACAGTGGTTCACGACGCCGAGCTACGCCTCCTGTTATTACACCGCACCCTACGATCCCGAACTCGCGGCCAAGGCGCTTGAGCCCTATGCCGGTGGCACCATCGGCCTTGTCGGCACCTATCAGATGTCGTTCGCGATGGTCGATTACATGCAGAAGGGCCGCTTCTCCAACACCAAATTCGTCGACGCATCCGATCTGGTCGATCGGATCAAGGTCATCAAGAGCGCCGAAGAACAGGATCTGGTGCGGCGCGCTGCGGCGATGCAGGACGGCGCCATGCGCGCGGCCTTTGCCGCGGTCGAGCCGGGCATGCGCGACCGCGACGTTGCCGCCATCGCACAATGCTACAGTCAGCGCCACGGCAGCGAGCATGGCATCTATCTGTGCGCCTCGATGCCGCCCGGCAAACCGGCGCAATTCGCCGCCCGGCATTATCAGAACCGCGTCATCCAGGAAGGCGACGCGGTGGCGCTGCTCGTCGAGGATGCCGGCCCCGGCGGCATGTATACCGAGCTCGGCCGCACCTGCGTCGTCGGTCAGGCATCGCAAGAGATGAAGGACGAATACGCCTTCGCGCTCGAAGCGCGCAAATTCAATCTTGGCCTGCTCAAGCCCGGCGCCGCCTGCAAGGACGTGTTCGCGGCCTATAACGACTTCATGCGCAAGAACGGCCGGCCCGAAGAGAAACGCCTGCACTGCCACGGCCAGGGTTACGATCTGGTCGAGCGCCCGCTCATCCGCAGCGACGAGCCGATGCACATCGAAAAAGACATGAACATCGTCGTGCATCCGACCTATATGCGCGGCGGCATGCTGTCGTGGTTTTGCGACAACTGGCTGATTGGGCCGAACGGGCCCGGCGAGCGGCTGCATCATTTCCCCGAAGTGCTCACCGAACTGGGCTAACGCTTTGAGGAGCGGAGTGAGCGTCGAATGACGCTGCGAATAGCGTTAACCGCGCCGCGTTTTATCCGCTATTTGCGCGAAAAAATCCGCAATTGCGCCACCCTGCGGTCACGCCTGCTGTGCCCTATTGCCAACAAATCGTGGGTAACGGAGTGGGTGATGCGGAGAATTCGCGTTGTCTGTGCGGGGCTTGTCGCTGCAATGGCCGTGGCATTGGCGCTGGGCGGCGCGCGGGCGCAGACCGCGCCGAATGAGCCGGTCGGCCAGCCGCTGGCGCTGCTCGCCGGACTGCGGCCGCCGCATGAAGCCAGCCACGTGGTTCACCGCAAAGCCGCGCATGTGGCAATTAGAAAAACGGCGGCCAGGAAATCGCATCACGTCAGAACCGCCGCCGAACACGGCCGACACGTCGCGGCGAGAAAAATCCCAAGGCAGCGGCACGAAGCGAGCGAGCCCACCGTCACCGCTTCGGCATTCGCCGAAGAACCGCCGGCTCAAGCGACGCCGACTGGCGTCGAGCCCGGCGGCGCGGCCGCACCCGATGGCATGACGGCGCCCGCGCCCACCGTGGCGCCTGTTTCGGGACCTGTCTCGGAAAACGCACCCTCCCCCGGCGGCGCCAGTCTCGATCCGGCGGCCGTCAAGATTCAGATGCTGCGCGTCGCGGCGCCGAACCAAGCCACTGGGCTCGCACCGGGCACACCGCAAGACGCGCCGCCGGTAGCGGCCTCGAATGATTCCGGCATCGCGCCGCCGCCTCCCGCGCCGCAAAGCGTTCTTGCCGCACCCGTACATCACGACACGAACCGTGTCGGCAGCGCATGGTGGATCGCGCAAGTCCTGGCGGCAGTCGGCGGCGCAGTGACCGCCGGCGCGGTCGCCTGGTTTTTGATCGGCGGAGGGCCGGTGCGGACCTACGGCTGAGCGCATGCTGCCGCAGTGCGCTCCTGCGCCGTTGTTCCCCTAATCCGTTCCGGAGATACTCGGCGCCGGCGGTGGGGAAAGCCGGCGAATGACCCAACACGGCGATGTGCATGGGGTGCCTGCGAGTTATGCCGCATCTGCGCGGGCATACGCGCCGGATTTGCTGTCGACCCTGGTTCTGTTTGTCTGTGCCAGCCTTTCAGCCGGCCGAGTCTGGCGCTTCCCGTTCGATGACGAAATCTACACGCTGGCGCTGATCGAGCGCCCGGCGCGCGCTTTGCTGACCATTTTGCCGGCGACGCAGGATGACCATCCTCCGCTGTCGTACCTGGTCTTCCACGGATTGCGTCAACTCGGTCTGACCGATGCAGGAATGCGCCTGTGCAGCTTGGCGATGACCGCGCTTGCGCTGCTGCTCGTCCAGATTCTCGTCTTAAGCTGGATTGCCGAACGCGACCGTGGAGTCGTTTCCGCGCAGACACGGCTGATCGCGGTACTCATGTTCGGCTTGATCCCCATTGCCGTCAGCCAGGGCGACGCGTTGCGCTGGTATCCGTTATTTGCTCTGCAGATCGCTTTGTTTGTCACGCTGTATCTGGCTCCGCGGCGGGACGCCACCCGGCTATGGTCGGGCGCCGCGCTCGGCGTTGCCGGCTCCACCAATTTTCTCGCGCTGCTGATGGTCCCGGCGCTGATGGTGTACCGATACGTGCTCCAGCGGCAGTTTCGTTGGCCCTTCGATTTGACTTTTTGGCTGTTGACCGGCGGCACAGCGGCGCTTGGTTTCTACACCGCCTATTGGGTGATGGCGCATCGTCTCGGCGAGGTCGACGCGCAGTTTGGCAGCGTCGTGAAGGCCGCGCCGCTCGACCTGCTCGGCTTTTTCGGCGGCGACGCGCTTGGCATCAGCCAGGGCTGGCTGGTCGCTCCCACGATTGCAATTTTCGCGCTCGCGATAGTTTCGGCGATCGACCGCAAAGAGCCGGGCAACCCCGTCCATCTCTTGCTCCTGATTCTGGCGGCGACGGGGGCGATGGTGCTCGCCGGTTTCGCCAAGCCGCGCTCGTTCCTCTATCTTGCGCCGGCGGTCGCGGCGCTGCTGACGCTCTATTTCGACTGGCAGGCGCGGCAGGGCCATACCGCACGGACACTGACGCTGGTCACGCTGGTACTGGCGCTGTCTGTTTCCGCCATCGCCAACGTCAATTTCGGCACGCATCCGTTCAAGCGGAATTCGGTCATTCCCTATCAGAGCATTTTGGATTTCATCCATGGCAACGCGAACGGCAGTGCCCTGATCATCTCGACCGACCCGGTCGTTCCCTGGATGCTGCGAACGAACGCCGACAACGAATGCGCCGGATACTTCATGGCGGCCAGAGCCTGCCTTGCCGGCGGGCGCCACTATGACTTGATCTTCGTCATTTCCGGACACAGCAACAGGTCCGGGCATGCGGTGACAATGGCGAATTTCCAAAGCCTCGTGGCTGAGGCCACGGCGGGACGAACCAAAGTCACAAGCTTCGGCGCCGGACTTGACGAGGATGCCGCGCTGAAGAGCCGGCTAAGCGGCGTGCCGCTCGACCGCTATATCCTGGCCGTCGACTATTATCGGTGAGCGGCGCTTTGCGGTCTGGCGCCGACGGGAGCGAGCGGAGCGGCCACGAGATCGCCCTTCGCCTTCATGGCTTTGAATAGATCGTAGGCCTCTTTCGGCTTCATGTTCTTGTGCACGACGGCCGCCACTGCGGCAATCATCGCTTGCGGCGCGTCGGACTGGAAAATATTGCGGCCCATGTCGACGCCGGAGGCGCCCTGCTGCACGGCGTTATAGGCCATGGTCAGCGCGTCAAGCTCGGGCAGTTTCTTGCCGCCCGCCATCACGATCGGCACCGGGCATGACGCGGTGACGGTCTCGAAATCCTCCTCGACGTAATAGGTCTTCACGTATTGCGCGCCGAGCTCGGCGATGATGCGGCAGGCGAGCCGGAAATATTTTGCGTCGCGCACCATGGCCTTGCCGACCGCGGTGATGCCCATCACCGGGATGCCGGCGCGTAACCCGGCGTCGACCAGCTTGGTCATATTGTGCACCGAGCGCGTCTCGTGCTCGCCGCCAATGAAGACCTGGATGCCGACGCCGGCGGCGTTGAGCCGCACCGCGTCGTCCATGTCCATGGCGATCTGCTCGTCGGACAGTTCCTCGCGCAAAATGCTGGGGCCGCCGCTCGCCCGCAGCACCATCGGCTTTTGACATTCCGCTGGAATGAGCGAACGCAAGATGCCGCGGGTGCAGAATAAAGCGTCGCATGACGGCAGCAGCGGCACGATCGACAGATCGATGCGCTCAAGCCCGGTGGTCGGGCCCTGGAAATAGCCGTGGTCGACGGCGAGCATCACGGTGCGGCCCGAACCCGGATCGAACACCCGCGCCATGCGGTTTTTCATGCCCCAGTCGAGCTGATGCGAGCCTTTCAGATAGAAGCCTGGCGTCTGCTGCGGTCGATCGAGCGAGTAGCGTTCGCCTTCTTTGTCGGCTTCCGGCATTGCTATCGGTCCCGGTGTCAGCGTTGCGGAGCGGAAGACGGCTGCGGCGGCCGATAATACGGGTTTATCGCGCAAAATCCGCGGTTGCCCTGGACGACGGCCGGCGCGCAATCGGTGGGCGAGTCATATTCGCAATCCCAGTTCATGGCGGAGGCGCCCTCATCGGTGACGGCGCACCACCTTTCGTCCCCATAAGTGCCGGCATGACTAGCCGGGACGCCGAGAAAGAGCGCGGCCGCACCAAAAGCCACGGCGGATAGCAGTCTGCGAAGGATGATTTGCATCGCGAGAGTTTAGGCACCGGGGCCCGAAAAGCAAAGTGAACAGTTGGACGCGCTGGCGTCATGCGATTGCCTGGAGACCGCCTCGTTGCCTCCCATTTGGGCTCCGTTGCCCCTTGGCAATGTTCTCTTTTTGTTCTAGAGTGCCTATCTAGGACATACAGCGAACATTGATACCTTTTCCACGGCCAATTGGCCCAACGAACAGGTTCGCGAGGCCAACTAAATGAAGGAGCCCACTACTCTTTCCAGTCTTCTTAATGCTCCTTCCCAAGCGCGAAGCCGCGCCGCCGTCATGCATGAATTGCGGCAGCTGCTTCCCGCCTATGAGGGTTCGCGCCGAGAGAATTTGCACAAAATTCTCCCCTTCGGCCTTGCCGCCGTGGATTCCCACCTGGAGGGGGGCTTGGCTCGTGGCGCCTTGCATGAAGTGGTGCCCGAGATGCAGACGGCTTTACCGGCCGCCTTCGGCTTCATCGCGGCCTTTTTGGCTCGTATCTCTTCCCCCTTCCCGCTTGTCTTTGTTCTGCCGGCCTATACGCGGCGTCAGCAGGGTTGCCTGTCTGGACATGGCCTCAACGCGCTCGGCCTCGATCCAGCGCGCCTGATCCTCATCGAGACCGCACACCGTAAAGACACGCTGTGGGCGATGGCCGAGGCGTTGCGTTCGGCGGCGCCGGCGGCGGTCGTCGGGATCATCGACAAGCTCGATCTGAAGACCAGCCAAAAGCTGCAGCTCGCCGCCGGCGACGCCGGCTTGCCGCTGTTGCTGTTGCGGCCGGCGCCAACGCTGGAAACCAGCGCCGCGGCCACGCGCTGGCGCATCGGCACGGCGGAAGCCGCGCGCGACCGCTTCGGGCTTTACGCGCGCCCCCGCTGGCATCTGCAACTCGAGCGGGCTCGCAACGGACGGCCGGGCCAATGGGTAGTGGAGTACGATCATGTCGCGCATCGTTTCAGTCTGGCTGCCACGCTGGCCGATCCAGCGTTTTCTCGCGGCACAAGCGATGGCGCCGCAGGTCAAAGAGTTCTGCAAGCCGGTCGATCCTGAGCGGCCCTTCGTCCTCGTTATTGCCGGCACCGGCGGCCCGCGCATCGCCGCCTTGAACGAGGCGGCAGAGGCGACGGGGCTTGCCGTCGGCGAACCTTTGGCCGACGCACGCGCGAAAGCTGATTTTTTACAGGTGCGCGCGGTGGATGCCGCGGCCGACGATGCCGCACTGCGCCGCCTGGCATTATGGGCGACACGCTACACACCAACCGCTTCGCCCTTGTGCGGAGACCTTTGGAGCGAGGACAACGGCGCCGATGGTGTTTTCCTCGACGTCGAAGGTGCCAGCCATCTGTTCGGCGGCGAGGAAAGCTTGATCGCCGACCTCGCCGCAAGGCTGCGCCGTTTCGGGCTTTCGGCGCGGCTAGCGGTGGCCGACACGCCGGGCGCCGCCTGGGCGGCCTCGCGCTTTCATCGATCGCCGTTACTGGTTCTGCCCTCGGGCCGGGAAGCCGCGGTGCTTGCCGACATGCCGATTGTGGCCTTGCGGCTGTCGTCGGAGACCCGCACTGCGCTGCGCCGGCTCGGCTTGAAAACGGTAGGCGCCCTGATCGACAAGCCGCGCGCACCCTTTGCCGCGCGCTTTGCCGCCGAACTGCTGCGCCGTCTCGATCAGGCGCTGGGCCGCGTCGACGAGCCGCTCATCCCCATCGTTGCGCCGCCGGTCTATCACAGCCTGCACTATCTCATCGATCCGATCGTCACGGCGGCGGCTGTCGTCGCCCACGCCAGCCGGCTGATGCAAAATCTCATCCATGTATTCATCCGCGACGACGTCGGCGCGCGCAGCCTTCGGCTTTGCCTCTATCGCGTCGACGGCGCGGTCGAGACCATCGATATCGGTCTCACCGCGCCAACCCGCAGCGTTGCCCATGTGGCGCGGCTGATCGAGCTTAAGCTCGAAGCGCTTGCGGCAATGGAGGATGCCGGTTTCGGCTTCGAGGCGGTCGGACTTGCCGTCATCCACGCCGAACCGATGCCGGCGCGACAAATTGAATTCTCCGCGGGCGATGACGGCGATCGCGCGGAACGCTGCGCGGCCTTGATCGATACGCTGCGCCAACGTCTCGGCCCGGCGAGCGTGCGGCGTTTTGCGCCCGTCGCCAGCCATCTCCCCGAGCGCGCGGAAATTCTGCCGCCGGTCGGCGGCGAAGTTTCCGCATGGTCTTCCCCGCAGCAAGCGCGCCCGCTTCTGCTCTTGCCCCGCGCCGAGCCGGCCGAAGTCACTGCGCTCGTACCCGACGGCCCACCACGGCGGTTTTCCTGGCGCGGCACGACCTATGACGTTACCGGTTCGCAGGGCCCGGAACGCATCGGCGCCGAATGGTGGCGCACGCCCCATCGCTCCGCTCATTCACGCGAAAGCGGGAATCCAGCCCTGAGTCCCCGCTTGCGCGAGGACGAGCGGCAGCAAGCTCTGACTCGCGATTATTACCTCGTCGAGGATTTGGCCGGGCACCGCTTCTGGCTCTACCGGGAAGGACTCTACGGGCGCGAAACGCACGCCGCGCGCTGGTTCGTCCAGGGATTGTTTGCGTGAGTAAATCCGATGAACGCCTATGCCGAACTCGCGGTCACAACTAACTTTTCCTTCCTGCGCGGCGCCTCGCATCCCCAAGAAATGGTGGCGCGCGCCGCCGAGCTTGGACTTGCCGCCATCGGCATTGCCGACCGCAATTCTTTTGCCGGCGTGGTACGCGCTTACGACGAAACGCGAAAGCGCAACATCAAGCTTCTCGTCGGCACGCGGCTGGTCACTGGCGACGGCTTTGAAGCGCTGGCCTACCCAACCGATCGCGCCGCCTATGGCCGGCTCTGCCGTCTCATCACCGCAGGCAATCTCAAGGCCAAGAAAGGCGAATGCGAGCTTACCTTCGAGCAGATTCTCAGCGCCGGCGAAGGCCAGATATTTATCGCGCTGCCACCGCTGGATCTCACTTCCGCTCGTCTCCGCGAAAGCGGAGACCCAGCTCTGGATTCCCGCTTACGCGGGAATGAGCGGGATAACGACTTCATCCCCCGCCTCGCAACCTTGGTCCGCGCCGCGCCCGGTCGCACCTTTCTCGCCGGCGCCCATTATCATCGCGGCGATGAGCCGCGCCGGCTCGGACTGTTGGCCGAACTCGGCGGCAGCGTCGGCGCGCCGCTCGTTGCCGTCAACGACGTTATCTATCACGCACCGGAACGCCGTCCGCTCGCCGACGTGGTCACCTGCGTGCGGGAAAAATGCACATTGGCCGAAGCCGGCCTGCGGCTCACCGTCAATGCCGAACGGCACCTCAAGCCGCCCTCGGAAATGGCGCGGCTGTTCCAAAGCTTTCCCGATGCCGTCGCCCGTACCGCCGAAATCGCAAAAGCCTGCCGCTTCTCGCTCGGCGAACTCAAATACGAATATCCCGACGAGCCGGTGCCGGACGGCAAGACCGCGCAGCAGCATCTTGAGGATTTGACCTGGACCGGCGCGCGCGAACGCTATTCGCTCGACCGCTACCCGGAAGGCGTTCCCGCCGACGTGCAAAAACGCCTGCGCGATGAGTTGCAGCTCATCGCCAAGCTCGATTACGCGCGCTACTTCCTCACCGTCTATGACGTCGTCGCTTTTGCGCGCAATCAGGACAAGGAAATCCTCTGCCAGGGCCGCGGCTCGGCGGCCAACAGCGCGGTGTGCTTTTGCCTCGGCATCACCTCGGTGAACCCGGACAAGAGCAACCTGCTGTTCGCCCGCTTCATTTCCGAGAACCGCGGCGAGCCGCCCGATATCGACGTCGATTTCGAGCACGAGCGGCGCGAGGAAGTGATCCAGTACATCTACCGGCGCTACGGCCGCCATCGCGCGGCGATCTGCGCAACCGTGGTGCATTACCGCTCGCGCCGCGCCATCCGCGAAGTCGGCAAGGTTCTGGGCCTCACCGAGGACGTCACCGCGGCGCTGGCCAAGACCGTATGGGGCTATGGCGACGGCCTGCCGGACGATCACATCCGTCAGGCCGGCCTCGACCCGGACAATCCGGCGATCCGCCAAGCCGTCGATCTTGCTGACGAGCTGATCGGCTTTCCCCGTCATCTGTCGCAGCACGTCGGCGGCTTCGTGCTCACGCGCGAACGTCTCGACGAGACGGTCCCCATCGGCAATGCCGCCATGGACGAACGCACCTTCATCGAGTGGGACAAGGACGATATCGACACGCTCGGCCTGATGAAGGTCGACGTGCTCGCGCTCGGCATGCTGAGCTGCCTGCGCCACGGGCTCGATCTTTTGCAGGCGCATTACGGCAAGGATTATTCGCTCGCCACGCTGCCGGCCGACGACGCGGCCGTCTACGGCATGCTGTCGCGCGCCGACTCGATCGGCGTGTTCCAGGTCGAGAGCCGCGCGCAGATGTCGATGCTGCCGCGGCTAAAACCGCAATGCTTCTACGATCTCGTCATCGAGGTTGCGATCGTGCGGCCGGGGCCGATCCAGGGCGACATGGTGCATCCTTACTTGCGCCGGCGCGACGGCATCGCGAAGGAGCATTACCCCTCGCCCTCCCCCGACCATGGGCCAGCCGACGAATTAAAGGACGTTCTCAAGCGCACGCTTGGCGTGCCGCTGTTCCAGGAACAGGCGATGCAGATCGCCATTACGGCGGCGAAATTCACCCCCGACGAGGCCGACGGGCTGCGCCGCGCCATGGCCACCTTCCGCCACACCGGCAATGTCCATCTGTTCCGCGACAAGTTCATCGAAGGCATGGCCGGGCGCGGCTACGACCGCAGCTTTGCCGAACACTGCTTCGGCCAGATCGAAGGCTTTGGCGAATACGGTTTTCCGGAAAGCCACGCCGCGAGCTTTGCGCTTCTGGTTTATGCCTCGGCGTGGATCAAATGCCGCTATCCGGACGTTTTCTGCGCCGCCATCCTCAACAGCCAGCCGATGGGTTTTTATCAGCCGGCGCAGCTCGTTCGCGACGCGCGCGCGCATGGCGTCGAAATCCGCGAAGCCGACGTCAATTTCAGCGCCTGGGATTGCACGCTGGAACCGGACTCATGTTCCGCTCATTCCCGCGAAAGCGGGAATCCAGTGAAAGATTCTATCGCTGGGTCCCCGCTTTCGCGGGGACGAGCGGACGAAAGCGGTCACGCGGTCCGTCTCGGCTTCCGTCTCATTGCCGGGCTTGCCGAAAACGAATTGCAAAAGCTCATCGCGGCACGCGGCAATGGCTTTTCCTCGATCGAGCGGCTCGCGGCGATTGCCGGGATTTCGCGCTTCACCATTGAACGGCTGGCGGAAGCGGATGCGTTCCGCTCGCTGGGGCTCGATCGGCGCGCCGCTTTATGGGCGGCGCGCCGGCTCGACATGATCGGCATTCGCCCGCCGCGCGGCGGCGCCAAAGCGCAAGATGTGGTGCAGGATTTGGCGCTGCCGCTGCTGACGCCGCATTTGAGTGACGAGCTTTTCCCGGAGGAAGCCGTCGCGCTCCCCGCCATGCCGCTCTGCGAGCATGTCGTGGAAGATTACGTCGCGACCGGGCTGTCGCTGAAAGCGCATCCGGTGCGGTTTTTCCGTGACCGCCTCGCCGCGCTCGGCGCCCTACGCAATGCCGAATTGCGCAGCGACGCCGCCACGCAAGACTTGCCGGTCACCGTCGCCGGCCTCGTTCTGGTGCGACAGCGGCCGGGCACCTCGAAGGGCGTCGTGTTCATGACGCTGGAAGACGAGACCGATATCGCCAACATCATCGTGTGGCCGAAAGTGTTCGCCAAAAACCGCCGCACGGTGATGACGGCGCGTTTTCTCGCCGTGCGCGGACGGCTGCAACGCGCCGGTCTCGTCATCCACGTGGTCGCGCAAGATTTCGTCGATCTTTCCGCCGAGCTGCCATCGCTACGCGACGGCGAGCTTTTCCCGCCGACACCTGCGTGCCCGACACATCAGGAAGGATCGTGGCGCATTCTCAAGAGCCGCGACTTTCATTGACCGCCCAAACAAATGGAGCCCTGCCATGTGCGGCCGTGCCAAACTGCCCGACGACGTTTCCGAAATAAAACTCGATCTGAAAATCGACTTCGACGAGATCGGCGACTACCGGCCACGCTGGAACGCGGCGCCGACGTCAAAACTTCCCGTCGTCGTCTCCACCAACGGCCAACGGACGCTCACCGCGATGCGCTGGGGACTCATCCCGTCCTGGGCCCAACCCGAAACCAAGTCCCTCAAAATCGGCCATTCAACCTTCAACGCTCGCGCCGAAAGTGTGGACAACCGCCCCGCCTTCCGCTCGGCCTGGCGGGCCGGGCGCCGCTGCCTGGTCATTGCCGACGGTTATTACGAGTGGCGCGACGCCGACAAACGACCCTTCGCTGTGGCGCTTGGCAATCGCGGGCCTATGACCTTTGCCGGCCTGTGGGACCGGTGGCGAAGCCCAGACGGCACGACGCTCAAATCCTTCGCCATCATCACCACCACGGCCAACGAACTTCTTGAGCCATTACATGGCCGTATGCCAGTCCTGCTGGCGCCGGACCGGTGGCCGGCATGGCTTGGCGAAATCACGGTAAACGACGACGCGCTCAAGGCCATGCTCAGGCCCTATCCCGGCGGCAACATGGCGTTCTGGCCGGTCGACCGCCGGGTCGGCAATGTGCGCAATGACAGCTCCGATCTGTTCTCACCCATCGGCTGGGCAACTTGATTTGTCATAATTGGGAATACCGCGGCATTTAGCCTGTTATAGATGGTAGTTGCACCCTAACCCCGTGCCATATATCGTCCGCTATCTGCCACGGCAGGGTCTCCACGGCGCGGTTTTCCGCATCGGGGAGAGTTGAGGGAAACCCCGCGACACCGCGTCACCGTGGAACATCGCGGCCTATAGGATAGTTGCTCGTTTCGACGAAAGATCGGGGCGAGATTGTCACGGCCCCGCAGACGGCCGGGAGGAAAAATGCGGCCTTCCACCAGCCATCTCCGCGAGCTCACGAGCAAGCGTGATTTCTACGCTGGCGGACTTATGCTTTTGCTCGGGCTCGGCATCGCGCTCAAAGGCGCGACCTACCGGCCGGGCACGCTCATGCATATGGGACCGGGCTTTTTTCCGACCGCGCTCGGCGTCCTCCTAGTCATCCTCGGCATCGCCATTGCTGCGACGGCATTGTCGCCGTCCGCCGAGGGCGGCGAACACAGCGAGAGCATCCTGCCGGAGCATCCGCAATGGTGGGGCTGGTTCTGCATCCTCATGAGCCCGGTGCTGTTCATCTTCTTCGGACGCTATTTCGGCATGGCGCCGGGAACTTTCGCCTGCGTCTGCATTGCCGCGATGGGCGATAAGCAAGCGACCTGGAAGAGCACAATAGTGTTGGCAACCGTCGTGACGATATTCGGCGTCAGCCTGTTCTCCTACTTTCTGCAGGTTCCGATGCCGATTTTCACCTGGTGGGGCGCCCAGTGATAGGACAATCGATCACCGATCTGATGTACGGCTTCGGCGTCGCGCTTGAGCCGCACAACCTGATGTTCTGCTTCCTCGGCGTGCTGGTCGGCAACATGGTGGGCGTGCTGCCCGGCATGGGCCCGCTCGCCACCATCTCGATTCTGCTGCCGCTGACCTTCGGCATGAAGCCGGTCGCCGCCATCTTGATGCTGGGAGGCGTCATGTACGGCGCGCAATACGGCGGCGCGATCTGCTCGATCCTGCTCAATCTGCCGTGCCATCCGCCGCACGCAGTCACCTGTCTCGACGGCTACCCGATGACCAAACAAGGCCGCGGCGGCGTTGCGCTCGGGCTGACGGTTTTCGCCTCCTTCGTCGGCGCGTCGTGGGGCATCACCGAGATGATCTTTTTGTCGCCGCTGTTGGTGAAAGCGGCGTTGCAATTCGGTCCAGCGGAGGTCTGTTCGTTGATGTTGCTCGGGCTCCTTGCGGGCTCGACATTGGCGCGCGGCTCGCCGATCAAGGGCGTGTCGATGACCGTATTGGGCCTGTTCCTCGGCTCGATCGGCACCGACCTCGAAACCGGCTCGGAGCGCTATACGTTCGGCATGACCGAGCTCGACGACGGTATCGAACTGATCGCGCTGGCGCTCGGCCTGTTTGGCATCGCCGAGTTCATGAGCAGCATCAATCAAGTCGCGCCGATGACCGGCAAATATACCAATGTCCGCCTCAAAGACATGCGGCCGACCAAGGCCGAGCTTAAGCGGGCAATTTTCCCGATGTTCCGCGGCACTATCATCGGCAGCCTGTGCGCGCTCATTCCCGGCACCGGGCCGACCATCGCGTCTTTCGTTGCCTATGCGACGGAAAAGAAAATTTCGAAAACGCCGGAGAAATTCGGCACCGGCATGATCGAAGGCGTGGTTTGCCCGGAGGCTGCGACGCACTCCTCGGTGCAGGGCGATTTCATTCCGACCATGAGTCTCGGCATTCCCGGCGACGCGGTCATGGCGCTGCTGCTTGGCGCGCTGATGATCCAGGGCATCGTGCCCGGCCCGCAGCTCATCTCGCAGCACGCCGACATTTTCTGGGGACTGGTCGCCAGCTTCTGGATCGGCAATATCCTGCTCGTGCTGTTGAACGTGCCGTTGATCGGCATCTGGGTGAAGATGCTGGCGATCCCGTATCGCTTCCTTTACCCGAGCGCTCTGTTCTTCGTCTGCATCGGCGTCTACGCCGCCAACAACGATTTCTTCCAGGTCGGCGAAGTCGTGGTCATCGGCCTGTTCGGCTATCTCCTGCTGCGGCTCGGTTTCCATCCGGCGCCGATCCTGCTCGGCTTCGTGCTCGGACCACGTTTCGAGGAGAACTTCCGCCGCGCGCTGTTGATTTCGCGCGGCGACCTCGGCGTCTTCGTCGAGCGGCCGATCAGCGCGTTCTTTGTCGCGATGTGCGTGATCCTGATCGGCTCGCAGATCTATTTCCGGCTGAAAGGCTCGAAACCGCCGATCGAACCGTCGCTGCATCCGCATGACACCAATGCGGCGCCGATCACGGCCGAGATGCGCACCCCGGCGGAATAATCGACCGCAAGCCGCTTACGCTTGAGGCTGGCGCAGCCCGCGCCCGAGCACGCGCGCGAGGCGATCTGAAAACGCCTTGGCGTCGGCCGGACGCTCGCCGTCGCGCAGCCGCGCCTCGTCGAACAAAAGGTGCGCCGCGTCTTCCTTAAAATGCCGATCGGCGTCGCCGAGCGCGGCAAGCGCAGTGACGAGCTCATGCTGCGGATTGACTTCAAGGATCGGCTTCGACGCCGAGGGTAGCCGGCCGGCGCCGGCGAGAATCCGCTCCAGCGCGCGGTCCGGCCCCGTGTCCGGTGCAACCAGGCACACCGCGCTGTCGGTGAGCCGGTCGGACGCCCGCACCTCCGCCACGGCGTCGCCAAGCGTCGTCTTCACAAAGGCGAGAAAATCCGCAACCCCAGGTGCGGCGAGCGGCGGGGGCGCTTGCGCCGCGTCAAGGCGCGGAATGAGCGTCAGGTCGGCCGCGCCTTGCGTGACCGACTTGAACGGCTTGCCGTCGAAACCGAGGCCGGACATGACCCAGAACGTATCGACCGGATCGGGCAACAGCAGCACCTCGACGCCGCGGGCGCGAAAACCTTCCAGATGCGGCGATGCCTTCAGCCGCGCGATGTCGTCGCCGGCGATATAATAGATCGCGGTCTGATTGGGCTTGAGCGCCGCGACATAGTCCTTGAGGCTGCGCCATTCGTCGCCGGACGCCGTGGTCTTGAAACGCGCCAGCTTCAGGAGCGCATCGCGACGCTCGAAGTCCTCGTAGATGCCCTCCTTTACGACCGCGCCGAACGTGTCCCAGATCTTGGCGAAAGTCTGCGGCTCCTTGTCGGCGAGCCGCTCGAATTCGGCGAGCACCCGGCTGGTCGCGCCTTTCCTGATCGCGGCGAGCAGCGGGCTCTCCTGGATTTTCTCACGCGAGACGTTGAGCGGCAGGTCGGCCGAATCGACGAGCCCGCGCACGAAGCGCAGATAGCGCGGCAGGATCTCGGCATCGTCGGCGATGAAGACCCGCTTGACATAGAGCTTGATGCGGCCCGAGCGGTCGGGATCGAACAGATCGAACGGCCGGGCGCTGGGGACAAACAACAGTGCCGTATAATCCTGCCGGCCCTCGGCGCGAAAATGGATAGTCAGCGCCGGCTCGTCGAAGGCCACCGCGATGCTGCGGTAGAAATCGGTGTAATCGGCCACGCTGATGTCGGCTTTCGGCTTGGCCCACAAGGCGGCGCCGTCGGTGATCTCGGCCGGCGCCGCGCCGGGCTTGTCCAGGATCGCTATCGGCACCGGCACGTGGCCCGATTGGGCCCTGATCAAGGGCTCGACGGTGGCGCGCTCGGCATATTGCTTGGCGTCGTCCATCAGATGCAGCACGACGCGGGTGCCGCGACGAGTTGTCTGCACGTCGGCCACCGGGAATATGTCGAATTCCCCCTTACCGTCGGACGACCATTGCCATGCCGCGGCTGCCTCGGCGCGGCGGGAGATGACGTCGACGCGTTCCGCCACCATGAAAGCCGAATAAAAGCCGACGCCGAAACGGCCGATCAGCGCGTTGCCCTCCCCCTCGCCGTCCTTCTGACTCGTCTCGAGCCGATCGAGAAACGCCTTGGTACCCGAGCGCGCAATGGTACCAAGCGACTCGATCATCTCTTCGCGGCTCATACCGATGCCGTTGTCCTCGACGCTGAGCGTCTTGCCTTCGGGATCGAGCGCCACGGTAATGCGCGGCTTGGCATCGTCGCCGAGGAGCGCCGGTTCGGCGATCGCCTCATAGCGCAGCCGCTCGGAGGCATCCGCAGCATTGGCGATCAGTTCGCGCAAAAAGACGGATTTGTCGGAATAGACCGAATGCACCATCAGGTGCAAGAGCTTGGCGACGTCCGCCTGGAACTGACGGCTCTCGGTGCTGTCCGCTTTGGTCTCTTCGGTCACGGTCATATGGCGTCCCCCGGCAGGATTTTGTTAGTACCGAGATAGGGGAAGCGGCAGCGGTTTCAAGATCGATCTGCCCTACACCGGGACCCGCACCGTCGCTCGCAATCCCCCGAGCGGCGAATCGCCAAGCGTGATGTCGCCGCCGTGCGAGCGCGCGATGTCGCGGGCGATGGCGAGGCCGAGGCCGGTGCCGCCTTCGTCCTGATTGCGGGCGTCGTCGAGGCGCAGAAACGGCTTGAACACGTCCTCGCGCATCGGCGCCGGAATGCCCGGCCCATCGTCGTCGACCGTGACGGTGAGCCAGCGGTGGTCGCGGTGGCCGGTGATGGCGACGGTGGAGGCAAAGCGCGAGGCATTGCTGACGAGATTGGCGATGCAGCGCTTAAAGGCTGCCGGCCGCACCGTGACCTCCGGCTGTCCGTAAAAGCTCACGCTGGCGCGGTGGCCGTGGCGTTCGCTGTCGAGCTTGAGCTCGTCGAGCAGCGCCGCGATGTCGGTCGGGGCCGATTGCTCGCCGGTATCGCCGCGCGCGAAGGCAAGATAGGCCTCCAGCATCGCCGCCATCTCGTCGATGTCCTTCTTGATGGCGTCGATTTCCGGGCCGTCGCCGAGCAAAGCGAGTTCGAGCTTAAAGCGTGTCAGGATGGTGCGCAGATCGTGCGAGACGCCGGCGAGCATGGTGGTGCGCTGCTCGATGGCGCGTTCGACGCGGCTCTTCATCTCCAGGAACGCGGCCGCGGCGCGGCGTACCTCGCGGGCGCCGCGTGGGCGGAAATTCTGCGGCTCGCGGCCCTTGCCGAAGGCCTCCGCCGCGTCGGCGAGCCGCACGATCGGCCTGATCTGGTTGCGCAGGAAGGCGATCGCGATCGCCAGCACCACCAGCGATGTCGCCACCATCCAGACCAGGAAGATCCACGAATTCGGATCGTAGACGTCGGCACGCGGCGCGAAGACACGCATGATCGTGCCGGGAAGCTGGATGCGGATCTCGACGATCGACGAGCGGCCGACGGTGTCGATCCAGAACGGCAGGCCGATCTGCTTGCGGATATCGTCGGACAGCGCCTCGTCGAGCTGATTGAAAAACGGCTTTGGTCCGGGCGGCGGCAGCTGACCGCCCGGGATGAAATCGACGACGAGGCCGAGCCGGTCCTGCGCGATGCGGCGAAGCTGGGCGTGGTCGGCATCCTGCGGGAAGGTCTTGTAGACGTCGATCAGTGTGGCGATTTCCTGCGTCACCGCCGACGACAGATAGTTCGTCACCAAATCCCAGTGCCGCTCCAGGAACAACAGCGCGACCACCGACTGCAACACCACCATCGGCACGATGATGATCAACAGCGATCGGGCATAAAGCCCCTTCGGCATCACCGATTTGAGCCAGCGGCCGAAGCGGTCCCACGGCTGCGTGATCGGCCCCGCCAGCGGCCGCACCACGGTGGCGCCGGCGCTCGCCAGCGCATTCGCCGCCGCGACCAGCTGGCTGGCGGCAGTGCGCAAACGGCCCAGCCCCGCGTCCAAGCTAGTCATGGTCGACCCCGATCATGATGCCACTCAATTCACCGCCACCAGGCGGTAGCCGACGCCGCGCACGGTCTGCACGATCAGCGGGTTGGACGGATCGCGCTCGATCTTGCGGCGCAGCCGGTTGACCTGCACGTCCACGGTGCGCTCGCCGACCGCCTCGCCGTTGCCGGCCAGCGCCTGGCGCGGCACGGTCTCGCCGGCGCTGGTGGTGAGCACACGCAGCATTTCGCGCTCGCGGTCGGTGAGCCTGATTACTTCCTCGCCGCGGCGCAGCTCGCCGCGCGCCAGATGGAATACAAACGGACCGAAGCGCACCGATTCCACCGGCGTTGCTGCGGGCGGCCGCGAGCGCTTGAGGATATTGGCAACCCGCAGCGACAATTCGCGCGGCTCGAATGGTTTCGCCAGATAATCGTCGGCGCCGATTTCCAGCCCCATGATCCGGCTTTCCTTCTCATCGCGCGCGGTCAGCATGAGGATCGGCACGCTTGAGGCGGCGCGAATGCTGCGGGCGAAATCAAAGCCGTTTTCGCCCGGCATCATCACATCGAGGATGAGTAGATCGAACTTCAAGCCGGCGAGCTTGGCGCGGGCATCGAGCGCGGTTTCCGCTGTCGACACCCGGTAGCCCTCGCCCAAAAGAAAGCGTGACAGCAGCGCGCGAATGCGGCGATCGTCATCGACCACAAGGAGGTGCGGCGCATCGTCGGCCGGATTTTGCGCCGGACCAACCGCCGAAGTCGTTGCCGCATTCGCAGTCTGGTTCGTGCCGGCGGTCGTCATGGGTTATCGCCGCGCGCGCGAGCACGCTCCCGCTCGACCAGCGAGTTGGCATGCGCGATCAGGCGCAGCACATGATCGCGGTCTTTGGCATCGATCATGCCGGCGAGGAAGCGTCGCGCCGCCTCGCGCGCGCCGGGACCGAGTTCGGCGAGCACGCGCGAAATGCGCTCGGTCTGCAGCCCGGCAAGCTTCAAGGCCAGCGCCTCGCCGGCCGGGCTGACATAGAGGAGCCGCTGGCGGCGATCGCGAGCGCCCTCTTTCTGCACCACGTAGCCGTCGTCGATCAGTTGCTTGAGTACGCGCCCGAGCGACTGCTTGGTGATCTTTAACACGTCGAGCAGGTCGGCAACTTTCATGCCGGGATTGCGGTTGACGAAATGCAGCACGCGATGATGCGCGCGGCCGAAGCCGAGCTTGGCCAGCACTTCGTCGGGATCGCCGACGAAGTCGCGATAGGCGAAGAACAAAAGTTCGATGAGGTCGAAATACGGTTCGCCGGCGCTCGACGCGACCTCGGACGAAACTTGCCCCGACGCTGCGGGGCGCGCCTTGCCTGTTGCTGTGATGCTGATGTCGGCCATTAGGTCAGGTATGTTGACATATTTCGTCTTGGTTGTTAAGCTGCGCCCGCAATAAGGTTCGTGGTTTAAGTCGATAACTGGCCGCTCAGGACATTGCGGAGGGCGCCGAAGCGCGCTCTCATGACGCGTCTCTTGGAGCGGCGGAGACCATAGCGGGTCTCAAGTCCTGGTGCAAAAATCCAAGCGCGGCGGAATTAAGCGCGACTTGGGCATAACCGAGGGAGGCAATGCCATGGCAGTGCCCTTCGACCAACGTTCCGACCTGATCTGGTTCGACGGCGACCTCATTCCGACCGTGGACTGCAAGATCAGCGTGCTCACGCATGGCCTGCATTACGCCAGCTGCGTGTTCGAGGGCGAGCGCGCTTATGGCGGCAAGATCTTCGAGGGCACTGCGCATTCGGAGCGGCTGAAGAATTCGGCGAGGATTCTCGATTTCGAAATTCCCTTCAGCGTCGCCGAAATCGACGCCGCCAAGCAGCTCGTGCTCGACAAGAACAATCAGAAAGAAGCTTATGTGCGCCCAGTCGCCTGGCGCGGCTCCGAAGCGCTCGGCGTTTCGGCGCAAAGCAATAAGATTCACCTCGCCATCGCCACCTGGGAATGGCCGAGCTATTTCGATCCGGCACAGCGATTGAAGGGCATCCGGCTCGACCTCGCCGACTATCGGCGGCCCGATCCGAAGACGGCGCCATGCCTTGCCAAGGCGGCGGGCCTTTACATGATCTGCACCATCTCGAAACATCGCGCCGAGCAGCGCGGCTATGCCGACGCCATGATGCTCGACTGGCAGGGCCGCGTCGCCGAATGCACCGGCGCCAATATCTTCTTCGTCAAAGACGGCAAGATCCACACCCCGATCGCCGATTGCTTCCTCGCCGGCATCACCCGCTCGACCGTGATCGGGCTCGCGCGCCGCAACAATATCGAGGTGATCGAGCGGCGCATCATGCCGGAGGAACTGTCCGGCTTCTCCGAATGCTTCATCACCGGCACCGCCGCCGAAGTCACCGCGGTGTCGGAGATCGCGCAGTGGACCTTCACGCCCGCGCGCATCACCGCGCAATTGATGCGCGATTACGAACACGCGGTGCGTCCGGGCGGCAAGGCCGCCGCGGCGTAACGCTACCTCTGCCCCGCCTCGGTGAAGAACTTCTCACCATAGGCGAAGCGGTTCGGCCTGAGAAAGAAACCGAGCAGAAGTGCGCCGTTCGGCGCCACCGCTTCGTGCTGATTGCCGGCCGGCCGCCACACAAACTGGCCCGGTCCGCATTTACCCTCATGATCTTCGAGCGAGCCCTCGATCACGTATGTCTGCTCCAGCGCGGTATGCTCGTGCAGCGGCACGATGGCGCCGGGATCGAGCTTGAACAGCGCCGTCGTGATGCCGTTACCGTCGGTATAGAGCACCTTGATCCTGATGCCGGGAAATTTGGTCGCCTCCCACGGCATGTTAGGCACGTCGAGATAATGCGCGGCGCGCTCCGGCGGAATTCTCCGGCTTGATGTCGTCATGCACCAGCTTACGGGCCTGTACGGACATTTCAGTCTCCTTGGCTGCCTGCTTCGGCAGCCTCCTCGGTTTCCCCATCGTCAAGCATAGGGCGTGCAAGGCGCTGCCGCCAGAGCGAGAGTGAGCTCTGGCCGGCTATCCGCTACGCACCAGCGATCTGAATATTATACCAACGCGATCATCGGGATTCGCCGGCAAACTCTTGCTGCAGCGCAGTCAGCCGGTCCAACGCCGCCGCGGGCAATGGCCCTTTCTGAACGGCGGCGAGCGCATCCTCGAACTGTTCCGGTGCGGCCATGCCGACCAGAATGGTCCCGATCGCCGGCTGCGAGATCGCAAACCGCGTGGCGGCTTCCGTCAAGCTTGCGGCAAACCCTTCGGTGACCAAGGGCATCAGACGGGACGCGCGCACGACCTCGGCCTCGTAGCTCATAGCCGAGCCGATCGGCGTCGGCGGCGGACTCGCAATCGGGTGACGCGCCACCGATCCGGACAGCGCACCACCCGCCAGCACCCGAATGCCGATCACGCCGGCGCCGGCACTGCCGGTATGATCGAACAGCCGGCCATAATCCTGCGCCGGATAGTTCGCTGGCAGCGCGGTTGCCGCGGACGGATTGAGCATGTTGCAGACCACCTGCGCGCTGTCGAAAGCACGCGCGTCGATCGCCTGATGGAGCGCCGCCGTGTCGCCGACGGCCGTGAGCCCGAGAAATCGGGTCTTGCCCGCTTGGCGCAACCGCTGGAATGCCGGCACCACATCATCGAGCACCTGTCGGATGCCCAGCGCCTCGCCGCCGCTGGTCGCGGTGATTGCATTGTGCAGGTGGAAGATATCGACGTGATCGCGGCGAAGCCGCGCCAGACTGTCGTGCAGCGACTTCGTCACGGCATCGGCGATGCGGCCAAAATCGGCGCTCGGCACCCGGACCTTGGTACCGACAACCGCGTTGGCGGGCTTGAGCCTTTGCAGGACGCGGCCAAGATTCTTTTCCGATTCGCCGTTGCCGTATTGGGCCGCCGTGTCGAAATAGTTCACGCCGACGGCAATCGCCCGAGCGACGGCGCGTTCTTGGTCAAGCGGATCGCCGCGCACCATCAATCCGCCGACCGCACCGCAGCCAAAACCAAGTACCGAGAGCTGCAGGCCGGTGCGGCCGAACACTCGCATTTCCATCGCCGTACCTCCGCCTGCGCGCTACCCCGGCGTACCTTACTCGAAGTTGCGCGCGTTCGACGCCCGACTTCGGCTTCGGCTTCGGTGATCTAAGGTTTCCCCTATGGGTTATTGCGGATCCGGTCGCAGGTCGGCGAGCCGACGCAGCCGGCCAAGACTCCTGCCCAAGGGTTCAAGCGGCTTGATTGGCGCGGATTTCCGCCAGTGCCGTCTTCCCGGCTCGGGTCGCTTCGGACATCGTGGCAAAGAATTCGGATTGCCGCACCGGCTTGCTCTTGCCGGCGGCATAGATTTCCCACCGCCAGGACTTGGGCGGGCGCCCTTTGTTCTTGATGGCGAGGGTGTAGTCCAGCGGGTTGAAGGATGGTGTCTTTTCCATCCGGGTCCTATTGAAGTTCTGAGTGCTCAATGGCAACTCCGGAAAACGCACGGCTCAACATCAACTCGCACTCTTCCGCGCGCTGCCGTGCCACATCAGAGCCCCAGCACAGCAGAATCTCACGCAAATCCCGGATCGCCACGTCGACGGCAGTTACGAGATCGATCTCACTCTCGGCACCATCGTCAACGCGATAATCGCTCAAACGCAGTATTTCGGCGCTCACGCATTACCCCCAAATCAATCCGATGGCAGCATGGCGGCCATCGGTTAACGGGGCGTGTTCCAATGCAAACGATCGGAACGGCCGCGACAGCCAAATTTGGCGACGCGGCGCAATATCGAGCGCCGGCGAAAATCAGCGCTGAACTTTCAGGTTCTCGGCCGAAGTTTTGCCCCGGTTCGCCACTTCCTCGTATTCAACCACCTGGCCTTCATTGAGACCGCTCAACCCGGCGCGCTCGACCGCCGAGATGTGCACGAAAACATCCTTGCCGCCCGTTTGCGGTTGAATGAATCCATAGCCTTTTTGCGAATTGAACCACTTCACGGTACCTACGGCCATTATTGACTCCTGATAAATCGGCGCGATAGCCAGCCGCCGAGCCCCCTGCCCGGCTACCGATGATACCTCTGCGCGCCGACAATAAATAGGTAGTTTGTTGCCCCTATCGGGCATCGACCTCGCCATAGGTCATCGATAGGCGGCTTGCCTTATTTCGCGGCTTCCCGGCTTGGCGGCGGCGCCGACCAGCGCTCCGCCGCCGCATCGTCGGTGGTCTTAGCTTCGACCCAAGCCGCGCCGGCCGGTTTCTCGACCCGCTTCCAGAACGGAGCCCGCGTTTTCAGGTAATCCATCAGAAATTCCGCGGCGGCGAACGCCGCTTGGCGGTGGCTCGACGCCGTGACCACAAGCACGATCGGCTCGCCCGGAGCAATCCGTCCGTAGCGGTGGATCAACGTCACGCCAAGGAGCGCCCAACGCGACTGCGCCGCCTCGACATGCCGCGCGATCTCGGCCTCGGCCATGCCCGGATAATGTTCGAGCGTGAGTGCGGCGATCGCTTCGCCGTTTTCGTCCGCTCGGCAGAGCCCGGTGAAGGTGACCACTGCGCCGACATCGGTGCGCAAGCGCGTGAGCCGCGCCGTTTCGGCTGCGGCGTCAAAACTTTCGCGTTGCAGGCGGATGGTGGTGGTCATCGGCAATTTAAGTTCCGCTCGTCCCTGCGGAAGCAGGGATCCAGTCTTTTCATTTCCGCCCAACTGGATTCCCGCGTTCGCGGGAATGAGCGGAGAAGAGTCTCAGCCGCCGGTCATCGGCGGAAAAAATGCGATCTCGCCGGCGCCTTCGATTCGAGCATCGGATTTCACGTGGCTCTTGTCGATCGCGGCGCGGATAGTTTTCGGATTTTCGAAAGCATAAGCGTAGCCCTCGCCGCGGCCCGCCAGCCATGCCACCAGATCGCCAACCGTTGCGACCCCGGCCGGCGGCGCGATGTCCTCTTCCGCCTTGCCGATACGCTCACGCACCCAGGCGAAGTAGCGCAGCTTCACGCATCCTCCTTCGAAGTATGATCCGGAAAACCGGTCAGCGGGCCTTCGGAAAAGATCATGCTCAAAACAATATGATCGCGCTTGTCTTGGATTCAACGGGTCACTAAGACTCTTAGGCATCTTCCTTCGTCAGATGATGCAGTCCCGCCTGCAAATAGTCCCATCCGGTGTAAAGCGTCAGCAGCGCGGAGAGCCAAAGCAGCGTGATGCCGATCCGCGTCACCACCGGCACGATGGCGTCGCCGGCCTCGCCGCAGATCAGAAAGCCAACGGCAATGAGTTGCAGCGTCGTCTTCCATTTGGCAAGCCGCGTCACCGGCACGCTGACCCGCAGTTCCGCGAGATATTCGCGCAAGCCCGAGACCAGGATTTCCCGGCACAGGATGATGACCGCCGCACAGAGGGCCCAGCCGTGAATGGTGTTTTCGGCGGCCAGCATCAAGAGGCACGACGCCACCAGAAGTTTGTCGGCGATCGGATCGAGCATGCGGCCGAGCGATGATTGCTGGGCCCAGATGCGGGCAAAATAGCCGTCGAGGAAGTCCGAGACGCCGGCGGCGATAAAGATGGCGAGCGCGACCCAGCGCAGCCATAGCCCGCCATGCAAGATGTTCTGCCAGAACATGCAGGCGACAACGAGCGGCACCGCGACAATGCGGCCGTAAGTGAGGATATTCGGCAGCGCCAGCGGATGGGCGCGTAACGGGCCCGGCGTGCTCGTGGTGGTCGAATTCATGCTGCTACCATTGGCCCCACCATAGCGCCACGCCGGGGCAGCCGACAGTCCCGCCCCCGTCACTTTTACGGATCAGGCTTACTTTTTGTTGTCGCACGACTGTGTTCCCATCCGGGATCGTGTTCGCAAGGCTTTCGGCGTTTACGCCGCTGCTTGGTCCAAGCCCAAGCTATGCCGCCCCATCGTGGAAGAACTCGTAAATCCGCCGCGCGGTCTCCGCGCTAATGCCGTCGACCTGCATCAGATCGGTGACAGAGGCGCGCTCGATCGATTTGAGCGTACCGAAATAGTGCAGCAATGCGCGCTTGCGGGTCGGGCCGATGCCGGCGATCTCCTGCAGGCCGGCCTCGCGCAGGTCGCGCTTGCGGCGCGCCCGGTGCGAGCCGACCGCGAAACGATGCGCCTCGTCGCGCAGCCGTTCGACAAAATAGAGCACCGGATCGCGTGGCGGCAGCTTGAACGAGTCGCGGCCGGGAAGAAAGAAGGTTTCGCGGCCGGCGTCGCGATCCGGCCCCTTGGCGATGGCGATCAGCGGAACTTCGACGCTGAGCCCGGCCAGCACCTCGCGCGCCGCCGTGAGCTGGCCCTGTCCGCCATCGATCAGGACGAGGTCCGGCCATGGCGAGTTGGCTTCTTCCTCATCCGTTTCCCGCTCCGGGAGAAGCCGCGCAAGCGCAGCGAGCGCGGCTGAGGGTCCGGAACTTGCCGAGATCACCGGGCCCTCCCCCGGGCCGCCGCTTTGCCCCGCTCCGTCCTCTCTCTGACCGGGAGAAGGTTGAGCTTCGCGCGGCGCTTCGGCCAGGAGCCGCTTGAAGCGCCGCTCCAGCACTTCGCGCATCATGGCGAAATCGTCGCCGGGCGTCAGATCGGCGGAGCGGATATTGAACTTGCGGTATTGGCTTTTACGAAAACCCTCGGCGCCGGCGACGATCATGGCGCCGACCGCATTGGAGCCCTGGATGTGGCTGTTGTCGTAGACCTCGATCCGGCGCGGCACCTGCGGCAAACCGAACGTCTCGGCGAGTTGCCGCAACAGCTTCTGCTGCGACGTCGTTTCGGCAAGCTTGCGGCCCAATGCTTCGCGGGCGTTGGCCAGCGCATGCTCGATCAAATCCTTTTTCTCGCCGCGCTGCGGCTGCAGCACCTCGACCTTGTGCCCGCTCTTGGTCGACAGCGCCTGCGCCAGCAGCGCGCGATCCGTGATCGCGTGCGAAATCAGAATGAGCCGCGGCGGCGGCTTGTCGTCATAGAATTGCGCCAGAAACGCGGTCAAAACTTCGCCGGCGCCGAGCGAACGGTCGGCCTTGGAAAAATAAGCGCGGTTGCCCCAGTTCTGTCCGGTGCGGAAGAAAAACACCTCGACGCAGGAATAGCCGCCCTGCTGATGCACCGCGAACACGTCGGCTTCTTCGACGCTGCGTGGATTGACGCCCTGATGCGATTGAATCGCCGACAGCGCGGAGAGCCGATCACGGTAGATGGCGGCGCGCTCGAAATCGAGCGCAGTGGAGGCCTTTTCCATTTCCGCAGCAAGCTCGTCCTTGACCCGTTTTGAGCGGCCGGACAGGAATTCGTTGGCCTCCCGCACCAGCACCGCATAGTCCTGAAAATCGATCTCCTTGGTGCACGGCGCCGAGCAGCGCTTGATTTGATAGAGCAAACACGGCCGAGTCCGGCTCTCGAAGAATGGATCGCTACAGGAGCGCAACAGGAACGCGCGCTGCAGCGCGTTAACCGTGCGGTTGACCGCCCAGACCGAGGCGAACGGCCCGTAATAATGCCCGGGCCGCGTGCGCGCGCCGCGGTGCTTGAGGATCTGCGGCGCCCAGTGGTCGGAGCTGATGATGATGTAGGGAAACGATTTGTCGTCGCGCAGCACCACGTTAAACCGCGGCCGTAGCCGCTTGATGAGATTGGCTTCGAGCAGCAGCGCCTCGGTCTCGGTGCGAGTGACGATGAATTCCAGCGTACGGGTCGCGGCGACCATGCGCTCGATGCGAGTGTCGAGACCGGTCGGCCGCGCATAAGCGGCGATGCGCTTTTTGATGGTCTTGGCCTTGCCGACATAGAGCACATCGCCGCGCGCATCGATCATCCGATAGACGCCCGGCCGCGACGGCGCGAGCTTGACGTAGCGCAGGATCGCGGCGCGGCCGGCAGCCAGCGAATCCGCATCGCCTTCGGCAGACGGCGTTGCGGCTTCGATCTCGTCGGCCCGCGGCAGCGACTGCTCGTCGTCTTCCTCGACGGGCTCGCTCTCGGGCGCGATCTCTGGTTTCGGCGTGCTCATGGCGGCATTTCTGGACCGTGCCGGTGAAATATAAATTCTCTTAACGATAGCAACTTCGAAGCCCTTAATGATTCAGCACTGCTTAACTTAAACATCGCGATAAATTGTCCCGATCGGACGACGGCTTACGCGCTTTCTTCGACGGCGCGAAAGCACCGCCTGGGGCCGCGGCGTCGTTCTTTCCGCCCGATTCCATTGGGAGGCCAAGATGAAAACAATCCCCCGAGCGAGTTTCCTTGCCGCGGCGATTTCGCTGGCAATGGCAGGCGCGGCGGTTGCCGCCGATCTTCCGGTAGCGCCGTATTACACAGCGCCGGCGTCTTATTCGGCCTATAGCTGGGCCGGCCCCTATATCGGCGGCACGCTGGGCTATGAATGGGGCAGTGTCAGCAACAATCCGACACATCCGTCAGGCGTCGCCGGCGGCCTCGAGGCCGGATTTAACTGGCAGCACGGCGCCTTCGTCTATGGCGCCGAAGCCGATTTCAGCCTGTCCGGCGCCGAGGACACATTCGCGCCCTGGCAGTTCTCCAATCCGTGGTTCGGCACTGTGCGCGGCCGCGCCGGCGTCGCCATCAATAACGTGCTCGTCTACGGCACCGCGGGCCTCGCTTATGGGGAGCTCACTGCGGATACGGCCGGTAATCTATCGGAGAGCCATACCAGCTTCGGCTGGGTTGCCGGCGCCGGCGCCGAAATTGGGCTGACACCACAATGGTCGGCCAAAGCGGAGTGGCTCTATCTCGACTTTGCCAATCGCGGCTATTCCGTCACCGGGACCAATAACGGGCTCGCGGCCAATCTGCTGCGGCTCGGCGTGAACTATCACTTCTAGAAGTCCAAAGTAGTATTTAGGAAATATTTACTTAGCTCAGTAGTACTCATCATTTAATAACTATAATTGGGGCGCTGATAAAAACATATTAGACACAATACCGGCATAAATTTTCTAACGACTGTTGTTTTTCTACACTAGATGAAAAGCCAATTCTGAATACTATTCGGGACCTGTTCTACGACCCGAGTGGAGGTCCCAATGAAGCGTTTGTGTCTGGCCCTGATTGGTGTGGTGGCGTTTGCCGGAGCGGCCGCGGCGGCCGACCTGGCGCGGCCCGAGCCGGTGCCTTACTACCCGAAAGCTCCCGTTTTCGTGCCGCCCTATAGCTGGACCGGGTTCTATGTCGGCATCAACGGCGGCGGCGGCTTTGGCAGCTCGACCTGGGATTCGACCGGCAGCCGCAATATCAGCGGCGGTCTCGTCGGCGGCACCGTCGGTTACAATTATCAGTTCGGCCAAGCCGTCATCGGCGTCGAAGGCGACATGAATTGGGCCGACATCAACGGCAGCACCACCAATGCCTGCCCCGCCGGTTGCAAGACCAGCGACAGCTGGCTTGCGACAGTGCGCGGCCGCCTCGGCTATGCCGCCGACCGCTTCATGCCCTATGTGACCGGCGGCGCCGCATTCGGCGATATCCGCGCGTCGACGCCCGGCTTCTCGACGGCCAGCGCCACCAATACCGGCTGGACGATCGGCGGCGGCTTGGAAGCGGCACTCGTCGGCAATTGGACCGCCAAGGTCGAATATCTCTATGTCGATCTCGGCAAATTCAATTGCGGATTGAATTGCGGCGCCGGCCTGACGGCCGACAATGTCTCGTTCCACACCAATCTGCTGCGCGCCGGCGTGAACTATAGGTTCTGATACGCGCGGACAACGTGGCTGACGAAGCGCCCCGGGGCTTTGCCCCGGGGTTTTTGTTTGCGGTCAGCCCGCATGGCCCAGCAAAATCTCAGCAAGCCGATCCGGAGCGTCCAGCATGACGTCATGGCCGCACGCCACCTCATGGCTCTGCCAGCCCCTGGCGCGCGCTTTTGCCAGCGCCTGATCGAACGGCTGGCTCGGATAGGCCGTAGCGCGGATATAAGTCTTTGACGCGATGCGCTCGCGCGCTCCCGTCAGCGTCACTGTCTGCAGGCCGCATTTGACCGGCTGCGGCGTGCATTGCGCATCGACCCAGCCACGGTCCCGTTCGTTGACGTTGAACATCGCCGCCGAGCGCGGCGGGATCGTCGCGGCGCCGTTACGCGCGGCCGCCAAAAACGTCTCGCGCACCGGGGGCGGCGACAGATCGACCAGGGCCTGTCCGGATTCCGGAAAGAACGCATCAAGCAATACGAAGGCCGCGATCGATTTTTCCATACGTTCGGCGACGCCGGATATCACCAAGCCGGCATAGGAATGGCCGACCAGCACCACGTCGGTAAGTTGCCGCCATTTCATTTCGTTCACGACGTCAAGGATGTGGGTGTCGAGACCGATCTCGGGCGTGAGCAGATGCGAGCGTTCGGCAAGCCCGGTGAGCGTCGGCGTCACTACGTCGTGGCCGTCGTGCGAAAGGAGTTGCGCCACCCGATGCCAGCACCAGGCGCCGTGCCACGCGCCGTGAACGAGAACGAAGGTTGCCATCAGGTCTCGCGATCCTCGACCGGCATCGTCAGGTAGTTGACGCCACAGCCCGCAACGAAAACGCGTCTATCGGGGAGCGCGCGCACGCAATCGTAGTGCAAACGTGTAAAACGTCATCATGACACGCCATCGCTCAAGGACTACCGTTGCGCGGCGCGACGGTCCATAGTGGCGCGCAATTAGGACGCGTTGAAGCAGGCACAGGATGATCGAAAATATCGACATTGAAAAGTGCACGAGTTGCGGTATTTGCGACGATGTCTGCCCCGCCGACGTGATCCACATGGAGCCGGCGCCGCGCCAGGCCCGGCTCGACGGCCTCGTTGAGACCAAGCTCCTGCCGGTGATAAAATTTCGCGAGCATTGCATCACCTGCTTCAGCTGCGAGATTTTCTGTCCCGAGCAGATCGTCGACGTGCATCCGTCGGTGAAGAACCGCCCGCGGCCGTGGTGAGTGAGCGCAGGTGAGTGAATAAATGCCGCATTTGCATGGAACCTTGATCGAGACCGACATCCTGGTCGTCGGCGGCGGCGCCGGCGGCATGATCGCCGCCTTGAGCGCGAAGCGCCACGGCGCCCATGGCACCAAGGTCGCGATCGCCGATACCTGGATGACCGGCCGCACCGGCCATACCGCATTCTCCAATGCCTGGATGATCGTGGCCTCCCCGGAGGACGATATCGACGGCATCACCCGCGAGATCGTCGCCGGCAATGACGGTATCGCCGATCAGCTGTTGGTGCGGGAATCGCTTGCGAACTCGTTCGACCGCATCGCCGATTTCGAGGCGATGGGCATGAAATTCCCGCGCAACGCCGACGGCAAATACGCGCGCCGGCCGACGCGCGGCCTCGATCTGGCGCGGGTGATGTGCCCGGATGGCGGCGGCTTGGAATATTGCTGGCGGCTGCGGCTGGCGCTTGAGGAAAAAGGCGTGGCGCTGCTCGACCGGCTATTTGTCACCGGTCTTCTTGGCGGCCCGTCCGGCCGCATCGTCGGCGCCACCGCGATCCACAGCCGTACCGGCGAATTTCATCTGATCAAGGCGCGTGCCACCATCATCGCAACCAACGCCATCACCTTCCGCTCCGGCTTCGTGCGCGACATCACCGGCACCGGGACGCTCTTGGCGTATCGCGCCGGCGCCGCGCTGCGCAATGCCGAATTTAGCTACGTGCGGCCGGGCACGCCGAAGTTCTACTTCGAAGGCATCACCTTTGCGATCCAGGAGGGCGCGCGCTTCACCAATTCCAAGGGCGAAGCTTTTATGCGCGCCTACGAGCCGGAATGGGCGGACGAAGCCGACGTGCCGCGCATCGCCCGGGCCATGGCCGCAGAGAAGATGAAGGGCAACGATCCGCTCTATCTCGACATGTCGCCGATACCGGAAGCGATGCGCGACCATTTCATCCACAGCAAGGTCAAGTGGATGGATTATTTCTTCCGCAAGCTCGGCTCGGAAGCCAATACCGACATGTTCGGCAAGACGCCGTATTACGCGCTCAACCAGATGACCAAAATGGCGATCCGCACCGGGCCGGATTGCCGCTCCGACGTTCCGGGCCTGCTCGCTGCCGGACTGGCGCAGAGCGGCTGCGCTAATCATTTCGCCGGCTTTCACATCGGGCTCGGCATCGGCAATGGCTGGGTCGCCGGCCGCAGCGCCGTGGAAGACCTCGACCGGCTGCCCGCGCCGAATATCGACGTTGCCGAAGTCGAAGCGCTGCACGACGAGGCCATGCAGCCGCTGCGTCCGACCGCACAAGCGGAGTTGGACCGCATCCTGCGCGATTTGCAGGCCATCATGTTCGCCTACGATATCGGCATCCTCAAACGCGCCGACCGGCTGCAAGCGGCTTTCGGCAAAATTGAGCGCCTCGCCGAAGAATTCCGCGAACTCGCCGCGCCGCACGTGCACGAATTGGTGCGGCTCAAAGAAACCGAAGCGATGTTGCTCGCGGCGCGCTTCATTCTCGGCGCCTCGCTCTATCGCACCGAGTTCACGGCTGAGCCACTTCCGCGAAGATTTCACCGAGCGCGACGATGCGAATTGGCTGGTCTGGGTGGATGTCGAAGGCGGCGCTAGCGATACCCCGACGTTCAAAAAGACCCCGATCCCGACGCCGCTGTGCCCGGTGACGACAATGGCGGTACGGCCAAACCGGCTTAAGCAACACGTCGCCGTCGGCGGGGTTTGAGCTAGCGCATCGACTCACGGGGCGATAGGTCCTGAACTCGCCGCGGCCCGACTTCAAGTCCGCTTTCGAAGCGAAGCAGAAATGGACCGGCGGACAAAGCCGATCGGGTCGGCGGAAAATGACCCATCGGCGACGTGCCGCATCGAAGTTCAATTATATCATTTTAAAACTCGTGACTCTGCCGTACACGTATTTTTTGGGCACGCCGACCGTCTCACTTTGCCAAGATCAATTTTATGTCTCCCGAACTCATCATGTGGTTCGTGCTTGCGACGAAGATGGCGGTTACCGCGCTGTTTGTTACCGCGGCGACCGACATCGCCGAACGATTAGGCGCCACGGTCGGAGCGCTCGTGGCAACGCTGCCAGTCTCAGCCGGCCCGGTCTATGTGTTTCTGGCCATCGATCACGATTCCACTTTTATTTCTTCGAGCGCGGTTGCGAGCCTCGCACTGAATAGCGCTACGGCGATTTATCTCACGGCCTATGTTCTGATCGCCCAACGACACTCGATGTGGCTCAGCATATCCGTTGCATTTGCAATATGGCTGGCGGCCGTTTTGATGCTCAGCCTCATCCAATGGTCCGCATGGTCGGCAACTGCTCTCAACGTCGTCGTATTCACCGCTTGTACCTTCATCGTCCAGCCATTTTGTCTCGTACGCATCCCACGAACCAAACGACCCTGGTACGACTTCGCGCTACGAGCGGGTTTGGTGGCCTTGCTGGTCGGCGTGGTCGTAACTCTAAGCTTTCAAATTGGCCCGACAGGAAGCGGCGTCCTTGCTGTGTTTCCGGTCATCTACACCAGCATCATGCTCATTATGCATCGCCGCGTTGGCGGTCCTGCCACGGCAGCCGTGTTGGCGAACGCCGTTCCCGCTCTTGCCGGATTTGGCTTGGCTTTGCTCACCTTGCATCTCGCGGCAGTGCCGCTCGGATCCGGTGCAGCCCTCATCGTCGCCCTCGGCGTTTCCGTCGTTTGGAATGCCGCCATTTATGCAATACGTCGCCGCCAAGCTCTTGCTTAATAACCTCGCCCGGCTGGGCGTTTGAGTAATGCCGGCTGGCGCGTCGGTTTGCTTCGGAGCAAAGCGGGCCTTGACCCGAATTTATAAGTGCCCGCCGCCAGGTCAGGCGGCGGGCGTCGCGCCGCGCAGAATCTGCGCCATGACCGGCATGTCGATGTTGCCGCCGGAGAGAATGAGCCCGACGCGTTTCCCGGCATAGCGGGTCTTTTCCTGCAGCAGCGCCGCCAGCGGTGCGGCGCCGGCGCCCTCGGCGAGATTATGCGTCGTTGTGTAGTAGAGGCGAACCGCGTCGGCGATCTCGCCCTCGCTGACGCGAACGACGCGGGCTGCGCCTTTGACGATGATGTCGAGCGCTTCAGCTGGCGGATCGCGGCAAGCCACGCCATCGGCAAAGGTCTTTGCTGAATTGGTCTGCACCGGGAGGCCGGCTGCGAACGACAGCGCGAAGGCCGGCGCGTTCGCCGCAACTACGCCGACGATCTCGGTGGTGAGCCCCAACAGATCGCGCACCGTGATCAGCCCGCAGATTCCCGAGCCCATGCCGATCGGCACATAGACGACGTCGAGCTTGGCGTGGCTGGTGAACAATTCGTGCGCATAGGTCGCCACGCCCTTCACCAGGTCGCGGTGAAACGACGGCACGAAATGATAGCCGCGCTCGCGCTGGATTGCGGCGGCGACCCCGCGGCTCTCGTCGAAATCCTTGCCGGCGGTGACGACCTCGCCGCCGAACGCCACCATCGCGGCGTTCTTCTCGCTTGAATTGCCCTCCGGCACCACGATGACCGCCGGGATGCCGTTGCGCGTCGCCGCGGCGGCAACCGACTGGCCGTGATTGCCGCGCGTCGCGGTGACAAATCCCCTGGGCCGCGGCCCGGCGCGAAGAAACGCGTCGACATAGACGAGCCCGCCGCGCGCCTTGAACGAGCCGGTCGGCGTATGGTTCTCGTGCTTGACGATGACGTCGGCGCCGGCCGCCTTGGCCAGCAGCGGCCATTCATAGGCCGGCGTCGGCAAAACGACGCGACGCACGATCGCGGTGGCATCGGCAAGCTCGTCGAGGGTAAAGAGCGGCATGGCGGTCCTCGGCATTCATTCGCCGTGGCCGAGCATGCCACATCCGCGATGGCGGCGTTAAAACGAAACTCCGGACTTAGCCCGTTGGCTTGGTCGCCACATAGGCCGGCACCCGCGCGGCAAAATTGTCGAGCCAGGCCACGAGCCGCGGGTGGTCGCTGCGCCAGCCGCTGCCGAAGCGGAAATCGCGGTAGCCGAGCACGCAGGCGAGCGTGATCTGACCGACATTCGGCAGGCCGGCATCCAGCGCCGGCGGCGCGGCATCCAGCGCCGCGAGCGCCCGCGTTACCTTGCCGGCCTGATGTTCGAGCCATTTCGGCTCATGCGCTTCGGCCTTGCGCCAGCGCGTTTCGTAGATGGTCAGGATCGACGCATCGAGAATGCCGTCGCACAGCGCCTGCAGGCGAAGCGCCGCGAGCCGCGCCTTCGCGTCACGCGGCACGATCTTGCCGCCGCCGGCGCGATCGTCGAGATAATCGAGGATCACCCGCGAGTCGTAGTAGGCCACGCCGTCTTCGGCTATCAGCACCGGAATCTTGCCCAGCGGATTCTGCGCGCGCACGCTGTCGTTGACGTCGGTGGTATCGGCCGGTTCGATTTTGACGTCGCCGTCGAAGCCGAGCAGCGACACGGCAATACGCACCTTGCGCCCGAACGGCGAGGACGGCGAAGAACGGAGGATCATCATTGCAGCACCTTGCTTGGAGTGTGTTGGAGCACGGCTACGAAAGAGCGGGCCCCGGGGCATCGGCTCACGCGCAAATCCGGAATCGCGAAAGCTGCGGGAATAAACCACATCCTGCGGGAAAAAACCCTGACCCACGGACGGCGCCGTTGCCGCCCGGTTTTTTAGCCATGCGGCGCTTTGCGCACCGCGGCGACGTCGTCCTAGCCGGTGACGACGAGATTGACGGCCTTCGGGCCCTTGCCCTTCTTGTCGGGCTCGACGTCGAAGTCGATCCGCTGTCCCTCAACCAGCGATTTGAGCCCCGCCCGTTCAACGGCGGTAATGTGCACGAACACATCGCGGCCACCGTCGTCGGGCTTGATAAAGCCATAGCCGCGTTCACCGTTGAAAAATTTGACCGTACCGGTCATTGCCATCGAGACACTCCTTCCCCCGTAGTTCTTTCGCCGCCACCCCCACGGTGCGACGGCCAGCCAGAACATCCACGCGGGCAAAGAGCTTGAGTCCCAGACGGTCTCAGTCACCCCGCCGGCCCCCCACAGGAGGCGGAACGTCCAAGTCAGCACCGATTCAATTAACCCAATTTGCGCGTGTGGAAAAGTGGCAACCGGCGATTTTTGCCAGGGCTACGCCGGTCTGCGCCAGTTTGCGGCTAGCGTTTTGCTACCTGTCCGCGAGCGCTCCGCCGCTGTCCCCGACGAGCCAATCGAGCCGCTGCGTCGCGCCTGGCGAAAGGACCCGGATAAGTAAGGACAGCAAAATCTCCAAGTCTCGCTCCAGCGTGTGGGGCGGGTTGACCACGATGAGACCCGAACCGGCGAGCCCCGCATCCGCGCGCGGCGGGCGCAGCGTCATTTCAGAGCGCAGCAGCTTCGGCACGCCGAGCCGACGGAGCCGCCGCGCCAGTGCCTCGGGCGCGTCGCGCTCCTTGATTGGATACCAAAGCAGGTAGATGCCGGTCGGCCACTTACGGTGCGCGTCGCCGAGCGCGTTGGAGAGCTGGATGAAATCCCCGGCCTCTTCATAGGGCGGATCGATAAGCACAAGGCCGCGGCGCTCCTTGGGCGGGACATTGGCTTTGATCGCGATCCAGCCGTCGATCGCCAGCACCTTGACGCGCGGATCGCCGCGCAGAGCGGTTTTGAGCGAGGCCGCGGCGCGCGGTTCGAGCTCGCAGGCGATTAGGCGGTCCTGCGGCCGCAGCAGCGCTTTGGCGATCAGCGGCGAGCCCGGATAGACGCGGAGCGCGCCAGAGGCATTCTGCGCCGCAACGATGTCGAGGTAAGGTTTGAGCAGCGCGGCGGCGGCCCTCTGCCGCAAATCCGGCGCCGCGGCGACGACGCGCGCGATGCCGTCGCGCCATTCGGGCGAACGTGTTGCCTCCGGTCCGAAGAGATCGTAGCGGCCGGCGCCGGCATGGCTGTCGATCACGCGGAACGCCGCCGGCTTGGCGCGCAAATAGTCGAGCACGAGGGTGAGCACCACGTGCTTGTGCACGTCGGCGAAATTGCCGGCATGAAAGGCGTGCTGATAGTTCATCGCACCGTGTGTAGCGCAGCGTGCCGGGTCTAAGGCAAGGCCCTAGCCCCCGCGGACGGGTGGCATCACCACGTGATCGCGCCGGCAGCTACGTTTGACGATCTCGGGACAGTCGTGAAACTGCACCGTCCCGGAGCCAGTGGATACCTCCTTGGCCAGACACAGCCGAACTTCGGTGAGGCGCTTGCTGTCGCATTCGACCGCCATCGCCTTGGCGGAAAGTCCGGGATTGGCCTTGATGAAGGCGTCCGCGACGGCGTCGGGCGCAACCGCAAGCGGGGTTTTCAACTCGCTGTAATCGGGCGGGATTTTCACCGCCGCGCGCGCCCGGCGCACCGTGTCGAAATAGACGCCCTGCGAAAGGCCCGCGCAGGTGCCGTGCTTGTCCCACTCGTTATAGATGAGATGCGGCGCCGGCATCAGGTCGAGCATCGACGAAACGATATCGCGGCTAAGCCGCGGCGCCGGATCTTCGCAGTATTCAGGAAAGCCCTTGTCATATTGCGGCCACAGCCCGTGCACGACGAAGGAATAGGGCCTCGCCCCGCATTGCAGCGATGGCGAGCGGCCGGCGTACCGCTCGGCAGTCTCGGCACAGAACGACGGCGACCACGACAGCGACAGGACGTAAAAGTCGAATTGGCCCGGCACGCCGGCATGCGCCGTCCGGCCATATTGTGCGGTGGCCGGCAGAGGGGCGAGCAACAACGCAACCAACGCCACGCCAACTAAAAACTTGACCATCATCGCCCCTCTGACCGGACCATTGCAGCCTAGCGCCATCTTTGGAACAGATCAAGAACATCCTGTGGATCGTGGCAAGACTGATGCTGCTTTACGACTTTGTGATGCACCACCGCGATCGTTTTGGTGAATGTCCTGGTAAAGCTGCGGCATCGCCCTTAGCTCCGAATAGCCTCGGCGGAACTGCATTCAAGAGGGAAGGCATGGCCGTCTATCGATTATTCAAGAACGAGCCGTTCGAGCCGGAAGCGATCTCGACCATGACGCGCACTTACACGGAAGTGTGCCGGATGCTCGGTGTCAGCGATCGCAATCAGAGCGAGACCGACGCAGTTGCCAAGACTGTGATCGAGTTCGCCCAGCGCGGCGCTCGCGACCCGGTGCGGCTGCGCGATTGCGTCTTGCAGGCGTTGCGGGATTAGCTCGCGCCTCGATCAGGGCTGCGCGGCGCGGCATTGCGGACCGTAGGCATCGTTGCGGTCCAGTCCGACGACGCAGAAATTGACCCCCCAGTCGATGCCGATCATGCCCTCATCCTCGGCGATCGAATAGTAAATCGTATGCTTGGTCGAGTTGTTGATCACGGCGGTCCCGCCGCAGTAGCGGCGCGGGATGGCCTGCGCCCCCCACGGCATGGTGTCGATCTCGTGGATGTTCTCAAAGCCGACGATCTGCAGCTCGGAGTTCCAGAAGCGATCTTCCTTGGCGTGAAAATCCCGGATGATGCGGTCGAGCGCGGCGTGATACTCGCAAGCCGGCAGGTCGCGATTGTAATCCGGACCGGGCATCCAGAAATTCTTTTCCAGGATGGTCGCGGCACGCGCCTGCGCCACAAACAGCACGGCGAGCGCGACGGCGACCGTCGCGGCGAATGCCGAAAGGCCGGAACCCACCCGCAGCTTCGATCGTGCCATTTTACCTTCCCCAGGACCCCACGAAACGCCATCAGCGTGCCGCGCCCTCGCCTGTCGGTCAAGGTCCCCGAAGACGGGGTGCACCACGGCCTACGCCATGCGCCGCCGGCGACGCGGCGATCGCGAACTACTGGATTATACCTATCCTATGCTACCACTTTCCAGTCGTTGCATTTGATTCGTTTGTCAGCGTGCTCGCACAGAGCAATGCCGCGAATCTGCGGCGTCCTGTTCAATCTGCGTAGATGACATTGGCGTGTTCTGCCGTGAGGGCGGCCGGGCAGCGGGATCGGATTGGGTGGAGAACGACGATGGGCGACGTGCATCGGCTTTTAAAGCCGCAGCCTTCGTTCGGACTTCAGGCGGCTGGGCGGCTGATGACCGAAGTATTCCCGTCCTGGGTGCAGGATCTCGCGCTGTTGGTTGAGAGCGTCGAGTTCGGCTCGTCCGCCGGGCGCGCCGGCCGATTGGCAACCCGGCGCCACAGTGCGGCTGCCGTTCTCGACGAAAATCTGCTCGGACGGCGTGGCGGTGTGCAGCCAGGCGCTAATGGCGCTTGCCGACACCGCCATGGTCATTGCCTGCTCGGCAGCCTGGAACGGCTACCGGCCGATGAGCACCATCGATCAGACCACCCACTTTCTCCGCCCGGTGAATTTCGACATCGTCGCCGACGCCCGCGTCGTGCGCATCGGCCGCAACACCAGCTTCGGCCGGGTCATGCTGCTCCACGCCGCAGACCGCCGCCCGGTCGGCATGGTGGCGAGCGCCTATTCCATGATGTGAATTTCGTTTGCCGCAACCGCCGAGACGCCGCTAGCCGCTTTCATTCCGCCGCATGGGGATTTAAGGTTGCGGGCTTGGCTTGGGCGCGGGAGGCTCGCCGATGGTTCGTAAGCTCTTGATTGCGTTCGGCGCTGCGGCGCTGTTTGCGGCGGCGGCCAATACCGGCGCTGTCACCCAAGCGATGGCGTTCGGCGCCGACTTTGCCGGCCCCGGTCCGGGGATCACCGGCAACAATACCGGCGGCATATTCCCTTATCGCCCCGGCCTGCCCGGCGAGTACCAGCAAGTCGCGGAAAGCTTTTGCGCCCGCTACGGCCGTCTCGGCAAGGTGACCAGCATTCACCGCATCTACGGCGATTACGTCACCTTCGTCTGCTATGACCGGCCGGGCCGCATTCACTAACCTTATCGCCAGTCGCCGAGCACCGTCTGCACCACAGCCAGCGCCGCTACTGCCGCGGTGTCGGCCCGCAAGATGCGCGGACCGAGCGAAAGCCGCACCACGTTAGGCTGTTGGACCAGCGCCGCGCGCTCGTCCTCGGCAAAACCGCCTTCGGGCCCGACCAGCACCGCGAGCCCGCTTGGCGCGGCGGCCTTGGCAAGCGCGACTGCCGGATTGGCGGCGGCGGCGTCTTCGTCGCAAAACACCAGCAAGCGCGCCGGGTCGCGGTCGGCGAGATAGCGCGACAGGGTCATCGGCTCGGCGATCTCCGGCAACGCTAGAATGCCGCATTGCTCGGCCGCCTCAGTGGCATTGGCCCGCATCCGCTCAAGATTGACCCGCGTCACCTGGCCGTGGCGGGTGAGGACGGGCGCCAGCCGCGACACGCCCATCTCCACCGCCTTCTGCACCATGTAGTCGAGCCGGGCGGCTTTAAGCGGCGCAAACAGGTAATGCAGGTCGGCGACGGCGGTCTGTTGCCGGGTTTTGGCATTGACGACGAGGCTCGTGCGCTTGCCGCCACCCTCTAAGGTCGTGCTCCACTCACCGTCCCGGCCGTTAAAGACGAGGACAGTGTCGCCGGGTGTAAGCCGCAGCACATGGCTGAGATAGTGCGTCGGGGCACGCTCCAGCGCGACGGTACCGCCGGCTTCGAGCGGCGCATCGACGAAAAGCCGGGGACTGCGGAAATCGTAGGCGGACATGGCAAAAGCCGGGGCATCGACCGGATCTAGCGCAAAACAGGCAGCAGACGGCTGCCAGCGTCGTTTTGCCCCTAAAGCCCGGTCTGGAAAAGAGGGTGGAGCGGCACTCTTGCCGCGTAATCGCCGAATTCGACTAGTCTTTAATCGCTGCGCGACTTCGGGCACAGTGAATTGTGCTTGCTGAGTTTCGCAGGCTAAAACTGAGCTGCAACGGAACTCTTCACCGGACCCCAATGGGACGTGTTACGTGGGCCTATCGATGAATCGCAGCCTCGCCATCGCGCTCTGCCTGGTCTCGGCAGCCGTTGCGCTTGGCGCGCCGCCAGCACGCGCGCAGATGGGCCAGCCGGCGCAATGCATGCAGTTTCCGGCGCTCAGTCAGGCCACCCAGGTCAAGGCCGATGCCGTGCAGGCGGCGATGAAAGCGCGGGCCGACCGCAAAGAGATCTGTCGGCTGATGACCGTGTTCGTCGCTGCCGAAGACAAAATCGTCAAGTTCCTGGTCGACAACAAGACCTGGTGCGGCGTGCCGGATCAGGCCGTTGCCGCGGCCAAGACCAGTCACGAAAAGTCGATGAAATTCCGGGACGCTGCCTGCACCGAGGCCCCAGAACCGAAAGCGCCGTCGCTCAGCGACGCCATCAAGACGACGCCGGTCGATTCCGCGACCAATACCACGACCAAGCTCGGCCACGGCGGCACCTTCGACACGCTGACCGGCAATCCACTGGGCCGATGAGCCCCGCACCATCAACGGGCTAAAATGACTCCCGCGGCCGGTTCGGTCGCCGATGCGACCGGCAATTGGGTCGACACGCTCGCGCCGGCATGGTCGCGTCCTTATCTGCGGCTGTCCCGTCTCGACCGCCCGATCGGCTCCTGGCTCCTGCTCATCCCCTGCTGGTGGTCGGCGGCATTGGCCGCGGTGGCGGCGCACGCGAGCGCGCCGAGCCTTTGGCGCCTGGTGCTGTTCTTTGTCGGCGCCTTCACTATGCGCGGAGCCGGTTGCACCTGGAACGACATCGTCGACCGCGATCTCGATAAATCGGTCGAACGCACCGCCTCGCGCCCGATCCCGTCCGGCCAGGTCAGCGTCAGGCAAGCGGCCGCTTTCCTCGTCCTGCAAGCGCTGGTCGGGCTTGCCGTGCTTTTGAGCTTCAACGGCTTCACCATCGCGCTTGGCGTCGCCTCGCTGGTCATCGTCGCCGTCTATCCGTTCATGAAACGGATCACCTATTGGCCACAGATCGTTTTGGGCTTGGCATTTTCCTGGGGGGCGCTGATGGGCTGGGCGGCCGCCTTCGGCCGGCTCGACCTCCCCGCGCTCCTCCTCTATGCCGGGTCGATCTCCTGGGTGATTGGCTATGACACCGTCTACGCCCACCAGGACCGCGAGGACGATGCGCTAATCGGCATCAAGTCGACGGCATTGCTGTTCGGGCCGCGCACTAAGCCGATGCTCGCCGTATTCTACGGCGGTGCCGTCATACTCCTCGGCGCCGCCGGCTATACCGCCGGCGCGGGCTTGGTTTTCGCGCTCGGGCTCCTCGCCTTCGCCGCCCATCTCGGCTGGCAGATCGCCCGGCTCGACATCTCCGATCCGGATAACTGCCTCGCGGTGTTCAAATCCGACCGCGACGCCGGCTTGATCCTGTTCGCCGGTCTACTGCTCGACGCCGCTCTCCCCCACCTCGCCTAAGCCGATTACGCAACCCCGGCTTGGCCGGATTTCGCTTGTTGGCGCGGCTCGCCGGGCGCAAAATGCAAAAAAATAACAATAAGCGAATCCCAGGGAGCGAGCGATGAAAGCACTTTCTATGCTGGGCGTGGCCGCATTGGCGGCGACGCTGTTCCAGGCGGCTATCTGCACTGCAAGCGCCAAGGATAATCCGGCCGCAATAACCGGCCAGGTCAGTTCCGACGCCGAAGGCGCCATGGAAGGCGTCGTCGTCACCGCGCACAAGGACGGCTCCATCGTCTCGGTCAGCGTCACCACCGACAAGACCGGTCACTTCGCCTTCCCGGAAAACCGGCTCGAGCCCGGCCACTATACGCTGGCGATCCGCGCGGTCGGTTACGATCTCGCCGCTCCAGCCGCGACCGAACTCGCCGCCGACGATCCGGTGGTCGTGAACTTAAAGCTCGTGCCCACCAAGAATCTCGCCGCCCAGCTCACTAATGCCGAATGGATGATGAGCATCCCCGGCACGCCGGACCAGAAGGCGTTCCTGCTCGACTGCACGAGCTGCCACACCATGGAACGCATCGTGCTCTCGACCCATGACGTCAACGAGTGGATGCAGGTGATCTCGCGCATGAAAGGTTATGGCGCGGTGAGCCAGCCGATCAAGCCGCAGCCGATGCTCGACCGCTCGCGCGCCGGCACGCCGGAGCAATACCGCAAGGCGGCCGAATATCTTGCCACCGTCAATCTCAGCGCCAGCGATCATTGGGCCTATGCGCTCAAGACGCTGCCGCGGCCGACCGGCGTCTCGACCCGCGCCATCGTCACCGAATACGCGCTGCCGCGGCCGACCATCGAGCCGCACGACATCATTCTCGATAAGGACGGCAACGTCTGGTACACCGACTTCGGCGAGCAATTCATCTCGAAGTTCGACCCGAAGACCCAGAAGCTCACCGAATATCCCATCAAGACCTTCAAGCCCGACGCGCCGGTCGGCCTGCTCAGCCTCGAGTTCGACAAAGAAGGCAAGCTCTGGTTCGACACCATGTATCAGGGCGCCATCGGCGTGCTCGATCCGAAAACCGGCGAGGCCAAATATTATCCGCTGCCGCCGGAATGGAACGACAACACCGTGCAGCTCAACTTCGTCGGCCTGCGCCACGACGTCGACGGCAAGGTCTGGACCAAGAGCGTCGGGACTGCCGATATTTTCCGCCTCGATCTGGCGAGCGGCAAATGGGACAAATTCCATCCGACCGGCAGCCTGCCGCCGGGCCACAACTACGGCATCTATCAGGTTATCTCGGATTCCAAGAACAATCTGTGGCTCGCCGAATTCGACGACGGGCATCTCGGCAAGATCGACGCCAAGACGCTGCAAGTGACGTGGTACACGCCGCCGACGCCGCACGCGCGGCTGCGCCGCATGGAGATCGACAATCAGGACCGCATCACGGTGACCGAATATCGCGGCAACAAGGTTGCGGTGTTCGACCCGAAGAGCGAAAGCTTCACCGAATATAATCTGCCGCCGGACACCTACCCGTACCGCGCCGAGTTCGACAAGAACGGCGACCTGTGGGCCTCCACAATGTCGACCGACCGCGTCGTGCGCGTCGATCCGAAGACCGGCGAGACGGCGCAATTCCTGATGCCGTCTGACACCAATATGCGCACGGTGGCGATCGACAACCGCACCACGCCGGTGTCGTTCTGGGTCGGCTCCAACCACGACCACGCCTTGGTCAAGGTCGAGCCGCTGGAGTGAAGCATCGTTCCTGTCGCCCGAGGTGACCGCGAAAAGCGGCCCTCGTAGGGTGACAGTCGGCGCGGCGGCTGCAGCCCTAGCTGCCGCCGCGGCGTCTTTGCGTGTCACCTCCACGCGTCCCCGTCCGCGGTCCCAACCGCGCCAAACGACCGCGGATTCCGACCGGCCAGGGCGGCGGAGCGTTCGGGGCAAGCATTGATCTGTCAACTTCGTACAGAGCAATGAAAAGAAGGCTCTGATATAGGTCCGGCGAAATTCCGTCACGGTCAGGGAGCTGACTACGACGACGGGACACTTGATCGGCAGAAGGCGAACGCGACTCCACCGCAGACACGTTTACCAAATTAACACACCTGCATAGTCTGTCTGATGAAGCTCAAGGTAGACTGCGCCAAATCTCAATTGGAGCCCTTGCCATGAAACTTACGCCAATGGCTGCGCTAGTGCTGGTGCTAATGATGGTAACTGGCGTCAAGGCGCAGCAGTTTGATCTTTCTAAGATGACCTGTGACGACTATCTAAAGGGCGACAAAGACACGGTGCAGGTGATCACCGCGTGGATAGCGGGTTTCTATACTGAAGAAACGGATCCTCAGACGATTGATTTGCCGACACTCAGCCACCTGCACGACCGGCTTGTAACGTTTTGCACCCGGGAGACGGCCTTCCCGATCAAGTCCGCAGCGGAAGGCATCTTGGATCATTGAGCCGCGTGCGCTGATTTTGCTGGCAGGACCAACTCATCGAGTTGCCACGCGTTCGGGGCAAGACGACTAGGCGACCCGCCTTTGTGGGGCGCCGCAACGGCAAGCGGCAGTGCGCTGAGGACGCGACTGTGACTTTATCATTTGATAGGCCAGCTCGTGCGCACGGCTGCAGAATTGGAGGGGTCCAGCCAGGCCATCAATCAGGTCAAGATCGCTGTCGCAGAATGCGCAGCGGTTTTGGCTGGGGATGTAGAGTTGCTCCCGACTGTTCAACCATTTTTCAGGACGCATGACCCACTCTCCAACTGCTGTTGAGATAAGAAAGCTGGAGGTTAATTTTCCAGCAGTCGCAACAGGCGTAAAGTCATCAGACCAGCGCATCCGTCAATAATACGCCGCGAAGTCGGTTAATGCAGGGATCTGATAGTTGACCGCCGCCCGTCGACGCGACGGGCGTGTGGCAGCGCAGATCGGCTTCGCGAAAATACCTGAAGAACTGATGTCAAATCTTAGGGAGACTGATAAACGAAAGGCTCTTTTTCAGGCTAGAAAGGCCACCGGATCCTACGCATCGGCCGACGCGAAGATCGAAGTCAGAAGCTTCTTGTCATTTCGACGTGCCCATAGGCTCCATCGCCGACTACATTATCGTGGGCAAAGCCGCCGGAAACATCGACCGAAACGCTGCCGAATTTCAACGCGGTCAAATGAGCGCCAAGCCGCCACTGATCGAATCGTGCATCGCCAAAAGCGACCACTTCTGGTCCGATAAAGAAGCCTTTGCTGAAAACATCGTAGCCATACTTGGCAGACGTCCAGTAGGTTTGAAAAGCGGTCGTATACTCGGCTTCGCCGGAGAAAACCGACCGCGGCGTCGGATTGATATAAATATCGCCTCGAACTTTGGGACCGACGGCCGTGCCTTGAACCGGGTTGCTCGAATTGTACGCCGACAAGATATCGTTTTCGGCGCTTCCTCCGGCCAACAGATTGATTTCGTAGTTGTTCCCTTCAAAGGCGTAGCCAGCCAAAAGATCGCCGGACGAGTAGACGCCTCTGATCTTGCCGCTGTCGGTGGGATATTTGTACCAGCCAGCACCACCCGTCATCCAAATCCGCGGCCCTGACGTGTCGAGATCCTTTGAGAACGCGAAAAGGCCGCCGACCACGAGATCGGCGCTATCCTTGCCGACGTCTTCAACGGAAAAGACCCTAATCCGCTTGTCAGTGTCGTCGGCGGCGCTCTCCAAATTCGAATCCGGCGCATAGCCCAGCGCCATACCGCTGTTCGCCGGACCGGTAAGCCAGTAGTTGACCCCGATCGTGACAAGCTGGAGGTCTTGCTTGATTGCCTCGGGAAAAACTCCGCTTCCGCCATCCACCAGCGTGATGGGGTGCTCGCCGAACTGCATGTAGTCGTATTGGATAAACGTCGACCAATTCGGGGACAGCCGATACTCTACTCCACCCCCCACGCTCCAACCGGCGCGGATCTCGCTGCCCAAAAACAAATCGCCCGGGGCGGAGCACACGGTGCCACCACCTCCAATCGGAACACATGCTGCGGTGCCAGCAATATTCGACACCGTCTCACGCGTCCACGCCGGCCCGCCCTCGACATACCAAAGCGCCGAGCCATCCACTACTCCGACTCGAGCGCTTAGGGTCGCAATCCACTCGTTGTCGGCGGAACAGGTTTGATTGCCGAAGGAGAAACATGAAAAATGTCGATTGATGCCGGCCCAATCGAACCTCCCCTGCAAGCCCAGGACCAGCCAATTGAATTGATAGTTGTAGCCTAGCTGAAAACCGCCCAGCCAGCCCTTGGTCTGTGAATCGGCATCGAGGGCGTAGTCCGGAACCGGACCATAGATGTCGTAGAATTTGTTGTCCCCGATGCCCGGACCAATATTGGCGCCGAAGTAAAAGCCCGCCCAGCTTGGAAGCTCGGGCGGCGGGGGGACTTTCACTGCCCAGGACGGTGCGATTGCCAGTGCCTGGGACACCAGTGCCGCCGACGTCCAGCCTACTATGCGACGATAGCGATTCACGAGGTTGCGCACCCGAACAAATCTATAAGCGATGGCGGAGGGCCAACGTATGGTTAAAATGTGCTTCTGGAATATTCCGGCATCAAGCAGGCGGCCGTCACGACCATAGAGTTGGACGGCATGCAAGAGATTGCTGCATTTGTCGTTTTCGACGGTGGCTTGGACGCTTTGGATCGTCATGCATTGGCCGACGTGCTTCGCCACCGCATACCCGACTATATGATGCCGAAATACCTCGACGTCGTTGACGCGTCGCCGACCATGACCAGCGGCAAGATCGACAGAAAAGCGTTGCCGCCTCCGGCGGATCTCCTCCGCCAACCCGCGGCGAAAATCGCCGTCGCGGAAACTGAACTGCAACGCGACATGGTGGGAGTTCGGCATCGCATAATGCACGTTTCCGCCGTCTCTATTGATGACGATTTTTTTGTCGACTTGCACGGGCACTCGCTGCTTGCAGCCCGCGTTGTGTCGGAACTGCGCAGCGTAATAGCCGGTGTCGACGTCTCGGTACGAGACATCTATCAGCACCGCACGATTCGCAATCTTGCCGCGCTGCTGCAGACACGAAAGGACAGTGGGGCGACGTCGCGGTCGCCCGATGCGGCCAATCCACAATCGGTTGATGAATTCGCTACCTTACCAAAAGTCCGTTGGCTGGTCGTCTTGCTGCAGTCGCTTTGCCTCCTGGCGTTTTACGGCGTCGTCGCCTTGCCTTTTGCTTGCGCCGTCCTGTTGGTGCTGCAGGTCATCGACGGCACTCTGCGATGGGAAGCGGCCGCAGAAATTGCCACCATTGGCAGCTTTGCCACATGGCCTTCGTGGCTGTTGCTAAGCATCGCGGTCAAATGGACGGTGGTGGGCCGGTATAAGGAGGGCCGCTATCCGGTATGGGGCTTCTATTATTTCAGATGGTGGCTCGCGACGCGCTTCCAGGCGCTAAGCTGGTCTGAGATGTTCGTCGATACGCCTCTCATGAATATTTACTATCGCCTCATGGGCGCAAAGGTCGGCAGCAATTGCACCATCGGAACTCCGGTCTGCGCTGCGTTCGACCTCGTCTCTATCGGAGACAACGCCAGCATCGGCGCGGAGACGCATATTCTGGGCTACAAGATTGAAAACGGCTGGTTGGTAATCGGTCCGGTATCGATCGGCGAAGGCTGTTACATCGGCACGCATTGCGCCTTGGGTATAAACGTCCGAATGGCGGATGGCAGCTGTCTTGAAGATCTAACGGCGCTTGCCGACGATACAATCGTTGATTCCGGCATAACCAAGCGCGGATCCCCGGCCAAAAATACGAGCGGTTCAGCGACCGAGCTGCCGCAATCACGCGGCCGGGTACTGAGCTTCTTGTTCGGTCTGATCCATCTTCTGCTTATTTATTCGATGGGCTATTTGCTGATACTCAGCGCGTTACCCGCCGTCGCGATAGTCGCTTTGACGCTCTATGTCGGTGGCCCGTGGATCGCATTCGCGGCGGGCCTGGCAACGGTACCGGTTTCACTGCTGTGGTATCTCAAACTGGTCACCACGGTGAAGCGGTTGTTTGTCGGACGAATAAAGCCGGGAACTTACTCGATTCATAGCGTGGCCTTTTTGCGCTATTGGTTCCTGAACTATCTGATGAACAACACCAGGCGTTTGGTGCTACCGCTTTATGCAACCCTGTTTTTGCCGCGATTTCTGCGATCGCTCGGAGCCAGCATTGGGCGCAATGTCGAAATCTCGACAATCTCCCAGGCGATGCCCGACCTGCTCGACATCGGCGAGGGAAGCTTTCTTGCCGACGGCTGCATTGTGGGCGGCGCCAAGATCCACGGCGGCCGCATTGAGCTGAAAAGCAATCGCGTCGGCCGTCGTACTTTCGTTGGCAACAGCGCTTTGGTGCCGGCGGGCATCAACCTTGGCGATGACGGTTTGGTGGGCGTGTTATCTACGCCTCCTGCCGATGTCACCGAAACGCAGGACACGACACGCTGGCTCGGCTCTCCCGGCTTTCTGCTGCCGGCAACCGAAAAGGTCAGTTGTTTTTCAGCGCGGTCGACCTACGAGCCGGGCGTGCTTCTAATACTAGCGCGGACTCTCGTCGACGTGGTTAGGATCCTTCTGCCAAGCCTCGTCAGCATTACGGCTCTTGGGCTATGCTGTGTTTTCGTTTCGATTTCCTACCAGACGCTCTCACTAATTCCGACGCTGCTGCTGACGCCGCTTTTTGGCTCGGTGATCAGTCTCTTGACTCTGATCGCCGTAGCCGCGTTGCGACACCTCTTCATGGGTCAATTCAAGCCCACGGTAAAACCGTTGTGGTCGGCTTATGTCTGGTTCAATGAAGTCGTGAACGCGATTTACGAGGCAACCGCCGCGCCGCTCTTGGCACCGATGTTGGGGACACCCTACGCCGCCTGGTTTCTTCGGCTGCTGGGCTGCCAAATTGGAAAATGGGTATTCATCGAGACGACGTTGCTGTCGGAATTCGATCTTGTGAAGATCGGCGATCGCGCGGCGCTCAACCTTGGGGTCGACCATCCAGAACTCATTTGTTCGAAGATCGCGATATGAAATCGGATGTGATCGAGATCGGTGATTTTTGCTCGATCGGCAACATGGCCGTGGTGCTCTACGGCACGAGTATGGGCTCGGGGTCGGTGCTGGGACCATTGTCCGTTCTGATGAAAGGTGAGGCTTTGCCGAATTGGAGTCGTTGGCACGGCATTCCCAGTCAGCCGATGGAATGGCCTGCGATGCGGCAGCAGGGGCGGCAACGTCCGAAGCTTGCCAAGACGTCTGTTCGCGGCCGCGTGTCGCCGCGAGCGGATCGGGTGTTGAAGAAGCGTCTGTTGAGCTCGACGTCAGCCATTGGGCTGCACGCCGGGTCGCTGCCGCGTAGCGAGACGGCCACGGGCAGCGCGGATATTGGACAAAGAGCGGCGTAAGGAAACCATGGGACCCTCAGCCAAACCCCATGTCAGAGCGAGCTGATGCGAACAATCCACGGGTTTTGGGCTACCGTTTTGGTGGCCGCTTACTTTGCTGCAGCGTGCACCGCTTTTGGCGCTGATATGCCTGCTCGGCAAAAAGGCTACGACATCAGCAAGACGGGCTTAATGCCGCGCTATCCGTCGAGCAAGAGCTGCTCGCCATTGACATCTCTTTACGCGAGCTGGGACGACGTCGATGGCACGCGACGCGAGGAACCGCATTCCGGCGTGGACGGCGGACGCCTCGGTGATCCGATTCTGTCGCCGGCGCCAGGCCATGTCGTAGCATTGTGGCGCGCGAATTGGGGTTGGGGCGAAGAGCAAGCGCTTCTAATTGAGCATACCAAGAAGGAGCTCAATCTGAGCGGACGGCAAGACCTGGTGTATTTTTCTGAATTCGATCATCTCAATCTGAAGGAACCCCTCAACTTTTCTCCCGGTGAATCGATTGCCCGCGGACAGCCGTTGGCGACCGTTTTCCGGCCGGGCGGACGCAGCGAGTATCTTCCGGAGGTGCACTGGGAAGTGTGGGAGGGCACTGCCGGTTCGCGGATAACATGGAAGCGCAACAAATTTGGCGGACGCTATTGGACCGATCCCACAGCTCGGTTGGTTGACCCGCTCTATTTGCTCTCGCTAAATGAGCCGCCTCGCGACGACCTCAATGTCGATATTCATCCCTACGACCCCGATCGCGACTATTCGCAGTTTAGCGGATTTACCTACATTTTGCCCTGCCCTCGGCTGGTCCCGGGCAGCTCTGTCTCTAAGTAGCTCAATAGATCGCGCCGCTCTCCCGGCTCCCCACTTTCCGTTACCGACTCACCGCATGGATCGCAGTAGTACGAATAGAGTTCCGGCATTGCGCCAAGCGCCGGGATGAGGCGCGTAAAACGCATCGGCTTGGCGCAGTTCGGGCAGAGCGGCGGAATTTGGCTTTCGGCGTCCATATCGACACCATGACGGTTGGATGACCGCGTCGCATTGAGCCAGATCAAAAGGGCCAATGCCCAAATCCTGCCTCGGCCGCACCGGGTCGGCTTCCCCCGATATCGACCAGACATGTCGGCACGTCGGGAATGGCCGGTTTCGGAGTTCAGTTACAGGTTATCAAGCCGCCAATTCGGACCCGGCATTTGTGAGCAAGTCGTCATGCGCCACGGTTCGGTTTCTTCCCCGGCGCTTCGCCTCGTAGAGGGCGGAATCCGCTGAAGCGATTATGATGTCATAAGAATCGGGAAGGGTCGGCACTCGACTGCAAACGCCGATGCTTACTGTTGGGCAGTCGCTGCCCCTGTCGCGGCTGACCGCATTCTCAACGGCTGCGCGGATCCACTCGGCGGTTCTACGGGCGTCATTCGTCGACGCAGCCGGGAGGATCATGGCGAATTCCTCTCCACCGTACCGTGCCACGACGTCTTGATCTCCACGCCGTGCGCGCTCCAGGACACGCCCGATCTTAATGAGCGCTCGATCACCGGCTTGATGGCCGAATTTGTCATTGAAGTCCTTAAAATGATCCACATCGATCATCAGCAATGCTAACGCGGTCCCGGAGGCGAAAGCACAATTCCACTCGCTCGAAATTGCATATTCAAACCCTCGGCGGTTCCGGATTTCAGTAAGCGGGTCTGTAATGACCGAAGTCTTGAGCCTGCCTTCCGCCAGTTCACGGCGCTTCAGTTCCACATGGGCGAAAGCTGCGAGCGCTACAGTCGACAGGCCAAGCGCGAGCAAAATTACACCGATGGCCAACGCGTCGTGCCACCAACCGGCCAAAGCATCCTTCGTCGAGATCCCGGCACCGATCAGCAAAGGGTAATCCCCGACCCTTTGATAAGCGTAGATGCGGTTGACTCCGTCTATGCCGCTGGGTGCTTCGTAATGGCCATCGTTCGTCCCCCGGGTATGCACGAAAAAATCCGATCGGCTCATATCGCGGCCGATGTCCCCCCGGTTGAAGGGGCTGCGCATCAATAATGTTCCGTCGGTGTGAAACAATGCCAGGACGCTGCTCGGCGTTTGGACCACTTTTTCGAACAGTTCCCTGAAATAATCCAATTCTATTGTTCCGACGACGACGCCGGCAAACGATCCGTCGGCATGGGAGAGCCGGCGGCTGATTCCGATCAGCCATTTACCGCCGGCGCCCATGAAGGGCTGGCCAATGTAGAGGCCGGCATTGGGATTATCGCGATGCACCAGGAAATAATCGCGCGATGACAAGTCCTTCTTCGCCGGGACGAGCGTTCGTGAATCGATGGTGAGCTGACCAGCTTCGTTTAGTACTTTGATGCTGGAAAGGTGCTTCGCCGTCGCGGCGCGATCAAAAAGGACCAATTGGCGGATATCTTTGCTGATAGACTGAACGCCGGGATGATCCAGGTTATCGATCACGGCGCGCAAAGATAGGTCGAACATCTCAAGATTGCGGGAGATGTCGACCGACATGGCCGAGACCGTGTTGTCGCTGGCCTGAACGGCCTTCGCGAGTTCATTCTCCCGCATCGTCCAGAGAAGGACAGCGCCAAAGACCCATAGCCCAAGTGCCAATCCAACACTCAAAACGACCAGCGAGCCGCCAAGATTATTGAAGCGGCCTGTAAAGTTTCTGAAATGCATTTTCGCCCCGGTCTTGCAGGGGCGACATTACCGAATCGGCGTTGCTGGACCCCACACAATTCGGCAAAATGCGTGCTACCGCAGAAATCCTTTGTTAAGTACGCTTCCCGCTACACGCCCGGCGCGACCGTTATCGCGCCGGGCATGCTGTGTTAATATGACTGCAGCGCCAAGATGAGCGCCGAGATCGCCGCCACGACATAGAAGAACAGGACCAGGAGAAAGCCGGCCGCGTAGTTGCCATTGGCCGCAATGACGCTTCCCATCCCAATATTGATGACGCCGGCCAAGCCGATGCCAACCGCCGCTGTCGCGCCCACGGTCGAGGCGATCGTCGTCCGCTCGGCGACGGAGTGCGTCAGGCTCCAGATGACGACCAGCGAAGGCGTCGCACTCGCGCTGGCGAGTGCCAAGGCGATTGCCGCGCCCGCCGTGTTCGTCAGGAAGAGCTCCGTGGTCAGGAAGATCGCCCCGGCGACGAAAAGCCCGAAACCGTACCAGGCGCGGCGCTTGCGGCGGTCGGAGTCGATGGCCAACAGGATCGCGCACAATGCCCCGACGAGCGCTCCGCCCGAGAGAACGTAGCTCATGTCGGTTGCCGGAAAGTGCCGTATCCGGACAAGGTAGACCGGCCCGAACGTAATGAGCCCATAGAAGCCGGCCGTCGCACCCAAATCCATGAGCCCGATCAGCCACACGCGATAGCTCGAGATCGTCTGCAAGAACGTGTGCACACGCTTCTCCGGGAGCTTGAGCGCGTCGAGCTCGTTGGAAAGCGTTCCGCGCTTGATCGTCTCGAGCTCCCACATCGGCATGCCGGGCGCGTTTGCAGGATCGTCGGGCAGCCGGAGCAGCAATGCGAGCGGGATCAGCGGCAGCGCAGCAAAGATGTAGAACGTCGTCTGCCACGGCATCTGGCCGAGCAGCCAGATGACGAAGATCGGCGTGATCACCGTGCCGATGGCGATTCCGGTCGTCCACGGCGCTTGACCGCGGGCCCGCTCGTCGAACGGCAGCCAGTGCGCGGTGAACCAGGCAAGCAGCGGGATCGCACACGCCTCGACGAAACCAAGCGCGATACGCAGCGCCAAGAGCTCCCCGTAGCTTGCGGCAAAGGCGTGGAGCACCATGATCGCCGCCCAAGCGACGATGCCGACGACCGCCATCCGCCGCGCGCCCCAGTGCTGGATCGCCGGTCCCCAAGCAACCGCACAGAATCCGTAGGGAATTAAAAAGCCGCCGGTGAGCGCACCGATCAATGCGGGTTTGCCGAGCAGGCCGAAGTGCGACATGAACGATTGGTCGACGAACATGAACGACAGATTGAGCTTGTCGATCTGCATCGTCATCATGAAAAAGAACGCGAAGGTGAAGAGCCTTCGCCAACGCTGCGGCCATCCGCGAACCGCAACGATGTCTTGGGTTGCCTCTTGAGCCGTCGCTTGGACCGTGTCTTGGACCGTCGCTGCTGCCTCCATCGCACGTCTCCCCGTTATGTGTTTTTTTCGTTGTGCAGAATGCGCCCTTACCCCGAGTGTAGAGGCCATCGAACGCGACTGGAAGGCCCCGCTCCTCGAGATCGAACTTCAATCGCCAAAACTAAGCGCGCAGTGTCGCTCTAACCGGCGAGCTTTTCGCAATGCAATAATAAGCGCCTTGAGAGTCTTGTTTGGACGGCCGCCGGGCTTATCGCGCGGTCGCGAACGGCTCCATGCCGCTTTTGCTGATGGCCTTGCACGCGCGCGCGGAGGCAAGGAACGCGATCAGCCGTTTCGACCCTTCAATCTCTGTCGAGCCAGCGACGACGGCAGCCGAAAAAACCTGCACGAACTGGATCTCCGGCGCCAGGCTGCCCGCAACCTCGACGCCGGCTGCGTGCACGATTTCACTGACCGGCATGACCGCAAGATCCGCGTCGCCGCGGGCGACCAGGCCGGCGGCGGCGGAACCGCGCGGCATCGCCTTGACGTTGATCTTGTCCGCGATGCCGAGCCGCGGAAACAGATCGGCCGTGAGCCAGATACCGCTGGTGCTTTCCGGGATCGCGACGGTTTTGGCCTCGAGCAGGATTTGTTTGAGACCCTCGATGGTGCTCACGTCGGGCTTCGCCCTCCCCGCCCGCACCGCTACGCCGAGCGGCACCCGCGCCAGATCGACGTCCGTCCCGGCGACGATCTTGTTCGCGGCGATCAGGTCGCCAAGCCCCTCCCTGGAGAGGATCACCACGTCGGCCGGCGTGCCGCGCTCAAGCTGCGCGGCAATCGTGTGCGGGCCTGTTCCCTGCGAGGCGCCCGACCCGGTCGTGACCTTGATACCGGTCTCCCGCTCGAAGTCCGGCAACAACGCCTCGTAGGCGGCGCCGAAGCCGCCCGACATCAGGACGTTCAATTGCGCCGGGTCATGCGTCATCGTTATTTCGGCGACCAGCGATAGGCTTTGGCGCAGGCGCCGCCCATCAGCATCGCGCGCTCGGCCTCGCTCAGGCGGTTGGTCTCGATAAAGGGCTCGACCGCCTGTTCGTAATTGACGACGGCGAAGGCGCGGGTCCAGTCCGTGCCCCACAGGCAGCGGTCAAAACCCCAGGCATCGAAGACGCGCTTCAGCGGATCCCAGATATCCGGGAACGGGTAGGGTTGCTGCGACAGCGTGCACGCGCCGCTCACCTTGATCACCGCGTTCTTGCGCTTGGCAAGCTCCAGCACTTTCGGCAGGTCGGCCCACGGCTGCGGCGGCGCCGGCGGCGTGCGCGGCTGCATGATGCCGAGATGGTCGATGATGAAGCGCGTATCGGGATGGCGGTCGATCAGCGCCGTGCCGGCATCGAGGTTGCCCCAGCACAGGATATTGACCGGAAAGTCGTGCTTGACGGCCGAGCGGGCGATGCGGTCGAGGCCCGGATCGGCCGGATCGCGATCGCGCCCCGGCTCCTTGGTCAGCATGATGCGGATGCCGACCGTTCCCGGTGTCTTCTTCCACGCGGCGATGACGTCGTCCACGGCCGGATCGTCCGGATCGACCGGCTTGACGATCGCGAAGCGATCGGGATGCGCGCGCTGCACCTCGACCGCATAGCTCGCGTCGTAGCGGTACAAACCGAAGGCAGAGATGAAGATCGCGCCGTCGACGCCGACCTTGTCCATCGCCGCCACCATCTCGTCGCCGGTCGCGTGGGCGGGCCAGTTCGGCACGTTGTGCCAGGGCCGCTTCGGCGTGTTCGCCTCATAGGCATGGACCTGGGAATCGATAATCGTCATCGGGCAAGCTCCTTATTGGCCGGCAGAGTTCGGCATCGCAATGCTTTGGTCAAGGTCGAGCGGCTGGATAGGTGGGCACCGCGGCGTGAGAGTAAAGCCGCGCGGGCAAAATCGTTTTCGCGCGATGCCCACGCGATTATTTCGGGCGGCGATTTTACCCACCCTACCCCGCCGCGGCAAAAACGTCAGGCGGTGTCTTTCCCAAGCTCGGTCTCGTGCACTTCTCTGTCGAGCGCCCTTTTGACGAATTCCACGGAATCAATTGCCGCCCCGAGTTCGGTACGAAACTGCGCGATCGCTTCTGCCATCGGCGGCGGCAGGTCCCCCCACCAGTCAGTGACCTGACTCATCGCCTCTTCGACAGTCTTCAGCATGTCCTCTATCGCAATCTCACGGTAGGTTCTCGCCATGGCGCTGTCACCTCTGCTTCCGGCAGATTAAGCTACAGCGCAAAAGTTTTGCAGGGTAGGCCCGCGGCATGAGAGCAAAGCTGCGTGGGCCAGATCGTTCAGGCGCGACGATTTTGCTCGCCCCACCCGCTCGCTTGGTTCAACCACTTGCCGAAGCGGCTGACAGGAACGCTGAATTTTCGATCTCGGCAATCGCCAGATCATCGGAGGCTCGCAACGCCAAGTGCTCCTCGCCCATTTTATCCAGCGTTTGCTTCAGGCGTTCTTTGGTGAGGATAATTCATTTGATTTGCCGTATGACAGACTATCGGCTTGCGGTAGCTCTGCGCGGGTTCGGCGAGTTCCGGCGCTCGCCGAACTACGCACTTGTCGGGCGGGCGAACTGGTCAAATCGCTGTCTTGAAGACCGCAATGTCCCCCTGTGGGCAGTTGGCAGGCCGACCAAAAGGGCCAGTCAGTCATCACCCGGATTCTTAATGACCGGCATCGTCGGTGCCGCTCTAAGAATGCCCCGTATTGGCGGTGCCGTTGGGCGGATCGGGTCGCGAGCCGGGTCAAGGTCCCGCCGCCTTGAGGATTGCGTCGGTGTCGGTCAACCAGACGGCGTCATCTGTCTTCAGCCGCGAGAGAACGCGCCGCAAGGCGGCCGCCCCATCGGGGGTGCCGATCACAAAGGGGTGGATTCCGATGACCACCGTCGTCGCCTCTCGCGCGGGATCGGCGCGCGCCTCATGGACGAGTTCCGACACGTAGTCGAGCCACAGGGTTTCGATCTGCGTCGGCGACTTCATCCGCGCCAGTTGCTGGCCCATGTCGACCGTGACGACCGGATAAGGCAGCAGGACCAGCGGCCCGTCCGGCGTCTTCAAACGGGCAACGATGTCGGAATCCATCTGGTCGAGCGTGTAAGTGATGCCCTCGGCGGCCGCCGCCTGCATCGTGTCGCCGTTGGAATAGACGCTCGGTGACGACCAGCCGGTGGGGCGCACGCCGGTCTGGCTGGCGATCAAATCCAGCGTCCGGCGGATGTAGGCCTTCTGCGCGGCGAGCCCGCGCCCGAGCGGCAGCGTGCGGTTGCTGTTGTTCATGCCGTGAGCGACGATCGGCGCCTTCGGCTGGGCCGCGCGGAACTCCTTCCACACCGCCGCATGCGCGGCGGGAAATTCGGCGTTCAATGCCACGCTGAGCGGAACGTCCAGCTCCTTGAACAATCGGCCGACGCGCGTAACACCCCAGTCGATCCCGTATTGGCGGAAGGCCTCATTCACCAGATCCGGGTTGCGGGCCGCCAAGTCAGGGCGAAAGACCGGGCCCTGGCCGAAGCCGAACTCCTCGACAAACAGGACGAAGCTGACGGCGACTTTTTTGCCGGCGGGCCAGGCAACAACGTGGACCGGGTCGCGCGGAAACCCGGTGACCGGGTCGGTTCCGTCCTGCGCCAGAACCCCCGAGGGATGTGCAACGGCGAGCAACAAAAACAATCCGGTGACGACGCCGGCTTGCCGGGCTTTCCAAGTCATGACGCGCCTTGTCCCTGCCTCGGCAACGGCAATATTCGCTAGGAAAGCGCATGCCCCGGCTTGCCAAGGCTACGATCCGAAGCTGAAAGTTTTCATGAAGAAAAGGCACGCAAATGTCGGCTTCGCGCGGTCGATTTCAGGAGACTTTGCGCCTCCGGACGTCAAAGTGCGTTGCACCAACTCAAGATTGGAGATAGGATAAGCTGCAATCAGCTTCGGAGGCATTGGCAATGCATAAAGATGCTGGGCGCACCGCCTTTGACGTGATCGGCTTACTGAGCCAACACAACACGCGATGGACTCTGTCCAAATATAAAGAAAATCAAATCGTCTACGCGCAAGGCGACGAGGTAGATTCGGTTTTTTACGTCTATGCCGGCCAGGTCAAGGTCACCGTCATTTCCAAGCTTGGCAAGGAAGCTATTGTCGCCATCCGGGGACCGGACGAATTTTGCGGCGAAGAAGCGATGAATGGGGCGCCGCTGCGTTTGGCTACAACCACCACCATGTCGCCATGCGAGATTATGCGGCTGGAGACGCAAACCGTCGTCAACCTGCTTCATGAGAACCAGGAGTTTGCCGACTATTTTCTCACCCACCTTTTGACGCGGACCGCCCGCGTCGAAGCGGACTTGGTCGACCAATTGTTCAATTCCAGCGAGATGCGGCTGGCCCGGGCTCTGCTGCTGTTGGCCAATTATGGCGGCGACCTTGGTAAGGAACCGATACCCGTAAAGGTGAACCAGGATACGCTCGCCGCGCTGATTGGAGCGACGCGGACGCGCGTAAATTTTTTCATGAACAAATTTCGGAAGTTGGGCCTGATCGACTACAATGGTAAGCTGGAAGTTCATAAGGCCCTGCTGAATTTCGTTCTCAATGAGAGACCGCATATTGAGCGCAAGGAATTGCCGAGGCCCCCTCCTTGATTCCGATCGCGGACCGAATTCTTGCGCAACCCGCCAAGGCGAGCCCCGTGCAAAATTGAGCACCCCGCTTCTAATCGGGCCGGACCCCGTTTTCGATGGGCTCGACAACGCCTAAGGCAATCCGCAGCGCTGCAATGGCAAGCCACTCATGGGCCACATAAGTCGCTAACTCCT
>CAWARC010000016.1:0-121830 GCA_963784325.1 uncultured Alphaproteobacteria bacterium | reverse complement strand
TAGCTCAAGAAGTGCGCGAGCGCGTGCCCTCTCCGCTTGCGGGAGAGGGCTTCGCCGACAGTGCAACAATCGCAGTTGGGTGAGGGCCGTGGCCCCGGACCCTCACCCATTCGAGATCGCTGCACCGCCGAGCAGCCCTCTCCCGCAAGGGGAGAGGGCACTACGCCATGCGCCGTGTTCACCGTGCCTAGGCCTTTCGGGGAAAGATGATGGGCATCGCTTCGCTCCACCCATCCTACGGGCTTGCTCGTTACCCCCGCCGCGCCTTGATCGCATCGAACTCGGTCAGTGCCTTTTCGAATTTGTCGTTGAAGAGCCACATGGCGTCGAGGATTTCGCGATAGGTCGCCGATGTCTTGGCGCGGTCGGCGCGGCCGAAGGCAAAAATGCTGTTGTTGCGCAGATATCCCATGATCGTCGGGTCGGAAATTCGATAGCTTTGCAGCGAGCCCGAATTGAGCGCGGCCTTGGTCGGCGTCGGCACAATCTGGATCAACTCAAAAAACTTCATCTGGTCGATCGGATTTGGCAGCACCTTCGCGATCGCGGGTATTTGCGGGAAAAGCTCCGCATGCGCGCTCATAAGACCGTCTCGCACGGCGGTCCAATGATTGAACCGGTGATCGAGACTGCCGGCGCGCGCTTCTTCTTCGGTGTCGCGGGCCGCCAGCGCCGGATCGAATGCGGCGATCGCCGGCCTGATCGCCGCCCATTTTCGCTGGCCGCTGCGATCTTCGGCAATCCCGGTTTGGAAGCTGCCTTTGTATTTGTCCGACCGCGCATTGCCGACGTTTTGACGGCCGTTGGTCTCGGCAAAAAAGATGCCCAAGCCGATGCGTCCGGCCACCTCGGCATCCGCCGCGTCGAGACCCTTGGCGCGGGCAATGCCGGTCGCCAGATCGAAAACGTCTTTAAACGGCGTAGCCGAGCTTTGCGCGTCGGCGGGCGCCGCTTCCATGATGCGGAAGAGCTTGAGATACGCGTCAATAAGCGGCGCGGTGTCGGCGTCGAAATAGGCCGGAGGAATGCCGAACTTGTTGGGCCTGCCGATCCGGGACGGAATCGCGTCGGTAAGATCCTTGTACGCGCTCATCATGGCGACGCGGGCGAGATAAAGCGCCTGTCCCGGCAAGTGCGGCAATTGTTGCTTCGAGTCGATCTGCGCTTGCCGCTCGCTCAGGATTGTCTCGAAGCGCTTGACCGCGTCGTTATAGGCGCTCAACGCATCGGATTGCGATGCGGTGAGTGCGGGGGGTTGAGCGTCCGCGCCGGACATCGGCATCAGAAGCAGCGTGGCCCCGCAGGCGATCACAAAAAGAATTGACTTGGATGACGGCTGCAAGGCGTCTCTTTCTGTCTTTCCGGACCCCGCCGCGTCATTCCGGGGCGCGCGAAGCGCGAGCCCGGAATCCATACCCGTGATTTTGTCAGGATTATACGGGTGCTTGTCCCGAAGAATCTGTGGTTATGGATTCCGGGCTCCGGCCTTTGGCCGGCCCCGGAATGACGTTACTCCACTGCCGGCAAACTCAGCGCCTTATCCACCAGCGCCCCCGCCCGCTTGAAATCGAAATACCGATAAAGATGCTGCTTCGCCACGAACGACGGGCCGCCGTAGAACTTCTCATATTGCGCGTGGCGGCTGCCGAATTCGGAGCCGAGGAAATCCCAGATCAGCCGCATCAGCTTTACGCGCGTCCTGGCGTCGGTCGAGCCGGAGCGCATGTAGCGGTCGAGGTCGGCGGCGATTTCGGGATTTTGGAAATCGGCGTCGGAGGAGGGCAGCGTGATGAAGGCCGAGCCCGCCATTTCGCGGAAAATTTCCAGCATGCGGCCGTTGAACTCCGACTGCATGGCGCTCGCGGCATAATAGGCGGTGCGCGACGGCCATAACACGCCGTCCTCGATCGTCCCCATGGTCTCGTGCGCGTGCAGCATGGCCTCGTAGATCGAGACCAGTGAGCAAAGTTCGCCCATCAGGCCGACGACGGCGGGGTTGGCGCTATTGCCGGTGGTTTCGTTCATGCGCTGCGCCAGGCCGGCCATGAAGCGCAATTTGGTGACGTAGCGCGTCTGTGCCTGGTGATTGCCGTAAAGATGCGAGGGGGTCTTGCGCCACTGGTCGCGCGACAGCTCGACATTGCGATAGATGAAGACGCGCTCCCACGGCACGAAGACGTTGTCGAACACGACGTAAGAGTCGCTCTCGTCGAAGCGGGCGGAGAGCGGATAATCGGCGGCGCTGCCGGCGCGCGCATAGGGCTTGCGCGGATAAAGTTTCACGCCCTCGGCCGCGACCGGCACGGCGAGGCAATTGGCGTAATTCTCGTCGCCCTTTTGCAGCGGCTGGATGCAGCTCAGATGAATGTAATCGGAGATCGCGCCGCCGGTGGCGAGCTGCTGCGCGCCTTTGATGACGATGCCGTCGTCGCGCTCCTTGACCACGCCGGCATAGAGCGTCGGGTCGCTCTGCTGGTGCGCCGGTTTCGAGCGGTCGATCTGCGGCGGCACGATGGCGTAAGAGCAATAGACGTGGTTGTCGCGCATGAACTCGTAGAACGCGACGAGATTATCGGCGAATTTTTGCTCGCCGGCGCTGGCGAAGAAGCTCGGCACCGCGGCATAGCCGGTGAAGAAACCAGCGACATGATCGGGCGCGCGGCCCATCAGGCCGAAGGTGGCCTCGGCCCAGGTCTCGGAGAACAGCCGGCGCCCGCGCAAATCGGCATGGGTCTTGGGGATCTGCCAGGCCCGCTGCACCGGCGCGCCTGTCTTCGGCGAGGGAAACGTCATGCGCTCGCGGTTGCCCGGATCGGCGGCGATGTCGTAGAGGCCGGCGATCGAGCGCGCGGCTTCGCGGAACGCCGGATGCGCGGACACGTCCTCGACCGCCTCGCCGTCGAGGAAGACGCGGCGGCCGTCGTTGAGCGAGGAAAGATAGTCTGCCCCGGTGCGCATCGCCTTATCTCCCACTGTAGTTTTGCATGCGTGCCACAACCGAGGAGAGCTTGCCAAGTCAGGCGGCGCGGCCTCTTGTGCGGCCACAAAAAACGGAGGGAGAGATGCTCAAGCGTATGGTCGCGTTACCGGCCATGTTGCTGGCCGGATTGCTGGCGTTCGCCGCGTTTGCAGCCGTTGCCGCCGTGGCCGATTATCCGAACCGGCCGGTCACCATTGTCGTCGGCTTTCCGCCCGGCGGGGCGAGCGACATCATGGCGCGCATCCTGACCGCCAAGCTCGGCAGCGTGCTCGGCCAACCCTTCATTGTGGATAATCGCCCGGGCGCCGGCGGCAATGTCGGTGGCGAATTCGTCGCGCACGCCGCGCCGGACGGCTACACGCTCCTTCTCGGCAACAACGCCATCCTTGCCACCAATGTCAGTCTCTACAGCAAGATCGGCTTCGATCCGGAAAAGGATTTTGCGCCGATCAGTCTGATCGGCACGCAAGCCAACGTGCTGGTCGTCAACAACGACGTGAAGGCGCATTCGCTCGCCGAATTGATCGCGCTCGCCAAAGCCAATCCGGGCAAGCTCAACTTCGCTTCCTCCGGCTATGGCCTTGCCGCGCATCTGGCCGGCGAGCTGTTCAAGGCGCAGGCGCATATCGACATCGTGCATGTGCCGTACAAAGGTTCGGCGCCGGCGCTGGAGGACGTCATCGCCGGGCAGGACCAGATGATGTTCGCCACGACGTCCGGCGTGATGGGATTTCTCAAGAACGGTCAGGTGCGGGCGCTCGCGGTGACGACGCTCAAGCGCACGCCGAGCCTGCCGGATGTCCCGACCATGGACGAAGCCGGACTTCCAGGCTTTGAAGCCACGACTTGGCACGGCCTGGTGGCGCCGGCCGGGACGCCGCCGGCGATCATCGCGGCGCTCAATAAAGCCATCGGCGAAACGCTCAACGACCCGGACATCGAGCACAAGCTCGCCAACCTCGGCATCGACATCGCGCCCGACACGCCGGCGCAGTTCGCCGCCTATATCAAAGCGGAAATTCCGAAATGGGCGGCGGTGATCAAGGCGTCCGGCGCCAAGATGCAATAACGACAGCAGCCTGAATTTCACCCAACCGCTCTAAGCCCGTTGCTCACAGGCCCCGTTCCGAGTGGGCGGGCCATCGATTGTGCGTTGCACAAATTAGTGGCTTTCCGCCTGGAAAAGCGCCCGCAGGCGTTTCGGGAACCCGGATAGAATAATGATTTCAATGGAATAGGCTTGGCACACGCCTTGCGAACTCCTTGTGAAGCCGATCGGAGAAACTCGGCCGCAAAGGAGCCCGGAATGAGCACGTCAAACCCGACCTGGATTTCCGATTGGAACCCCGAAGACAAGAATTTCTGGGATTCGAAGGGCAAGAAGATCGCCACCCGCAATCTCATCTGGTCGATCGTTGCCGAGCATGTTGGTTTTTCGATCTGGCTGATCTGGAGCATCGTGGCGACAAAACTGCCGCAGGCGGGCTTTCACTTCACGCCGCAGCAACTGTTTCAGCTCGTAGCTTTGCCCGGCCTGATCGGCTCGCTGATGCGCTTTCCCTACACCTTCGCCGTGGCGACGTTCGGCGGGCGAAACTGGACGATCTTCAGCGCCTCGGTGCTGTTCATCCCGACGCTGTTGCTCGCCTATTTCGTCACCCAGCCCGGCACGCCGTTCTGGGAAATGATGCTGGTGTCGGCCACCGCCGGACTCGGCGGCGGCAATTTCGCCTCCAGCATGGCCAATATTTCCTTCTTCTACCCGGACCGCATGAAAGGCTGGGCGCTCGGCTTGAATGCGGCCGGCGGCAATATCGGGGTTAGCAGCGTCCAATTGCTGGCGCCGATCCTGATGGGCTGGGGGATCATCAATCTCTATCGGGCGACGCCGGTCGCCGGCGTCTATCTGCAGAACGCCGGGCTGATGTGGATGGTGCCGATCGCCATCGCGCTCCTCGGCGCCATTTTCTTCATGAACAACCTCACCAATGCGCGGTCGTCGTTCAAGGATCAGCTCGCCATCGTCAAGCGCAAGCACACCTGGATCATGTCCTACCTCTATGTCGGGACGTTCGGCTCTTTCATCGGTTACTCCGCCGCGTTTCCGCTCCTGATCAAGACACAATTTCCGGCGATCACGCTCGGCGTGGCGTTTCTGGGGCCGCTCGTCGGGTCGCTGGCCCGGCCGCTGGGCGGTTTGCTCGCCGACAAAGTCGGCGGCGCGATCGTGACGTTCTGGAATTTCATCGCCATGGGCGCCGCGACCATCGGCGTCATGTATTTCGTCGAGATCAAGGACTTTGCCGGCTTTCTGGCCATGTTCCTGATCCTGTTCATCACAACGGGCGTCGGCAATGGCTCGACATTCCGGATGATCCCGTCGATCTTCCGCGAGGAAAAGCTCCTGGCGGCGAAGGGCGCAGGCGAGTCGGGCCGGGTCAGCGCCGTAAAGGCGGCCAGCATCGAGAGCGCGGCCGCGCTCGGATTTATCAGCGCCATCGGCGCTTGCGGCGGCTACCTGATCCCGAGCGGCTTCGGCGCATCGATCGCAGCGACCGGCGGGCCGCATCTGGCGCTGGAAATCTATCTGGCGTTTTATGCGACCTGCCTGACGCTCACCTGGTGGTACTACCTGCGCGGCAGGTCAGTCGCGTCGAGCACGCCGGGTCTGGCACAAGCGCGGGTGTGAGGCCGGGTGACACCGGAGCGGGTCGCGGTCGAATGAGAAACGCAACGGTGGGCAACGATCCCGGCCGCCGCCCCCGTCTTGTCGTTGTCGGCAACGGCATGGCGGGCATGCGGGCGGTCGAGGAACTACTGGCGCGCGCTCCCGACCGTTTTGCGATCACCGTCATCGGCGCCGAGCCGCAGCCGAATTACAATCGGATTCTGTTGTCGTCGGTCTTGGCCGGCGACAAGACACTGGACGAGATCGTCATCAATCCCTGGAGTTGGTACGGCGAGCGCGGCATCGCCCTGATAACGGGAAGCGCCGCGACAGCGATTGATCGCGCGGCGCGTGAGGTCGTTCTCGCGGACGGCCGCGCTGTCACCTACGACAAGCTTCTTCTGGCCACCGGATCGAAGCCGCTCGCGCCCGCGATCCCGGGCCTTGTCCTGCCGAATGTCCGGGCGTTTCGCGACATCGCCGACGTCGAAGCCATGATCGACGCCGCCGCGTCGGGCCGCCGCGCGGTCGTCATCGGCGGCGGCTTGCTTGGCCTTGAGGCGGCGTGGGGGCTCAAGCGCCGCGGCATGTCGGTCGCGGTCGTCCATCTGATGCCGGCGCTGATGGAGCGGCAGCTCGACGTCGCCGCCGCCGAACTGCTGCGCCGTGAGCTCGAAGGCCGCGGCATTGCCATTTTCACCAACGGCCAGACCGAGGAGATCGCCGGGGCCGAACGCGCCGAGGCGGTTGTGCTCGCCGACGGCCGCCGTATCGAGACGGAATTCGTCGTGTTGGCCATCGGCATTCGGCCCAACATCGCGCTGGCGCAAGCCGCGGAGCTTGACGTCAATCGCGGTATTGTCGTCGGCGACGATATGGCGACGAGCGATCGCGACATCTATGCGGTCGGCGAATGCATCGAGCACAACGGTCAGGTCTTCGGGCTGGTGACGCCGATTTGGGATCAGGCGAGGGTTTGCGGCGCGCGGCTTGCCGGCGGAACGGACGTCTATGTTCCGCCGCCGGTCTTCACCAGCTTGAAGATAACGGGTGTGGATGTTTTCTCCGCCGGCGCGCTCGCCGCCGCCGATCCGGCGGATCAGGAGATCACGCTGCACGACGCCAAGCGCGGACTTTATAAAAAGGTGATCGTGCGCGACGACCGCATTGCCGGTTGCGTCCTCTACGGCAGTGTGTCCGACGGACCCTGGTACGTCGAGCTGATGCGCGACAAAATCGACGTATCACCGTTTCGCGATCAACTGGTGTTCGGCCGTGGCTATGTCGAGCAGGCAATGAACGCTCGCGATGCGCAAGCGGCGCCAATGCCGGTGGAAGCGGCGGGGCTGCAATGGCAGGCGGCGTGATCCGCACCACGTGTCCCTATTGCGGCGTCGGCTGCGGCGTATGCATCGCCGCCGACGGCGTACTGTCCGGAGATCCGGAGCATCCGGCTAATTTCGGCCGGCTCTGCTCCAAGGGCGCCGCGCTCGGCGATACGCTCGGCAGCGACGGGCGCTTGCTCTATCCGCAAGTCGGCGGCCGCAACGCGAGCTGGGACGAAGCGCTCGACCGCGTTGCCGCCAGTTTCAGCGACACCATCGTCAAACACGGTCCTGACGCAGTCGCCTTCTACGTCTCCGGACAGTTTTTGACCGAGGATTACTACGTCGCCAACAAGCTGATGAAGGGCTTCATCGGCAGCGGCAATATCGACACCAATTCCAGGCTTTGCATGGCCTCGTCGGTGGCGGGGCATGTCCGGGCGTTCGGCGAGGATATCGTGCCAGGCTGCTACGACGATATCGAGGCCGCCGATCTGGTCGTACTGGTCGGCAGCAACACGGCCTGGTGCCATCCGGTGCTTTATCAGCGGCTTGTTGCCGCGCGCGAGAAGCGCGGCACGAAAGTCGTTGCCATCGATCCTCGCCATACCGCGACATGCGACATCGCCGATATCCATCTGGCCATCAGGCCGGGATCCGATGTGGCGGTGTTCGGCGGTCTTCTTGTTCATCTTGTCGCCAACGGGGGCTGCGACCAGGTCTGGACACGCGAACGCACGACGGGATTTGCCGAGGCAGCCGAGGCAGCCCGCAAATACGCCTCTTCGGCCGCGGATGTCGCGCAGATTGCCGACGTGCCGGTAGGCGATCTGGTCCGTTTCTACGACCTGTTCGCCGCAACCGAGCGCGCGCTGACATTCTATTCGCAAGGCACCAATCAATCGTCGTCCGGAACGGACAAGGTGAACGCCATCATCAACTGCCATCTGGCGACTGGCCGCATCGGCCGTCCCGGCATGGGGCCGTTCTCGCTGACCGGCCAGCCGAACGCGATGGGTGGACGCGAAGTCGGCGGCCTCGCCAATCAGCTCGCCGCGCATATGAGCTTTAACGATCCACGGGACGTCGATCGCGTGCGCCGTTTCTGGTCGGCGCCGCGCATGGCAACGCGCCCGGGATTTAAGGCCATCGAACTGTTCGACGCCGTGCTCGATGGTACGGTCAAGGCGCTGTGGATTCTCAATACCAATCCGGCCGTCAGCATGCCGCGCGCCGGGCGAGTGCGCGCGGCGCTGGGCGCTTGTCCGTTCGTTGTCGTCAGCGACTGCTGGCCGACCGACACGACGTGCTTTGCCGACATCGTCCTGCCGGCGGCGGCGTGGGGCGAGAAGGACGGCACCGTTACCAATTCGGAACGCTGCATTTCGCGGCAGCGTGCCTTTCGTTCGCCGCCGGGCGAAGCGCGGTCCGATTGGTGGATGATGGCGGAAGTGGCGCGGCGCATGGGCTGGGCCGATGCATTTCCCTATGACGGTCCGGCGGCGATCTTCCGCGAGCATGCCGCGCTTTCGGAATTCGAGAACGAACAATCGCGGCACCGTATCTTCGATATTGGCGCGCTCTCCGGCTTGAGCGATGAGGATTACGATGCGCTGACGCCGACGGTTTGGCCGCTGCCACGCGGCGGCTCTCCTGAAAAAAGGCTGTTCGGCGACGGCAAAGGCTTCGCCACACCCGATGGCCGCGCCCGCTTCGTGCCGACGCCCTACCGCCCCCCGGCCACGGCGACCGACGATCAATGGCCGTTCCTCCTCAATACCGGACGGCTGCGCGACCAGTGGCACACCATGACCCGCACCGGGCGGCTGCCGCGCTTGATGGCGCATCAGCGCGAGCCGGCGCTCGACATTCATCCCGCCGACGCCGCGCGCCTTGACCTCAAGGCAGGCGAGTTGGCGCGCGTCGAAAGTCCGCATGGCGCTACCGTCTTGCCTGTCAGGCTGTCGGAGACCCAGCGCAAGGGCGATGTCTTCGCCTCTTTCCATTGGACCGATCGCTTCACCTCGGCCGGTCCGATCGACACGATCGTCGGCGCCGCCACCGATCCGATATCGGGCCAGCCGGAGTTGAAGGCGACGCCTGTTCGCATCGCGCCTGTAGCCGCCCGGTGGAGCGGCCTCCTGCTGCGCGGCTCCGAGAACGTGCCGCCCGGGCCCTACTACTGGTCGCGGGCGCCGCTCGAGCGTGGCCACGCCTTTACATTGACCGGCTGGGAGCCGCTGCCCAGCGATCGCGGCACGGAAGTGTGGATCACGGCGCTCCTCGATGCGCCGCCGGCGGCGGAATTGATGATTTACGCCGATCCGGCCCGCGGCACGTTCCGCTACGCGAGCATTGTCGGACGGCGGCTCGACGCCTGCCTGTTTATTGCCGCGACGCCCACGGCGCTGCCGTCGCGCGACGCTCTCGCGGCGTTGTTGGGCAGCCGTATCGAGCCCGACGCGCGCGCCTATGTACTCGCCGGCGGCGCGGCCCCGGCGGAGAGCGCGGCGGGCCGGACTATATGTGCCTGTTTCGGCGTCGGTCTTCAGACCCTGCATGATGCGATCGCGCAGAAGCGGCTGACCAGCGTTGCCGAGATCGGCGCGACGCTGCGCGCCGGGACGAATTGCGGGTCCTGCATTCCGGAGCTGAAAGCGATATTGAACAGCGTGCAGATAGAGGCGGTGGCGGCGGAGTGAGATCGGCAATTACCGTGCGGCAGCTTTTCTGGTCGCGTTGTCCGATGTCCAATCCTTGCCGACGCCGGCGCCGGTCGGGAACACCAGCGATTTGATGACGACCGGCACGGCGCCCGAGGTGTCGAGGATGGCGCCGATGTCGATATAGTCGAAGTCTTTGAGCTCCAGCCCGTCGATCGACACGATCGGATTTTTGATTTTCATTTCCTCGCAATAGTGGATGCCGATCAGGCCGCCGACATCGCCGTCGCCGGCGAGCACGATGGGATGGCCTTGCGCCAGCACGGCTTGCAAACCGTCGGCGACGCCCTTGCAGAAATCGTCGAGGCGGCGAAACGTCGCCGAGCCGCGCCACGGCACGAACACCGCGACCGGGCTTGCGCCGTCGGCGAGATCGAGCCGCTTGAGCGCCGCTTTGATCGCGGAGGAAACGGCGGCAGGGTCGATGTCGTCGCCGAGTGGTAGGTCGGGCGCGATCACCGGCACATTGCGTAGCGGCAGCGTTTCGAGCGGCGACACGAAGATCGTCGAGCCGGACACTTGCATGGTGTATTGCGAGGCGCCGATCACCGTGGCGCGGATGCGCGCGTCGGGCCGCGCCAGCTGCAGCCCGCTCGCCGCGAGCCGCGCGCGCAATTCGGCCGCGAGCTCCGGCCCGAGATCGCCGAACGTCTTGGCTTCGCCGCCGTAAATATATTCCGAAACGCCGCCGGAAAAGCTGACGTCGGCAATCGCGCCGCGGAATTTCAGCGGATCGAGCCGCAGCAGATCGGCACCGCCGGCCTGCGGCGCGCCGCCGCGCATCGCTTCGAATAATTTATCCGCCATCACGGCGGCGAGCGCGTGTGCCTGGTCTTCGGTCAAAATTGCGCCGGTCTCGAGCTTTAAGCCAAGCTCGGCGCCGAAGCGGCGACCGGCCTCTTCAAGCCGCACGATACGGCCTTCCCGGTCGACCACGACGAGCCGCGCGCCGATATCGAGCGCGGTGACGTCGATCGCCTTGCCGTCGGCGCAGACCGCGATTTTTGCCGTGCCACCGCCGACGTCGACATTCATCACCGCCGCGCCGGCCCGGATCGAGCGCGCCACCGCGCCCGAGCCATAGGCCGCCATCACCGATTCAAGGCTGTCGCCGGCCGAGACCGCGACCATGCGGCCGGCCTGGCGCGCGAACAATTCACCGATGGCGCGCGCGTTCTTCCGCCGCACCGCGACGCCGGTGAGGATCAATGCGCCAGTGTCGATCTCGTCGGGATCGATCTTGGCGTCCTTGTATTGCTTGTCGATAAAAGTGCCGAGCGCGTGGGCGTCGATCTCGTCTTCGGCCGCATAGGGCGTGAGCAGAATGTCGGACTGATAAAAGCTCTCCCGCTCGGTGACGACATAACGGGCGTCGAGCCGCTCCAGCACGATGCGCGAGAACACCAGATGCGAGGTCGACGAGCCGATATCGACGCCGACCGAGAGCACGCACAATTCGTCCTCTTCGCCGAAGGTGCGCCCGGTATTGGAGAAGAAGATGCGGCCGCCTTGGGACTCGTCGGTCATACGGTAATCATTTTCCAGAGAGTGCACACACGAATGTCCAGTCGCTGATAGTACGGAAATAGCGGCTTGCTGATGCGAACTCCCTCGCCCCGGAGGGGAGAGGGTTGGGGTGAGGGGGCTCCGACCGAGAGGCCCGCGCCTCTCACCCCGGCCCTCTCCCCAATGGGGAGAGGGAGAAGCGCACTCATTCCTTCGGCAACAGCCCGCGATAGTCGCGCTCGTAATATTCCGGGCGCATGCGGTTCTCGGCGCCTTCGCGCTTCATGCGCTCGGCATATTCCTGGCGCAGGAATGGATCCTCCATGTAATAGGGGATCGCGCTGCCGCCCTCGGGAATATCCATCGCGGTGTAATCGGTGTGCTTCTCGCCCGGCGGGCCCGGCTCGCGGCCGGGATTGTGCGGGCCGAACCATGCAGTCAGCCGGAACGGGTCCTTCGAGGCGCCGAAATGCTGGTGATACCAGCGCGCCCCGCCGGGCGCCGCCGACACCATGCCGACCGGCTCGTAATCGACGCGCTTGACCTGATCGCCCTTGCCGTCCTTCCACGGCGTGAGGCCGAGCTTTTCCGGCCACGTGTAAGTGTAGCCTTTGCCTTTTACGCAGATGAGAACCGCAGCCGAGGTGTGCGCATGCGCCTTGGAATAATGGCCGTTCTCGTGCTGGCCGATCCACAGATAAAAGGTGTTGCCGGTCATGAACGGCTCGACGCGGCGCCAGCCCGGCGAACGGCGGTTGTCGAGCGGCAGGTCGCAATTGACGATATCGGGAATGAAATTGGTGCGCCGCATGGCGAGCCCGCGCACCGGATCGGGCTCGATGTCGTCCTTGTACTTGTAGAAATCGTCGGCGCCCGAGAAACGGTCGCGGAACTGATACGGGCAATCGAAGATCATCTCGGTGTTGTTGATGAGGTTCATCAGATTCGGTGCCGTGGTGCCGGCCAACAGCAAAGCCGGCGCGGAGCTGGCATTGACGATGCGGTGCATGGCGTTGACGGGGATCGAAAACAGCGAGCCCTTCTGCCACTCAAACACGTGGCGCTTGGTTTCGCCGTCGAGCCAGACCTCGGTCGAGCCGCGGCCTTCGACTACCAGATAGATCTCTTCGTAGATGTGCTTCTCGGGAAGAAGCGCGCCGGCGCCTGGCACCTCGACGACGTAGGAGCCCCATTTGCCTTCGGTACCGTGGAGCTGGATATAGCTGCCGCGTCCGCCGAGCCGCGGCCACGGCGCCAGCGGCAGGTTCTGCACCTTGCTCACGCCGATATCCCGATAGATCGGGATGTCGTCGGATTCCATGAAAAGGTCGTACGGCGTCTTCGGTCGGCCGAACTTGCCAAAGCCGGCGCGTTTGAATCCGGTCGGCTCGTGCCAGTGAACCTGGCCGGTGATCTCGTGCATGGGCATCCTCCGGATGCGATCGGCTGCGCCAAGGAACACAAGGGCGCAGCAGGTCTGCGCTTGCGGCACAGCGACGGATCGCTTCGATTGCCTCGGCTTTCACCCCATGTACAATGCGCCCCAGTCGATTGCAATGCGACGCCAATCGGCGCAAGCCTTTGTGTCTCTTGGAGGTTTTAAGTGCCGGCGCGTGTTCTGCCGCTCGTATTCCATGGCAATGCCGGCCCGAGCCGCCGCAATGTCCAAGTCGACCGGCTGGTGATCGCCGGCTGGACCGGCCGCGACAAACCGGCGCTGGAAAAGCACATCGCCGAACTCGAAGCGCTCGGCGTCAAGCGCCCGGCGAGCGTGCCGATCTTCTATCGCGCCTCGACGGCCCGGCTCACCACCGGTGAAGCCATCGAGGTGCTCGGCGAAGCGTCGAGCGGCGAGGCGGAGTTCGTCCTGTTTCGTCACGGCGAGCGGTTGTGGGTCGGCGCCGGTTCCGATCACACCGACCGCGAGGTGGAGAAATACGGCGTCTCGGTGTCCAAGGAGATGTGCGATAAGCCGATCGCGCCGGCGTTCTGGGACTACGAAGACATCGCACCGCATTGGGACAAGCTCGTGCTGCGCGCGCATATCGTCGAGAACGGCGGGCGGGTGCTCTATCAGGAAGGGCCCGTTACCGCGATGCTCGATCCCAAGGTGCTGATCGAGAAATTCGCCGGCAAGAGCGGACTCGAAGAGGGCACGCTGATGTTCTGCGGCACGCTCGCCGCGCGCGGCGGCATCCGGCCGTCCGAAAGTTTCGAATTCGAACTGGAAGACCCCGTGCTGGGGCGGAAAATTCAACAGCAATACCGGGTGCAGACCTTGCCGGTGCTTGGATGAAGGAACAGACGCCATGCCGATGAACAAGCCGCATCTCGAGTTTCACAAGGTCGATATGAATCAAGGCTGGGTGACGCCACCCGACTATCCGTCCGGCATCCAGCAGAAAATCCTGGCGAGCGATCTCGATGAGACGCGCAAGATGGGCAGCCGCACCCGGCTTTTGCGCTTCGCGCCGGGCGTCTACACTACTGCGCCCTTCGTGCACGATCACTGGGAGGAGGTTTATCTCGTCTCCGGCGATCTCGTCGTCGGCAATGACGACAATGGGCAAGGCGGCGAGCCGTTCGAGGCGCCGACCTATGCCTGCCGTCCGCCCGGCGTCACTCACGGCCCGTTCAAGTCCGAGCGCGGCTGCATGCTTTACGAAATTCACTATTACGATGAGAGCAAGAAGTAGCGCTTGCAGTGGACGCGGAAGCAATAATGCCGGAGCAAACAAAACCCGCTACGCGATCGTATCTGGCCGCGAATGCGGATTTCGCTTCGGGCCGGGAAACGCCGCGGCAGTTTCTCGAACGCTCGCTCGAATTGCTCGACTATTGGGAGCCGCAAATCGGCGCTTTCGTTATCACCGCTTTGCCGGCGGCGCGCGCTGCTGCGGATCAATCGAGTGAGCGCTGGCGCGCCGGCAAGCCGTTATCGCCAATCGACGGCATGCCGGTCGGCATCAAGGATATTATCGAGACCGTCGATATGCCGACCCAGATGGGCTCGCCGCTGTTCGACGGCTGGCGCTCGGAAAAGGACGCCGCCTCAGTGCGCGCTCTGCGCGAGGCCGGCGCGGTCATCCTCGGCAAGACGGTGACGACGGAGTTCGCTGCATCCGAACCGCGCGGCACGCGCAATCCGTGGAACACCGCGCATACGCCGGGCGGCTCGTCGAGCGGCTCGGCGGCCGCCGTCGGCGCCGGCATCGTCAGCGCGGCGCTCGGCACCCAGGTGATCGGCTCGACCATCCGGCCGGCGAGCTTTTGCGGCTGCGTCGGCTTCAAGCCGAGCGTCAATGCGCTCAATCGCGAAGGCAGCCACGATTATCAGAGCCAGAGTTGCACCGGCGTGCTCGGCGCTTCATTGGCTGACGTCTGGCAGATCGCGCACGAAATCGTCGCCCGTGTCGGGGGCGACGCCGGTACGCCCGGCCTGCGCGGGCCGGACACGCTGCCGCTGGCGCAAAGACCACGCCGCCTCGCGGTGCTTGAAACCGCGGGCTGGGACAGCGCATCGGTTGCCGCCAAGCAGCAGCTCGGCGAGGCCATCATGCGGCTGCGCTCGGCCGGCGTCGAAATCCGCACGCGGCAGAACGACGACAAGGTCGCGGCGCTGGAGACCGATCTGCTCAACGCTGCCGAGCTGTCGCACCGCTGCAACGGCTGGGAGACGCGCTGGTTCTTGCGTTCCATGCGCGATCGCGACGCCACCAAATTAAGTCGCAACGTCATGGAGCGGGCGCAGAAATATGAGGATTTGACGCTCGCCGATCATCGCGCCGATCTGCGCGAACGGAACCGGCTGCGCGCGGTCCATGCCGCGCTCGCGGCGAATTGCGACGCCTGCATCACGCTCGCCGCGCCGAGCAACGCGCCGGAGGGCCTGTCCTTCACGGGCAGCCCGGAATTCGCCGTGCCGGCGTCGCTGTTGGGCGTGCCGGCGCTGTCGCTACCTTTGTTCGAGGTCAACGCCATGCCGCTCGGCCTGCAGCTGATCGGTTTTTTCGATCGCGATGCCGACGCCTTTGCCATTGCAGCGTGGCTGACGTCATCGCTGATGCCGGCGCAGTAGGCCGGCGAGAATTCAAAAAAGCGGGAAACCCTATGCGCACCATCGACGCCTTCAATCACTTTTTCCCGAAGCGCTATTACGACGCACTGTTGGAAACGCCGGCCGGCGCCAAGGACCTGGGCAAGCGCGTGCGCGGTATTCCGGCGCTGTCCGACGTCGACTTGCGGATTTCCATTGTTGAATCCTTCGACGATTACGCGCAGCTTCTGTCCCACGGCCTGCCGCCGATGGAGCGGCTGTGGGGTCCTGACAAATCGCCGGACATGGCGAAGATCGCCAATGACGGGCTCGCCGAAGTGGTCGCTCAGCATCCGAAGCATTTTGTCGGCTGGTCGGCGCTGTTGCCGATGAATGCGCCGGAGGCCGCCGCCAAGGAGGCCGAACGCGCGCTCGCCAACGGCGCCAACGCGGTGCAACTCGGCACCAACGCCAATGGCGTGCCGCTCGACGCGCCGGAATTCCTGCCGATCTTCGAAGTGATCGCCAGATCCGGCAAGCCGATCCTGCTGCATCCCGCGCGCACCCGCGACATGCCGGATTATCCGACCGAGAAATACTCGAAATACGAGATCTGCAGTGTGCTGGGCTGGCCCTATGAGACCGGCGTGACGCTGGCGCGGCTGATCTTCTCCGGGATCATGGACCGTTTCCCTGATTTGAAAGTCATCGCGCATCACCTCGGCGGCGTGGTGCCCTATCTCGAAGGCCGCGTCGGTCACTCCTTCGATCAGCTCGGCGTGCGCACCTCGGACGAGGATTACGGTGCCATCCTCAAATCGCTGAAGAAGCGGCCGTTCGACTACTTCAAGGATTTCTACGGCGATACCGCGGTCGAAGGCGCGCGCGCCGCGACCGTCTGCGGTCTCGATTTTTTCGGCGCCGATCACGTGCTGTTCGCCTCCGACTGCCCGTTCGACAAGGAGAAGGGGCCCGGCTACATCCGCGACACTCTCAAAGTGCTCAATTCGCTGCCGCTGTCGACCGCCGAGCGGGAGAAGATTTATTTCCGCAATGCGCAGAAGCTTTTCGGATTGGCGGCCTAACTCCCCTCCCCCACAAGGTGGGGAGGGGAAACGATCACTGCTATTCATCCACAATCCGCGCCCGCAAAATGCCGATGCTGCTGATCTCGACTTCGAGCGCATCGCCGGCTTTCATCCACAGCGGCGGATTGCGGCTGTGGCCGACGCCTTCGGGCGTACCCGTGGCGATGACGTCGCCTGGCGACAGCGGGGTGAAGTCGGAGCAGAAGGCGATGATCTGGGGAATCGCATAGATCAACTGATCGGTGGTGGCATGCTGCACCTCTTTGCCGTTGAGCCGCGTGGTCAGCGTCAGCCGGCTCGGATCGGGAATTTCGTCGGTGGTCACAAGCCAAGGGCCGAGCGGTCCGGTGCCGGGAAAATTCTTGCCCGAGGTGACGGAGAATTTCTGATAGTCGCGAACGCTGCCGTCGACGAAGCAGGTGTAGCCGGCGACGTGATCGAGCGCGTGCTCGGCTTTGATGTGACGGCCGGCCTTGCCGATGACCAGCGCCAACTCGCCCTCGAAATCGAAATTATCGGAGACCTTCGGCCGGATCATCTCGCCGCCGTGGCCGACCAGCGTATCGGCGAAACGGATAAACATGCTTGGCTGTTTCGGCAGTTCGCGGCCCACTTCGGCGGCGTGGGCGCGGTAATTGACGCCGGCGCAGAGAATCTTGTTCGGACTGGGAATAAGCGGCAGGAATTTGATGTCGCCGAGCTTGTGATCGGGCTTGGCGGTCTGCGCCGCCTGGCGCATCGCCTCCATCTCGCCGGCCGCCAGTGCCGCGCGAAGATCGGGCTTGCCGATTTTATCGTTCAGCGTAACGACGCCGTCGCCGCTCACCACGCCGAAGTATTCCTTGCCGCCGGCGACAAAACTCAAAAGCCTCATTGAACTTCTCCCTCGCGCACCCATGAGCCGCGCGGCTGTTTTGCCTTGCGGCGGCAGTGTAATGTTCGCGCCATCGGCCGCAAGACAAACGGGGAGGGCAATGACCGATCATTTGCGCGAAACGCTCGCCAATGCCGGGCGCGTGCTGGCGATGGAAGGCCACGGCGATTATGTCGCCGGCCATATTTCGGTGCGGCTACCCGGAAACCCTGGACGCTTCCTGATGAAGCCGGCCGGCATCGGCGTCGAGGAGATGCGGCCCGACAACATCATCACCGTCGACATCGAGGGTGACAAAGTCGACGGCGCGATGCCGCGCCACAACGAAGTCTATATCCATTCCGAAGTACTGCGCGCGCGCAGCGATGTGGCTTGCGTGATCCACAGCCATCCGATACATGCCGTGGCGTTTTCCTCGCTCGGCAAGCCGCTCCTCGCAGTCGGCAATTCCAGCGTGCATTTCACCGACGGGCGGCTGCCGATTTTTTCCGAAACTACCGATCTCATCATCAGCCAGGAGCGCGGGCGGGCAGTGGCGCGCTGGCTCGGCGCGCATCCTGCGCTGATTCTGCGCAATCATGGCATCGTCGCCGCCGGGGCCAGCATCGAAGAGGCGGTGTGGACCGCGATCAAGCTGGAAAAGGCCTGCCAATTGCAATTGCTGGCGGAAGCCGCCGGCGGCCCAAAACTTCTCGCCGCCGGCGCCGATCTCGACAAGAAACGCAGCCGCGCCGATCGTCCCGATCTGCACGCCAATACTTTCGGTTATCTGGTGCGCAAATGGCGCTGCCAGTGCTGCGGCGAGATCGTTCCGGCGCCGCACGTCACGACATTCGAGAACAAGGAGCAGCGCTAGTGCGGCGGAACGCCCCGGGCACGGCGGCCGGCCAGATTAGAACTTGATCATGTCGGATCTGGTCAGCGTCGTGGCGGCGGAAACGGCCGGTGCATGCGCAAAGTTATAGACCACGTATTGCTCGATATATTCGTTCTCCGCCGAACTACCGTCGATCGGGTCGATGACTTTGAATCCCCGCAGTGCCGCCTCGCTCGCGGTGTAGAGCACCGCGCCGTTGGCGTTCACGCCGGTGACGATGACCGTCTTGATTCCCTTGTCCTTGAGGATTTTTTCCAGGTCGGTATCCTGAAACTTGTCAGGGTGGGAGTTGACGACCGGCTCGCCCGGCATCGGCGCGATATCCGCCCAGATATCCTTCGCGGTCGTCGTGCCTGCGGTGCTGTAGACGACCATCACGTGGCTGGCGCGCGCCTGCGCCAACAGCTTTTTCATCGCCGGAAGCGAGGCGACACAGCGCGGCTTGGTTTGCTCGTTGCAGATCGGATGCACGAAATCGAGCAGCAGCAATGCGGTCGTCTTCGGATCGACGGTGACGGCTTTCAATTCCGGTGGTGGCGGCGCTTTTATACTGGCCCAGTCGTCGATGACGGTGCCGGCGCATGCAGTGGCAGCTGCGAAGCTATTCGCCGCGACCGTGATTGCGAGCGCGGCGATAAGGCGTGACGACATGAGTTTCATTTTTGACTCGCTGTTTTGCGGCAACGGCCGGTTGAATGTTGCCACTCGATTGGCGGGGCAGAATATTCTAACCACTTGGCAAAATAATTGTGTCAAACTGACGCCGCACCCTCAAGCGGCCCTCTGACCGCCACGGGAGATAAACACCAGGGGAAGGAGTATCGCCATGGATATCAAAGTCGGCAAAAAGGCCATCGCCGAAGCGACACAGAAGCTCAAGAACTGGGGGCGTTGGGGCAAGGACGATCACATCGGTACGCTCAACCAGGTCCGGCCGGAAGATATCGTCAAAGCGGCTAGCCTCATCCGTACCGGCAAGGTTTTCGCGCTCGGCATTCCGCTTGATCGCGACGGTCCGCAGAACGGACTGTTCGGCGGCCGCTTCAATCCGATCCACCAGATGTTGGCGACCGGCACCGATGCCGTGGCCGAACGCCAGGACTGGAACAAGATCCGCTATGCCGACGACACGCTGATGCTGTGCGTGCAGGGCGCCACCCATTGGGACGCGCTCGGCCACGTGTTCTACGAGGACAAGGCCTATAACGGCCACGACGCCAAGCTGATCGATTCCAGGGGGCTCAACGTGCTCGGCATCGAGCACTCGAAAAACAAGATGGTCGGACGCGGCGTGCTGCTCGACATCGCACGCTTTCGCGGCGTGCCGTGGCTCAAAGACGGCGAAAGCATCGCCAACGACGAGCTCGACAAATGCGCCAAGGAGCAGAACGTGTCGATCGGCCGCGGCGACTTCGTCCTCGTCCGCACCGGCCAGATGGAGCGCTGCCTCACCGAGAAGGAGTGGGGCGGCTATGCCGGCGGCGATGCGCCCGGCGTCAAATTCGAGAACTGCTACTGGTGCCAGGACAAAGAGATCGCCGCGATCTGCACCGATACCTGGGGCGTCGAGGTGCGGCCGAACGAAACCACCGAGGCCAACCAGCCGTGGCACTGGGTGGTGATCCCGGCCATGGGGCTGTGCATGGGCGAAATCTTCTATCTCAAGGAGCTGGCGCAGGATTGCGACGACGACGGCATCTATGAATTCTTCTTCTGCGGGCCGCCGTTGATCATCACCGGTGGCACCGGCTCGCCGATCAATCCGCAGGCGATTAAATAATCCGCGGCGTAGTCGCAAACTCGGCCGTCACCCCCGGGCTTGTCCAGGGGGTCTACGTCTTTAGACTGCGACAAAAGTGAAGTCGTGGATGGCCGGAACAAGTCCGGCCATGACGGCGCCGAGTAAGGAGAAACGTCGTGGCCAAGCACCTCAAGCGCGGAATGGACGCGATCGCGATCAAGGCGGCGGACGCCAAGGTGCGCGAGACGGTCGAGGCGATCCTTGCCGATATCGATGCGCGCAAGGATGCCGCCGTGCGCGACCTGTCGCAGAAATTCGACAACTGGTCGCCGGCCTCGTTCAAGCTCAGCCCAGCCGAAGTCGAGTGCGCCATCGGCCAGGTGAAGCAGCGCGATCTCGACGACATCAGGTTCGCCCAGGCGCAGGTGCGCAACTTCGCCCAGAAGCAGAAGGAAACGCTGCGTGATCTCGACGTCGAGACGCTGCCCGGCGTGGTGCTCGGGCACCGCCACATTCCGGTGAATTCGATCGGCTGTTACGTGCCGGGCGGGCGTTATCCGATGGTGGCGTCGGCGCATATGTCGATCGTCACCGCCCGCGTCGCCGGGGTGAAGCACATCATCGCCTGCGCGCCGCCGTTTCACGGCGGGCCGCATCCCGCGATCGTGGCGGCGATGCATTTCGGCGGCGCCGACGAGATTTTCGTCCTTGGCGGCGTGCAGGCGGTTGCCGCCATGGCGCTCGGCACCGAGACTATCGCGCCGGTCGACATGATCGTCGGACCCGGCAACGCCTATGTCGCCGAAGCCAAGCGGCAATTGTTCGGCCGCGTCGGCATCGATCTCCTCGCCGGGCCGACCGAGACGCTGATTATCGCCGACGATACGGTCGACGGCGAAATCTGCGCCACCGATCTGCTCGGCCAGGCCGAGCACGGCCCGACTTCGCCGGCGATCCTGCTGACGACGTCGGAAAAGCTGGCGTGCGACACCATGAGAGAAGTCGAGCGGCTCTTGAAAATCCTGCCGACCGCGGAGACTGCGGGCAAAGCCTGGGCCGATCTCGGCGAGGTCATCGTCTGCGACGACGAGGCCGAGATGGTGCGCGAGGCCGACCGTATCGCTTCCGAGCACGTGCAGGTGATGACGCGCGATCCGGATTATTTCCTCAACAATATGAAGAATTACGGCTCGCTGTTTCTCGGCCCGCGCACCAATGTCGCCTACGGCGACAAGGTGATCGGCACCAATCACACCCTGCCGACCAAGAAGGCGGCGCGCTATACCGGCGGGCTGTGGGTCGGCAAGTTCCTCAAGACCTGCACCTATCAGAAGGTGCTAACCGACGAGGCCAGCGCCAAAATCGGCGAAGTTTGCTCACGACTGTGCATGCTGGAAGGTTTTGTCGCTCACGCCGAGCAGGCCAATGTCCGGGTGCGCCGCTATGGCGGCCGCAACGTGCCGTATGGGGAGGCGGCGGAGTGATCGAGGGCCTGTCGCACATGACTTTCATCGTCCGTGACCTGGAGCGGACGAAGGCGATCCTGACCGGCATATTCGACGCACGCGAAGTCTATTCGAGCGGCCAGGAAACGTTCTCGGTGGCGCGCGAGAAATTCTTTCTCATTGGAGATCTTTGGATCGCGGTCATGGAAGGCGAGCCACTGCCGTCGCGCACCTACAATCATGTCGCCTTCAAAATTCCCGAAGCGGAATTTGATGGCTACATGACAAAGATCAAAGCGCTGGGCCTGGAAATGCGCACGCCACGCGAACGGGTGCGGGGCGAGGGCCGATCGATCTATTTCTACGATGAGGACAATCATATGTTCGAGCTACACACCGGGACGCTTGCCGAACGGCTCGAACGTTATGCCAAAGGCAACGCCGCGGCGTAGCGGCACGGTATGACTGCGATGGCGCCGGTCAATCTCACCAAAACCTCGTCCTTCCGCCTCGACGGCAAGCGCGCGCTGGTCACTGGCGGCGGGCGCGGCATCGGGCTCACGGCGGGGTCGGCTTTGGCGGCCGCCGGTGCGCAGGTGACGCTGGCGGCGCGCACCAAGAGCGAAGTCGAGGAGGCGGCCGCGGCGATCCGCGCGCGCGGCGAAAAAGCCGACGGGCTGGTGTTGGATGTTACGGATGTTGAAGCCGCACGGCGTGCCATCGCAGCTGCCGCGCCGTTTCAAATCCTCATCAACAATGCCGGCATGAATTGGCCGGCGCTGCTGCCCGACGTCAAGGTCGAGGATTTCGACGCCATCTTTTCGCTTAACGTCCGCGCCGCGTTCTTCATGGCGCAGGCGGTGGCATTGCGGCTGATCGAGACCAAGCTGCCGGGTTCGATTATCAACATTTCCTCGCAGATGGGCCATGTCGGCGCCGCGCGCCGCACGGTCTATTGCGCCTCCAAGCACGCCATGGAGGGTTTTACCAAGGCGATGGCGATCGAGCTGGCGCCGCACAATATCCGCGTCAACTCGCTCGGCCCGACGTTTTTGGAAACGCCGATGACAAAACCGTTCTTCGAGAACAAGGCGTTCCGCGACGAGGTTTTGGCGAAGATCAAGCTCGGCCGGCTCGGCCAGCTCGAAGAGCTCACCGGCGCCATCGTCTTTCTCGCCTCCGACGCCTCGTCGCTGATGACCGGCTCGGCGCTCGTGCTCGACGGCGGCTGGACCGCGGAGTGACCGCAATGGGGGACGCGGAGCTGCGCCGGCGGATTGTCGGCACCTGGAAGCTGGTCTCGGTCCATTATGAAGATCAAGCGACCAAAGAGCGCACGCCGGTCTACGGCGAACATCCCAAGGGCATCCAGATCGCAACGCCGGAGGGCCGCTGGCTCGCTTTGATGACGGCGGATGGCCGCGGCGTTCCGCAAACCGACGCCGATCGCGCCCAGGCGCTCAAAACCATGATTGCCTATACCGGCCGCTATCGCGTCGAAAACGGCCAGGTCATTACCAAAGTCGAAGCGGCGTGGAACGAGGCTTGGGTCGGCGGTGAGCAGGTGCGCAATATCCGCTTCGATGGCGACCGGCTTTATATCGAGAGCCCGTCGATGCCGCATCCGAATATCAATGACAAGGCGGTGCGGGTCATCGTCGTGTGGCAACGCGAGTTGCCATGACTTAGCATCACTTCGGCCCGCGATACTTGACAGGAACTATCCAAGCGGCGACGCATTGGTTAGCGGTCCTCATTTTGCAGAGGTGGCCATGTACCTTTCCAACCAGAGTCTTCTTGTCATCATCGTCGTCGGCATCGTCGCCGGATGGCTGGCCGGCCGCGTGATGGCGGGCGGTGGGTTCGGCCTGATCGGCGACTTGATCGTCGGATTGGTCGGCGCGTTCATCGGCGATTGGCTGTTGCCGCGCCTCGGCATTCATCTCGGCACCGGACTTCTGTCTTTGATCTTGAACGCCTTTATCGGCGCGGTTGTCCTGCTGTTGATCCTGCGGCTGGTTGGCGGCGGATGGGGCTATAGACGGCGCTGGTAAGTTCACGCGTCGATCGGGTCAGCTTCTTTTCATTGTCGCGGCCGATCAGCGGAGAGTCCTTCCGCCGCGGCTCAGTCATCGCGTTCGAACCGCCAGCATCCGCTCGACGGCGCGCCGCGCCCGCGCCGCGATTACGGGATCGACATCGACGATGTGCGTGTTCGTCTCCAGCGCACGCCGGATGTTGGCGAGCGTGATGCGCTTCATGTGTGGGCAGAGATTGCACGGCCGGATGAACTCGACGTCCGGATTTTGCACGGCGACGTTGTCGCTCATCGAGCACTCGGTCAACAGCACGACGCGCGACGGTTTGCGCGCGCTGACATAGTCGGACATCGCGGCGGTCGAGCCGGCGAAGTCGGCTTGCGCGACCACCTCGGGCGGGCATTCGGGGTGGGCGAGCACGATCACGCCGGGATGGTTGTCGCGGATGTCCTGGACATCGGCGGGTGTGAACCGCTCGTGCACCTCGCAATGGCCTTTCCAGGCGATGATCTCGACGTCTGTCGTGGCGGCGGTGTTGCGGGCGAGATATTCGTCGGGAAGCATGATGACGCGGCTGACGCCGAGCGATTCCACCACCGCCGTGGCGTTGCCTGAGGTGCAGCAAATGTCCGATTCGGCTTTCACTGCGGCCGCGGTGTTGACGTAGGTGATGATCGGCACGCCCGGATCGCTTTGCCGCAGCAGCCGGACGTCGTCGGGCGTGATCGAATTGGCGAGCGAGCAGCCGGCGCCGCGATCCGGCAGCAGCACGGTCTTGTCGGGATTGAGCAGCTTCGCGGTCTCCGCCATGAAATGCACGCCAGCGAGCACGATCACGTCGGCCTCGGTTTTCATTGCCATCCGCGCCAGCGCCAGGCTGTCGCCGACCAGGTCGGCGACGCAGTGGAAGATTTCCGGCGTCTGGTAATTGTGCGCGAGAACGACCGCATTGCGGCGCCGCTTCAGCTCGGTGATCGCCTCGATGTCGCCGGCGAAAGCGGGCCATTCGACCGGCGGGATGACGCGGCGCACACGATCGTAAAGCGCGTCGGTGCGGACAACGGAACTGGACTGCAGGCTCATGGAATTATACTCATTTTGAGCATATATAATATGCACCCTTTGAGCATAAGTCTAGTCCCGAACGATCACGCCTTGGCGAGCGGCAGTTTGGTGTCGATGACGGCGCGTTCGTCGACGACCTCGCGGCGGAAGCGGAACAATTTGGCCGGCCGGCCGCCGGTGGCGGCGGCCATCGCGCCGGTCTCCTCGACCAATTCCTGCTGTTCGATCAGACGGCGAAAGTTCTGCTTGTGCACCAGCCTGCCGGCGAGCGCCTCGACGCTGCGCTGCAGCTGTAGCAAGGTGAAGCGCGGCGGCATCAGCTCGAAGACCACCGGACGGTATTTGATCTTGGCGCGCAACCGCGCGATTCCGGTCGCCAGGATGCGGCGGTGGTCGAACAGCATGGGCTGCCCGGGAACCGGCGAGGCGAGGCCGGCCTTTTTGCCATGCGGCGCTTCGGTCACCAGCGCCGCTTCGTAGAGCAATTCGTAGCGTTGCAGGATCAAGTCTTCGTTCCACGGCCGGCCGTCGAGACCGAAGCTTACGGAGACGCGCCGCCAGCGCTCGCGCTGCTGCGCCGGGCCCGTCGCGGCTTTGGTCCAGGTGCGAAGCCGCGGCACGATGACGTCTTTGAGATAATGCGGCGGCCCGGCGCGATGGTCTTCCCAGGGGAAATAGCCGTACCAGTCGCGCCAACCGGCCTCGCCTTGGCCGTCCGCGTTCTCGCGGGTCAGCGCCAGATAGCTGATGGAGATGACGCGGGCACCCTGCGGCGCCCGGTCGCGATCGGCAAAGGTGTAGAGCTGTTCGACATAACCCAGCGGCCGGCCGGTTTGCTGCTCCACCCAGGAGCGCAGGCCCGATTGCAGTGAGCGATCGTCGTGGGCAAACGGTCCCGACGGCAGGGCGAGGCCGTCTTGCACTGTCATGACGCGCGGCCTGTCGCCGGTGACTGCGACCAGAACCGCGATGAGATCGGCCGCGACGGCGTGGGCCGCTGCGTCGTCGGATGGCTTGCCGGGTGCCGGCGGCATCATTCACCCTAGCATGGTCCGTCTTGGAACGGCTCGCCTCAGGCCGAGATCGGATAAATCGCCTTCTCTCCCGACAAGACGCGCGCCACGTCGGTTGCGCATTTGGTCTGCAATTCCTCCAGCGCCTCGACCGAATAGAACGCCGTGTGCGGCGTGAGGATCACGTTGTCGCGGCCGATGAGCGGCGAATCCTTCGGCAGCGGCTCGTTGGTGACGACATCGAGTCCGGCGCCGCCGAGATGACCGGAGTTGAGCGCGGCGACAAGCGCGGCCTCGTCGACCAAGGGGCCGCGCGCGGTGTTGATGAGGTACGCGCCCTTCTTCATCTTGGCGAAGGCTTTTGCGTTCATCAGCCCGCGCGTCGCCGGCTGCAGCGGCGCGTGCACCGAGATGAAATCGGAGCGCGCCAATAAATCGTCGAAGCTCACGCTTTCGACGCCGGTTGAGGCGAGCGCGTCCTGGCTCACGTAAGGATCGTAGGTGATCACCTTGAGCCCGAATGCCTTGGCCTTGGGCGCCAGCGCGCGCGGAATGTTGCCGAAGCCGACCAGCCCGAGCACTTGGCCTTCGAGGCGGCGCAGCGGCACGATCGGCGGCACCTCCCAGCGTCCGGACTGCACCAGTTTGTTGGCGAACGTCACCTTGCGGGCCAGCGCCAACAGCAGCGCCATGGCGTGATCGGAGACTTCGCGCAGGCAATAATCCGGCACGTAATTGACGGCGATGCCGAACTCCTTGGCCGCCGGCAGATCGATATTGTCGACGCCGAGGCCGAAGCGCCCGATCGCCTTGCAATTCTTCAGTTCGCCCAAGAGCTGGCGCGGCAGCTTGGCGTAGGTCACCAGGATGGCGTCGGCGTCGCGTGCCACCGCGAGAATGTCCTCGGCGGATGGGCTTTTCGCCATACGGTATTCGGGATCGAGCCGCGCCAGCGCGGCCTTGGCGGGATCGAGCGACGGGAACGGGCTGTCGGTGACGGCGATCACGGTACGGGGCATAGGACGACTCCAAATTCTCTCAACGCATTATGCCCGGCGGCAGCGACTATAACGCAAACACCTGCGGATTGACGCAATTCGGCAATTTATGTCCGCCGAGCAACGCCAAGATATTGTCGACCACGATATTCGCCATCGCCTCGCGTACCTCGGGCGTGGCGCTGCCGAGATGCGGGGTGAGCACTACGTTGGCCATTTTGGCGAGCGCCTTGTCGATCTTGGGCTCATGCTCGAACACATCGAGGCCGGCGCCGGCGATCTGCCCCTTCTGCAGCGCGCGGACGAGCGCGGCCTCGTCGATGATCGGGCCGCGCGCGGTGTTGACGAGGTATGCCGTTTTCTTCATCAGGCGCAGCTCGCGGGCGCCGATCTGATGCCGGGTCTCCTCGTTGAGCGGCGAATGCAGCGAGACGAAATCGGATTGACGAAGCAACTCTTCGAGCGGTGCGTAAGTCAGCCCGGCCTCGCGCTCCTCGTGCTCCGGCTTGCGCCGCGGCGTCCAGTACAGCACGCGCATGGAGAAGCCGTGGGCGCGCTTGGCCACCGCCTTGCCGATCAGGCCGCCGCCGCCGATCAGGCCGAGCGTCTTGCCCCAGACGAAGGAGCCCATCAGGTGCGCCGACTGGCTGCCGGGGAATTTTCCGGCGCGCACCATGCGGTCGCCCTCGATCATGCGCCGCGCCACCGCGAGCATCAGGCCGAACGTGAGGTCGGCGGTGGCTTCGGTGGTGATCGGCGCGGTGACGGTGACCGGAATACGCCGCGCCGTGGCCGTTTCGACGTCGATATTGGACGGCGTAATCGATTGCGCCGCGATCAGCCGCAAATTCGGATTGGCCATGATCACGTCGCGGTCGATCTTGTCGTGCAGCAGGCAGAACAGGATGTCCGCCTTGCGTACCGCGCCGATCAGCGTGCGCTTGGGGATGATGCGGCTCGAATCGGCGAACAGCGTCACCCGCGCCACTGCGCGCAGACGCTTGAGCGCCTGCTCGGACACCGGCTGGGTCACGAATACGCGCGGACGGGCGGAATTCTTGGCCATCAGGCGAGCCACCGCACGACGCCGGCGACGCCATCGACCGCGACTTGCGCGCCGTCGGGAATGCGGCGCGTCGCATCGAGCACGCCGAGCACCATCGGAATGCCGCGCTCGCGGGCGAGCGAAGCCAGATGCGAGGTCGAGCCGCCAAGCTCGGCGACCACGCCGCCAACCCGCGGCAAGATGTGGCTCAAGGCCGGACCGGCGACGCGGGTGACCAGAATATCGCCCGGGCCGACGCGGCTTAATTCGCATTCGCAATTGACCACCACGGCGCGGCCGGAGCCCCAGCCGATGCCGGCGGGATGGCCGTTCAATCCCGGATGCTTCAGCCAGATTTCGTCGGGCACCTGCGCCGGCGCGATATGGAGCGGCCGCGCCTGCAATAGCTTGAAGCCGGCGTCGTCGAGCGCCCATTCGATCTCGACCGCCATGCCGAGCACGTCCTCGCATTTGCGCATCAAGCGGCCGAGCGTGGTCGCCTGGCCAGCTTCCAGGCATGGCGCGCTCACCAGCGCTTCCGGCACTTTCTGCGCGGCCGTTCCGGCGCCGTGCAGGCAGGCCTCGCGGTGATGCTTGCGGCCGGCGTCGTTCGAGCGCACGAAACCATGGCGGGTGAGCACGACGCGGTCCGGCACCACTTCGCCTTGCGCGATCGCAGAGCCCAGTCCCCAAGTGGCGGAAATGAGCATCTGGCCGTCGGCGGTTTCGCTCAAGCCGCCGCCCGAGGCGCGCGCGTTGACCAGCGGCTGCACCAGAACCGCCATCGCGGTGTCGGCGGGATTTTGCTCGTGCTGCGCCATCGAGCGCCGCGCCGTGGTGGTCCACAGCGCCGCCCAGCAGGCGCGCAAGCTCGTGAGAAATTCGGCGTCGTCGCGCACGCCGAGAAAGCTTTCGAACTGGCCGGCGAAATTCGATTCCGGGCGATCCTCGATCAGCGACGACGAGCGCACCGCCGCCGGCTTGTCGGTTTCCCACCATGCCGCGAGAATGTCGGCCAGCACGTCGGGCGCAAGATCGCTTTGATAGAGCTTGAGCCGGATCTCGACCGCAAGCCGGCGCTGCGCCGGCTGATCGGCGTGGGGATAGTCGCTAATCATCTCACCGAGACCGAGATGCTGCACCTGGCGATGATAGGCATCGGCGGCGATGCAGAAGCCGCCGGGCGTCGGCAGGCCCGCGTGCGCCAGCGCCGCCAGATTCGCCGCCTTCGGCCCGACGCGCTCGGGATTTGTCGCAGCGGGGTCGGAGAGGGGAAGGATGAATGAGGACGCCATTAGCTCATGCCTTTGTGCGTCACCCTGAGGTGCTCGGCGCAGAGCGCCGAGCCTCGAAGGGCGATAGCCCGTGACTCCTCGGCCGGCATCCTTCGAGGCTCGCTACGCTCGCACCTCAGGATGACGGTATTTCCGTTCGCGATCCTATTTGACGTGATCGCCATAGCCGGGCAGCGGATCGACCACGGTGATCTGCTTGACCGGGAAATTCGATACGATCTCGATGCCGTCCTTCTTCACGATCAGCATTTCCTCGATGCGCACGCCGTAACGGAATTTCTTGCCGTGCTGCGTTTCGAGCGCAAACGTCATGCCCTCCTGAATGTCAATCGGATGATCGAGCGACCAGATGCGTGAGATCACCGGCGGATCGTATTGGGCGAGACCGAGGCCGTGGCCCCACAGATTGGCGGCGGCCTGATCCTCGTCCTCGTAGCCCCAGGTTTCCATCGCCGACGGCCATTTCATCGCGATGTCGCGCGTGGTGGCGCCGACCTTCACTGCGCCGATCGAATCGTAGAGCCATTTCAGCGCCGTGTCATAGGTGTCTTTTTGCTCCTGGCTGGGCTCCTTGCCGACGCAATAGGTGCGGTAATAGCAGGACTTGTAGCCGTTCCAGGTCAGCGCCGCCAAATCCATGAACACGATGTCGCCGGGCTGGATGATGCGGTCGGAGAAATTGCGCCAGTTCGGCCAGGTATTCGGGCCGGACGAGACGATGACGTCCTCGACGTCCTCCATGCCGGGAATGTTGTAGAGATATTGCATCAGATGCGCGGTCACCTGGTTCTCGGTGACGCCGGGGCGCAGGAACTTCATGCATTCCCAATGCGTCGCGTCGCCGATGGCGCCGACGATGCGGAAGCACTCCTGCTCGTCCTCACTCTTGACGGCGCGCGCGTCCATCATGGCGCTCATGCCGTCGGTCCAGTTGATGTTGTTCTCCTTGAAGACGTTGATCATGTTGATGTCGACGAAGTCGACGCCGAGCTTTTGTCCGGCGACGCCGTTCTCCTTCATCGCCTGCAGCGCCGCCTTGACGAATTTGTTGACCTGCTGGGTCGAAGCGGGACCGGCGGCGCCTTTGATCCAGGCGAAGGAATGGCGCACGTTCTCCTTGGGGATCCACGGCGAATGCCGCTCGATCTGGAAACCGAGATCGCCCTGCTCGAACAGGATGGGCGCGCCGTCGCCGCACAGCATGGCGTAGCGCAGCCCCGGCTTGAGCCGGTTCCAGCCCGGCGTCAGCGTGCCGGTGAGATAACGGACGTTCTCGTCATACATGCACAGCATCGCGCCGAGGCCGTGTTTCTTCATCATCGCGCGCGCCCGCTCGGTGCGGTATTTGCGTAAGCGGTCCCAATTGACCCGCTGCTGCCAGTCCAATCCGGCAATGCCGAAATTCGCTCCCATCGGGCTCTCCCACTCCGCGCTTTGCATGACCAAAATCCTGCCCACCTAGTGTCCGAAAAATGCAGGTCTTGCAAGCCGTTGACAACGCGGCCGGGCCTTTTCCGCAACGGCTTGATGTCGCGGCATTATTCTGGGGATGGAGAAGGTGACGAGGCGATGGCCTTGGGCTTCACCACGGCGACCTTGTCGCTACGTCCCGGGTCGGGAATGCGTTGGCGGGTGCGCGACAGGCTGCGCAACATGGAAAGCGTAGGCTGCTCGTGATATATTTCTCGCATGAGCCAATCCGTCATATGCCGCGATCCCGAGATTATGGGCGGAATACCCGTCTTCTCCGGGACCCGTGTGCCGGTACAGACATTGATCGAATATCTTGAGGCGGGAGATTCGATCGACGAGTTTCTGCGGGGATTTCCGTCTGTGACGCGGGAGCAAGTCATAGCCTTCTTGGAGGAGGCGAAGGATAAGTTCCTTGAACCAGCCTCGTGAAAATCTTGCTGGATGAGTGTGTCGATTGGCGGCTGTCGCGCGCCATCGTCGGCCATGAGGTCAAGACGGCACGGCAAATGGGTTGGCAAGCGATCAAGAACGGCGATCTGCTCGCTTTAGCTGCCCAACATTTCGAAATATTCGTCACCGTTGATCGGAATTGCCTTCGCAGCAAAATATCCGAGCTTTGCCTATCGCGGTCATCGTCATTCAAGCACGCACCAATCGAATTGCCGATTTGCTTCCGGGAGTTCCCAGCCTGCTCAAAGCCATCGAATTCGCCAATTCCGGCACGGTTACGCTCGTCACCGCCTAGAACGAAGATTACATCTCGATCCGGCGCAGGCGCGTTTCGATGTGCTTGATCTTATGCTCAACGAGTTCGACGAAATCGGCGAATTCATGGATGGCGTCGGCGAGCACATTTAATTTGTCGCCGATATCGATCTCTGTTTTGGCGCGCCGGACGCATTCCTGGACCTTGGCTCGTGACGACATGATCCATCATCCAATAGCGGCACATCCGTGAGGATGGCCGCCATTGAAGCGCAGAATAATTGAAAATCTCGTGCCGTGCGAAGTGGGATCGATAGGTAGTATCTTTGCGGATAAGTAAACCGCTCCCGGCGTGCCGAGAGCAGTGTCCATCACATCTTGAACTTCACTACCTTCTGCCGCTGCTCGCCCAGCCCGTCGATGCCGAGCGTGACCACGTCGCCGGCTTTGAGGAATTTCGGCTCCGGCTTCATGCCGAGGCCAACGCCCGGCGGCGTGCCGGTGATGATGACGTCGCCGGGCTCCATGACGAAATATTGCGAGCAGGCCCAGACGATGTGGCGGCAGTCGAAGATCATGGTCTTGGTGTTGCCGCGCTGGCGTTTCTCGCCGTTGACGTCGAGCCACATTTCGAGATTTTGCGGGTCCTTGAGCTCATCCTTGGTGACGAGCCACGGGCCGAGCGGGCCGAAGGTCTCGCAGCCCTTGCCCTTGGTCCATTGCCCGGCGCGCTCGATCTGAAAAACGCGCTCCGAGACATCGTTGGCGAGGCAATAGCCGGCGACCACGTCGAGCGCATTGTTTTTCGACAAATAACGCGCGCGCTGTCCGATGACGATGCCGAGCTCGACTTCCCAGTCGAGCTTGGTGGAATCCTTCGGCACCATGGTGTCGTCGTTCGGGCCGCAAATGCACGACGGCGCCTTGTTGAAGATGATCGGCTCCTTCGGGATCTGCATGCCGGCCTCGGCGGCATGGTCGGAATAATTGAGCCCGATGGCGATGAAATTGCCGACGCCGCCGACGCAGGCGCCAATGCGCGGTTTGCCCTTCACCAGCGGCAGCTTTTCCGGCTTGAGCTTGCGCAGCTTGTTCAAGCCCGCGGGGGACAGCGCTGCACCCGAGATGTCGGGGACCACCTTGGACAAGTCGCGGATGCGGCCTTCCTTATCGATCATGCCGGGCTTTTCGCGGCCCGGTGCGCCATAGCGAACGAGTTTCATGAATTTGTCTCCTTGAAACGGTGTTTCGATAAACCCCTCAAAACGCGCCGGGGAACACTCCGCCGTCGATGAGAATGTTCTGTCCGGTGATGTAGCCGGCTTGCGCCGAACAGAGGAACGCACAGGCCGCCCCGAGCTCGTCCGGCTGGCCGAAGCGCTTTGCCGGCACCGAGGCCATGCGCTCCGTGCTGGCGGCCTCGACGCTGATGTTCTTCTTTTTCGCCGTCATTTCCATGTTGGAGCGCAGACGATCGGTTTCGAACGTGCCGGGCAGCACGAAATTGATGGTGACGTTCGAAGCGGCGATGCTCCGCGCCACGCCGGCGAGGAAGGCGGTGAGGCCGGCGCGCGCGCCGGACGACAGATCGAGGCCAACGATCGGCATTTTGACCGAGCCGGAGGTGATGTTGACGATGCGGCCGAATTTCTTGGCGACCATCGGATCGATCGCCTTTTGAATGAGCTCGATGGCCACGATCATATTGCCGGTGACGCCGTCGATCATTTTCTGCCGGTCGAGCTCGCGGAAATCGCGGAACGGCGGCCCGGCATTGTTGTTGACCAGAATGTCCGGCTCGGGACAGGCGGCGAACAAAGTTTTCTGGCCGTCGGGCGAGGCGACGTCGGCGGCAACCGGGATCACCTTGGCGCCGGTCTTCTTGAGCGCGGCGGCCGCGGCTGCCAGCTGTGCTTCGTTGCGGCCGTTGATGACCACCTCGCAACCGGCCTCGGCCAGCGCCTTGGCGCAGGCAAAACCCAGCCCGCGGCTCGAAGCGCAGACGATCGCCTTGCGGCCGGCAATTCCAAGGTCCATCCCTAGGCTCCCTATCGCGGCTTCTATGGTGCGCCTGTTCTCGTAACTGGACGTGCTTGAGTCAACGGCCAAATCCGCTACCGGTCCACCGGCAAATGCCTTTCCTTCCCGACGCATCGCTGACCGAACTGGCGATCATCGTCGCTCTGGCGGCCTTCTCGGCTATCACCGGCGGGGTGGCCGGCTACGGCACCGGTGCGCTGATGCCGCTCATCCTGGTGCCGATGGTCGGCGCCGCACCTGTGGTGCCGATCATCGCCATTTCGGCGATGTTCACCAACAGCGCACGGGTGCTGGCGTTCCGCCGCCTGCTCGAACCGCGCCGCGCTTTGATCGCGGTCGTCTGCGCATTGCCGACCTGCATACTCGGCGCCTGGCTCTATACGCTGCTCTCCGGCCGCGGCGCGGCTTTGGTGATCGGCACGAGCTTGATAGCGACGGTGCCGCTGCGGCGCCTCCTCAAGCGGCGCGGTCACCGGCTCGGCGAAAAGGGCTATGCCGCGGCTGCGGCCGGCTGGGGCATTGTGGTCGGCGGCAGCACCGGCGCCGGCGTCATCCTGCTGTCGCTTCTGATGGCAAGCGGACTTGAAGGCGCCGCGGTGATCGCCACCGACGCAGCGGTGTCGATCGGCATGGGTGTCGTGAAGATTTCGGTGTTCGGCGCCGCGGGCGTTCTCACCCCGAAGGTTCTGGTGATCGCGCTATTGATCAGCGTCGTCGCCTTTCCTTGCACGTTTCTGGCGAAGCTCATCGTCGAGCGGATGCCGGTGCATGTGCACACCGCTGTGCTCGACGCCGTGGTTCTCATCGGCGGAGTGGTGATGATTTCGAGCGCGCTGCGATAGGCAACGCGCTGGCGCCGGAGTTTTGGAGCGCAATCAACGTTCTTCGGTGCGTAAGACCTGAGCGTCATTCCTCTTCTTCTTCCTCATCTGCGGCTTCCTCGTCTTCTTCACCCTCTTCTTCTTCCGCTTCGTCCTCCTCCTCGTCGCTTTCGGTCAGCTCGATGACTGACAGAGCGACCGCCGGTATCGATTGCCGAAACAATTCGCCATCGTCGCCGATCCACAGGCAGTCGATATCGTCGTCACCGACCGATACCACAGTCATGGAATGACCGCCGGACTTCAGCGTGACGACGTCGCCAGGTGCGAATGCCATGATCGCCTCCTCTGTTCGATGATTGGGCGGGCAAAGCGTAGAGCGGGCTTGTGACGATTGTTCGTCACGCGACTGTCGCCGGCCGCATAATCCGAAATTCCGGTTTCGTTCGCCCGATTGCCGGCAAAACCTACGGCCACTTCACCACGGGCGGCATCGAGGACAGGATCGACTCGACATTGCCGCCGGTGCGCAAGCCGAAAATGGTGCCGCGGTCGTACAGCAGGTTGAACTCGACATAGCGGCCGCGGCGGATGAGCTGTTCCTCGCGTTCGGCCTCGGTCCAGGTCCTAGCAAAATTCCGCCGCACCAGATCGGGATAGATTTTCAAGAATGCGCGGCCGACGTCCTGCGTGAAGGCAAAGTCGGCGTCGAAATCGCCGCTGTCGAGCCAATCGTAGAAAATTCCGCCGATGCCGCGCATCTCGCCGCGGTGCTTGAGATAGAAATATTCGTCGCACCATGTCTTGAACTTGTCATAGGGCGCGACGCCGACTGTGGGCGTCGCAGGCGGCCTTCATCGCGGCGTGAAACGCGATGGTGTCGGGATCGTCCTGGCGCCGCCGGCGCTCCAGCACCGGCGTCAAATCGGCGCCGCCGCCGAACCACGATTTGGTGGTGACGACGTAGCGCGTATTCATGTGCACGGCCGGCACGTGCGGATTGTGCATATGCGCGATCAGCGAAATGCCGGCGGCGTAAAACCGCGGGTCGTCGGCGGCGCCGGGGATATCCTTGCGGAATTCCGGGGCGAATTCGCCGAACACGGCCGAGACGTGGACGCCGACCTTTTCGAAGACGCGGCCCTTCATCATCGCCATGACGCCGCCGCCGCCGGGGGACCCGGTGTGGTCGGTGCGGCTCCACGGTGTACGCGTAAATCGCCCGGCCGGGCGCTCGGCCAAGGGAGCGCCGGCGGGCAGGGCGTCTTCCACCGCCTCGAAGGCCGCAACGATGCTATCGCGCAAATTCGCGAACCAAGTCGCCGCGGTCTCTTTTCGGCCTTGGATATCCATGCTGGTCCAGAAGCTTAGCTCTTAAGCTGCGATGGCGCGAGAATGTCATAATAACGCGCGAGGATGTTGATTCATCGCAATGACGGCCGAGATCACCATGTCGAGACGTGGAAGAGTTACGTGGTCGAAAGCGGCCGGCCCGAAGTGACGGAGGCTTAGGGCATTCCGCCAATCTGCCTTAGCGCTTCGCCGGCGGCTATGGCGGCGGCGATCGCGACGTTGAGCGAACGCAGGCCAGGACGCATCGGGATCAAAAGCCGCGCGTCGGCGGTGGCATGAACCTGTTGCGGCACCCCTGCCGATTCGCGGCCGAACAGCAGGATATCGCCCGCCTCAAAGCGATAATCGAGGTAGGGCATCGAGGCCGCGGTCGTGAACAAGACGAGCCGATGACCTTCCCGCCGCCGCCAGCCGTCGAATTCCCGCCATGAGTCGTGCCGCGTCAGCGCGACGGCATCGAGATAATCCATGCCGGCGCGGCGGAAGGCGCGATCCGACGTGGGAAAGCCGGCCGGTCCGATCATATGGGCATCGACGCCGATGCAGGCGCACAGCCGCAACACCGTTCCGGTGTTCTGCGGGATATCGGGCTCGTACAGCGCGATTCGAAGCATCATCTCACGGCAGGGGCGATCTGCGGAGGCGATCCGTAGTATTATGGATCGGGCCGGGGAAAGGGCACATAAGTTGCCTTGTGGGTGTCGTTACGGTCAGACTTGCACTATCGCGACAGGGATGCCAATAAAACGCCGCCGGAATGCGTCGCTTCGGACCTTCCCAAGGCCGGAGGCGACCGGTCCTTCCGCCGCCGCACGGGGCCTACCGGGGGCGGTTTGCAGCGCGGACGGGACAACCGGCTAGACGTAAGAGGGTCGAGGCGGTGACAGCAATCTCAACGGCGGGACGCACGCGCCGGGATTTCCTTTCCACTCCGACCGCAGCCGGCGCCGTGACCAATCGGCGAAGCATCGAGCAATCAGGCATATAAGGTTCGACTATGAGCGAACACGCGACCTACCAGCCGCAGAGCCCCTTCATGAAATGGATGGAGCGGCGGCTGCCGATTGCAAGCCTCGTCTATTCATCCTTCATCACCTATCCGACGCCGCGCAACCTGAACTATTGGTGGACGTTCGGCGGCATTCTCACTTTCATGCTGGGCGTGCAGATCCTCACCGGCGTGGTGCTGGCAATGCACTACACCCCGCACGTCGATTACGCCTTCAATTCCGTCGAAGGCATCATGCGCGACGTCAATTACGGCTGGCTGTTGCGCTATATGCATGCCAACGGCGCTGCCTTCTTCTTCCTTGCCGTTTATGCCCATATCGCCCGCGGCATGTATTACGGCTCCTACAAGGAGCCGCGCGAGGTGTTGTGGATCCTCGGAGTCATCCTGTTCCTGCTCATGGTGGCAACAGGGTTCATGGGCTACGTGCTGCCGTGGGGGCAGATGAGCTTCTGGGCCGCGACCGTGATCACCAACCTTTTCTCGGCGATCCCCGGCGTCGGTGGCTCGATCGTCACTTGGCTGTGGGGCGGCTATGCCGTCGGCAATCCGACGCTCAATCGCTTCTACTCGCTGCACTACCTGTTGCCGTTCGTCATTGCCGGCGTCGTGGTGCTGCACGTCTGGGCGCTGCACATGGTCGGCCAGAACAATCCGACCGGCATCGAGCCGAAAACCGAGAAGGACACGGTGGCGTTCACGCCCTACGCCACGGTGAAGGACGCCTTCTTCATCGGCCTGTTCTGCATCGTGTTCGCTTATTTCATCTTTTACATCCCGAACTATCTCGGCCATTCCGACAATTACATTCCGGCCAATCCGAGCCAGACGCCGACCCACATCGTTCCTGAATGGTATTATCTGCCGTTCTACGCCATTCTGCGCGGCATCCCGAGCAAGCTCCTGGGCGTGACCGCGCTCGCCGGCTCGATCGTCGTGCTGGCGTTCCTGCCGTGGCTTGATACCTCGCCCGTGCGCTCAGCCAATTACCGGCCGCTTTACCGCCAGTTCCTTTTCATCTTCTTCGCCTGCGTGATCGGGCTCGGCTATCTCGGATCCCAGGAACCGACCGGCGGCTATGTGATAGCAGCCCGAATCCTCACCGCGTATTATTTCGCGTTCTTTTTCATCATCCTGCCGCTGTTGGGCTTGTTCGAGACGACCAAACCGCTGCCGAATTCGATCTCGGAATTGGTGCTGCGCGAGGGTGTGCCGCTCGGCGCGTCCGCTCCGCCGCCTGGCGGACGCGGTTAAGGAGACCAGGCCAATGAAAATTCGTCACAGCATCATCCTGGGCTTCACGTTGGCAGCTGCGTTGACCGCTGGCGCGACACTGGCAGCGGCGCAGGAGGCGGATGCGCCGCCGCGGCAGCATTGGTCGTTTTCCGGCCCGTTCGGTACCTACGACCCCGCGCAGTTGCAGCGCGGCTTCAAGATTTACCGCGAGGTTTGCTCGAACTGCCACAGCCTCAAACTCTTGTCGTTCCGCAATCTGGCCGATCCCGACGGGCCGGCCTTTACCGAGGCGCAGGCCGCCGCCATTGCCGCCACGTTCCAGGTCACCGACGGTCCGAACGATCAGGGCCAGATGTTTCAACGACCGGGCAAGATTTCCGATGCCTTCCCGCCGCCGTTCCCGAACGACCAGGCCGCCCGCGCCGCGCTCGGCGGCAAGCTGCCACCCGACATGTCCGACCTCGCCAAGGCGCGCAGCTACGAATGGGGCTTTCCGTGGTTCGTCATCGACGCCTTCACGATGTACCAGGAGGACGGCCCGGACTATATCCACGCCATTCTCAACGGTTACTCCGATCCGCCGGCCGGCTTTGCCTTGCCGCCGGGCGGCCAATACAACAAGTACTTTCCCGGTCACGCCATTGGCATGCCGAAGCCGTTGAGCGACGGCCAGGTGGAATATACCGACGGCACGCCGACGACGGTTGACCAATACGGCCGCGACGTCGCCGCCTTCCTGATGTGGGCGGCGGAGCCGAAGCTCGATGCGCGCAAGCGCCTCGGTTTCCAGGTGATGATCTTCCTCATCGTATTCAGCGGGCTTCTATACTTCACCAAGAAGAAGGTCTGGTACGCCGTGCTGCACGATCCGGAGCTGGAAAAGCCGCCCGCGCCGACCGAATATAAGAGCTGAGTATTGCGAACGGCGTGGGGCTTTCGGCAATGACCAGCGTCGCGCTCGAAAACGATCTCAAGGCCGCGATCCGTACCATCCCGGACTATCCGAAGCCGGGCATCATGTTTCGCGACATCACCACGCTGTTGGGTGATGCGCGGGCCTTCCGCCGCGCCGTCGATGAGCTGGTGCAGCCGTGGGCCGGCCGCAAGATCGACAAGGTCGCGGGCATCGAAGCGCGCGGCTTCATTCTCGGCGGCGCTATTGCGCATCAGATCTCGTGCGGTTTTGTGCCGATCCGCAAGAAGGGCAAGCTGCCGTTCAAGCGCGTCAGCATCGGCTATTCGCTCGAATACGGCATCGACGAAATGGAGATGCACGAGGATGCGCTGGTCAAGGGCGAGCGGGTCATCCTGGTCGACGACCTTATCGCCACCGGCGGCACCGCCGAAGCGGCGGTCAAGCTGCTCAAGCAAGTCGGCGCCGACGTCGCCGCCGCCTGCTTCATCATCGATCTGCCGGAGCTCGGTGGCGCCGAAAAAATCAGGAAGCTCGGCGTTCCCGTCCGCACCTTGATCAGCTTCGAAGGGCATTGATCCGGCGGCCTACGCCGGAAGCTTTAGCGGGCCTGCCGTACCGGCTCTTTGCTCATGCCGCGGAGCGAGGATTCAAGCTCGCCGATCAAGAGCCGCAGCTCGAGATCGCGGAACTGCGCGAAAATCCCGCCGATCCAGCTATGCACTTCGGTCGGGCCGCCGGGCTGGCGCGCCATATAGGTTGAGAACGAAAAGCCCGGCCGGTCGATGACACCACGGACGATCGGCGACAGGCGCGGGATGCGGATGACGCCGTGGTCCGGCCGGGTCGGCGGGAAATCCTGCGGCACAAACATGAACGACGCGGCTTCGTTATGCACCGGCACGAACGTGGTTCGCGGCAGGCGGCGCCGCAGCTCGGCATAGCTCTTCGCGGTGGCGGGCGCGGAATCGGTCACGAACAGCACGACCGGGTCGATGCCCCGCCGCCGCGCCTCCTGCTCGAAGCCGATCTCCGCCATCACCGAGAAGAATCGCTCGAACAAGGCGTAGCCCAGATCGATCACGGTGGTGCGCCACTGATCGGTGACCAGCCGGTCGAACAGCGCCATTTGGCCGCGGGTGTCGGCGATATCGACGGTCCAGACCAAATTGGGGAAGTACGGCGCTAAAGCGGGCTCGCGCGGATCGAGATCGTAGCCGACCAGCGAGGCCCGCCCGCTTAAGCGGAAGAACTCGATTAAGAGCCGGGAAATCAGCGTCTTGCCCACGCGCGGGTGTCGCGAGGCGACGATGTAAAGCGGCGTGTGCTGCGGCATTCCCGCGAACGATCCATCCGATGCAACTGGATCGAGACTATGACGAAATCACAACAGGGCCTAGCGCATTGCTAGAGCCGCGCGGAAAACCCCGCCGCAGGCGGGGCCGGCCCTTAAGACCGGTTGCCGCCCTGGGCGCGGGTCGCCGAAACCGTGCTGCCGGACGTGTCGAACAGATCGAGCAGCTTCACGCGGTCGTATTCGCCCCAGACATTGCCGAGCCAATGCCGCACATAGCCGCGCAGCACGAACGAGTAATTGGCGGTGTCGCCCTTCGGGTTCTTGTTGGCGACGAAGGTCAGGAATGGCACCGAGGCGAGCTCGACTTGCTCGTAGGCCATCTCGTTGAGCTTCGGGATGTTGATGGTCACGGCGTCCTTGAGCTTCTTGAAGTAAGACGCGTGAGTGGCCTGGTCCCATTCGAAGAAGTTGGTGTTGTTGATGAAGTTCTTGACCAGAAAATATTTGGCATCGGTGGTGAAGGGCGCGGTTTCCTCGATCTCGTTCAGCGAGGCGATCGACGAGCCGAGGATATGGAAGACGATGAAAGTGATCTGGCCCTTCTTTACCGCGTCGAGGAAGCCGATGTCGCGCAACGCGCGCAGCGTCGGCGACAGCAGGCCGGCGCGCACGTCGACCACGGTCACGGTGGCGTCGGTGGTGGAAAGGGTATCGATGATCCGCATCTGATCGGCCACCTGGGTGGCGTCGACGATGTCGCTCGTCTCCGGATGGAAGCGCTTGAGCGTGCCCTTGGGCGCTTCGGAGTCGAACGCGCGTGTCGGGATGTGATGCGCGGTAAAATAGTCAAGCAGCGTGCGGGCGACCGTTGTCTTGCCTACGCCGCCCTTGTCGGCGCCCACCAAAATCAGAGCTGGTTTAGCCATGATCGAACCCTCATTGACGCGCCTGAGTCGCGTCCTTCGTCCTCGACTTTCGCTTCTACACAGCCGCACGGCCCTTTGGAAGCCTCATCGGCCGTCCCAGCGCCAAGGAGGGCAGTTTTGCGCTTATTTGTAATTTGTTAAGGTTAATGTTGGGGCCGACCGCCTAACTGGTGCGGGGCGGATCCCAGGGTCCGGGCGCCGGTTGGGGGGAGGACGCGGAGTTTGGCTGCGCCGGAGCCTCCGGTTGCGGCTCCGACCACGGACCCGGGGTGGCGGAACTATCGTTTGGCGCGGTTTCGGGTCCCCAAGGTCCCGCTGATGCGTCAGCGTATGGCTCGGCAAGGCCCGGTTGATCGTCAGTCACATCGCTCGGCACAGGCGGCAGGGCCAACGGGCCTGGGTCGTGGCCACCGGCGAATTTAACCAGCGCCGCAACACGGCTTTCCACGGTCGGATGGGTGTCGAACAGCTCGCCGAAGCCTTCGCGGGGATTGTCGATGCACATTTCCATCACGGCGGAGGTCGCACGCTTAAGTTCGCCGCGGCCTTCGATCTTGCGCAATGCGGAAATCATGGCGTCCGGGTTCTTGGTCAACTCCACCGAACCCGCATCGGCGAGGTATTCGCGCGAGCGCGACAAAGCGAGCCGAATGACGAAAGACAGCACATAGGCAACCACCAGGAGGCCCACGGCGATCAGGATCGCCAACCCCGCGCCACTGCCGCCGCCGCGGCGCTCCGAGCGCGAGCCGCCGAAGCCAAAGCCGTTATAGAACCAGAGCCGGAATATGAGCTCGGTGAAGAATGACACCACACCGGCAATAATGACGGCGATGACCATCATGCGGACGTCGCCGTTGCGGATATGGGTCAGCTCGTGGCCGAGCACGGATTCGATCTCGGCGTCGTCGAGCGTCTTAAGAAGCCCCGTAGTGACGATGATGGAATATTGCTTAGGGCTCATGCCAGTGGCAAAGGCGTTGAGCGCGTCAGAATCCATGATTTTCAGCTTGGGCGTGGGGATGCCGCGCGAGATGCAGAGGTTTTCCAGGATGTTGTAGAGCCGCGGCTCGTCGCGGCGCTCTACCTCGCGGCCGCCGGTCAGGGCGTCGATCATGTCTTGATGAAAATAATAAGCGATGACGATCCAGGCCGCCGCGCCAACGGTCGCGAACGGCGCGGCCTTGAGGAAATCGGTCCAGGCCAGTTGCAGAAGCGTATTGATGTCGGCGTCGACCGACAGCCCCTCGGCCACCAGCGCGCCGGCATAGACCATCACATAGACGAGGAAGAACAGCCCAGCGAGCAGGACGATCGAACGCCGGCGGTTCGACTGGATGTGGCTGTAGAGACCGTATGCGGCCATGGCCCGGACCGGAATGACCTAAAGGCTAGAACTTGACCGCCGGCGCCGCGGTTTCGGTCTGCCGATCGGCGCCGAGATCGAAGTAATCCTTCGGCGCGAAGCCGAAGGAGGCGGCGAACAAAGCGGCGGGGAAGCGCTGAATTCCGGCATTGTATTCCTGCACGGCGTTGTTGAAGTAACGCCTGGACGCGGCGATCTTGTTCTCGAGATCAGTGAGCTCGGCCTGCAATTGCTGGAAATTCTCGTTAGCCTTCAGATTTGGATAGGCTTCGGACAGCGCGAAAAGCTGCCGCAAGGCGCCGGAGAGCATGTTTTCGGCGGCCGCCTGCTGCGCCGGTCCCTGCGCCGACACCGCGGCATTGCGCGCCTTGACCACCTCATCGAGCGTGCCGCGTTCGTGCTCGGCATAGCCTTTGACCGTCTCAACTAGGTTGGGAACCAGATCGTGACGCTGGCGGAGCTGCACGTCGATGTCGGCAAAGGACGCGTTGACCCGCTGCCGCATGGACACGAGACCGTTATAGACGGCGATCGCCCATAAAACGACGACGACGATCACGGCGAGAACGATGATGGCCGAGGTGGACATTATGGGCTCCTTCAAAGCGGATCGGGGAAATAGAGCGGTACGATACTGCCGGTTTATGGGCCGCGGCCGATAGATAGTCACGGTCTATGACGGCCGCGAGCGCCCATAAGTTCAAATGTGCGCCGCTGCCGCACCGCGATAGTGGCCCATGCCGCCGTTAAGGTTAGCTCCGGATCGGCATCGCGGCGCTGGCGCGGCTCGGTTAGGGATTCGTCCCAAACAGGTGCATGCCAATGTCCGAATCTTATCTCGGTTCTGGGCTGTCGGGTCAGGCAGGTGACGATGCGGTATCGCCGCAACCGCTTGCCGCCCCGCCGCCGCGCCCTCGTGCCACCGATAGGATCGCCGAAGATTCCGGGGCGCTGACGCGTTTTGAGCAGGAGCAGCTGGCTCGCGAACTCGCCGACATCGAGCGCGCCAGCGCCGTGCTGCGGCTGGGCGAGCCGGCGCTACAGTCCTGGACCAAGCCGAGCGTTCCGGCCACGGCCAAAAAGCCGCGGCCGCTGTGGCTTCTCATCGGAGTTTTGTGGCTGTCGACGGCGCTGATTACCGTTGGCGCCGTTGGCGCCATCGCCACGTTTGCGGGATAACGCCCGAGCCGCTCAATAGGCGTTGCGGTACGCTTCGGGCGACAAAACCGTGCGCGCGATGATCTTCAGGTCGAGCCAGAGCGACCAATTGTCGATATAGAACAGGTCGTACTCGACGCGCTTGCGGATCTTGTCATCGCTGTCGATCTCGCCGCGATAGCCGTTGATCTGCGCCCAGCCGGTGATCCCGGGCTTGACGTTGTGGCGGCGGGCATAGAGCGAAATGCGGCGCTCGTAGTCGTGGTCGTGCGACAGCGCATGCGGCCGCGGGCCGACCAGCGACATATCGCCGGTCAGCACGTTGAAGAGCTGGGGGGTCTCGTCGATGTTCCAGCGCCGTAGCCAGCGGCCGATCCGGGTCAGGCGCGGATCGCCGCGTGTGGTCTTCGGCACGATGGCGCCGTCTTCCGATACCCCCATGGTGCGGAATTTGATGATGCGGAACGGCTGCTGATTGAAGCCATAGCGGCGCTGTACGAAGAAAATCGGACCCGGGCTGTCGAGCTTGATGAGGATCGCGACGGCGACGAGCAGCGGGGTGAGCGCGATCAGTGCCAGCGACGCGAAGACAAGATCGAAGACGCGCTTCTGCACCACCTCGGCGCGCGACAGCGGCATGCGCGGCAGCTGCAAGCTCGCCAGCGGTCCAACCTTGGCGAGTTCGACGTCGTCGAACTTGTGCAGAATCTGTTCGGGACCGAGATGGATTTCGACCGGCAGCGCCAGAAAGGTCTTGGCGCAGCGATCGATGGTTTCGGTCGCCGACCACGGCAGCAACAAATAGATCGCGTCGGGCTCGAGACTGCGCACGCTGGCGGCGGCCTCGGCAAGGTCGCGATCGAGCGCTGCGCGGCGGACTTCGGCGGATGCGGTGGCCGGCACCGGGGTAAGGAAGCGGCAGCCGACGATGGCGAGCCCTAGCGCCCACGGCTCGTAATGCTGGACGAAGGCGCCGATATGCGCGCCGGTGCCGATCAGGCAGATGCGCTGCGCCGAGACGAGCCCGGCGGCGCGCGCCAGCGCCGTGATGCGCACGATGGCAAAGCGGGACACCACGAGAGCGGTGAGGGTGGCGAAATAGAACAGCACGATCCAGCCGCGCGAATAGTCGACACTGACCTGCGCCAGGAAGCCGAGCATCAGAAGGCAGATCAGTGTGACGTTCCACAATTGGATGGTGCGGCGCGCATGCGGCTTGAACGCGAAGAAATTCGGCATCCGGTATTCGCCGCGAAACACGTTGGAGATGGTGAATATGCTCGCCGCCAGGAGCCCGACCTGGACGCAGCGCGAAATCTCGTCGATGTCGCCGTAGGCGACGCGGTAATAGACCACGCCGGTGGCGCACGACGTCGCCACGATCAGGGCGACGTCGATGAGAAAGATCGCCATGGAAAAGGTGCCGCGCGACAACGACGCCCAGGCGCGCAACAGCCGGCTCGTCGGCGGCTGCGACACCAGCGTGTAATTGGGTTGAACGTTCATCAGCGCGGCCGGCTTCGCTGTTACGTTTTGGGCGAACGCGTCCCGCCGCCGCCCCGGAATGGGACAGCGCGGAAGCTCAAGCCGATGGCTCGCCAGAACCGTGCCAGCGACGCTGCCATGCGCGGATGACGCAGACGCGCGCGTTCGGTGCCGTGTTAAGATTAATCGGCCGGCCGGTGCCGGCTCAAAATGAACGTGAGCTTAAAGGGGCTTGGGGAGAACCATGCAGGGCAAGATCGCACTCGAAGAACATTTCGCCATTCCGGAAACGGCTGAGGATTCGATGGGCTATTTTCCGCAAGTCGTAGAGAGCGAGGTGAGGGCGCGCAATGCGGACATCCACGGCCGGCGGCTTGCCCTGATGGACGAGTACGGCATCGAGATGATGATCCTGTCGCTCAACGCGCCGGCGGTGCAGGCGATCCCCGACACGGCGCGCGCCGCCGAAATCGCGCGCAAGGCCAACGATTTTCTCGCCGAACAGGTGCACAAGCGGCCCGGCCGTTTTCAGGGCTTTGCCGCGCTCGCCATGCAGGATCCCGATATCGCGGCGCGCGAATTGGAGCGCTGCGTCAAGGAGCTCGGCTTCCGCGGCGCGCTGGTCAACGGGTTCTCGCAATCAGGCGACGCCGACACCGTGCTTTATTACGACATGCCACACTATCGTTCGTTCTGGGCGACGGTCGAACGGCTCGATGTGCCGTTCTATCTGCATCCGCGCAATCCGGTTCCCCGCGATGCGCGCATCTACGACGGCCACCCCTGGCTATTGGGACCGATCTGGGCGTTCGGCCAGGAGACCGCGGTGCACGCGTTGCGGTTGATGGCGTCGGGTCTGTTCGACGCACATCCGAAGCTGAATATCATTCTCGGCCATATGGGCGAGAATCTGCCTTATGGCATCTGGCGCGTCGACAATTCCAATGCCTGGATTCCGAACCGCAACAAGTGGCCGGCGAAGAAGCGCCTCGGTGAATATTTCTCGTCCAACTTCTTCCTCACCACCTCAGGCAATTTCCGCACCCAAGCGCTGATGAATGCGATGCTGGAAATCGGCGCCGACCGCATCATGTTCTCGACCGACTGGCCGTTCGAGAACATCGATCACGCCGCTGACTGGTTCGACGTCTGCCCGATCAGCGAAAACGACCGGATGAAAATCGGCCGAACGAACGCGCGGCGTTTGTTCAAGCTGGGGAACGAGTGAGCGCGCCGCGGCAAGGGTCGGCTGTCGCTGACTTATCTCCTCACTCCTGGCGCCATAAGCGCGCTTAGGCACGGCGCGACCCGCTTTGGCGCCGAGCTTCGAACGGGGTTTTTCTGACACTCCAAAATGGCCATTACCGGCGGAACAATTTAGGGTAGAATTACCGGCCGTAGACAAGGCTTGGCTGGGGCGACTTCCCAAGCTGGCAGTCCACGGAGAAGACCGATGAAGGCGCATATCGTCGGCGGCGGGTTTGGCGGGCTGGCGGCCGCCGCGCTTCTCATCCGCAACGCGGGTGTACCCGGGGCGGATATCACGATCTATGAGGCGGGCGAGGTGCTGGGCGGCGGGTTCTTTCTCGGCGGCAACGCGACGAGCGGCTATAACCTGCCGGGCTCCGTCTTTGACAAGGAATACCGCTGCACCTTCGATCTGCTGGAGTCGGTCCCTTCTGCACGCGATCCATCTATCTCCGTCACGAAAGATTTCTTCGCCTTCAACACCAGCGAGCCGTATCAGGATAAAGCGCACATCTTCGATCGCGACGGCCGCATCGTTCACGGTCCGCGTTTTGGGCTTAGCCTTACCGACGGTCTTTGCCTCGCGCGGGTGGTGCTGACGCCGGAAGCGATGCTGGACGGGCGGCGCGTCGACGAGTTCTTTTCTCAGCAATTTTTCTCGACCGAATTCTGGTGCCTCTGGTCGACGATCATGGGATCGTTGCCGCAGAGCAGCGTGATCGAGTTTCGGCGCTACATGAACCGCTTCCTGTACTTGTTTGGAGACCTTTCGAACATGACGGGCGTGATGCGCACGCCGCTCAACCAGCATCAAAACTTCGTAGAACCGCTGGTCAGGTGGTTAACCCCTCACGGCGTCAACTTTCTCACCGGCACGTTCGTCAAGGACATCGGCTTCGCGCCAGCAGCGCGCCGCATCACCGTGGACCGGCTCGATTATGAACGGGACGGCGCCGCGACGACGGTTGCGGTCGCGCCGGACGATATCGTGCTCGTGACCACCGGCTCCCAAGCCGCCGACCTTTCCCCCGGATCGATGAGTGCGGCGCCTATCCCGCGGCCTACCGGACGGTCTTGGGCGCTGTGGGAACGGCTGGCGCGAGGGCGCATAGATTTCGGCAATCCCGACGTTTTCTTTGGCGTATCCCGGATACCCGACTCGCTCTGGGTGACTTTCACGGTCACCGACACGGGGTCCGAGTTCGTCAATAAAATCGCCGCGCTGACCGACAGCAAGGCGGGGCGCGGCGGCCTCGTCACGCTAAAGGACTCCGGCTGGGTCATATCGCTGTCCGTCTTCCACCAGCCGGAAATCCTCGGTCAGCCAGCCGGCACGAGCGTCTGGTGGGGCTATGGTCTTTATCCCGACCGCACCGGCGACTTCGTGAAGAAACCCATGACGGCTTGCACCGGCGCGGAGATCCTGGAGGAGACACTACGGCAACTGCGCTTCGATGCGCAGCTGGACGCGATCATGGCAACTTCGATTTGCGTGCCTTGCTACATGCCCTACGTCAACAACGTCTGGCTCCCTTGGAGCCGTGGCGACATGCCTCCGCCCGTTCCGGAGGGGTCGACCAATCTCGGACTCATCGGCCAGTACGTCGACATGCCGAGAGAAATAGCCTTCACCATCGAGTGCTCGGTGCGCTCGGCGTGGGAGGCGATCCATGTCCTGCTCAAGCGCGGTCCTGCGCCGCCGCTCGTCTATCAGGGCCAATTCGATCCGAAGGCGCTATTCGGGGCGCTGAAGGTATTTCTCAGCTCGCCTCTCTAAGCTTCACCGCGCCTTCGAGGTCGACGGAGACAAGCTGCGACACGCCGCGCTCCGCCATGGTGACACCGTAGAGCCGGTTCATGCGCGCCATGGTGATCGGGTTGTGGGTGATGATGATGAAGCGGGTCTCGGTGGAGCGCGTCATCTCGTCGAGCAGCGTGCAGAAGCGCTCGACATTGTAATCGTCGAGCGGCGCGTCGACCTCGTCGAGCACGCAGATCGGCGCAGGGTTGGTGAGGAACACGGCGAAGATCAAAGCCAGGGCGGTGAGCGCCTGCTCGCCGCCGGACAATAGCGACAGCGTCGCCGGCTTCTTGCCAGGCGGCTTCGCCAGGATTTCGAGGCCGGCTTCCAGCGGGTCCTCGCTCTCGATCAGTTGCAGTTCGGCATTGCCGCCGCCGAACAATTCGGCAAACAGCTTCTTGAAGTTCTCATTGACGATCTGAAAGGAGGTCAGCAGGCGCTCGCGCGCTTCGTGGTTGAGGCTGTGGATGCCTTGGCGCAGCCGGCGGATTGCCTCCACGAGGTCGTCGCGTTCGCCGATCAGCTTCTGGTGCTGCTCTTCAACCTCGCGCAATTCCTGCTCGGCGAGGAGATTCACCGAGCCGAGCCGCTCACGCTCCTGTTTGATGCGCTCGATCTTGGCCTCGACCTCGGCGATCGACGGGGTCTCGGCATCGGGCTTGAGTTCCGCGACTTCGGCCGCGGTCGCCGCCTCGATTTGCAGGACTTCGCGAATTTCGTGCTCGAGATCGGCGAGCCGGCGGCGCGCGCCGTCGTGGCGCTCCTCGCTACGCGCCGCCTCGGCGCGGGCTTCGCCGACCGCCTCCAAGGCAATGCGCGCGGCTTTGTCCGCCTCGGCGAGATCGCTCTCGGCCGCCGCGAGCTGGTCGGCGGCAGCGCGGCGTTCGCCCGTCGCGGTTTCGATCTCGCCGATCAGCGCTTGGCGCTGGGCTTCGAATTTTTGTGGCGCGTCGATCAGCTCGGCGCGCTCGTTGGCTGCCTCGTCGGTGCGCTGGGCGAGCGTGGCGATCTGGGCCGCCGCATTGTCGTTGCGGTCGTTCCATTCCTGCCGCTCGGCGGCGATGGCGCGCAGCCGATGATGGGCAAGCTCGGATTCTCGGGCGACGGCTTGGGCCTCGCCGCGCTGCTCGGCGCAGGCCGAGCGCTCGCGCGCGACGGCGGCGTTGATATCGGCGAGCTTGCCTTCGATTTCGGCAGCGTCCGGCAAGGCGGCGAACGCTGTCTCGGCTTCAGCGCGGGCAAGCTGGGTCTCGTCGCGCGCGGCGCCGATGCGCTGGCGTGCTTCCTGGAGCGCCGAAAGGCGTGCGGCATTGCGGCTGATCTCGCGCTCGGCGGCGGCGTGTTGCTCGCGCGCGGCATCGGTGCGGTGCTGGGCCTCCCGCCAGCGGGCGCGAGCTTCGGTTTCCGCGGCCGTCGCCGCGTTGAGCGCCGCTTCGGCGGCGTCGACAATACCGCGCTTGCCTTCGACGTCGCTCCGCGCGCTCGCAAGCTCGCTCTCGATCGCCTGCAAACGGCCGCGTTCGGCGAGCCGGCGTGCCGCGCCGGTAGGCGCATGGGCGGCAACCGCAAAACCGTCCCAGCGCCAGAAATCGCCTTCGCGCGACACCAGCCGCTGGCCCGGCTTGAGCATGGCGGCCAGCTGCGGCCCGTCGGCGCGTTCGACCACGCCGATCTGGGCGAGGCGGCGCTGGAGTTCCGCCGGCGCCTTGACATATTCCGACAGCGCCATGACGCCGTCCGGTAGACGCGGATCGGATGGATCGAGCGCCGCGCCGGCCCAGTGCATCGGCGCTGAAGCGCCCACCGGCGCATCGAGATCATCGCCCAAAGCGGCGCCGAGCGCCTTTTCGTAGCCTTCGGTTACGCTGATCGCGTCCATCACAGGCGGCCACAGATTCTTGCTCTCGACCGCGAGCAGCTTGCCGATGGTCTTGGCCTCGGTTTCGAACCGCTGCACGCTCTTCTCGGCGGCGGAAAGCGGCGCGCGCGCGGCGTCGATCTCTTCGCGGGCTTGCCGATGTGCGGCTTCGGCGGCATGCGCCGCACTTTCCGCTTCAGCGAGCGCGGCTTGTGCTTCAGTCACCGCTGCGGCCAGCGCCGGCAAATCCGGCGCGCCGGAATCGGTCGCGGCAAGGCCCGCTTCGATATTGGCGAACTCGGCTTCGAGCCGCGTGGCGCGCTCCTGGTGCTCGCGCAAGGCGGCCTGCAATTGATTGCGGCGCGCGGTGAGATCGGCGAGCGCGCCGGTCAATTCGGTAAAGGATTTTTCCGAAGCGGCAAGCGTCGTATCCGCCGCTAAGACCCGCTCATTGGCGCCGGCAAGCCTTTGCTCGGTCTCTTGCGCGACCGCGACAAGAGCTTTCTCTTCGGCATCGAGGCGCTGCAGCGCCGCAGCGGCATCGGCCGCTAGCGCCTGCTCGCGGGCCAAGTCGGCCGCGAACTGCTCGATGCGGCGGTCGAGTTCGCCGATTCGCTCCTTGGCGCGGGCTTCCTCGCGCTCCAGCGTTTCACGCGCGACGACAAGGCGCTGCAGGCCGGCGGCGGCTCGCGCCTCGGCTTCGCGCAAGGCCGGCAGCCCGGCGGCGATTTGCGCCTGGCGGGTCGAAGCCTGCGCCTGCTCGCCAGTGCGCGCCGCGACGACGCGGACGGCTTCATCCTTGGCATGACCGGTTTCGCCGACTTCGGCCTGCGCGGCGATCCAGCGCAGGTGGAAAAGGAGCGCCTCGGTGCGGCGGACTTGGCCTGAGATATTACGGTAGCGCACCGCCTGCCTGGCCTGGGTTTTCAGCGCCGCGACCTGGCCAGCCAATTGGCCGATGACGTCCTCTGCTCGCGCCAAGTTTTGCTCGGCGGCTTTGAGCCGCAGCTCGGCTTCATGACGGCGCGCATGCAGGCCGGAAATGCCGGCGGCTTCTTCGAGGACGCGGCGGCGCTGATCCGGCCGCGCCTGGATGATCTCGCCGATGCGGCCCTGGTGCACCAAAGCGGGCGAATGCGAGCCGGTCGAAGCGTCGGCGAACAGCAAGCCGACGTCGCGCGCGCGCACCTCGCGGCCGTTGACCCGGAACGTCGAGCCATGCTCGCGCATAATTCGTCGCGAGATTTCGAGCGTGTCGTAATCGTTGAAGGAGGCAGGCGCGGTGCGGTCGCTGTTGTCGATCGAGACGGCAACCTCGGCGTGATTGCGCGCCGGCCGGCCGTTATTGCCGGAGAAGATGACGTCGTCCATCTCGGCGGCGCGCATCGCCTTGTAGGAGGCTTCGCCCATGACCCAGCGCACGGCCTCGACCAGATTGGATTTACCGCAGCCGTTCGGGCCGACGACCCCGGTCAGTCCGGGCTCGATCTCGAAATCGGTCGGTTCGACGAAGGATTTGAAGCCGATCAGGCGCAGCCGCGTGAGCTTCATTCGCTTGGCACGTCCCTCTCCCATGCCGCGGCGGTGCAGGGAATCATTAAATGCTCACGCCGAAAGCCGGAACGCCCTCGGGCGCGGGAGATGTGCCGCATCGGCGCGGACAATGAATCGTCGGGTTTGTAAGCGCAACACGCGCTGGCGAATTATCCAGACCTTCGCGCTGTCGGGCCGCCTCCGGGCGGTGCTCGGCGAGCGCGGAGCCGCACCCCGTCCCGGACAAATAACCCTTATCCTGTCTTGAGATAGGGGTCGATCTCCTTCGCCATCTGGTCGATGGAAAGGTCGCCGATCAGCTTCTTGCCGTTGATGAAGAATGTGGGCGTCGAGTTGACCCCGAGCTTCTGAACGGCGTGATCGCGCACCGCCTGGATGTCGTCGAGCACCTTCTGATTCGCCAGGCACTGCTTGAACTGGTCGTCGGTGAAACCGAACTGCTTGGCGATTTCCTCGAGCGGCGGCACCGGGTCCTTGACGATCCATTGTTCCTGCTTGGCGAACAGGGTTTCGACGATCGGCATATATTTGTCCTTGCCGCCGCAGATCGCGATCATGAATCCCGCGGCCGCCAGCTGATCGAGCGGGAAGGTGCGCAGCGTGAAGCGCACTTTGCCGGTATCGATGTAGCGCTTTTTCAACTCGGGAAAGGTGTTCTCGGAGAAATGCGCGCAGTGCGGACAGGTCATCGAGGCATATTCGATGATCGTTACCGGCGCCTTGTCGGAGCCGAGCATCACGTCGCCATTGGGCCCGGCGTCGGCCAGATCGGCCGGCGAAGGCGCGGCATCGTCCGCTCGGGCCGGACTTGAAAGCGGCAACAGCGCGGCGGATACGCCGGCTCCGATGAGGGTGAAAGCCGCGCCGGCCAGCAATAACTCACGACGATTAAGCGTCACAGGGAGGCTCCTGGTTCGAACGGGAATTCGAGGAATTCTTGGCGCAAGAATGTGGCATTAGCGCGCCTGGCAGCCAAGTGCCTTGCAATGCCCCGGCGGCAACCCGCATCACGGCCGCTTGATCGCAGCACCGAGCCGCGCCAGCGCGCCTTTCAAATCGTCATCGCGGATATCCGACAGCGTTTCGGCAACCCGTGTCGCTGCCGCCACATCGAGGACGCGGGCCGCTTTGCGTTCGCCATGGCGCAGCGGCGCCTGACGCAATGCCAGCCGCGCCACCGCGCGCCAGCCGAGAAAGCGATTGACCCGCTCGCAGATGACATCGCCCAAGTGCTGGATCTCGATCGCCGCCGGTCCCTCGACCCGCAACACCAGCGTGCCGGGCTCGCGCTCGTCGCCATCCGCCGGGCGCGTCCATTGGATTCTCATCGGCTCGCTATGGGCGGCGACTTCCACCCCGACAATCTCGGTCCAGCGCGTGACCAGTTCGGCAGAGGCAAAACCCTGGCGCATAAACGTCTCGCCCACGATCTTAGGGACAAGATCGCGCAGCGGCTTGGCGAACGGGCGCGGCTTGTTCATGAACGGAGCTTGTTCATCAGGTTTGGCTCTGTCATCTCCCAGCCTATGACCCTAGCAGCGAAGCCAGCGAGGCGACAGCGCGACAAAGGCGCGGCCGCGATTTCCTCGGCGCGCCCCGTGGACTTGCTCGCCTGGTACGACCGCCATCGCCGCAAGCTACCCTGGCGCGCGCCCCCGGGGGAGCGCGCCGATCCGTATCGCGTCTGGCTGTCCGAAATCATGCTGCAGCAGACCACGGTCAAGGCGGTCGGACCCTATTATGCGCGCTTTCTGGCGCGCTGGCCCGATATTCGGGCGCTGGCGGCAGCGCCGCTCGACGACGTGCTCAAGATCTGGGCCGGCCTCGGCTATTACGCCCGTGCCCGCAATCTGCACGCTTGCGCCCGCGTCGTGGCCGAGCAGCATGGCGGCCAAATACCGGCAAGCGAAGATGCCCTTCGCGATTTGCCTGGCATCGGCGCCTATACCGCGGCCGCTATTGCGGCCATCGCATTCGATGCGCCGGCAACGCCGGTCGACGGCAATATCGAGCGCGTCATCGCGCGGCTCTATGCCATCGACACACCGCTGCCGTCGGCGAAGCCGGAAATTTCCCGGTTGGCGCGGGGTTTGACGCCGCCGCAGCGCACCGGCGATTTCGCCCAAGCCATGATGGATCTCGGCGCCACCATCTGCACGCCGAAGACGCCGGCCTGTGCGCTCTGTCCCTGGAACGAAAGCTGCGCGGCTTATGCGCGTGGCGATGCCGAGACGTTTCCGCGGCGCGTGCCGAAGCAGGAAGGGGTTTTGCGCCGCGGCGCCGCTTTCGTTGCACGCCGCAGCGACGGTTACGTGCTGGTGCGCACGCGGCCGGAGAAGGGTCTGCTCGGCGGCATGACCGAAGTGCCGACGACGGAATGGACGAAAGATTTTGACGAAAGCGTTGCGTTGGAGAGCGTCCCGCGTTTTGCTTCACGAAAGTCACCAACTTGGCGCCGTACCGTCGGCATTGTCCGCCACGTCTTCACCCACTTCCCGCTCGAACTCACCGTCTACGCGGCCGATGTGCCGGCGCGCACGCCGGCGCCCAAAGATATGCGGTGGATTGCAATTTCAGAGCTTGCCGGAGAGGCTCTGCCGAGCCTCATGCGCAAGGTCTTGGCACACGCGCTGACTTCGGATCGAATACACAAAGTTTAACCGGGAAAGGATCAATCATGACAATCGAACGTCACGAGAGCGGGCCGCGCATGAGCAAGGCCGTCGTCCACGGCAACACGGTCTACCTTGCCGGCATCGTCGCTGACGCGCCCAAGCGCAAGAATACGGTCGAGCAGACCAAGAGCATCCTTTCTCAGATCGACGGCTTTCTTGCCAAGGCCGGGACCGACAAGAGCAAGCTGCTTTCGGCCAACATCTGGATCACCGATATGGCGAATTTCGCCGAGATGAACGCGGTGTGGGACGCCTGGGTAGCGCCCGGCCATGCGCCAGCGCGCGCCACCGTCGAAGCCGGCCTCGCTTCGCCCGACTATAAGGTCGAGATCATGGTGGTCGCCGCACGATGACGGTCGAGCCCGGAATACTCGCTATCTTCAACGATTGCCGCGCCGGGCGCGAGGCGGAATTCGAAACGTGGTTCCAGGGCGAGCATCTGGTCGAGCGGCTTTCGGTGCCGGGCTTTCTGTTCGGCCGCCGGCATAAGGCGCTGTCCGAGTTGCCGGGCTATTTCAATTTTTACATGGTCGAAACGCCCGAAGTTCTCACATCAAAGCCCTATCTCGAGCGGCTCGATCATCCGACCCCGCTGACTCGCACGATCATGTCGGAAGTTTTCGTCAATATGAACCGCACCGTTTGTCGGCGCACGGTTCGGCGCGGCAGTTTCCGTGGCGCTTTCGCGGTCGCCGCCCGGTTCAACCGGAAACCGGATGAGGCGGTGCTGTCGGCCGTGCTGGAAACGCTCGCGGCCGACACGTCCGTCGCCGGCGGCGAAATATGGATCGCGCTCGATGCCGCCGGCATGCCGGTGTCGATGGAGGAGAAATTGCGCGGCGGCGACGAGAAGATTGCTGGCGCGCTCTTGATCGACACGCTTTACCAGGCGGATGCGGAAGCTGTTGGCGCGCAATTGGCAAAAGAATTTCCGGGCGCCGACATCGGTGTCTTTGGCGTGCTGTGCCAGATCGGGCGAGGTGATCTATGAAAGCGCTGCTGCCGTTAGCCCAGATAATTGCGCAACGTTTGATCGCGCGGCGCGAGACCATCGCAGTCGCCGAATCCTCGACGGGCGGATTGATCGCCGCGGCGTTACTCGCCGTGCCCGGCGCGTCGGCTTATTTTCTCGGCGGCGCCGTGGTCTACACCAAAGCGGCGCGCGCCGCGTTGCTCGCCATCGGCGATGCCGACATGGAAGGTTTGCGGGCGGCGACCGAAACTTATGCGCTGCTCATTGCCGAGCGCATGCGCGAGCGCCACGGCGCCGTCTGGGGCCTCGGCGAAACCGGCGCCACCGGACCGACCGGCAACCGCTACGGCGATCCGGCGGGTCACACCTGTATTGCGGTCTCCGGTCCGGTCGAGCGCGCGATCACGCTGCGCACCGGCAGTGCCGAGCGGATGGCCAATATGGAAGCCTTCGCCAAACGCGCGCTGGAGCTGCTTGTTGAAGTGGTACCGGGGAAGTAGCCGAAGCTTTACTCGGCGGCTTCGGCCATTTCTGCTCGCACCCGCGCGCGAAAGTCATCGATCAGCGTCAAACCTTTCGGCGTCTCGACATGCCAAAAGGTCCAGCCGTTGCAGGCTTCGAGGCCTTGCGCCAGAGCGCCGATGCGATGGATTGAGCCGACTGTTTCGCCGAGCGACAGCGCGCCATCGGCGCGCACCAGCGCGCGATGCCGGCGCTTGGCGTCGACGAGATTGATGCCGGGTGAGATCATGCCGCGCTCGATCAGGGCGGTAAACGGTACGCGGGGCGCCTCGCGCGCGGTCATGAACGTCTTCAGCGACGGCTCCGGCATCGGCGCGACTGCGTCGATGCGTGCTTGCGCCGCCTCGGCATAGCCGGTTTCGCGCTCGAAGCCGATAAAGCGCCGGCGCAGCCGGTGCGCCACCGCGCCCGTGGTGCCGGTGCCACAAAACGGGTCGAGCACCAGATCGTCCGGCCGCGAGGCGGCGAGGATGACGCGCGCCAGCAAGGCTTCCGGCTTTTGCGTCGGATGCAGTTTCCTGCCGTCGCGGCCCTTGAGCCGTTCCTCGCCGGTGCACAGCGGAATGAACCAGTCCGAGCGCATCTGGATGTCGTCATTGCCCGCCTTGAGGGCTTCGTAGTTGAACGTATAATCGCGCTTCTCGGCGCTGCGCGCCGCCCAGATCAGGGTCTCGTGGGCATTGGTGAAGCGGCGGCCGCGGAAATTCGGCATCGGGTTGGATTTGCGCCAGACAATGTCGTTGAGGATCCAAAACCCCAAATCCTGGAGCATCGTGCCGACGCGGAAAATATTGTGGTAGGAGCCGATCACCCACAGCGTGGCGGAAGGCTTCATCACGCGGCGGCAGGCCATGAGCCAGGCGCGCGTGAAATCGTCATAGGTGGAGAAGCTTGAGAACTTGTCCCAATCATCGTCGACGGCATCGACGCGGGAATCGTCGGGCCGCTTGAGGTCGCCTTGGAGCTGGAGATTGTATGGCGGATCGGCGAAAACGAGATCGACGGACTGCGCCGGCAGCTTTGTCATCTCGGCAACGCAGTCGCCGACGACAATGCGCGCGGAGGCGGACTTTTGCGATTTAAAACTCACGCGGGGCGTCCTGACGGACGCCCCGCGACGCGACACAACCATGACTCAGAACTCTGACTCAGGCGACGCTGTCGGCGACGCGGGACCTACAACCGACAAAACGGATCATGCCGTCGCAAGGTAAAAAACATGTTACTGAAACGGGATCGGCGCTAGGCAATAAATGCCGGGAAACACTTGGTTAATTCCGCTGGCAGGATCGAATAGTTGCGTTTCGATGAATGCTGTGCGGGCCGGAGTTTTGGAGGAGCAAACAAATGCGCTGGGATGACTTTCGCCGCTCGAGCAATGTCGAGGACGATCGCGGCGCCAGCACGGGCGGCGGCTTCGGCATGCCGGGCGGCGCCCACGGTCTCGGCATCGGCACCATCATCATTCTCGGCCTGGTCGGCTGGGCGCTCGGCATCGATCCGAGCGTGCTGATCAACGGCGCGGAAATTCTCTCCGGCGGCGGTCAGGTCGTGCAGCAAAGCGGGCCGCCGCCCGCAGACGACGCGCGCACCGCCGAAACCAAGGATTTCATCGCCGCGGTGCTCGGCGACACCGAGGACCGCTGGACCGACATTTTCACCGGTATGGGCCGCACCTACCATCCGGTGCGGTTGCGGCTCTATGACGGAGCGATCGATGGCGGCTGCGGCATGGCGCAGTCGGCGATGGGGCCGTTCTACTGCCCGCAGGATAAGGATATCTACCTGGATATGTCGTTCTTCCGGGATATGCAGGACAAGTTCGACGCCTGTTCGAGCGACAAGGCCTGCCGCTTCTCGGAAGCCTATGTGATCGCGCACGAGGTCGGCCACCACGTGCAGGACGAGCTCGGCCTACTTCACACCGTGCAAGCGCAGCAGGCGTCGTCGAGTAAAACCGCCGCGAACGCCTTGCAGGTGCGGATCGAGCTGCAGGCGGACTGTTACGCGGGAATCTGGGCGAACCGCGCGCAAAAGACCCATAGCTTTCTCGACCCGGGCGACGTCGATCAGGCCTTGCAGACGGCTGCCGCCATCGGCGATGACCGCCTGCAAAAAGAGATGCAGGGCTATGTCGTGCCGGACAGCTTCACCCACGGCACTTCGGAACAGCGCAAGCGCTGGTTCTCGAATGGCTTTGGTTCCGGCCAGCTCTCGGCCTGCGATACGATGTCGGCCGGCGCGCTGTGACGGCGCTTGGCAGGACGCCCCGGCAGGCCTAAGCTATTAATAGAGTGATGTATTTCCACTCCTCCCGCTTACGCGGGGGCGGGTAAAGTAAAGAGTTGCGTCAAGGCTTACCGATGCCAGGGATCGACGAGACCAAACAATTTGTGCCGCTCAAGCTCGCGGTGCTCACCATTTCCGACACGCGCGATATGAAGGACGACAAATCGGGCGCGCTCCTGGTGCAGCGCATTGTCGCCGCCGGGCATTACGTCGCCGAGCGTAGCATCGTCACCGACGACATCGAAGCGATCCGCGCCCGGGTGAAGGCCTGGGTCGCCGATCCGATGATCGACGTCATCATCACCACCGGCGGCACCGGCTTTACCGGCCGCGACGTCACGCCGGAAGCGATCGAGCCGCTGTTCGACAAGAAGATGGACGGCTTCTCGGCGCTGTTCCTGGTGATCAGCTTCCCGAAGATCGGCACTTCGGCGATCCAGTCGCGCGCCACCGCGGGCGTCGCCGGCTCGACTTACATTTTTTGTCTGCCCGGCTCGCCCGGCGCCTGCAAGGATGCCTGGGACGAGATTTTGGTGCATCAGCTCGATTACCGCTACGGACCGTGCAACTTCGTCGAGATCATGCCGCGGCTCGACGAGCATTTGCGCCGGCCGAAGGCCAAAGGGGCGACGGTTTAATCCAGTTGCCCACCGGCGGCTGTCAAGTTTCGTAGTTGTGTACGAAATCTTCCGGAACGTTTGGACCCCAAGCGTAAAACGAATTGTCCGCCGGTTGATCGCCGCCCCGCCAATCGCAGGTGACGGGAACATAATCGATATCCGCCGAATATTCGCTGTAGCTGCCCCAAGGATCGCGAACGTAGTGAAAGTAATTCGATCCCAGCACGTGTCGGCCTAGGCCCCAACCTTTTGTAAAGCCCTTGCCGAGCATGTGCATGGCGCCGGCTCCGATCTCGTCGACCGAGCCGACGTCCCAGCTGAAATGGTGATGGCCGGGCGCCTCCGATCGCGCGAAAGCGATCATGTGATGATCGCTGCCGTGGATGCCGTGCAAGAAGGCAATATTGTCCCCGGAATGGTCCGATAGCCGCAGGCCGAGGACGCGGGTGTAAAACTCTATCGCCTTGCGTACGTCCCGAGTGAACATGAGGACGTGCGCGAGCCGCCGCGGTTGGGTACGCGGTGTCTTGCTGCGGAATGGAGCCCCGCGCTCACCAGGCGGGGACGACTTGAAAGAGAATGCGGTCTTCTCGTCCGGTGACGATTTGGCGGCGACTTTGATTTCGACCAAGACGCCATCGTGATCGCGAAACCACAAGCCGTTCGAGTTGATGCCCGGCGGTGGATCGAGCCGCGCGATCCCCATCGCCTGCAGACGCTCGGAAAACCCGTCCATGTCATCCTCGAACGCGCCAAAGGAGACGTAGCCGAATTTTTTGCGCGGCCCTTCGCCGATGGTTCCCCAGGTGTGGGCATGTGCGAAAGTATTGAGCGTTAGAAGGTTGCCTTTGCCGCCAACATCGAGACCAAATTCGCCATAGAAGTTCCGCGCCGTGGCGAGGTCCGGTACCGCAAAATGGAAATGGTCGAGCGAGTGAACGCCAAGTTCGCCCGGCCGGCGGGTTGGCTTGATGTATCCTTGGATCGCCGTCATCGCTTGTCCTCCGGTCCTGACGTCGTTCTACGGCGCGCTTGCCCAGCCGCACAGCGCCTGATTTTCCCTCATCTGCTTGTTCCTCGCCTCATGCGCAAGAGTGCTTCACGGGAGTTCGCCGTTCGGAGCTTCTCGAAAAACGAATGGCGCCGGCTAGAGCGAGGGCGGCACCGGAATCTTACCGAGCCCTCCCAGCGGGGACGATGAGCTTTCCGGCGCGGCCGGCCCCAATGGCCTGTCAGCAAACCGGAAACCCCTGCCGCCGCGCTCGCTGCTACGATAATAACAGCAATCAGGCTTGCGGCGGCGATCCAGCCGTGGCCGCTGCACGTGGCTCGATCCACGGATTGGTGCGCTATCGATTGCATGCTGGCCGCCAAATCTCATGCGCCGCCGCTGCTTTTACAGCTGCAAATCCCAGTGCTCGCTGACCACCGGCTTGCTCCAGCTCACGCGTTCCTCGCTGCGCGAGAGCGTAAAGCCGGCTTTCTGATAAATGTGCCGCGCGGCAGTGAGCACGCTGTGCGTCCATAGCGTGATCTTTTTGTAGCCGGCGCCGCGGGCGAAACCGATGCATTCCTCGACTAGTCGCGCACCAAGGCCAAGTCCGCGGGCCTTCGGATCGACCAGCAGCAAGCGAATGCGCGCCACTGTGTCGGAATCGGCGGCGAGGAAAACGCAGCCGACGTTCTCGCCGTTCATTTCCGCGATCCAGCAGCGCTCGCGCTGCGGATCGCTCTTGTTGGCGAAGTCGGCGACGATTTGGGCGCAGACGCCCTCGAACGGTTCGATCCAGCCGTATTCCTGCGCGTAGAGCTCAGCGTGGCGTTTGACGACCCAGCCGAAATCACCGGGCCGCGGGGTACGCAGGATATAGCGCCGGTCGAATGCCGGTGCGTCCTGTGCTGCCGCATCCGCGGTGCCGCCAAGCAGCGCATGGATGGTGTTCATCGCCGCAATCAGTCGAAGCTGATCGTCAGGCGAAAGCCTGCCGAGCATTGCGCCGATGTCGTGTTGCGATCTGCGCTCCAGGGGCGCGAAATCCTTGCGGCCGCGCGGCGTGAGCGTCAGATGGCTTTGCCGGGCGTCGCTGGTTGACGTCGTGCGCCGGATCAGGCCGCGCTTTTCGAAATTGCGCAGCACGCGGGACAGATAGCCGGCATCGAGCTCAAGCGCGCGGCCGACCTCGCTCGCCGTCGGCGCGTCCCGGCTCGCGATCTCGTAGAGCACGCGCGCCTCGCCGAGCGAATAGGGGCTGTCGAGAAAAGTTTTGCGTAGTACGCCGATCTGCCGCGTGTAGAAGCGGTTAAAACCGCGCACCGTCGCGATGCGGTCTTCGGCGCTATCGGTTGCGCCTTTGCGGTGTTGTCGGTTGCGGTCCAGCATATTGCCAGCATCGCCAAGATACTTGACTAAGTCAAGTATATGTCGGACCGCAGCCGATCATGGAAAATCGGCTCGTTTTTCGCGATCAGGGGCTGCCGAACGCCTGGGTGGCCAATTTGACGATGCGCCGCCGTCCGACGCGGCGCAGCAGGTCATGCTCCGGATCGCCGGCGCGCTCGGAATGGCCGCCGACGGTGTCGTAGAGATGCTTGGCGATGAGGAGGCCCTGCTCACGACGGGGCGGGGCGCCGCCTGCCATTGCGACGGCACAGAGGACTTCGCGCAGTGCGGTTTGCCGGTCGCCGCGCCGGAACACGGCTGCCGGGGCATGTCGGGCATCTTGCTGGAGGAAACGCGCGACCTCGCCGGTCCACGGCGCATCGAGGACTGTTCCGGGCCGTAGAAACATCAGCCATGGCATGCGTGCTGCCGAAACCGCCGCCTTGAGGCCTCCCGCAAGCGAACCCTCAAGCGTGAGGAAATTGCAGCCGGCAACGTCGGCGACGGCGGCAGTGTCGTCTTGCGAACCGCCGTCGGCAATCAGCACTTCGGCGACCAAACCGGTCGTTGCGCCCGGAACCAGCGCTGCCAGTGTCGGCACCAGCGGGCGTTCCGAATTCCGCGTCGGAATGATGATGCTGAGCATGTCCTGCGGCTGAGCCTTGTTCCTGGAACCGGGTGTCCAGGAAGCTGAATAGGCCTTGCTGACAGCGGCTCCAAGGCTTGTTTATGGGCAGATCACGAATATTTGTTCTTGCTTCGTTCTCATGTTCGCATTAGCTTTGGGTCCGGAGTTACCCAATGAGTTATCCATGAGTCGTTCATCCGCGTTGCGCCGCCCGCCGGCACTGCTGCCCTCCACGCCGGCGGGCGAACCGGGAAGTGCGGTCGACCGCGAGCGCCGGCGCGGCCGCGGCACCGTTTCGAACGCGTCCGGGCGCTTCGAGCCGCTGGCCCGCGTCGCCTTCGACGACGGCTGGCAGGGTCTCGAAGAGCTGCCGGCGTTCAAGACCACGGTGACGGTCGATTCGACGCGCAAGATCATCGCCCGCAACAACTCGCCCGATATTTCCTTCGATCAGTCGATCAATCCCTATCGCGGCTGCGAGCACGGCTGCGTCTATTGTTATGCGCGGCCGAGCCACGCTTATCTCGGGCTCTCCCCAGGGCTCGATTTCGAAACCAAGCTGTTGATGAAGCCGAATGCGCCGGAATTGCTGGAGCGCGAATTGTCGGCGCCGAATTACGTGCCGAAGATTATTGCGCTCGGCTCCAATACCGATCCCTATCAGCCGATCGAGCGCCGTTATCAGATCACGCGCCGCATCCTCGAAGTCTTGGAGCGCGCCGGCAATCCGGTCGGCATCGTGACCAAATCGGCGCTGGTGCTGCGCGATCTCGATATTCTCGCGCGCATGGCCAAGCGCGATCTGGTCAAGGTGGCGATTTCGGTCACCACGCTCGACGCGAAATTGGCGCGCGTCATGGAGCCGCGCGCCTCGACGCCGCCGCGCCGCCTCGACGCCTTGCGGCAATTGGCCAAGGCTGGCGTGCCGACCTCGACACTGGTCGCGCCGGTCATTCCCGCGATCAACGACGCCGAGCTTGAGCGCATTCTCGAGGCGGTGGCGGAGACCGGCGTGCGCAATGCTGGCTATGTGCTGCTGCGCCTGCCGCTTGAAATACGCGATCTGTTCCGCGAGTGGCTGACCGAGAATTTTCCAGACCGCGTCGAGCATGTGTTCAAGCTCGTCCGCGACATTCGCGGCGGCAAGGACAACGATTCGACCTTCGGCAAGCGCATGACTGGCGCCGGGCCGATCGCCTGGATGATCGGCCGCCGCTTCGAAGTCGCCTGCGAGCGGCTCGGCTTCAATTTGACCAGCGTAAAAACCACGACCGAGCATTTCCGGCCGCCGCGTCCGGCGGCGCGGCAGCTCGATCTGTTCTAAACCGCATCGGGATTTATGCCGGCGTTGCGGAGCGCGGGCCGGCATGCTCATGATGCCGCATGAGTTCCCGCCGCAACGACGCGCAATGGAACTGGCCGCAAGGCAGCCGGCGAGGACGCTGCGTCCGCGCGTCTGCCGCTCGGCGAAGAGGTCGTGCTTCGGCCGACGTTCCGCCGCGAGCGCGTGGCGCTTAAGCGCGGCGTATGGCCGGTCGCCGGCTGCGACGAAGCGGGACGAGGACCGCTCGCCGGTCCGGTGGTCGCGGCAGCGGTCATTCTCGATCCGGACAACATTCCGCGCGGACTAGACGATTCCAAACGCCTGACGGCGGAGCGGCGCGAGGTGCTTTACGAGCGCATCTGCGCGCGGGCGCAGGTGGCGGTGGCGATGGCTCCGCCAGCCCGCATCGACCGTGACAATATTTTGCGCGCCTCGCTGTGGGCGCTGGCGCGTGCCGTAGCCGCGTTGCCGGTCAAGCCGCTTCTGGTTTTCGTCGACGGCCGCGACCGCATCGATGCCGGCTGCGACTGTCAGGCCGTGATTGGCGGCGACGGATTGGTCGCGTCCATCGCCGCCGCCTCCATCGTCGCCAAGGTCACCCGCGACCGGCTGATGGCCTGCCTCGGCGCCGCCCATCCGGGCTATGGCTTCGAGCGCCACATGGGTTACAGCGTGCCGGAGCATTTCGCGGCGCTCGGCCGGCTAGGGCCGACCATCCACCATCGGCGCTCGTTTTCGCCGGTGGCCAGTGCGCTGGGCCTCACGGACGATGAAGCCGACGCGGCGATCGCCAGCGTATTGCCTCTCTAGGCTCGCCGCCGTATAGGGCAGCGCCAAACCATCGCTTGGCGAAGCTGTGTCCGGCTGACCGCCGAGCCTGATGTTATTTGCCGATGTTTTACGTCCCTCTTTACATCGAATTGTTGCGTTCGCGCCCGCTGCTGGTGTTTTGGCCGGCGGTGCTGGTGCAGGCCGCGATCTGGATCGCGGTGCCGATGGTGTTTTATTCGGCCCCCCCGGAGGGCTTGGCGCAGCTTCTCGCGATCGGTCACGAGTTGCGTTTCGATGCCGGCGTCGGGCCGCCGCTGGCTTATTGGCTGGCCGAGATTGCGTTTCGTGGCGCCGGCATGTTCGGCGTCTATGTGCTAGCGCAAGTTTGCGTGGTCGCGACCTATTGGTGCGTGTTCGCGCTCGGCCGTGCCATAGCCGGCCCGACGCATGCGGCCCTGGCTGTTTTGCTGATGGTCGGCATCTCACTGTTTACGGTGCCGTCGCCCGATTTTGGACCGCCGATCCTGGCCATGGCGCTGTGGGCCGCGGTCCTGCTGCAGTATTGGCGTGCGGCGATCCGCGGAAAGCGCCGATCATGGTATGCGCTCGGCGCTGCGGCGGCGCTGCTCCTTCTTTCCAGCGATGCGGCGCTGCTCCTTCTCGGCGCGCTGGTCCTGTTCACGGCAGTGACCGAGCGCGGGCGTGCCGCGGCCCGCGCGATCGAAGCCTGGATCATGGCGCTGGCGCTGGTGCCTTTTCTCTTCCTGCATCTCATCTGGCTCGCCGGCATGCTGCGTGCCGCTTCGGGTGACGCGCTTGTCCCGACGCTCGCACGATTGCGCGACGCCGCACTCGCCGGCGCCAACACGATGTTGTGGCTGCGGCTCCTTGCTGCGCTCATCCTCGCCCATGCCGGGCTCGCCATCCTTTTGTTGCTGGCCGCCGGCTGGCCGCGGGCGCGCGCGACACCGTCGCCGCCGCTCGCGCGCGGGCCAGTCGATACGTTCGCTCTGACCTATGTAAAGGTCTTTGCGCTGGTGCCGGGTCTCTTGGCGACAAGCGTCGCCGTCGTGCTTGGGCGGGCGCTGCCGGTCGGCGGCGCGGCGCCGCTCGTCGTGCTGTCCGGGCTCGCGCTGATCATCGCCGCAGGCGACAGCATTGCGCTTTATCACCAGCGCATTCTCGGTTTCGCTTGGGCGGGGCTACTGATCGTGCCGGCGATCTTCGTGCCGATATTGATCGTGCTCTTGCCGTGGACCGCTGGCATGGATCTGAAAGTCGCGCAGCCGGCCAATGCCATGGGCCGCTTCTTCGCCGACAGTTTCGAGCGCCGGACTGGGCAGCCGCTCGGGATCGTCACCGGCGATCCGCGGCTTGCCGCGCTGGTCGCGCTCGCTGCGCCGAGCCGGCCGAGCGTGTTCTTTGACGCCGATCCGGCGCGTTCGCCCTGGGTCACCGCCGACGACATCCGCAAGAAGGGCGCGGTCGTGGTCTGGCTCGCGCCTGACACCACGCCAGTACCGCCGCCCGACATCAAGGCGTATTTTCCCGATCTCGTCGCCGAAGTGCCGCGTGCGTTCAATCGTCCCGTGGAGGGCCGGCTGCCGACGCTGTGGATCGGCTGGGGCGTGATCAGGCCGGGCAGTGTGACGGCGGCGGCGCGCTAGGTCGCTTTGTCGCGCTGGAACGCTTCGCTTCGTTCGCGATGACAATCAGTGATACGCCGCGCCCTCGCGGACCTTGCCGCGGAACAGCCAATAAGTCAGCGCGGTATAGCTGAGGATCATCGGCAGCAGGATTAGCGTGCCGATGAGCATGAAGAGCTGGCTCGACGGCGCGGCCGCTGCATCTCGGATCGTCAGCGTCGGCGGCACGATATAGGGAACAGTCGAAATGACGAGGCCGAGATAGCCGAGCAGGAATAGCGCGATGCTGGCAAGAAACGGCGCAACGTCATGCCGTGCTTCGATCCAGCGCCAGTCGGCGAAGGCGACCAATGCGGTGACGATCGGCACCGGCGCAAGATAAAGAAGGTTCGGCATCGTGAACCAGCGCTGCGCGATGCGCGGCACGGTCAGCGGCGTATAGAGGCTGACCGCGGCCATGAATACCAGCACGGCGACGAGCAGTACTTTCGCTTTTTCCGCCGCCCGGGCCGCCATGTCGCCGTCGGTCTTGAGCATCAGCCAGCACGCGCCGAGGAGCGCGTAGCCGGCGACGACGCCGAACCCGCATAGCAGGCCGAACGGGGTCGCCCAATCGAACGGGCCGCCGGCATAAACGCCGTTCTCGATCTTCACCCCCTGCACCAGCCCGCCAAGCACCAAGCCTTGGCAAAAGCCGGCCAGTGTCGAGCCGGCGGCGAACGCGACGTTCCAGAACGGCTTGTGATGCGCGATGGTGCGGAATTCGAAGGTGACGCCGCGAAATACCAAAGCGAGCAGCATGATGATCAACGGAAGATAGAAGGCCGGCATGATGATCGAATAGGCGCGCGGAAATGCGACCAAGAGCCCGGCGCCGCCGAGCACCAGCCAGGTTTCGTTGCCGTCCCAGAACGGCGCGATGGATGCCAGCATGCGGTCGCGCTCGGCGTCATTTTTAGCAAACGGAAACAATATGCCGATGCCGAGATCGAAACCGTCCAGGATGACATAGAACGCCACGGCGACGCCCATCAGCGCGGCCCAGATCCACGGCAGCCAGGGGGCGATGTTCAAGGTGTGTGTCATGGCGATCGCTCAGGTCTCGAAAGTCGGATGGCCGGCGGCGAGATGCGGCGTTCTTTCAGGCAGCCGTGTTTCCTGGATGCCTTGGGCGATCAGCCGGTTGATGAAGTAGACGCCGAACGAGAACACGACGCCGTAAACCAGGATGAAGAGGACCAATGTGGTCGCAACGCTGCCCGCCGGCACCGGCGAGACCGCGTCCGCGGTGCGTAAAATGCCGTCCACGATCCACGGCTGCCGGCCGCTTTCGCTGACGACCCAGCCGGAAATGACGGCGACAAAGCCGACCCACCATGTGTGCGCCACCACTTGCTGATACCAGCGCGTTTCGAATAGCCGCCCGCGCCACCACAACCACGCGCCGAACCAGGCCGCCGCGATCATATAGAGACCGATGCCGACCATGATGCGAAAGCCGAAGAAGACGTTTGGCACTGGCGGGCGGTCCTGCGGCGGCACGTCGTTCAGTCCCGGGAACAAGCCGTCCCAGTGCCGCGTCACCAACAGCGACCCGATATGCGGCAGCGAGATCGCGTAGAGATTGCTTTCGGTGCTCTCGTCCGGCCACGCAAGGATTTCGAACGGCGCCGGCTTGCTGCCATCCCAATGTCCTTCCATCGCGGCGATCTTGGTCGGCTGATATTTGAGCGTGTTCTCGGCATGCATGTCGCCGATGAGAAGTTGCAGCGGCGCCAGCACAGCGGTCAGCCCGATCGCCATGCGCAGCATGGTGCGCGCTTCCTCGCTATGGCGACCCGCCAACAGATAACGCGCGCCGACCGCGATGCCGACGAAGCCGCCGGTGAGCAGCGAGGCATTGAGCATGTGCGCCAGCCGGTAGGGGAAGCTCGGATTGAAGATGATGGCCCACCAGTCCGCCGGATAGGCGATGCCGTCTTCCATCGTGTAGCCGGTCGGCGTCTGCATCCAGCTGTTGGCCGAGAGAATCCAGAACGCCGACATGGACGTGCCCAGCGCGACCATCAAAGCTGAGAACACATGCAGCCAGCGCGGCACCCGTTCGCCGCCGAACAGCAATATGCCGAGAAATGACGCCTCGAGAAAGAATGCCCCCAAGACCTCATAGCCGAGCAGCGGACCGACCACATTGCCGGCGACCGCCGAAAAGCGGCTCCAATTGGTGCCGAACTGGTAGGACAACACCACGCCGGACACGACGCCCATCGCGAACGACACCGCGAAAATCTTGGTCCAGAACGCGGCGAGCCGCTTATAGCGCTCGGCGCCGGTCCAACCCCAAAGCACTTCCAGCGTCGCGAGATAGATCGCGATCCCGATCGTAAAGGTCGGAAAAATGATGTGGAACGAAATCGTGAAAGCAAACTGCAACCGCGCCAGCAGAACCGGATCGAGGTGCATGACGCAACTCCGTCACCTGCGGCTATAAATCCTCTATAGTATGAGCGAAGTCGGGCGAGGGGGGAAGACCATGGACGAAGTTAGGGGGAGCCGCGCGCAAGAGCCCCAATCCGTGCTCAATCGTTGGTTCGGCCTGGACCAGGCGGGCAGCAATGTCCGCACCGAATTCATCGCCGGCCTGACCACGTTCCTGACGATGGTCTACATCGTCTTCGTCAATCCCCAGATCCTCGGCAACGCCGGGATGGACAAGGGTGCGGTGTTCGTCGCCACCTGCATCGCCGCCGCGGTCTCCACCATGGTGATGGCGCTCTATGCCAATTACCCGATCGCGCTGGCGCCCGGCATGGGGCTCAATGCGTTCTTCGCCTTCACCGTGGTCTTGACCCTGAAATATACCTGGCAGCAGGCGCTGGCCGCGGTGTTCTGCTCAGGCGTGATCTTCTTCCTGATCTCGATCTTTCGTATCCGCGAATACATCATCAATTCGATTCCGAAGAATTTGAAGCTCGCTATCTCCGCCGGCGTCGGGCTATTTCTCGGCATCATCGCGCTCGAAGAGTCCAAGATCGTGGTGGCGTCGCCGGCGACGCTGGTCACGCTCGGCGATCTGCGCAATCCGGTGCCGATCCTGTGTCTGCTCGGCCTCGTGCTGATCACGGCGCTGAACTATCGCCGCATCATCGGCGGCACGCTGATCGGCATTCTCATCGTCACCGTGATCGGCATTCCGCTCGGCCTGGCGAAGTTCAGTGGCGTGGTCGCGGCGCCGCCATCCCTGGCGCCGACCTTCCTGCAGCTCGATTTTTCGCGCGTCACCGAAGGCTCGTTTCTGATCGTGATCTTGAGCTTCCTGTTCGTCGACGTGTTCGACAATGCCGGCACGCTGATCGGCGTCACCCACCGCGCCGGCCTGACCGACGCCAACGGCAATCTGCCGCGCATGAAACAGGCGCTGATCGCCGACAGCTTTGCCGCCATGTTCGGCTCGCTGATCGGCACCTCGACGACGACGAGCTATATCGAAAGCGCGGCAGGCGTCTCCGCCGGCGGCCGCACCGGCCTCACCGCCTTCTTCGTCGCCATCTTCTTTCTGGCGGCGTTGTTCTTCGCCCCGCTCGCCGGCATGGTGCCGGCCTATGCGTCGTCCGCGGCGCTCCTTTATGTCGCCTGCGTCATGGCGCGCGGTTTGGCCGAGATCGACTGGGACGACATCACCGAAGCGGCACCGGCGGTCGTTGCCGCCATCACCATGCCGCTGACTTACTCGATCGCCACCGGGATCGGATTGGGCTTCATCACTTACGCGCTGTGCAAGCTGATCGCAGGCAAGTTCGCTGACGCCACGCCCGCCGTGCTGGTGCTGGCGGTCATTTTTGCGCTGAAATTCGCGCTGGGGTGAGCTAACCGGCCAGCGCCTTCTTCAACGCCAAAAAATCGCGCCAGGCGAAGCGCTTCTGCAGCGGACTGCGCAGCAGGAACGCCGGGTGGAACGTCGCCAGCGCGCGGATCTCGCGCGTGCCGGTATCGTAAGGAAACCAGCGCCCCCGCGTGCGGGTGATGCCATCCTTGACGGCGAGCAGCGTCTGCATTGCCGGGCCGCCGAGGCAGACGATGAAATCGACGTTCGCCAGCTCGATCTGGCGGCGGATGAACGGCAGGCAGATCGCGGTCTCCTGCGGGGTGGGTGTGCGATTGCCGGGCGGCCGCCACGGCACGACATTGGCGATGTAAGCCGAACTGCGATCGAGCCCGATCGCCGCCATCATCAGATCGAGCAACTTGCCGGAGCGGCCGACGAAGGGGCGGCCGACGATGTCCTCGTCGTAACCGGGCGCTTCGCCGACGAACATGACGCGGCTTTGCGGATTGCCGTCGGCGAAGACGAGCTGCGTCGCGGTGGCGCGCAGCGCGCAGCCTTCGAACGCTTCGAGGAGCGCGCGCAACTCGTCGAGCGTCTGCGCATTGCGTGCGGCCTCGCGCGCCGCCATGACGGCGGCTTCCGGTGACGCCGGGGCGGCAAGAGGAATTCGCGAATTTCCGCCCCCTGGAAGGGGAGGGCGATTCGGGGAAGGGTCCGCGCGAATAGCCGTTGGCTGCTCACGGCCCCCCATCTGGTCGTTTGCGGAGATAGCCCTCCCTTTTGCAGGGGGCGGTGCCGTCTCTTCCGCCATGCGGTCGACCGGCGTCTCGCCGATGAGCGCGTCGGCGCCGGCATCGAGGTAGAAAGCGAGAAGTTCCCGGGCGTCCTTGGCTTGCGGCGTCACGGCTGGAATCCGGCGTTTGGCTTTGTCGATTGTATTGGCACTAATTTCGTGAAAAATCATCGGCTGTCGACCGGGATACGGAGCATGCCATGAATACGCCAGAGCTTCCGCCCCGCGAGGCGATGGAATTCGATACCGTGATCGTCGGCGCGGGGCCGGCCGGCCTTGCTGCCGCAATCCGGCTCAAGCAGCTGGCGCCGGACAAATCCGTCGTCGTGGTCGAGAAGGGCTCCGAGGTCGGCGCGCATATCCTCTCGGGCGCGGTGATCGATCCGATCGGCCTCGACAGTCTGATCCCGGAATGGCGCGGCGAAGATACGCCGATCAAGACCGAAGTCACCGCCGACCGCTTCTACGCGTTGGGTGGTTCAGGCTCGCTGCGGCTGCCGCTGGCGCTGATGCCGCCGCTGATGAGCAATCACGGCAATTTCATCGTTTCGCTCGGCGATGTCTGCCGCTATCTGGCGAAGAAGGCCGAAGCGCTCGGGGTCGAAATCTATCCTGGCTTTGCCGCCGCCGAAGTCCTGTTCGAGAACGATGCGGTCGCCGGCGTCGCTACCGGTGACATGGGCGTCGCCAAGGATGGTCACCACAAGCCGGGCTTCGCCCGCGGCATGGAGCTGCGCGGCAAATACACGTTGTTGGCCGAAGGCGCGCGCGGCAGCCTGTCCAAGGTGCTGATCGAGCGCTTTGCGCTGTCGCAAAATCGCGACCCGCAAAAATTCGGCATTGGGCTAAAAGAGCTGTGGCAGGTCGCGCCGGAACAGCACCGCAAGGGCCTTGTGCAGCACACGCTCGGCTGGCCGCTCGACAATCGCACCGGCGGCGGCTCGTTCATCTATCACTACGACGACAATCTGGTTTCGGTCGGCTTCGTTGTTCATCTCAATTACCGCAATCCCTATCTGTCGCCGTTCGAGGAATTTCAGCGCTTCAAGACGCATCCGCTCGTTCGCGACACTTTCGCGGGGGGAAAACGCATTTGCTACGGCGCCCGCGCCATTACCGAAGGCGGCTGGCAGTCAGTGCCGAAGCTTGTCTTCCCCGGCGGCGCGCTGATCGGCTGCGCGGCGGGTTTCGTCAACGTGCCGCGCATCAAGGGCAGCCACAACGCCATGCTGTCGGGCATGCTCGCGGCCGAGCACGTCGCGGCGGCGCTCGCCGCAGGCCGCGCCAATGACGAACTGTCAGATTACGAAAATGCTTGGCGCTCCTCACCAATCGGCCACGACTTGTGGCGGGTGCGCAACGCCAAGCCGCTATGGTCGAAATACGGCACCGCGCTCGGCATTGCGCTCGGCGGCCTCGATATGTGGACCTCGACGCTCGGCTTTTCGCCGTTCGGCACGCTCAAGCATGGCAGGCCCGATTACGCGTCGTTGCAGCCCGCGGCAAAATGCCGGCGCATCGCCTATGCCAAACCCGACGGCAAACTGACCTTCGACCGGCTGTCGTCGGTCTATCTGTCGAATACCAATCATGAGGAGGACCAGCCGGTCCATCTTCTGGTGCGCGACATGGCTCTGCAAAAGTCGTCGGAATACGGCGTCTATGCCGGGCCTTCGGCGCGCTACTGCCCGGCCGGCGTCTACGAATGGGTCGAGGAGAGCGGTCAGGAGAAGTTCGTCATCAACGCGCAGAATTGCGTCCATTGCAAAACCTGCGACATCAAGGACCCCAACCAGAACATCACCTGGGTGCCGCCCGAAGGCGGCGGCGGGCCGAATTATCCGAATATGTGATTGAGCGCGCCCGCCGGCGCTTGTGCGCAATACGCTTCGAAACGGTGATGGTCGATGTGCGGCCGATAGCCAATTTTACTGCCGCGATTTCGCCGCCGTTGAGGCCTAAAGGCCGATTGGGCGCGAGAGTGTACGTGGCGAGGTGCTGAGTTTGTGTCCTTGCGGGCGTGCGGCAAAAGGGCCATTCTTGCGCAGATATTGAGAGGCATCGGGCGCTTGATTCCCGCGCCACCGAGCCAGTTCGTCAGCCGAACCAATTCGCCAAGGGAGATCTCGTGATTCATTCGCTGCCCCGGCATGCCGCCACCGTCGGCATCGCCTTAGCCTTGAGCCTTTCGTCAGCGCTTGCCGCCGAGACGCCGGCACAACAGCAGTTGTCGCCAGAGAACGCCTTCGGCAGTTATCTGGCCGCCCGGCACGCGTCAGCCGAGCGCGACGAGGGCGCCGCCGCCACCTACTACCTCGATGTGCTCAAGCTCGATCCGCACAACACCGATCTTTTGAGCCGCGCGTTTCTTTCCGAGCTTTCCGACGGCGATATCGACGGCGCGACCAAGCTTGCCGACAAGGTGCTCGCGATCGATCACAGTGATCGCATTTCGCGCCTCGTCGTCGGCATCCGCGAACTCAAAAAGAAACATTACAGCCAAGCCCGCGAAGATTTTGCGCAGTCGGTGCGCGGTCCGGTGACCGACCTCACGGCGACGCTGTTGTCGGCCTGGGCGCAAGCCGGCGACGGCGATGCCCATGCGGCCATCGACACCATGGACAAGCTGTCGGGACCGGATTGGTACGGCATTTTCAAGGATCTGCATGCCGGGCTCATTCTCGATGATGCGAAGGATTCGAAGGCGGCCGGCAAGCGCTACGCCAGCGCGTACAAGGCCGATCCGACGGCTCTGCGCACCGTAGAAGCCTATGGCCGCTGGCTGTCGCGCAATGCCAGCAAGGACGACGCGCTCAAGGTCTATCAGGATTTCGCGCAGCAGCTGCCGAACCATCCGGTGATCGACGCGGAGATGAAGCAGATTTCGGACGGCGAGAAGCTGCCGCCGCTGGTCGATACGCCGCAAGCCGGTGCCGCCGAGGCGCTTTACGGGCTGGGCGCTTCGATCGGACGCCGCGGCGGCGAGGATCTTGCGCTGATCTATCTGCAGCTTGCGCTTTACCTCGAGCCGAACCATGCCATGGCGCTGTTGTCGCTCGGCGATCTCTACGAGGATCTCAAGAAGCCTGAGCTTGCCATCAACGCTTATGAGCGGGTGCCGCCCGGCTCGCCACTGTCGCGTAACGCGCAAATCCAGACGGCGGTCGATCTCGACGCGCTCGGCCGCACCGACGAGTCCAAGAAGCTCCTTGATAAAGTCATCGCCGACCACCCCAAGGACACCGAGGCGATTATCGAGCTCGGCAATGTCGAACGCGGGCACAAGGATTTTGCCGATTGCGCCAAGACCTACAGCAAAGCGATCGACAGCCTGCAAAATCCCGAGAAATCGAACTGGGTAACGTTCTACTTCCGCGGCATCTGTTACGAGCGCTCGCATCAGTGGCCGCTCGCCGAAGCCGATATGAAAAAGGCGCTGCAGCTCTATCCCGATCAGCCGCTGGTGCTCAATTATCTCGGCTATTCGTGGGTCGATCAGGGCGTTCATCTCGATGAAGGCATGGACATGATCCGCAAGGCCGTCGAGCAGCGGCCGGACGACGGCTACATCGTCGATTCGCTGGGCTGGGCCTATTTCCGCACCGGCAATTATGACGAGGCGGTCAAAAATCTGGAACGGGCCGTCGAGCTCAAGCCGGAAGACCCGACCATCAATGACCATCTCGGCGATGCCTATTGGCGGGTCGGGCGCACCTTGGAAGCACACTTCCAATGGTCGCAGGCGGTCGACCTCAAGCCCGATCCGGAAGATCTGCCCAAGCTCGAGGCCAAACTGCAAAACGGCCTGCCGTCCGATACGTCCTCGGCGGCCGATGCCAGCAAGCCGGCTGCCCCCACCGATGCCGACAAGGCGAATTCCGCGGCGGACGCCGAAAAGGCAAAGAAGACCGGCAACGGCGGGTGAGGGTTCTTCTTGCCGGCTCCGCTTGTTGAGACCGCATCGGCCAAGGTCAATCTGACGCTGCGGGTCCTTGGCCGCCGCGCCGACGGCTATCACGAGCTTTCGAGCCTGGTCGTCTTCGCCGATTGCGGCGACCGCTTGAGCTTGACCCCCGGTGGCGAGCTTAAGCTGACAGTCGGCGGACCGCGGGCGCCGCAAGCCGGCGCCGATGCCGACAATCTCGTGCTCAAAGCCGCGCGCGCGCTTGCCGCGCGCATTCCCGGCCTCATCACAGGCGCATTCCAGCTCGACAAGGAACTGCCGGTCGCCGCCGGGCTCGGCGGCGGCTCGGCCGACGCGGCTGCGGCGCTGCGGCTCCTGGCGCGGGCCAACGATCTGCCTGCGAGCGATCCGCGTCTCTACGAAGCCGCCCGCGCCACTGGCGCCGATGTGCCAGTCTGCCTCGATCCGCGGCCGCGGCTGATGTGGGGCATCGGCGAGAAACTTTCCGCGCCGCTCAGTCTTCCCAAATTGTCGGCCGTGCTGGTCAATCCCGGCGTCGCGCTCGCGACCAAGGATGTTTTTGCCGGATGGACCCGCGCCATTGATCCGCTCCCGGCCTTCGATCTTGCGGCGGTAGAAAAAGCTCAGGACCGGCAGAAATTTCTTCAATCTCTAGCGCAGCAGGCGAACGATCTCGAAGCTGCGGCAGTCAAGCTCGCGCCGGCGATCGGCGATCTGCTCGCCGCGCTGCGCACGCTTGCCGGCTGCCGGCTCGCCCGCATGTCGGGATCGGGCGCGACATGTTTCGGAATTTTCGACGGAACAGTCGAGGCGCTCCGCGCCGCGGACGCAATGAGCAACAAATACCCGCGATGGTGGGTGCGCGCTTGCGTGCTGGCCAGCGCCAGTTAGCTCTCAGGCTTCACCGCAAACTTAAAAGCGAAACCAGAACAGCCGGAATGGCGAATGAAAGCCGGGGCCGTAACTGCGGTCCGGCATGGTGGCGTCGTCGGCTGCCACAGTATTGAAACTGATCGTCGGCATTGCCGCCACCGTCGCCAGCGCGGAGCTGCACCGCGCATGCCGTCAAAAGCGCGCCGCGTCGAAAGGAGGATGCGCCCAATCAGCGCTATGATCAGCGCGGAGGCCGGGAGCGCCTTGAGAGGATCGGATCCCGGGGTGGGTTCGGCGGAAGGCGTGATGCCTGCCTTTGTATCGTCGGGTTCGTCCGGAGGCGGCTCGGGGGATGGCATCGAATTGGGGCTCACGCCTCTCGTCTCGCTGCCAAATAACGCTTTGTAGCGCGCGCGAGTTCCTACGCCATAACGGATAAGCTCCTCAGTTCTCAGACAAAAAATGCCGCCTTGTTAGTGCGTCCGGGCGATGCAGAAATCCACGGTTTCGACCAAGGCGGCCTTCATCGTCGAATCCGGGAACAGTGCCAGGGCGTCGCGGGCGATGGCGCCATAATGGTGGGCGCGGCCGATAGTGTCTTCCAGCGCGCGGTGCTTGACCATCAATCCGATGGCGTGATCGAGATCGGTGTCTTTGGTCTCGCCGCGCTCAAGCGTCCTGCGCCAGAATTCGCGCTCGTCGTCGCTGCCGCGTCGGAAGGCGAGCACCACCGGAAGCGTGATCTTGCCCTCGCGGAAATCGTCGCCGATGTTCTTGCCGAGCCGCGCCGCCGCGCCGCCATAGTCGAGCACGTCATCGACCAGCTGGAAGGTGATGCCGAGATTCATGCCGAACGAGCGGCTCGCGGCGGCTTCCGCCTTCTGCCGCGCCGATAGTGCCGGGCCGACTTCGCAAGCCGCCGCAAACAGCTCGGCGGTCTTGGCGCGGATCACCGCGATATATTCGTCCTCGGTGGTCGCCGTGTTCTTGGCGGCGGCGAGCTGCATGACCTCGCCCTCGGCAATCACCGCCGCGGCGGCGGCGAGGATTTCCAGTGCCTTGAGGCTGCCGACCTCGACCATCATCTGGAACGCTTGGCCGAGCAGGAAGTCGCCGACCAGCACGCTGGCCTCATTGCCCCACAGCATGCGGGCGGCGAGCCTGCCGCGCCGCAGTTCGCTCTCGTCGACGACGTCGTCATGCAACAGCGTCGCGGTATGCATGAACTCGACCGCGGCGGCGAGCTTGATGTGGCCGTCGCCGGCATAGCCGGCGAGCCGCGCCAAAGCCAGCGTCAGCATCGGCCGCAGCCGTTTACCGCCGGAATTGATGAGGTGCTTGGCCACCTCGGGGATCATCGTCACTTCGGAGCCGGTACGCCCAATGATCGTCGCGTTGACGCGCTCCATGTCGGCGGCCACCAGGTCGACCAGGGGGTCGATCGAGGGCTCTCGCGGACTTTCAAAGGGGACAATGACGGCCACTACGGTCTCCAGGCAGGCATTTTCCGGGCGCGACGCCGAAGCATAGAAACGCTATGGTCATGCGGCAAGTCTGCCAATATGGCGCCGCCATCTATAGATTTGCCGGCGGCATCCAGCCAGCAATGATCGTGCCAGGCACTGAACCGGCCGCGGCCGGGAAGGGGGTAAAAAAAGGCATGTCGACCAGCGAACTCGCCGGGCAACATAAGCATAAACCGCTACGAGGCCACCCAATCGGAAGTGGCGATTTTGGTGCCTTGCGCTCTCTGGCGCTGCGCGCACCGGGCGAGGAACGGCAGCGGAGCTGATATTGCGCGAACTCGTCCGCACCAACGATGCCGTGCTGATCTCGGCGATCGAAGCGCTGCTCAACGGCGCGCATATCGAACATATGGTGGTCGACCAGAATATGAGCGTGCTGGAAGGCTCGATCGGCATTTTCCCGCGCCGCATCCTGGTCGGCGAGGAACAAATCCTGGCAGCGCGGCGGCTGTTGCAAGACGCCGGCTTCGGTAACGAGCTACGGCCTCACATTGATTGAAACGTCGACTGAGATTTCCGCCGAGCATGGTGGAACCAGCGAGGATGCCGTCCTCGGCGGCAGGCTGGTGCTGCGCCAGCCGTTGCGCGGCCATCGGTTCGGCCATGATGCGATCCTGCTCGCGGCGGCGGTGCCGGCGCAGCCCGGCGAGCAGGCCGTCGAGTTCGGTGCCGGCGTCGGCGCGGCCGGCTTGGCGCTGGCGCGCCGTATCGATGGGCTTGGCGTCACGCTGATCGAGATCGATCCGGTGCTCACCGCGCTCGCGCAGGCGAACGCCGCGCACAACGGACTTGCGCCGCGTGCCCGCGCGGTTTGTCTGGATGTCGCCGCGCCCGCTGCCGCGTTCGTCGCCGTGGGACTTGCGCCGGAGTCGGCGGATCACGTCCTGATGAATCCGCCGTTCAACGCGCCGCAAAATCCGTCGCCCGATCGCGGCCGTCGCGTGGCGCGCACCGCGACACATGAGACGCCGGCGGTGTGGCTACGTACGGCGGCGCGGCTTCTCCGCCCGGCGGGCGTAGTCACGCTGATCTGGCGTGCCGACGGTCTTGCCGACGTACTGGCGGCGCTCGCCATGGAGTTTGGCGCGATTTCGGTCGTGCCGATCCATCCCAAGCCCGGCGTTGCGGCAATCCGCGTGCTGGTGCGCGGCGCAAAAGGCCGTGATGGGCCGCTATCGCTGCTGCCCGGTTTTGTCCTTGCCGACGCTGACGGCAAGCCAAGCGCAGCCGCGGAAGCGGTGTTGCGCGACGGCGCCGTCGTTCCATTCCTGAAGAGCTGAGAGCTAAAGGTTACGAAACTTTAATTCCCGAAGCTAATTCGAGTAAGCAAGACTTTCTGCTCAGCCGTTAGGCATCACGCTGATAGCGAATTGAGCGGCCCGGCACGGCTTTCTTCGCCTCGGTGCGGACGGGAACATAGCAAAGACCTACAAAAACGCTCATAAGTAACAAAAGGAATTCGATCTTCGTCACTGCTTCGCCTCCGCCGTTGTTTTCGGCAACGTCAGTTAAGCAAGAAGCGTTCCACCGATTAAGAAACGGTTACTTGAGGCTTAACCCAATGACTCTTATTTGAGCTTTATGACCGTACCGTGGACTGGAGAACGCATGCGGAATTTTTGCGGCCGCGTATTTGGCGCGTTGAGCCCACTGATACCGCAGCGGTTTCGCCGCGACCGGCCGATCGTGCCGGTGGTGCGGTTAACCGGTGTCATCGGATTTTCGACGCCGTTGCGGCCCGGCCTGTCGTTGGCCGGCATCGCCCGGACGCTCGATCGTGCTTTTACCATCCGGCGCGCCGCCGCAGTCGCGCTTTCCATTAATTCGCCGGGCGGATCGCCGGTACAATCGCACCTGATTTTTCTGCGCATCCGGGAACTGGCGGATGAGCATAAGCGCCCGGTGATTGCCTTCATCGAGGACGCCGGCGCTTCCGGCGGCTATATGATCGCCTGCGCCGGTGACGAGGTCATCGCCGATCCGTATTCGATCGTCGGCTCGATCGGCGTGGTCGGCGGCTCGTTCGGCTTCGACAAATTGATCGCCAAGATCGGCGTCGAGCGCCGGCTCTATACATCGGGCGACCACAAGGGGATGCTCGATCCGTTCCTGCCGGAAAATCCCGACGACGTCGAACGCCTGAAGAAATTGCAGCGACACATCCACGAAGACTTCATCACGCTCGTCAAGTCGCGGCGCGGCGCCAAGCTGCAGGGTCCGGAAAATGACTTATTCTCCGGAGAATACTGGACCGGACAAAAGGCCATGGAACTCGGCCTGGTCGACGCCATCGGCGACTTACGCGGGACCCTGCGCGAACGATTCGGAGACAAGGTGGTTACACCCCTGATCACCGCCGAACGCGGTTTCCTAGGCCGCCGCATTCTCGGCGTCGCCCGCAGCGACGCGATGCAGGCCGTTGCCGGGCTGGGTCTTGCCGAAGACCTGATTTCGGCGCTTGAAGCACGCGCTATTTGGGCGCGGTATGGCCTCTGACAATCGGGCCTGAGCTACAGGAGAATAGGATGCCGCCGCTCATCGTCTTCGCGCTGGGAGTTATGGGGGCAGCCGTCGTGGTGCGCTGGTGCGCCAGGGAAGTACAACGCGTCAACACCGAACTCAATGAAGTCCGCGCCAGGGCTTCGGCTGAGCCGCCCGACCGCTCCACGCTGCCTAAGCTGAAGCCCGATCCGAAGACCGGCGAATATCGGCCGGGATAGAATGTCATTCCGGGGCCTCGCGAAGCGAGGAGCCCGGAATCCCTATCCACGATCCGTGATTATGGATTCCGGACTTGCCGCTCCGCGGCAATCCGGAATGACGGTTACTGCTCCTTGATCCCATTGGCTTCGACGACGCGGCCCCATTTGTCGTATTCCGACTTGAGGAACGTCGCGAGCGATTGCGGCGTGCCGCCGACCGGCGTGGCGCCAGCTTTGACCAGCTTGTCGTGCACCGCCGGATCGTTGAGTGCGTCATTGACCGCCTTGTTGAGCTTGGCGATCACCGCGGGCGGCGTCTTCGCCGGCGCCAACAGCGCGTACCAGTTCGATGCGTCGGTATTCGGATAGCCCTGTTCGGCCAGCGTCGGAACGTCGGGCAACAAGGCGTCACGCTTTTCCGCGGCTACCCCGATCGGCAGCAAGGCGCCGGCTTGGATTTGCGCAATCACGACCGGCATGTCGAGCGAAACCACTTGCACCTGGCCGCCGAGCAGATCAGTCAGCGCCGGCGCCGCGCCGCGATAGGGCACGTGCAGGAATTTCACGTCCGCGGCGGTCGCCAGCAATATCTGCGCGAGATGCGGCGGCGAACCGACGCCGGTCGAGGCGAAGGTCACGGCGCCCGGCTTTTGCTTGGCCAGCGCGACGAGGTCTTTGACGTTTTTCACGCCAAGTTTCGGCGACACCACCAGCACTTCGGTCACCTTGGTGACCAGCGCAACCGGCGCAAAATCGCGGAATGTGTCGAACGGCATTTTCGCCTGAATGTGCGGCGACACCGTCACCGCGCCGGCGGTGGTGAGGAACAGCGAGTAGCCGTCGGGATCGGATTTGGCGACGTCGCCGCCGCCCAGCGTGCCGTTGGCGCCGGGCTTGTTGTCGATATAAACACGCTGGCCGAGCAGCGTCGTCATCTTGTCGGCGATCATGCGGCCGACGAAATCGGTGGGGCCGCCGGGCGGGAACGCCACGACGATACGCACCGGCCGGGTCGGGAAATCCTGCGCCTTGGCCAATTGCGGGGCGGCCAGCGCCAAAACCGTGGCGAGGCCAATCACTATGGTTCGAATTATGCGCACAATTTCCTCCCAAACCGCCGATCGTTGTTTTGCGGTGTTAGCATAGCGGGCGTGATAGGAATTGTCATCTTCGGTTCGATGGTGCGGGCCGAGACTTGACCTGCGGAAGACTTGACCTTGATCCCGCCTTCCACCAACAACGGCTCATGAACGCAGCTTTGCCGCCTTATATGCGCCCTGAACGCTCGTTTCAGGGGCTCATTCTCGCCTTGCAGCGCTACTGGGCGGACTGGGGCTGCGTCATTTTGCAGCCCTACGACATGGAGGTGGGCGCCGGCACCTTTCATCCGGCAACCACGCTGCGCGCGCTCGGGCCGAAGCCGTGGAACGCCGCTTACGTCCAGCCGTCGCGCCGGCCCAAGGACGGCCGCTACGGCGAGAACCCGAACCGCCTGCAGCATTACTATCAGCTGCAGGTGATCCTCAAACCATCGCCGGACGATCTGCAGGAGCTCTACCTGAAATCGCTTTATGCGATCGGCATCGATCCCAAGGTCCACGACATCCGCTTCGTCGAGGACGACTGGGAAAGCCCGACGCTCGGCGCCTGGGGGCTCGGCTGGGAATGCTGGTGCGACGGCATGGAGGTTTCGCAGTTCACTTATTTCCAGCAGGTCGCCGGCTTCGAATGCGCGCCGGTGGCGGGCGAACTGACCTACGGCCTCGAGCGGCTGGCGATGTACGTGCAAGGCGTCGAGAACGTGTACGAGCTCAATTTCAACGGCCGCGACGGAGCGCAGCGGGTGAGCTACGGCGACGTCTTCCTGCAGGCCGAGCAGGAATATTCGCGGCACAATTTCGAATATGCCGACACCGACATGCTGTTCGAACAATTCCGCATGGCGGAAACCGCCTGCAACAAATATCTGGAAGCCGGCTGGCAGGCCGACGGCGGCGCGCGGCAGAACAGCGGCAAGCATCTGATGGCGCTGCCGGCCTACGATCAGTGCATCAAGGCGAGCCACGTGTTCAATCTGCTCGACGCCCGCGGGGTGATCTCGGTCACCGAGCGGCAGAGCTACATTTTGCGCGTGCGCGAGCTTGCCAAAGCGTGCGGTGCGGCCTGGCTCGCGACCGAAGGCGGAGGGAGAAGTCCATGAGCGATGTTCCGGAAATTGGCGGCCGTCGGCCGCTGCCGATCAATGTCGTGGCCGGCGAAAGCTATTGGTGGTGCGCCTGCGGACGCTCGAAGACGCAGCCGTTCTGCGACGGTTCGCACAAGGGCACCGCATTCCGGCCGCAGGAATGGAAGGCGGAGGCGAGCGAGGAGGTGTGGTTCTGCGCCTGCAAGCGCTCGTCACATCAGCCGCTGTGCGACGGCAGTCATAAGACGCTGTGATGCACCCTCCCCTGAAGGGGGAGGGTCGGCGCGGCGTAGCCGCGCCGGGGTGGGGTGATGCAGCGGTGAGGCAAGCCATGACGAGTAACAGTTTTCCGATCGAGAGATTTCGCCGGGCGACCGCGCGTCGCTTGCGCGCAAATGCGACGGAAACCGAACTCCTGCTGTGGAAGCGCCTACGCACGATCGAGACTGCCGGCACACATTTCCGCCGCCAAGTCCCGATCGGTCCTTATGTCGCCGACTTCGCCTGCATGGCTGCGCGTCTCGTCATTGAACTTGACGGCTCGCAGCACGCCGCCGACGCGCACAAGGCACGAGACGCTGAACGAACTCGGTGGCTAGAGTCCGAGGGCTACCGAGTCATTCGCATCTGGAATAACGATTTGACGGACAATATGGATGGCGTTCTGGAAACCGATTATGCGGCGCTCCATGGTTCGCGGGATTCCGAACCCGCTCCCTTGAAGCATAAGCGGTGGCGGCGCCGTCACCCCACCCCGGCGCGCTTTGCGCGCCGACCCTCCCCCTCCAGGGGAGGGTGAGAATCGATAATGCCCGATCTCCTGCTCGAACTTTTTTCCGAGGAAATCCCGGCGCGGATGCAGGCGCGGGCGGCGGAGGATTTGCGCAAGCTTGTCACCGACCGGCTGGTGGAGGCAGGCCTCGTCTATGAGGGCGCCAAGGCGTTCGTCACGCCGCGGCGGCTGACGCTCGCCGTGCACGGCGTGCCGGTGCGCCAGTCCGATCTGCGCGAGGAGAAGAAGGGCCCGCGCGTCGGCGCGCCGGAGCAGGCGGTCGCCGGGTTTCTCAAAGCCGCCGGGTTGAAATCGATCGGCGAGGCCAAAGTGCAACCCGACAAGAAGGGCGACTTTTATGTCGCGGTGATCGAGAAGCCGGGCCGCGCCGCCATCGACGTCATTGGCGAGGTTTTGCCCGCCGTCATCAAAAGCTTTCCCTGGCCGAAATCGATGCGCTGGGGTGCGCCGTCGGCGGAGCCCGGCGCGCTCACCTGGGTGCGGCCGCTGCATTCCATACTCGCCACCTTCGGGCCGGAGACCGAGGAGCCGGACATCGTGGCGTTCAAGGTCGACGGCATCGCCGCCGGCAACGTCACGCGCGGCCATCGTTTCATGGCGCCGGAGCCGTTCACGGTGCGCCGCTTCGCGGACTACGCGGATAAGCTCTACAAGGCCAAGGTCGTGCCCGATGCCGAGCGGCGCAAACAAATCATTCTCACCGAGGCGAAGCAGCTCGCCTTCGCGCAGGGGCTGGAGCTCATCGAGGACGATGGCCTGCTCAGCGAGGTCGCCGGACTCGTCGAATGGCCGGTGGTGCTGATGGGCTCCTTCGAGGAGAGCTTCCTGCGGATTCCGGAGGAAGTCATCCGCGCCACCATCCGCAACAACCAGAAATGCTTCGTGCTGCGCGACACGGCACACGCCAAGCTGGTCGACAAGTTCCTCCTGGTATCGAACATCGAAACCGCGGACGGCGGCGCCGCCATCGTCGCCGGCAACGAGCGCGTCATCCGCGCGCGCTTGTCGGATGCCAAGTTTTTCTACGAGACCGATTTAAAGTCGCGGCTCGAAGATAGGCTGCCAAAGTTCGAACACATCGTGTTTCACGAGAAGCTCGGGACCCAGGCCGAGCGCATTGAACGGATTGAGCGATTGGCCGCCGAATTGGCGCCGCTGGCCGGCGCCGACCCGGTTAAAGCAAAACGTGCGGCGCGGCTTTGCAAGGCGGACCTGCTCACGGAAGTCGTCGGCGAATTCCCCGAGCTGCAAGGCACCATGGGCAAATACTACGCCGAGGCGCAGGGCGAGGACGAAGCCGTGGCGCATGCCTGCGAGGATCATTACCGGCCGAAAGGGCCGGACGATCTGGTGCCGAGCGATCCGGTGTCGGTCGCCGTCGCGCTAGCGGATAAGATCGATATGTTGGTGGGATTTTGGCTTATTAATGAGAAGCCCACGGGGAGCAAGGACCCCTATGCTCTGAGAAGAGCGGCGTTGGGACTAATACGCTTGGTGCTAGAGAACGATCTTCGCGTTTCCTGGGTACGCAATGGCATTTGCACCACTCGTTACGTCACAGCTTATTGTAGGCCTCAAGATCAACGAACTTCTTCAACGGCAGAACCAGTACTGGCTGAACTCATGTCTTTCCCGAAGAATTCGCAAACCGCCTGAATGAACTAATTTTGGCGGAGACCGTTCTGGACGTCGTGCAAAGCGGCTCGCCAATGCTCCGTTCAACTTTCGTGGGAAATCATTGCGCCAGCCTTGACCGTGTCTGATGATCTTTTTTGCTGATCGGTCTGAAAGTTCAGCTCCGCGAGCAGGGCGCCGCGACACGACCATCTTGTTGCTGTTTTTGCTCTCGGAAGCCAGGACGACCTCCTTCTCTCGTCCGCCGCGTTGAGGCTTTAGGCAAATTCCTCGACACAGAGGACGGCAAGAACCTGCTCGCCGGCTATAAGCGCGCCACCAACATCATCCGCATCGAGGAGAAGAAGGATTTGCGCGACTATACCGGCGCGCCGGAGCCGAAGCTTTACAAGCAGGATGAAGAAAAGGCGCTGGCGCGGGCGATTGAGGCCGCCAAGGCCGAGGCGACGCGCGCCGTTGAAAAAGAAGATTTCGCCGCCGCGATGACCGCCATGGCGAAACTGCGCCCCGCGGTCGATGCCTTCTTCGACAAAGTTACAGTGAATGTGGAAGATCAGGCGCTCCGCGAGAACCGGCTGAAGCTCCTCAACGAAATCCGCGCCGCCACCCGCGCCGTGGCGGATTTTTCGAAGATCGAGGGGTGATCCGTCATTCCGGGGCGCGGGCGCAGGCCCGCGAGCCCGGAATCCATTAAGCCCGGCGCCTGTGGATATGGATTCCGGGCTCGCCGCTTCGCGGCGCCCCGGAATGACAATCATGGTAGAACCGAACGGCGGCTGGCGCGTTAAACGTCTGTCCAATTTCAGCCGCGTGTTTTGCGCTCCTCCCGAAATGCATTCCAAACCCGAGGAAAATCATGATCATCACCGCTGCCGAACTGTCACCGATCGTAGCCCTCATTGCCGGCATCCTTATTCTGATCATCCCGCGGCTCCTCAACATCATTGTCGCGGTTTATCTCATTATCGAGGGCCTGGTCGGGCTCAACGCCGTCCACCACTTCATCCATTAGGGACTGGTGCGGCTTGCATCGTCTGCCGGGACTTGCAATCACACTGAGCCGAATCCCCCTAGCCGCATGATGTCATGGTCAAATCGCGCTCCAAGCAGTCCCGTCAGCCGGTGAAGAAATCGGCGGCCCGCAAGGGCAAATCCGCGCCCAAATCGGCGCGCGCGCCGGTGCGTAAATCCGCGGCGGCGAAGGCGCCGGCGCAAGGCAAATGGGTCTATGCCTTCGGTGGCGGCAAAGCGGAAGCGCGCGCCAACATGCGCAACCTCCTTGGCGGCAAGGGCGCGGGTCTCGCCGAGATGGCGCATCTCGGCCTGCCGGTGCCGCCCGGCTTCACCATCACCACCGAGCTCTGCACCCATTTCTACCAGCACGGCAAAACCTATCCGAAGAGCCTCAAGGCGCAGGTCGAGACCGCGCTCAAGGAGGTCGGCCGCATCACCGGCAAGAAATTCGGCGACGCCGAGAATCCGCTGTTGGTTTCGGTGCGCTCCGGCGCGCGCGCCTCGATGCCCGGCATGATGGACACCGTGCTCAATCTCGGCCTCAACGATATCACGGTGAATGCACTTGCGGAAAAGTCCGGCGACCGGCGCTTCGCGCAGGACAGCTACCGGCGCTTCATCACCATGTATTCGGATGTGGTGCTCGGCATCGGCCATCATCATTTCGAGGAAATCCTCGACGACCATAAGGACCGCAACGGCTACGCGCTCGATACCGATCTCAACGCCCAGGACTGGTCCGAGGTGATCGCGCGCTACAAGGAGCGCGTCGAGGAGGAGACCGGCAAGCCGTTTCCGCAGGATCCGCACGCGCAATTGTGGGGCGCCATCGGCGCGGTGTTCGGCTCGTGGATGAATCAGCGCGCCATCACCTATCGCCGCCTGCACGCTATCCCGGAAAGCTGGGGCACCGCGGTCAACGTGCAGGCCATGGTGTTCGGCAACATGGGCGAGACCTCGGCCACCGGCGTCGCGTTCACCCGCAATCCTTCGACCGGCGAGAAAAAACTCTACGGCGAGTTTTTGATCAATGCCCAGGGCGAAGACGTCGTCGCTGGCATCCGCACGCCGCAGGAGATCACGGAGGCGGCACGCAAAGAGGCCTCCTCCGACAAGCCGTCGATGGAGGCGGCGCTGCCGGAAGCCTTCGCTGAATTGCTCCGCATCCACGCCAAGCTCGAAAAGCATTACCGCGACATGCAGGACCTCGAATTCACCGTCGAGCAGGGCAAGTTGTGGATGCTGCAGACGCGCAACGGCAAGCGCACCGGGCAGGCCGCTTTGCGCATCGCCGTCGAACTGGCGCAGGAGAAACTGATAACGAAAGAGGAAGCGGTGGCGCGCGTCGATCCCGCGGCGCTGGAGCAACTGCTGCATCCGACGATCGATCCCAATGCCGAACGCAAGATCCTCGCCACCGGTTTGCCGGCCTCGCCCGGCGCGGCGTCGGGCGAGATCGTGTTCTCCTCGGAAGAGGCGGAGCTTCTCAAAAGCCAGGGCCGCAAGGTCATTCTGGTGCGCGTCGAGACCTCACCCGAGGACATCCACGGCATGCACGCCGCCGAAGGGATTTTGACGACGCGCGGCGGCATGACCTCGCATGCCGCGGTGGTGGCGCGCGGCATGGGCAAGCCCTGCGTCTCCGGTGCCGGCTCGTTGCGCGTCGACTACCGCGCGCAGACCATGACTGCGGGCGGCACGACGCTGAAGAAAGGCGACACACTCACCATCGACGGCTCGACCGGCCAGGTGCTTGCCGGCAAAGTGGCGATGCTGGAACCGGCGCTGGCCGGCGAATTCGCCACTGTGATGCAATGGGCCGACGGCGTGCGCAAACTCAGGGTCCGCGCCAATGCCGACACCCCGGCCGACGCCCGCGCCGCGATAAAATTCGGCGCCGAGGGCATCGGGCTCTGCCGCACCGAGCACATGTTCTTCGATGAGGACCGCATCCGCGCCGTGCGCGAGATGATTTTGGCCGGCGACGAAAAAGCGCGCCGCGCCGCGCTGGCGAAACTATTGCCGATGCAGCGCGCCGATTTCGTCGACCTGTTCAAGATCATGGGCGGCCTGCCGGTGACGATCCGGCTCCTCGACCCGCCGCTGCACGAATTCTTGCCGCACACCGAGCAGGAGATCGCCGAAGTGGCGAAGGCGATGGGCGCCGACCCGCAAAAGCTCGCCGATCGCGCCCGCGAATTGCACGAATTCAATCCCATGCTCGGCTTTCGCGGCTGCCGGCTCGCCATCGCCTATCCGGAGATCGCGGAAATGCAGGCGCGCGCGATTTTCGAGGCCGCGGTCGAAGCCGAGCGCGAAACCGGCAAGCCGGTGGCGCCGGAAATCATGGTGCCGCTCATCGCCACCAAGATTGAGCTCGATCTGGTCAAGGAGCGCATCGACGCCATGGCGAAGACCGTCGCGTCGGAGACCAAGAGCAAGCTCAACTATCAGGTCGGTACCATGATCGAACTGCCGCGCGCGGCGCTCAAGGCCGGCGAAATCGCCGAGACCGCGGAGTTCTTTTCGTTCGGCACCAACGATCTCACGCAGACCGCCTTCGGCATCAGCCGCGACGACGCCGCGAGCTTTCTCGGTATCTATACGGCGAAGGGCATTTTGCCGGTCGATCCGTTCGTCTCGCTCGACCGCGACGGTGTCGGCGAACTCATCCGCATCGCCGCCGAACGTGGCCGCAAAGTGCGGCCGAAGCTCAAGCTCGGCATCTGCGGCGAGCACGGCGGCGATCCCGCGTCGGTCGCATTCTGCCACGAAGTAAATCTCGACTACGTGTCGTGCTCGCCGTTTCGCGTGCCGATCGCGCGGCTCGCCGCCGCACAAGCGGCGCTCGGTAAGGGCGCGACGGTGGACGGATAGTTGGAACCGAAAGTTCCATCGCCTAAGCGTGTTCGTGGTTAATAAATTTCCAAAATTTTGTGCGCAATTGCAGCACGCACGGAACTTGCGAAACGTTCGCGTAACGATGATTGCGACATCGCGCAGCGAATCTCGCGCGGGCGCGCGCGATTAACGCCTTCGCAACGTTAACTCGCCAATAAATCAAACCGTCGCATTCGAGCCACTGCGGTGGCGTTTCCATAATCGTGTACGCGTTGCGTTGCGCGTGTTGGCGTAGGGGTAGTTGTGGCGTCGCGTGTTGGGGTGTCGCGTAGCCGTGTCTTGAGCGCGTCCTGTTCGGCGCGCTTTTGGTTCAGCGCTTTCTGCATCGCCTTGATGCCGACGTCGGTCGGCTATCAGGATCTCGCGTCGTTCGTGACGCATGAGCACGGCGCCTCGACGGGCTGGCATCTCATCGCTTCGCCGCTCGGCACCGTGCAAGCCGCAACCTTCAACTACACGCGGCCGATCGGTACGACGATCGGGGAGCCCGCGGGCCTGATCAACGTCAACTTCGATCCGCGCACGCTCGATGCTTACGCCTGGAAAATCGACGAGCCGATCACAGCTCAGCCCGCGCGACAGATCGAATATCCGACCGTCAACCGCACCCATAAAGGCGACCGGCTGCCGGCGAGTAACGTGGCGCCGGCGCCGAGCAATCCGGCGAGCCTGCCGCAATTGCAGCCGGTCAGCGCGCCAGCGGGATCGCCGCCGTCACAGGCAGCGCCGCCGGCCGTGACGGCGCCGCCATCCGCCAAAGCCGAACAACACGCCAACAGCGACGTCGCCGCGCCGCTCGTCGTGCAAACCGATATCCACCACGATGTCTCGACCGTCTTGGCGCCGGCCGTCGGCGCCGTCCCTGACAATGCGGTCGCGGCCGTCCGTGCTACCGAGGGTACCGCGTTGGAAGACAGCGACGAGGATTCCTCGCTCGACGAAATGTCGTTCCTCGACGACGATGCCGCCGATCGCAGCGCGGCGGTCTATTTCGGCACCGGCGTCTTGGGTTCGCGCGAGGGCCTGCAAAGCTGGGCGCCCGGAGCGGCGCCGATCCTAGTGCCGCCGTCCGACGATTCCGGCATAAAACTTTCGGCGCTCGAAGGTGCCGATTACTCGGCCGGAGACGGCGGCGAGTCAGTCGCCGGCAAGGACGATCCCAGCTTGATGGAAAGCCCAGCGCACCGCCTCGGCCTCGACGGCGAGCCGCGCGCGCACGCCGAAAAGTGTCTGTCCGCGGCGATCTATTTCGAGGCGCGCGGCGAACCCTATCAAGGCCAGGAAGCGGTGGCGCAGGTCGTCATGAACCGCGTGTTCTCCGGCTACTATCCGCACGACGTCTGCGGCGTCGTGTTTCAGAACAAGAATCATCATCTGGCCTGTCAATTCACCTTCGCCTGCGAAGGCAAAGATCTGAGCCAAATCGACGAGCCGGATATGTGGGAGCAGGCCAAAGAGATCGCCAAGAAAATGCTCGACGGCAAAATCTGGCTCGCCGATATCGGGCACGCGACGCATTATCACGCTTACTGGGTGCACCCGAGCTGGGTGCATGAAATGGTGCGGCTCTACAAGCTCGGCGTCCACACTTTCTACCGGCCGCGCGCGTGGGGCGATGACGAGCCGACCTGGAGTCCGGCAGCGGTCAAGGACGAGACCCAAGCCGACAAGCCGCAAGCTGCGGCAACAGCCGCCGCGGCTCCTGCCGCCGCGGCGGCGACGCCAAGGCCGGAGCCGGTGGCCAAAGGCCCGCAAGCCGCTGCGTCGCCTGCTGACCGCAAGGGCGTGCAGACCGCCAAGCTCTGATCGTCATCCTGAGGTGGCCGCGAAGCGGCCCTCGAAGGATGTTTCTCGGTCCGGGCCGTCGCCCTTCGAGGCTTCGCTGCGCTCGCACCTCAGGGTGACGGATAACAGCTACATCTCGATATCCAGTCCGATGTCGAGATTGGTCACCGAATGGGTGAGCGCGCCCGACGATAGATAGTCGACGCCGGTTTCGGCGATCGCCGCGGCAGACTCGAGCGTGATGCCGCCGGAGGCTTCGATGACGAGGCGACCGGCGACCAGGGCGACCGCCTTGCGCATCGCCTCGAGATCGAAATTGTCGATCAGCACCACATCGGCCAGCCCGACGTCGAGCACTTCCTTGAGCTGATCGAGCGAATCCACTTCGATCTCGATCTTGACCAGATGCCCAGCGGCGGCCTTGGCGCGCTTGAGCACCGCGGCGATGCCGCCAACCACCGCGATGTGGTTGTCCTTGATCAGCATCGCGTCGTCGAGGCCGAAGCGGTGATTATAGCCGCCGCCGCAGCGCACCGCATATTTCTCCAGCGCGCGCAGTCCCGGCGTGGTCTTGCGCGTGCAGATCACGCGCGCCTTGGTGTGCGCGATGCGATGCACGAATTCCGCGGTCGCGGTGGCGATGCCGGATAGATGGCCGAGGAAATTGAGCGCGACACGCTCAGCGCCGAGAATGGCGCGGGCATTGCCGGAAATCGTCAACAGCTTGGTTCTGCCCGCGATCGTCACGCCGTCGCGCGCGTGCGCCACGATCTCGATATCGGGCGCCAGCCGTTCGAACGAGGCTGCCACCAGCGGCAGCCCGGCGATCACCCCGGATTGCCGCGCGTTGAGTACGGCGCGGCCCGGCGCATCCTCCGGTACCGTCGCGGTCGAGGTGATGTCGCCGGCGCGGCCGAGGTCCTCCTCAAGTGCCCGCCTCACCACCGCCTCGATTTCGAGCGGGGACAGAAATGCGTCGGAGAGAAGGAGCGACATGGCGGCGAACTTCCAGGGAGGTGAAAAGCAACCGGAAATCCATAAGCGCAGCCGATATCTAACGCAAACCGGGCTTTATTCCATGCATCGCGGCGAAGATCAGCCATGCGCCGGCCGATCCGCACGGTTATGTTTTCGTTTGGGCGATCGGCGGGATGGCTCTATGCTGCGCGGGCTTTTTTGAAATTCGTTGCATTGCCGGGGCGATATGACGACCGTTTCCAAGCCAATCGGCAGTTGGCGCACGCCGTCGCTGGTCATCGGCTCCGGCTGCCTGATCGCGATTATCGCCTTCGGACCGCGCTCGACGCTGGGGTTCTTCCTCACGCCGATGTCGACCGCGCATCACTGGGGTCGCGACGTCTTCGCCTTTGCGCTCGCTTTGCAGAATTTGCTGTGGGGCATTGGCCAGCCGCTTGGCGGCATCATCGCCGATCGCTTCGGCACCATCCGGGTGCTATGCGCCGGCGCGTTGCTCTACGCGCTGGGGCTGGCGCTGATGGCCCACGCGACCAGCGCACCGCTGCTCGATACCTCGGCCGGCGTGCTGGTCGGCTTCGGCCTTGCCGGCTGCTCGTTCCCGGTCGTGCTGGCGGCGTTCGGCAAGATCGTGCCGCCGCAATGGCGGTCGCGCGCCTTCGGCTTCGGCACCGCGGCCGGCTCGTTCGGGCAATTTCTCTATTCGCCGGTTGCGGTCGCGCTGATGGATACGTTCGGCTGGCAGCAGACGCTGGTGATCTTCGCCGTGAGCATGCTCGCCGTGCTACCGCTGTCGTTCGCGTTGACGACTCCGCCTTCGGCTCACGCGCATGAGGGCGAAGCGCAATCGCTGCGGCATGCGCTGTCGGAAGCCTTCGCCCACCGCTCCTATGTCTTGCTCGTGCTCGGCTTCTTCACCTGCGGCTTCCAGCTGCAATTCATCACCGTGCACATGCCGTCGTATCTGATCGACCGCGGGCTCTCCGCGGAAGTCGGCGGCTGGACCATCGCCACCATCGGCCTGTTCAATATCGTCGGCTCGGTGTTCGCCGGCTGGCTCGGCGACCGCATGCCGAAACGCTATCTGCTGTCGATCATCTATTTCGCGCGCGCCGCGGCGATCTTCGCCTTCATCTCGTTCCCCGTCACGCCGGTCACCTGCATCGCCTTCGGCGCGGTGATGGGCTTCATGTGGCTCTCCACCGTGCCGCCGACTAACGGCATCATCGCTTTGATGTTCGGCACGCGCTGGCTGGCGACGCTGGCGGGCTTCGCCTTTTTCAGCCATCAGGTCGGCGGCTTCCTAGGCGTCTGGCTCGGCGGCCTCGTGTTCGACCGCACCGGTTCCTATAACGCCGTGTGGTATCTGGCGATCCTGTTTGGCGTGCTGTCGGCGCTGATCAATATGCCGATCGTGGAGAAGCCGGTTCCGCGCATGGCCTTGGTGCCTGCGGAATAAAGTTCAGTCGCCTGGCGATGCGCCGCCGTTTCCTGAACGGCTATTTCTTGAACCGACATGGCCGGCCGTGACAGACTGGAGGACGGGAGCGTCCCCATGAGTACCTTGCGAGCGATCGTCATCGACAAGTCCGACGCCGGCCAGACGGTGCGGCTGACCGATTTTGACGACAAGGATCTGATGGACGGCGACGTCACCGTCCGTGTCGAATATTCGACGGTCAATTACAAGGACGGCCTCGCCATCACCGGCAAGGCGCCGGTGGTGCGCCGCTTTCCGATGATCGCCGGGGTCGATCTCGCCGGCACGGTGGAGGCCTCGACGCATCCGAACTGGAAGCCGGGCGACAAGGTCATCCTCAATGGCTGGGGTCTCGGCGAGACCCATCTCGGCGCTTACGCCGAAAAGGCGCGCGTCAAGGGCGATTGGCTGGTCCGGCTGCCGGCGAGCATGACGACGCGCGACGCCATGGCGATCGGCACCGCCGGCTATACCGCGATGCTCTCGGTCATGGCGCTGGAACGGGCCGGACTTGAGCCGTCGCGCGGCCCGATGGTCGTGACCGGGGCCGCTGGCGGCGTCGGCTCGGTGGCCATCGCCCTTCTTGCCAAGCTCGGCTACAGCGTGATCGCCTCGACCGGCCGGCTCGAGGACGCCGATTACCTCAAGGGGCTTGGCGCCGCCGAAGTCATCGAGCGCAAGGAACTGGCGGCTCCGCCGCGCCCGCTCGGGAAAGAGCGCTGGGCCGGCGGCATCGATGTGGTCGGCTCGACCACGCTCGCCAATGTGCTGTCGATGACGCGCTACGGCGGCGCAGTCGCCGCCTGTGGACTCGCCGGGGGAATGGACTTGCCGACTACGGTCGCGCCGTTCATTCTACGGGGCGTGTCGCTTTTGGGCATCGACTCCGTGATGTGTCCGCCGCCGCTACGACAAGAAGCTTGGCGCCGACTCGAGACCGATCTCGACCCGGCAATGATCGCGGCGATGACCAGCGAAATCGGGATCGCCGACGTCATTGCCGCCGGCCAGAATATCGTCGAGGGAAAGGTGCGCGGACGCATTGTGGTAAAAATCGGGTAAAGGCCATCGATTTTGGGTACAAATTTCGACTGATCTCGCGAGGGCGCTATGGTAAGGGGACGGTTAAGAAGTCTTGTTAACATCGTCCTAGTAGCGGGAGTGGAGTTGTCGATGTTGCGGCGCGTAGCTGTTGTTGGTGCGTGCGTTTTGGGGGCCGGACTGTTCGCCACAAGTTTGGCGTGGGCCGAGGACCTTAATCCGGATCAGGCCCGTGCTTTCGTCGTGGGCAAGCTGTTCTCTTATAGCTGCTTTGAAGGCACTGCCGGCAGCGGCCGCATTTTCGCGGACGGCTCGGTCGTCGGCACCATCAAATTTCGCGGCCAGGGCGAGACCCGGTTCGCAACCTTGCCGGCGGGAACCATAAAGGTGGATGGCGCCTCGATGTGCGCCCATCTGCCCGGCCTTCCGATCACCCCGTGCTTTAGGGTGCAGAAGCTCAGCTATCGCAGCTTCCGCGGCTCGGTCTCCGGTCTCGGATTTGCCTATTGCGATTTCTACCAGCGCAATCCGCGTACCGAGCTCCTCACCAAGCGTGTCGAGGAGCCGCGGCCGGCGGCGACCCCGATTGCCAATTCGCGCCCCGTGCTGCGGCCGTCCTTCGCCGAGTAGCGTTCGTCACTCGAGATCGAGCCGGAACGGCGTCGCCTCCGCGGCAAGCGCGCCGCGGCCGATGGTCTCGATCGCGGCGATCATGCGGCCGTCGCGACCCAACAGCTTGTCCGCCAGGGAGACGATGCGGCTATTCGGCGTCGCCGTCGGCGACGCGCGGCGTAGCGCCTGCGCGATGCTGTGTTCGCCGCGCCGCGGGTTGAGCGCGCAGACCGCGGTGTAGGCGCTCGCGGTCGAGCGGCTGATCCCGGCAAAGCAGTGTACGACGAGCGGTGTCCGCCGGTCCCAGCCGCGCACGAAGCTGATCAGCTCGGCGACATGCGCTTCGTCCGGCGCGATGTAGCCGTCTAGCGGCGCGGCAATATCGTGCAGCCGCAGCCACAGATGGTTTTCTGGCGCAATCGAGGCCGGGCGCTCGACGCGCGCTTCGTCGCCGAGCAGCGACACGATGTGGCGCGCGCCGGTATCCTCGACGGTTTCATGCAGACGTGACAGCGAGCAGACGTGAATCATGGAATCAAGCGATGCCTGTTGTTCTCTTCATATAGGCATTCGTAGCGGCGCAAGTGTGACGCGCTTGTTTACTCGCTGATAAGCTTTTTGAATCGCTCATGGAAGCGCGCCTGCGCCGTTTCGGCGGGCCAGGGCTTTAGGTAATCGCGTTCCAGCGCCGCGGAGAACACCGGCGGCCTGCCGAAGAAGCGCCGTGCCTCGGCGGCGTCGAAGCCGGCAAGCCGGGTCGCTTCGAGATAGGCGGCCTGGCGGTCGGCGGCCTTGATCAGGGCCTCGGTCTCCGGGGACGACTGTGCCGGCAGGCCGAAGCGCAAATGGATGGCGGTCAGGATCCGGCGCTCGACCGCCTTATAGGCGTCGCCGATCACCGCCTTGAACGGCGAGATCATATCGCCGATGACGTATTCGGGCGCGTCGTGAAGCAGCACCGCGAGGCGGCGGCTCCGATCGAGCCGCGGTACCCGCGCCCGTGCCAAAGCCTCGACCAGCAAGCAATGCTGCGCCACAGAAAAAATATGCGTGCCGCTGGTCTGGCCGTTCCAGCGCGCCACGCGCGCTAGCCCGTGCGCAATGTCCTCCATCTCGATGTCGAGCGGGGAGGGGTCGAGCAAATCGAGCCGGCGCCCCGACAGCATGCGCTGCCATGCGCGCGCGCCGTGCATCGCAGCCTTCTTAGTTGGAAGTTTTTTGAACGGCCCCATGGCGATAGCAGGTAATGAGATGGTCATTGACCATGCCGACGGCCTGCATGAAGGCGTAGACGATGGTCGGGCCGCAAAATTTAAAGCCGCGCTGCGCCAGTTCCTTGGACATCGCGCGCGAAATCGCGGTCTCGGCGGGCACCTGGCCCTTGGTGCGGTAGTGGTTGATTTTCGGTTTGCCGTCGACGAAATCCCAGAGCAGCTTGGAAAAGCCAGGCCCCTTGTCCATTATTTCGAGCCAAGCGCGCGCGGAGAGCACGGCGCCTTCGATCTTGGCGCGGTTGCGCACGATGCCGGCGTCACCCATCAGCTTCTCGATTTTGGCGGGCCGGTAGCGCGCGATCTTTTCCGGCACAAAGCCGTCGAAGGCGCGGCGGAAATTTTCGCGCTTGCGCAGGATGGTGATCCACGAGAGCCCGGCCTGAAAACCGTCGAGCACGAGCTTCTCGTAGAGCGCGCGGTCGTCGTATTCCGGCACGCCCCATTCCTCATCGTGATAGGCGATGTAGAGCGGATCGTCCTTGGGCCATGGGCAACGCACCAGGGCTGGATCGTACGCATACGCGGTCATTCGGCGGCCTCGGCATCGCCGGGAAATGCAAAGCGCGCCCAAGCCGGCTTGACCAGCCGGATCGGCACGCCGCCGGCGGTGAGCGAGCTTCCCTGCGAGATCGCCTCGGCCACGCGATCGAGACGGACCATTGCGACACCGCGGCCACCGGCCGTCGAGCCCATAGTGCCGACCTGGCGCTCGGCCGCCGTGATCGCGGCGCCGGCTTCCGGCGCGGCCCCGTCGTATCGGACCGGCACCGTGCGCGTGCGCGCGGTGCCACGATGCTCCATCCGCGACACGACTTCCTGCCCGACATAGCAGCCCTTGCCGAAATCGACGCCGCCGAGCTGATCCATATCGGTCTCGTGCGGAAACGCATCGCCATAGCTGAAATCGACCCCGCCTTGCGGTACGCCGAGGGCAATACGATGGGCATCGTAATCGCTCGCCGGGGCGAGATTCGCGCCAAGTTCGGCCGCCGCCGCGGCGGCGAGGTGTGGCGCGATCATCAGGCGAAGCCCGAGCGCCGGCAGGCGCGGATCGGCGTAGCACAGGCCGTATTTGGTGGCGCCGCCGCCGTCCCAGGCGGCGAGCACGCCGAGCGTCTCCGACAGATCCTCGACCATCACCTTGGCGCGCAATTTATAGAGGTTGAGTTTTTCGACGACGGCCGCGACGAGTGCCCGCGGCGTATCGAGGAAGAAACCGCCGCCGGCCGCCGCCGGCGCCTCGGTCGCGAAGAAATCCGCGATGATTTTGCCCTGCGGCGTCAACAGCGCGCAGAACCGCGCGGCGCCGGGCGCGAGCTCGAGCATGTCGGCAGTGACCAGCCCATGGAGGAAATTCCGCGCACCGTCGCCGGCCACCTTGATGACGCCGCGGTCCGGGAGGAGGGCAGCCTTCATGCGATCTTGGTTCTCATCGGTCAAAGCCTCGCTCGGTTCATGCCTAAGCCCGCGGGGCTGTCATCGCAAGGTCATTCTCGACGCTGATTTTCGTAACTATCGTGAAATCAGAAGTATTCCGTGGAATTGGCGGCCGTGCCCCGGTGTTTTGTTTGCTATGGCGGCGGCGGGCGCGGAACGAGAATCTGGAACCGAGAGTTAGCTTGCCCGGCGCCGTGAAATCGAAGGTTCCGAAGGCCCATGACCAGCGACCTGTTATTCGTGCGGGCGATGATAGTTTCGCGGCAGGCCGGCCTTCGCGGCCAGTTCCGGCAGGCGGGGGCGTCATCGCGAATACCGCTCGAATTCGTCGAAGCAGCCGATGCAACTGCAGCCTGCGATTCTCTGGGGACTGGCATCGATCTCATCTATCTCGATGGCGATCTGCCGGCGGCGGAAATCACCCAGGTGGTGGCGTCGCGGCCGGCGGCTGACAGGCCCCCGTTTACTGTCCTCTTGGGATCGCCAAAGACCGCCGGCAAGGTATTCGAGACCGACGGACTGGCTGTTAAGCCGTTGGGGACCGAAGCCGTGCGGGCGCTGATCGACCGCTCGGTGCGCGTGCGGGCAACGTGCCGCGCATTGGTGGTCGACGATTCCTCGACGATGCGCTCGATCGTCAAGAAGGCCCTCACGGCGACGCGTTTCCAGTTTGCCGTCACCGAAGCGAGCGAGGGCCTGGCCGCGCTCAAATTGGTGCGCGAGGGCGACTTTCACGTCGTCTTTCTCGATTACAACATGCCGGATTTTTCCGGGCTCGAGACGCTCGCCGAATTCAGGCGCGAGAAACGAGCCGTCAGCGTGGTGCTGATATCGTCGACCCAGGATGAGACCGTCGCCGAACGGGCGCGCGCCGATGGCGCGGCCTTTATCAAAAAGCCGTTTTTCCCGGCCGATATCGAGAATGCACTCTGCGGCTTTTACGGATTGCGCGCGCTCAATCAAAAGCGCGCTTGAACATGGTCCCGAGAAGCGAAGCGGCTACCGCTTTCGGAAAAGAACACGCTCAATTGAAAAGTTGGCGTCGTTACTGCCGCGACAGCTCGACAGAAAATTCGCCGTTGCGAATGCGTGCACCGAAATTTTCGGTAAAGCGGGCAGTTGCTTCCTCGCCATAAGTCGAGATCAGCTCGGCCAACGCCAGAAACAGCGACGTCTGCGCCAGGCAGTCACCGTCGATGCCGTCGTGCGAAGCTTCGGCCCAGGCGTCCTGAAGAAAAGCGAGCGCTCGTCGTTTCTGTTCGTGCTCGGCCAAGGCCTCGCGGGGCGCATGATTTTGCGTCGCCATTCTCATCGTTGTCACGCTATCGCCGGCAAGCGGCGTCCCTACCCAAGACCGCACGTTAGCACGGCATGTCGGCGCTTTTGAGGGCGAAGTTTAAGGCAGGGTTAATGGCCGCGGCACCGGCTTTTTTGGCGTTAATTGGCGTAGCGGGCGGTGATATCGCGGGCGATCTTGGCGCCCTCCTGCAGGTAACGGTGGATGACGACGTCAGCCGCCGGTGTGCAGGTTCGGTAGCTCGCTTGGAAGCCGCGATAGCCGCGATTGAAGCTTGCCACCATCTCGTCATGGCGGTTGCCGGTGGGCGCTTCGGCGTCGATCAGCGCCTGCGCCTCACTGCGCCATTTCTGGCCGTCGTTGAAATTGCAGAGGCCGCGCAGGAAGTGCAGCGCGCCGAGGATTTCCGACAATCGTTCTAGATCGGGATCGTAGGGCGCCGGCTGGTCCTGCATTGCGGGCGGCGGCGGCCCGGCCGGCTGGCTGGGCAAGGCCGGTGTGGCGGGTTTTGCCGGAGCGGGCCTTGCCGCGTGTGGCGGCGCAAGCGCGGCGCCCCAGAATTGCGCGCGCGCCGGCATGGCGATCCCAAGCGCAAGCAGTACCGCAAGAAAAGCTCGAAGCATCGGCATGACCGGGAAGATAGGTGTCGGGCGATGCCCACGGCAAGCGCCACAACGCGGCAGGGTTGAGGCAGGCATTATCCGCTCCGGCCGAGCCGCTCGCTTGCGGCGGCGATGATCGCCGCCAAGCCCTCGGTCGTCTTCAGCCCGGCAATCGCCTCCGGCGCCAACCAATGCGCTTCGGCGAGTTCCTCGTTGAGGGAGATTTCGCCGCCGATAAACCGCGCGGCAAACGGCAGAATGACGAAATGCCGTTCGACCAGGCCACCGGCGTCGCGCGCGATCGCCTGACGGAAGCCGACGAGCGCCACCGGCTCGATCTCGAGCGCGGTTTCTTCGCGGATTTCGCGGACCACCGCCTGTTCCAGCGTTTCGCCGAGTTCGACGCCGCCGCCGGGCAAAGTGTATAGGCCGTGCGCGGGCGGCCGCGCCCGGCGCACGATCAGCACCCGGCCGTCACGAAAGACAGCCGCGCTGACCGCCAGATAAGGCCGCGTTGGATAAATGCGCGCGCTGTCCGCGTCGCTCATTAAGTTCGGCTCCGTTTCGTCCTATATCTCTGCATAGCATGTGCGGACGCTATGTCATCATCTCGACACCGGAGGCGATCCGGGCGCTGTTCGGCTATTGCGAGCAGCCGAATTTTCCGCCGCGCTACAACGTGGCGCCGACGCAGCCGATTCCAATCGTGCGGCTTGCCGACGGCAAGCGCTCCTTCGCGCTGATGCGCTGGGGCTTGCTGCCGTCCTGGGTGAAGGATCCGAAGACGTTTCCGCTGCTGATCAACGCGCGCGGCGAATCCGTGCTGGAGAAACCGGCGTTCCGTAACGCCATGCGGCGGCGGCGCTGCCTGATCCCGACGGACGGCTTCTACGAATGGCATGCGGGCGAGGCGGGCGGCCCGAAGCGGCCTTATTTTGTGCGCCCCAAGAGAGACGCCGAGGGCCGCGCGCCGCCGCTTGCTTTCGCCGGTTTATACGAGACCTGGACCGGACCGAACGGTGAAGAGCTCGACACGGCCGCCATTGTCACCACCGCCGCGAACCGCACGCTCACCGCGATCCACGACCGCATGCCGGTCTTCTTGCCAAAGGACGCCTTCGACCTGTGGCTCGATTGCGCCAATGTCGAAGCCGATGTCGCCGCCGCTTTGATCCGGGCCGCCGCCGACGATGTGCTGGAGGCCTACGAAATCTCCACCGCGGTCAATCGCGTCGCCAACGATTCCGAGACGTTGCTGCAACCCGCGTCCGCCGCACCCGCCGCGCCGGAACGACCGGCCGAGACGAAGACCAAATCCGCGAAGGCGAAAAAGCCGAGAGTGCCGGACGATCAGGCGTCGCTGTTTTAAGCTCGCCGAACGGCTGTTGCGATCAGTTGGCGCCTCATACGATGGGAGCTTTGCCAATGTGGGGGTCGCGCCGGAGTGGACATGATCGGACATGATTCTTCGCCAGATAATGATCTGGCGCGATCATTTCGCGATCATCTCTTTGCGGGCACCCGATTATTGATAAGATGGCCACTCGCTGCGGCAATCACGATGGCGAATTTCAAGCAGCCCCGGTTCTCGCGCATGCACGCAAAAGTTGGACCGGCTGCTGCGCACCCTTAGGGGCGCATAGCTTGCAGCATGGGCGATCCTGCCGCATTGAACATGGCGGACCACCGGACGTATAGGAGACGTTCTCAAAATAGAGTATGGGACCGTCCCGGATGGACGGCGGGGCCTGACCGGCGAGCCGGGCTTGGGTCCCCAACAACAGTCGGCTTTAGGGAGATGGAAAATGTCGAGAGTAACCGCACCGCTGCGTCGCACCGCGGCTTTCCTCGTGTTGGCAGGAACCGCGGCCGCCATAGCGGCGGCGCCGGCGGTGAGCCAGGCACAGACGGCCGGGACGCCAATCGCTATCAAGGCGACCGAACTCGAACCCACGCCCGATCCGTCGCTGTCTTTCAACAGCATGGCCGATGCGATGGGCGAGTTCGGCAAATACGGTCTCAAGCTTGATCCCGGGCCGAAACTCGGTGGCGGCGGACCGGCACGCGTGCAGGCAATCGTAACCGGCAACTCCGAGGTCGCGACCAGCGACATCATTTCGGTGATGGGCGGCATCTATTCCGGCGCCAACATCAAGATTCTCATGGTGATGACGCCTTACGGCGACGAAGAGGTTTGGGGTCAAGACAAGTATAAGACGCTCAAGGATGCCGAGGGACAGAGCTGGGGTGTCGCCAGCCTGGGCGGGGCGCAGCGGTTCAACGCGCAGATGACGGTCGAAGGCATGGGCTTCAAGTCCGACGCCTTCCAATGGATCGCCATTTCCGGCACCGACGCGGCGCGGCTTGAGGCGCTCGACACCGGCCGCACGCAACTGACGAATCTCTCGCATCTTGGTGCCGCGCTGGCGGAAGCCAAGGGATTCACCAAGCAGGTCCATATCCTCGTCCAGCATTCGTCGAAATATACTCCGCCGGTTCCGCGGCTGGTGGTGGTGGCGCAGGCGGACTGGCTGAAGTCCCACCAGGACGAAGCCACTCGCTATGTCGAGTTGATGCTCGACGCGAATCGCCAGTGGCAAGACAACGCCAACTCTTGGATCGACGCGGCAAAGAAAATCTATCCCGAAGCGGGCCTGAACGACCAGGAGCTTAAGGCGGCGTGGCAGCTGTTCCGCGACGGCGGCTATTTCTCGGTCAATGGCGGCATCAACTACGCCGCGACGCAAAAGGTCATGGATCTGTTCTTCAAGCTGCGCAGCGAGAGCCCGAACCAATATCTGTCGAAGCCGGCTGACCTCTACGACACCGGCCCGCTCAAGGCGGCGCTTGACAAGATGGGCGTCGTCAAAGGCACACCCGGTCTGCCGGACGTTCCGGATTGGGACGGCGCCAAGGCCGCAGACGCGAAGTAGCCCGCGGCCGGGCGAGCCGGCGATCGATAGACACATAACGCCGGTTCGAGTTGGTAAGATGCCTGAGCTTGATTTCGTCAACGTCCGCAAGAGCTACAAAAGCCCGACCGGCGACAATCTGCTGGCGCTCGCCGATTTCAGCCTTAAGGTCGACGGCGGGCGTTTTGTCAGCGTCGTCGGGCCGAGCGGCTGCGGCAAGACCACGCTGTTACGGATGGCGGCCGGACTTGTTCCTTGGGACGGCGGCGAAATTCGGCTCGACGGCGACGAGCTGACGGGTCCCAGCCCGAAAATGTCGATGGTGTTCCAGGCCATCGGGCTGATGCCTTGGAAGAGCGTCCAAAGCAACGTGGCGCTGGGCATCCAGCTGCAGGCCCATCGCCGCAAACTCACCGCAGAAGAGACCGCTCTCGTCGGCGCCACGCTGGCGATGGTCGGCCTCAAAGGCTTCGAGCACTATTATCCGCATCAGCTCTCGGGCGGCATGCAGCAGCGCGTCGGACTGGCCCGGGCGCTGGTGCGGCAGCCTGAGATCCTGCTGATGGATGAGCCGTTCGGCGCGCTCGATGCGCAAACGCGCGCCGTCCTGCAGGACGAGCTTCTCAGTCTCTGGGGACGCGTGAAAAGCACCGTGCTGTTCATCACCCACGATCTCGACGAGGCGATTTATCTCTCCGATCTCGTCGTCATCATGGGACGCCGGCCCGGCCGCATCAAACAAGTGCTCGAGGTGAAGCTGCCGCATCCGCGCTACAGCTACGACGCGCGCGCCGAGGCGGAGTTCGCGCATCTGCGCAGCATCGCCTGGCAAAGCATCAAGGAGGAGCTATGACGCAGTCCGCCGATCGGCTCACGTCGCCCGCAAAGCGCAACGGAAAATCGGCGCTCGCGGCGCTGGCCTCGAACCACTACGCCCTCACTGCACTGTCGGCGGTGGTGTTTATCGCGCTGTGGCAAATCGTGAGCATGAACGTGTCGCCGGTTATCCTGCCGTCGCCGGGCAACGTCGCCGCCGCCTTTGTCGAGCTGACCGCCTCGGGCGAGCTCATTCGCGCCACCGGCCAGACTATCTGGCCGTTTGCCATTGGGCTGAGCGTCGCCTTTGTCATTGGCACGTCGCTTGGGCTCGTGCTCGGCATCTTCCGGCCAGCCGCGCGTATTCTCGATCCCTATATTTTTGTCTTCTGGTCGATACCCAACATCGCCTGGCTGCCGTTGTTCATCGCCTGGTTCGGGGTCGGCCAATTGACACTGATCATCTTCGTTTTCGTCTCGGCGGTGTTTCCGCAATTGCTTACGGTCGAGGCCGGCGCCAAGGAGGCCGATAGTTTTCTGGTCGAGGTCGCCCGCTCGCTCGGCGGCACCAAGAGCGAGATTTTGCACATCGTGGTGCTGCCGGCGGCGCTGCCCTACATTTTCGCCGGCCTGCGCATCGCCGTCGGCCGTGCGCTGGTCGGCATCATTGTCGGGCAATTGCTGATCGTGGCGACCGGCATCGGCTACATGTTTCAGTTCTACGGCGAGACGCTTTCGCTCGCCAAATATTTCGCGCCGTTGATCGTGATCGCGGCGCTCGCGGTGGCGCTCAATCGCGCGGTGAATTGGGCCGAGCAGGTCCTGATCCCGTGGAAGCCGCGCGCTTTCACCTGAGCGGGATAAGCCCGCCGCCGCATCCTGGTCGATACTTCGGCGCGGCTGTTCGCGACGCGAGCTAATGCGGGCTTCGGCGGCTACTCGGCAGGTTACTGCTCGACCAGCGTCCAGCCACTGAGCGAGATCAGCTTCAGCTTGGTGTTGAGATAGCCCTCGAGCGCGACAACCGCGGCCATGACGCGGGGGAAGGGCGACGGACGAAGAATATCCACGAACATGCAGTAGCGCAGTTGATCGGTCTCGTTGGCGGAAAGATGCAACAGCGTGTCATCGAAGATGAACAGCTTGCTGTCGCGCCAATAACTTGTCGTCTCTCCAACGGTGATGTAGGCGGACTCATCCTTGATGTCATTGACGTTGTACAAGACCCGCAGGGTTGGACGCAGCCAGCCGAAGTGGGGAGAAGTGGTGATCTTCTTGTTGAAAACGGAAAGCCCGATGGTCTTGATGTATTTCCATGGCTCGTAGTAGCCGGGAACATTCACGATCGTCTTGCTGTTGATTCCGTAACAACGCCAGAACAGCATCATGCGGCGATGTTCCTTCGATCGTTCCGCCACCTGACTGACGAGACCGGCTTCGTCGGTGACCCGGATCAGCCGCCTTACTTCGTCCTGATAGTCCGGCGGCAAATCTTCCAGGCGATAGACGCCCTTATTGACATAAGGCAGCGACAACAGATCGAGCAGAATATTGATGGGCGAGAGCATCCAGACCAGGAAGCCGTTGCCAATGAAATAGCGCCGCAGGGTCGATAATTTCAATCCGGTATTGCGGCTGACATCGTAGGCTCCGCAGAGGGCGTAGAACAACGCGATCTTGGGAAAGAAAAAAGCGAACGGCGCGAGCACGCAGAGCGGGAACAACACCCGCCTGAGAGAAAATCGCCAAATTCTATCGAATAGGGCCCGGCCTCGAAGAGGCTCGCTCAGCGTGGTACTCAAAGCTTACCGCCTTTGCAAAGGGAGGGCTGCGACGTGGTCTTGTGCGGGATTTTTCAGTAGAGCCAAAGCGAAGCTGACCCTAGGCTTCTTTGGCAGGCGGTGCCACCCTAAATCGGCCGGGCTGCGATTTTTTTGTCGCTGACCGCTTGGAGCGTGGATTGGAGGATGACATTGGTTTGGGTCCCCTGCCATCGCGAACTCCGCTCCTCGTCTCTCACCGAATTTCGCATTCGACGTTCCTGCTGGCGATTCTTGGCATCTCGGTCGGGATGTCGATTTTGCGGTTTTTTGCCGGCCATCGGATCGCCGGGATGCCGGCATTCAAGGAAAGCCGCTTGGCGCCTGAGGTAACGCCCAATAAAGGTTAGCGAACTCCTGCAAAACTCATCGAACTCCTGTCCTTCCAATGGCTAGGTAAAACCCCACAGTAACAAATATCTGCCATACCGCAGGCTCTCGAACGACGACCGGGCGGGCGTCGAGAGCGGTTAGTATGACTAAGTGGCTGCAGGCAATCAGACAGAGCACGACCTATCTCGGGGTCGCTGTCATCGTCATTATTTGGGGTGGCATTTGTCTGCTCGCGGTTCAGGAACGCGAAAGCGCCTACCAGGATGCGGTGCGCCAAGGCGGCAATCTCGCCCTCGTTCTCGAGCAATATTTCAAACGAGTGGTTCAGCAATCCGACAGCGCGCTGCTGGAGCTGCGCCGCGCTTATGAGCGCAGTCCACAAAAATTCGACGTCGCAGACTGGGTCGCCCGCACCCAGTCGCACAATAACCTGACCGCGCAATTCGGCATTTCCGGCGCAGACGGTTTTGTAAAGCAATCGAGCCTCGGACCGCTTCCGGCGCCGGTTTACGTCGGCGATCGAACGTCATTCGTAGTGCAGCGCGACAGCAAGATCGATCGGCTTTACGTCAGCGATCCGGTGATCGGGAATGTCACCAAGAAGATCACCTTCGAATTTACGCGGCGCTTGAACAATCCCGACGGATCGTTTGCCGGGACCGTCGTATGCTCCCTCGACATTGCTGAGCTGGAGAAGTTTTTCAGTTCGCTGGACATCGGCCAATCCGGGATCGTGGCGTTAGCCGGCACAGACGGGGTTCTATTGGCGCGGGGCGGACCCAATCCGGCGACCCAGGGCTTTGCCGGGATGTCGGCATCGCGAACCCCGCTGTATCGCGCCGCGGAGCAAAGTCCCGCCGGGCACTATTGGAACAACTCGCCAAGCAGCATGCACTTCGACCACGTGAGCCGGCTCGTTTCGTACCGGACTGTCTCCGGTGTTCCAATGATCGCCGTCGTCGGCCTCGCCCGGGAGGATATATTCCAACAGGCCAATGCGACGTTGCAGAAATACATCATAGCTGGGAGCGTTTTGACGCTGATCGTTCTGATCGCCATGATTTTCGGCACTCGGCAACAGGCGCACATCCTGGCGACCGCCGCCGAGCTAAAGCGTTCCAAGCAATCGGTCGAGCAGTCGAACCTCTTGCTGCATACCGCGCTCAAGAACATGGCGCACGGATTGTGCATGTTCGATTCCGAGCAGCGGCTGGTGGTCTGCAACGAGCGCTATGGTGAAATGTACGGCCTTGGTCCCGAACAGGTTAAACCGGGCACCACGCTGCGCTCGATTCTCGAAGCGCGGGTCCGCGCCGGAATGTCGCCGCAGGACACCGAGCAGTACATCGAGGCCCGGCTTGATGAGGTCGCCAAACGGCTGCCGTATTATGTCGAGAACGTGTTGCGCGACGGTCACATCTACGCCGTCAGCCACCGGCCGATGCCCGAGGGTGGTTGGGTCGCCACCCATATCGATATCACCGAGCAGCGCCGCGCCGAGCAGGAGCTTGACGAGACCCGGAAGTTTCTGGTTTCGATCATCGAGAACATTCCGGTTTCCGTCGTCGTCAAGGACGCGCAAACGCGTAAATATCTGCTGGTCAACCGCGCATTCGAGACCATGCTCGGCATCCCGCGCAGCGAGATGCTGGACCGCACGTCGTTCGACATCCATCGGCCCAAGGACGCGAAAAGCATCGACGATGCCGACACAGAATCGCTGCAGGACAGCGATCACGTCAATTACAAGGAAATCGAGGTCAATACACCGATGCGCGGGCCACGCATGCAGTCAACCCGCCGCATGGTCATTAAGAACAGCCGGGGCGAGGCTAAATGCATCATCGCCGTCATCGAGGACGTCACCGAGCGCAAGAAGGCCGAGCAGCGCATTGCCTTTCTGGCGCACCATGATGCGCTGACCGGATTGGCCAACCGCGCCGCTTTGATCCAGAAAATCGAGGAGGCCGCGGCGCGGCGGCGCCGCCTGAAGGAGCCGTTCACCGTTCTCTTGTTGGACCTCGATCGTTTCAAGCAGGTCAACGATACCCTTGGCCATCCCGCCGGCGACGCGCTGTTGATCGAAGTGGCGACCCGTCTTAAATCGCTGTTGCGCGAGACCGACGTGCTGGCCCGGCTCGGCGGCGACGAATTCGCCGTCATCCAGGCTGGCGAAAGCGATCAGCGCAAGGCCGCTAAGCTGTTGGCGGAGCGCATTATCGAGATGCTGCACCAACCGTTCGAGATCGATGGCGGCAACATCAGCATCGGTACCAGCGTCGGCATCGCGCCGGCGTTCGAGCACGGGACCGAATCCGAAGATCTGTTGAAGATGGCCGATCTCGCGCTCTATCGCGCGAAGTCCTCTGGCCGCAACGGCTATTGTTTCTTCGATCCGGAGATGAGCGAAATCGCCAGCGCGCGCCAGGAGATCGAAAGCGACCTGCGCTGCGCCGTGCAGCAGAACGAGTTCGAGCTGCACTACCAGCCGATCGTCGATTCCAAGACCCGCCGGATCTGCAGCGCCGAGGCGCTGGTGCGGTGGCGCCATCCGACCAAGGGCCTGATCTATCCGGATCTGTTCATTCCGCTTGCCGAGGAGACCGGCTTGATCACCCAGATCGGCGATTGGGTGTTGCGGGCGGCCTGCATCGAGGCGGCGACCTGGCCGACCGAAATCAAGGTCGCCATCAACCTGTCGCTGGTGCAGTTCCGCAAGACGAATCTGCCGGATCTGGTGATGCGCGTGCTGGCCGATACCGGGCTGCCGCCGGAGCGACTGGAACTCGAAATCACCGAGACGGCGCTGATCGAATCGGCGGCGGAATGCCTGCCGGCGCTGCGGCAGTTCAAAGCCATGGGCATCACCATCGTGCTCGATGATTTCGGCACCGGCTATTCCTCGCTCAGTCAGCTGGCGATGTTCCCGTTCGACCGGATCAAGATCGACAAGTCGTTCACCCAGAACATGACCAAGCGCAGCGAATGCGCCGCGATCATCTCGGCGACGCTCACTCTGGCGCAGAGCCTCGACATCGCGACCACCGCCGAGGGCGTCGAAACGGTGGATCAATACCGGCTGTTGCGTTTGGCCGGTGTGACTTCGCTGCAAGGCTATCTGTTCAAGCGTCCGGGGCTGGCCTCGGAGATCGACTTCGCGGCCGTTTACGGCGGCGTGGCGCTGGACAACGCCGCATAGCGGACGAGAAGGCAACCGAGAATCCGATCAGTGAGAGGCGAGGCCGAGGATCCGGCGCGCCTCTCGCGCTGTCGCCACCTCGCGGCCGAGGCCTTGCGCAATCTTCATCATGCGCTCGACCAGAACCGCGTTATTCTTGGCGAGCTCGCCCGGCGCGATATAGGGATTGTCCTCATAGCCGACGCGGACATGACCGCCGAGCGAAACCGCAAGCGACAGCAGATCCCATTGCTTTTGCGGGTTCATCACGCTGACATTCCAGATACAGTTTTTCGGCAGGTAATCGACCATATAGATCAGCGCCTTCTCGGTCGGCGGCGTCCAGGTGCCGCCGGGCCAGCCGAGAAACAAAGTGGTGTAGGCGTTTTCGAGATAGCCCTGCCTGCGCACGAATTCGAGATGCCAGAATGCGCCGGTATGGAAGCATTCCACTTCGAGCTTGACCTTGTACTGCTCGGCCGCCTTGGCGTAGGCGAGCAATTCCTCGACCGGGTGGATAGCCATCATCCGCTTGGGTGGAAATTGCGGGTCGGGATTGAAATACTCGTCGTGGGCATTGAACGCGACCGCCATCATGTCGGGGTGGAGCGTCATCAGCTTGACCTTTTCCTCCAGCCGCGCGCTGGCGACGCCGAACTGCATCACCGGATCGGTCTTGGCGAGGATCGCCTCCTGCAACCGCTTCCAGCCGTCGTGATCGATGCGGGAGACTTGCTTGCCGTCGGCCTGCAACGATTCTTCCAGCGTGCGGATGCCGTGAATGTGTGCGATGGCGGCGCCGGCCTTGATGCCATCGATATATTGCTGCGCCACGCCGGCAATGTCTTCCTGCGGCGGACAATAATGATTGATCGGGTAGGAGGTCCGCGAGTCGCAGGCGACGGTGATGATGAGCTTATCCATTTTTCTTCTGTGATTTGCTTGGCGGGACGAGTGGGTTGTCAACACAATTCCACACTCACTGCTCGGAATCCACACGTTGAAAGCTGGAAACGGGTGATGTCTTATGTACTCGGCTTGTGGGTGATTCGGCGTCCTGGGGGCCGCGATGCACCGTTTACTGGCGACGTTGCTTGCAGCTGGAAGCTTGCTCGCGGGCTTTGCCGCTTCAGCGAGCGCCGCCCCTTATTCGTCGCCATACTGGAATTTCGCCGGCTTCTATATGGGCGGCCTCGTCGGCGGAGCCTGGGGAACTTTCGATACGTCGACGTCCACCGCGGAAGTGCCGGGCGGCGAATTCAGCCCGCCCGCCATTGCCGCTTTTAATTCCGCCGGTCCGCAGAGCATTAAACCGGCCTCCCTCATCGGCGGCTTCGATGCCGGCTACAACTGGCAAACCGGTAACTACCTCGCCGGCGTCGAAGGCGATACCGAGTGGCTGCATCTGAGCGGCAGCGCGAGTTCCGGTCCGGTGATCATACCCGGCGGCGCGGGTAACACTTTCACCGTAACATCGAACGCCGACATCGACTGGCTGGCTACGCTGCGCGGTCGCCTCGGCTATACCAGCGGCAATTGGCTGTTCTACGCCACCGGCGGCGCCGCATTCACGACGCTGCACGGCAATTTCGTGTTCTCCGAAACCTTTTCTCCCAGCACGGAAACGGCGTCGGTCTCCGGCGCGAAGACCGGCTATGCGGTCGGCGGCGGCGTCGAGACTTATCTGTGGCAGCACTGGAGCGTCAAAGCCGAGTATTTGTTTGTTGATTTTGGCAGCGCATCGGCATTCGGCGTCGATACCGGCGTACCCTTTCCGTTTTATTCCTTTACGCATACCGTTAATCTGAAACTCAACATCGCGCGGCTCGGGTTGAACTACCACTTCTGATCGAGGCCTGGATCGGCACAACGTGGGCCGCTGTGCCGTCGCGACCGCGCTTCCAGCGGGCGCCGCGCTATGGCAATGTCCGCCGCGCAGATTTTTCAGGAGACGAAATTGGCCAAGATTCCGCAACCCTTGCACGAGCACATCGATACAGCCTATCCCGCGAATGTCTGCCTGATCGGCACCGTGCTGCCGAACGGCTTCGCCCAGATCACGCCGCGCGGCAGCGTTATGGTCTATGACGACGAGCACATCGCGCTGTGGGAGCGCGGCAAAGGGACGACGGCCGGCAGCCTCGTCGACGGAACGGCGGTGACGCTATTCATGCGCAAGCCGGCGCTGCGCGATGCCGGCATCCTGCCGAAGGGCGGCATCCTGCGGCTTTACGGGCGCGCCAAACTCCACAAATCGGGACCGGTCTATGAGGAAGTCTGGAAACGTCTGATCGAACCGGAGAAGAAGAACGATCCGGACAAGAAAGGCTATGCCGTCCTCCTGGCGATCGAGCGCGCCGAGGATTTGGCCGGCCAGCCGCTGGCTTGATCGGGTGCCCTGGTGCGTGCGGCGGGTCCGCTCCTAACGGGCCCGCGCTCGCCGGTTTACCGGCGCATCCATGGTCCCGCTCGCACAAGCTGACCAGTAATCCGGCCACAGACTGAAGCCGGCATCGGTTGCCGTCAGGGTCGTTCTCGAACGGCACAAAGCGCACCGTTGGACAGTCAACGCTTGGTTTACGATTAAGGCCGATATCGGCCCGAAAGCGGCGCATCCGCAGTGATATCACGCGGTTTTGGCCGTTTGACGCGGTGGCGTTGATAAAATCAAAACCAGCCGCCGTTACATTTCCGATCGAATCGGCACCGGAAAAACTGCGGTCAAATCGCATGAATATTGTCGTTAATCGTTCCGATAATAGCTGCGACGTCGCGATCTTCGGCGCCGGTCCGTATGGTTTGGCGGCGGCAGCGCATTTGCGTGCCGTCAATGTCTCGGTCCACGTCTTCGGCGAAGCGATGTCGTTTTGGCGACGCCACATGCCGAGCGGCATGAAACTGCGTTCGCCGTGGATTGCGACGCATATCGCCGACCCGCTTGGCCGCTATCGGCTCGACGACTATTTCGGCGAAACCGGCCTGCCGTTGCCCGAGCTGTTGCCGGTCGAGAATTTCATCGGTTACGGAACCTGGTTTCAGGACCAAGTGGCGCCCGATCTCGACACCCGAACGGTGGTTCGGGTCGCGCCCCGCGACGGCGGCTTCCGGATTGTCCTTGAAGACGGCGAGAACGTTTTCGCCAGCCGCGTCGTCATGGCGACCGGGTTGCTGCATCACGAGCACCGGCCCGCTCAGTTCGACGGCTTGCCGCGCAGCCTGGTCAGCCACTCGTGCGAACACACCGACTCCGCGCAATTCCGCGGCCGCCGCGTCGCGGTGATCGGCCGTGGACAGAGCGCGTGCGAATCGGCTGCCCTGCTGCATGAGGCCGGCGCCGATGTGGACATCATCTGTCGCGGCCATCTGGTGTGGAACGCCGATCCCGGCACGCGCGGCGCCCTGCGCAAAGGCTTGCGCTCATTGCTGGGAAAGGCGCTCATTCCGCCGTCTCAGGTCGGGCCGTTTCCGTTCAACTGGCTGGTCGAAGCGCCGGCGCTGATCCACCATCTGTCGGCAGCAGCGCGCGACCGGCTCAACGAGCATTGCCTGCATCCCACCGCGATCCTTTGGCTGCGGCCGCGCTTGCAAGACATCCGGCGCCATGAGGGAACGGGTATTCTCGAGGCGCACCGCGATGGCGATCGTATCGTCCTGAATGTGGACGGCAACTCCCGCCGCGTCGATCATGTTCTGCTCGCAACCGGCTACAGAATTTGCGTCGACAAGATGGACATTCTCGATCCGCAATTGCGCAGCCGCATCGTCCGGCACGCCGGTTCTCCGGTTTTGTCCGGCGGATTTGAATCGAGCGTCGAAGGGCTGCATTTCATCGGCGCCTCCGCCGTTGCGAGCTTCGGACCGCTGTTGCGGTTTATCGCCGGCGCCGGATTTGCCGCGCGCCGGATCGCTCAATCGTTGCGCAATCGCAGCCGTTCGTCACGCGCCTCCGCCCGCAGCCATTTCGATCTTCTCTCGGAAAAGGCGCCGGTGCTGGTTGACGCCGAACGGGAACGGCCATGACACGGCACGCGGCGCCGGCGGCTGCCGACAGCGGCGATGCCCAGGCGCCGCCCGGCGCGCTGGTCGTTGGCGGCGCTCACGTCAGCATCGCCGTGGCGCGCAGTCTCGGCCGGCGCGGCATTCCGCTGTGGCTCCTCGCCAGCCATCCGCTGCCGAGACTCTCGCGCTATGTCCAGCGCAGTATTCCCTGGCCTGGCGCCGAGCATCGTGACGGGGCTACATCGATTGTCGACGTCGCGGTGCGGCACGGCTTGAAGGGCTGGGTGCTGTTCGCGACCGGCGACGAAGACATGCGCCTGATCGCGCAGAATCATGCGTTGCTCGCCTCGCATTTCCATGTGGCGACGGCGAACTGGGACACCACCCAGTGGGTTTACGACAAGCGCCTGACTTATCGGCGCGCGGCGTCGCTCGGCATCGAAAGCCCGCGAAGCTTTCAAGCTTCCGACCTGGAAACAGTTCGGCAGTCGCAAATCCAATTTCCGGTCGTTCTCAAGCCGGCGCGCCGCGACGCGATTAACGAATTCACCAGAGCAAAGGCCTGGAAGGCGGACGATCGCGATGCGCTGGTTTCGCTCTACCGGCGGGCGGCAACGCTGGTCGGCAGCGATACGGTGATCGTCCAGGAGTGGATTCCGGGAAACGGCGAAGCGCAATTCTCCTATGCCGGCCTGTGGGATCGCGGCAAGCCCGTCGCCTCGCTGGTGGCGCGGAGAGCGCGCCAATATCCGGTCGATTTCGGCCGATCGAGCACCTTCGTCGAAACGGTTGAGCAACAGCAGGTCGAAGCCTTGGCTTGCCGCTTCCTGGAATCGCTCGGTTATTCGGGCGTCGTCGAGATTGAATTCAAATACGACTGGCGCGACCGGCGTTACAAGCTTCTCGATGTCAACGGACGCTTCTGGACCTGGAGCGGGCTTGGGCAGCTTGCCGGCGTGGATTTTCCTTATTTGGCCTGGCGGCAGGCGCTCGGCCGTGACGTCGCGTGCGGTCGCGCCAAGGCAGGCGTGGCCTGGATGTATGCGAGCCGCGACATCCTTGCGGCATTTGCAGAAATATCGCGCGGCGTTTTGAGCCTGGGCGATTATCTTGCCGGCTTTCGCAAGGAATTGGTTTTTGCGAGCTTTGCGCTCGACGACCCACTGCCGGCGATCGCCGAGCTTCCTCTGTTGGCCTGGAATCGGCTGACCGCGAGACGCCACGGAAGTCCGGGATTGCAGACGACAAAAGAATTTGCCGCCGACTTGCCGAAAGGCGGCGAGCCTTCGGCGGTCGCGCGAAGCGAAATGAAGACCGAGCTAAGCGCCGATTTGGGAGCTTCAATCAATGCAGACTAGAAGCGCCTATAAGCCCGGGCCGTGTTGCCCGCATTGCGGCGCGCCCATGCAGATGCTGGATTCGGTTCCCTGGTTCGCCGGACGGGCCGAACTGCAGACATTCGAGTGCCGGCTCTGCGGGTTTACGGTCACTGAAGCGGTCGACGCCGCCGCCTTGGCCGCCGCAATACCGCTCGCACCGCGCTGAGCGAAGAGGTCCCGCGCGCGGATTGAGCGCTACAGCACCTTGCCCTGGTTGAGGATGCCGTTGGGATCGAGCAGCGCCTTGAGGCTGCGCATCAGCTCATAGGCCACCGGATCCTTCACCGACGGCAGCAGATCGCGTTTCATCACGCCAACGCCGTGCTCGGCCGAGATCGAGCCGCCGAATTTCTTCACCACCGCGAAGACGACCGCGTTCACCTCGTCCCAGCGCTTGAGATAGTCGTCCTTGTCGGCGCCGATGGGCTGGGTAACGTTATAATGGATATTGCCGTCGCCGAGATGGCCGAAGGGCAGCGGCCGCGCGCCGGGAATAAGCGTGGTGACCGCGGCATTGGCCTCCGCGATAAAGGCCGGCACCGCGGCAACCGGCACCGAGACGTCGTGCTTGATCGAGCCGCCGGCAAAGCGCTGCACCTCGCCGAACATTTCGCGGATGCGCCAGAACGCCTTGGCCTGTTCCAGGCTGTCGGCGATGGCGGCGTCGGTGACGAGCCCGCGCTCCATGGCGTTTTCGAGCAGCTCTTCCAGCACCAGGCGCAGCCCGTCGCGCTGCTGCGAGGATAGCTCGATCAGGACGTACCATTCGTGAGGCGCGGCGAGCGGATCGCGGCAGCCGGCGGCGTTCTCCAGCACGAGCTCGATGCCGGACCGCGTCATGATCTCGAAGCTCGTCACATCGTTGCCGCTGCGCTCCTGCGCCAGGCCCAACAGTTCGAGCGCGGCCTCGACCGACGTCACTCCGGCAAAGGCGGTCTCCACCGACCGCGGCCGCGGGACGAGCCGCAACACCGCCGCGGTGATGATGCCGAGCGTGCCTTCAGCGCCGATGAACAGATTTTTCAGATCGTAGCCGGTGTTGTCTTTTTTCAGCTTGTTGAGATTGTTGAGCACGCGGCCGTCGGCCAGCACCACTTCGAGGCCGAGCGCATGCGAGCGCGCGATGCCGTAGGCCAAGGCAGCCGTGCCGCCGGCATTGGTGGAGAGGTTGCCGCCGATCGTGCAAGTGCCCTCGGAGGGCAGGAGCTGCGGATAAAGCCGGTCGGCCGCCGCCGCCGCTTCGCGCGCACGCTGCAAGGTGACGCCGGCCTCGCAGGTGATGGTGTTCGAGGTCGAGTCGACCTCGCGGATGCGGTCGAGCCGGTTGAGCGAAAGGACAATCTCGTTGTGGTGCGGAATCTGGCCGCCGACCAGCCCGGTATTGCCGCCTTGCGGCACGATCGCGGTCTTGGTCGCGTTGGCGAGCTTGAAGGATCGCCGACACCTCGCCGACCGAGCCCGGCCGCAGCACCAGCGGCGTATGCGCCTCGAACAGATGGCGCAGCTCGACCAGATAGGGCGCCTGCAGCGACGGATCGGTGATGGCGTATTTGTCGCCGACGATCGCGGCAAAGCGCGCAAGCAATGCGGGATCGGTCTTGGCGGGTTGCCGATTGAGCGGCTTATCGAGCATTAGCGGTATCCTTATTGCGCCTTGGCTTCCGCTTTCGTCGAACCTCGAAACGTTCGGGATCGGCAAACGTCACGACCGCCTCGCCCCGCATTGTCATCATCTGCGGCGCGCCGGCACCAGCCTTCCGTATCAATTCCGAAAGACGGGCCCTCGCTTCGCGTGCAGTCCAGACGTCAGGATCTTTCATAGGATCGCTCTTTGTCCACGTTAGATAAATAACAGTCAGGCTAACGCTCTGCAAACGGGCCTTGCGGTAACACGCCGCCTTAAAATTTGCCTTCCCTGCAAACGAAAGCGCTCCATCGAAAGCCCCTTGGCTTCGCTCAGCGCGGCGCGGCGGCGCGGCGCAGGCGGTCGTTGATCGCTTCGCCGATATCGTCGTGCGGGATCGGCATCGCCGCGATCGCCGTGGCGCCGGCGCCGTCGAGCAGGCGCAAATAAGAGAACAGATTGGCGGCGGCTTCTAAGACGTCGCCGCGCGCGGAGAGGTTCAGGGCCTTCACGGCCTTTTCGGCATCGCGTGCCGGCGCGGGCCCGAACGCCAGCAAAGCCTCGCCGGCTTTCACGCTCTCGGCGTCGAGCCGCACCGGGGTGCGCGGTGCGTAATGCGACGCGAGCATGCCGGGGGCGAGCGGTGCATCGCCGGCATCTGCCGGCGCGCCGGCGAGCGGCCGGCCGAGCGCGTCCTCGATGGCCTGGCGCGACAGACCGCCCGGCCGCAGCAGTATCGGCGCGTCGAGGCAGACGACGATGGTCGATTCCACGCCGACCGGCGTGGCGCCGCCGTCGACGATCAGATCGACGCGGCCGTCGAGATCGGCGAGTACGTGCGCGGCCGTGGTCGGCGAGACATGGCCGGAGCGGTTGGCCGACGGCGCCACCACCGCCCGGCCGAAACAGGCGAGGAGCTTCCGCGCCACCGGATGATCGGGCACGCGCACTGCGACGGTATCGAGCCCGGCCGTCGCCAGATCGGCCACTGTGCAACCTGGCGTTTTGCGCAACACCAGCGTCAGCGGCCCCGGCCAGAAGGCTTGCGCCAGCCGCGCGGCCTCGCCGGGAAACTCCGCCAGCGCGCGCGCCGCGGCGAGATCGGGCACGTGCGCAATCAGTGGATTGAACGACGGCCGCCCCTTGGCGGCATAGAGCCAGGCCACCGCCTCGCCATTGCTGGCGTCGGCGCCGAGCCCGTAAACCGTCTCGGTCGGAAAGGCGACGAGCCCCCCGGCGGCAAGAACGCGCGCCGCTTCCGCGATCGCGGCATCGTCGGCGCGCAAAACGCGCGTCGCCACTTGGGTCACCGGCCCTGTCATTGCGGAACCTTGGTGCCTAAATGACGCTAGCGCAACCGCACCAGGCATGATCCTGAAAGACATGTCCCGGACGCGATCCGGGATGGATTTTCGGTTTTCGGAGAGGATCATGCCCCTGCGACAGGCCCGGCTTGCCGGGGCGGAATGCCGACGCTATAAGCCGCCCGCGCCTTGCGTTGGCCAATGTCGGAGTGTGGCTCAGCCTGGTAGAGCACCTCGTTCGGGACGAGGGGGTCGCAGGTTCAAATCCTGCCACTCCGACCAGCCTACGCTCTGTGAGCTTCAGCCCGGCGAGCCATTTGGCGGCTCGATGAAAATTCTGGGGCGGCCCGGCGCAGCTTGCTTAATCCCCTCTATCGCTGACAACCGGCACCGGACCCGCCGTCGTCAATTTGTCGGCTTGTGCCTGGTCTTGAACGGACCAGACCGACGCGGCGGCTTCTGACGCAATCTGCTGCGCCATCGCTTGAACTTCATCGGAAGCGTAGTCCCCGGTGTCGCCGCTCGGTCCCGCGTGTCGAACGCTTTGGGGCGAGACGGTTCCGATGCGCGCGATGTCGTGGCTGTCGGCAAGTCTATAAAAACTATAAATGCTGTTCGTCGGCTTGAATGTGACGGCCACGCCTGCCTCGCTCACCGCAGTGTCAAAGTCGCCTTTAACTGGATGCTTCATCGTGTCGCTCCTATGTCGGCTGTTTCGCTACTGCTGTGATGCTCCTTCGCGTGCACAACCAAATTATGTAAGTGTAGAGATCCGACATCCAAAGCTTGGCAACGACAACAGTTCCATCCCGGTTCGCTACCCTGCAAACACATACGCCGCGAGAATAACAAAGCCACTCACGGCAAGCGTGGCGTGAATGGCGATCGTTCCGCCGCCGATTTGCTTTCCGAAGATGCGCGCGGCGAGAAGTTTTGCGCCGAGCAAGACCGCGAGGACGAACAGCACCGTGGCGATGAAGCCGAACGAGGCGGTGCCTTGTTGCACGCCGCGCGGCGGGCCGCGTAGCGCCAGCGCGAGGCAGCCGAGGCCGGCGAGGGCGAGAATGCCGTGCAGCGCGCCGAGCGGCCATGGTGGCGGTGTCGCGGTTTTGTTGGTCCGCAGATGCAGCACCGCAAGCACGGCGCCCAGGGCGACCGCAACGGTGAGGATGACGAAAGCGGCGGCCAGCATGTCGGGCACGCCTTTCAGCGTCGCGCGATCAGGACGATCAGCAGCCCGACGAGCGCTATGGCGCCGCCGTAATAGACCCAGCGGGTTTCGCTGACCATAAAACTCTCGGCCGGCCAGCGGATGTAGCCGGCGCCCTGGCCCATGAAGAACAGCCCCGCCGCCAGAACGATGATGCCAATCAGGAGCAAAGGCATTCGCATTTTTCTTCTCCCTGCATTCCACGGATCGGCCCGCCGCGGCTTTCGGCGCTTCGGCCCGTTTACAAGGTGGCATAGCCCAGGCAGCCACGGATAGCATTATGGTTCATAAGAGAAATCCCGGCGCCCCTGGCGCTTGAACCTTTCTCCCGCGTCCGTGTCCCACTGTTAAAGGACCTCCGGTCCAGGCGGAACCCAAACGCGGAGCAAGTGTCATGAAATGCTCAAACCCAAACTGCAACCACGGTCTCGGCCTCGTTTCTTACCGGCGCGGCTTGTTCGGCAAGGGGCGCTATTGTTCAAGGCGGTGCCGCGACACTTTTGTGTTTGTCACCGAGCGGCCGGAACGGCCGCAACAAGAACGGAACGCCACGACCTATTTCGAGTGGCTTTTCCTGCAGCCGATCGAAAATCCGCGGCCGATGCTGGTGCCCGTCCGCGCGAGGGCTCGCTAATTCCCGGCCCCCGGCACGTAGCGGCGCGCGTCACCGGGGCGAAAACATTGCTGACAGGCGATCGATAGAAGTACGTAATCCTTCCGTCTGAACATGCCGATCATAGGAAACGCATTTTCATCCATATTTTGTCGACCGATTCAGGCCAGTGAAAGCCCAGCCATGCTAAAAGCAGAGCCGCCACACCTGGAGCACAATGCGTTTCTTCTTCGATTACACGACGAGAGACCAATCGCTACGAGATTATCAGGGAGATGAGTTCCTGAGCTCCAAGGGTGCATTCGATTTTGCAGAAGCAACCGCGCAGACCTTGAAGAGCAGCCTGAACGGCGAATGGATAGGCTGGTCTGTTGAAGTGCGCGACGCCAATGGCACGAAATATTTTTCATTGCCAGTAGTGCCTGGTCACCCGGCTACGACGGATCTCAATGAGGAATTGGTTCAATCCGTCAAGAACCCGAGTAGCGTGTTGATTATCGAAGATATGCCCGTCCACGGCGTCATCATCGGCCATATCGCCCGTAAAGTCGGGTTCGACACCACCGAGGCTCATAGCTACGAAGATGCCTGCAAAGTGCTGGATGCGCGGCAGTTCGACTGCATTACGCTCGATCTCGGGCTCGGCGAGCATGTCGGACTGGACGTGCTCCGTTATCTCTCGAAGGTCGGATGCAAGGCACAGATTATTGTAATTAGCCAATCAGATAAGGACGTTTGCGACGACATGGTGGAGCTCGGAAGAGCGCTCGATTTGAACGTTTGCAACTCCGTGCCGAAGCCGATTGATCTCGATGTGCTCCGTGAGACGTTTGTGCGCATTCTGGCGCATTCACCGCCGCAGAAACCGGCCTTATCCGGTTTGATTCCGCCATCGGGACAATAAGGGACCGCTCGGCCCGAGCCCAAAGCGCAAATAACTTCCACACGTCCCGGCGTCCTTCCGGCTTCGGGTTCTTTTTGTGGCGGCAATGCCGATGAGTTGCGCATTCCCACAAGCTTTCACTTACTTTTGCGCCTTATCCCAACCCACGGCATTTCGGTTCGATGGAGACCGGCCGTGGAGTACAAGCGATTTATCGTCCGCGCATTTGAGCAGGATTTTGGAAAATGGCGCGCCCGGATTTGGCGGGTGGATGGCGCGCCAATTGCACTCGCCGGCCGCAAAAAACTGCAATTCTTTGTAACGGGCATCGATGCAAACACGGCATCCGACGCGCTGCTCATGGCGATGGCGGCCGTCGATGCCGGGACGTTCTCCGCTAATCGCGTGCACAGGGAGAGATATTGGCGGTGTCTCGATCGAGCACTGCAGACCGGCCCTGACCGGGACGCCCGGTAAGAGCGGCCCAGGTCGTCGGAAACGGCGGAGAGCAGCGGTCGGCAGCCGATGTCGCTTCGCGCGCAGATGGGTTGGACATTCACACGCCGTATGCTTGAGTGCGGCCGATGTCGGCACGTCGGGACCGGGCCTCATGGCGGCGTATATCCAGGGTCGCAACGTCAGTCTGACCTTTCGGCCGCCGAACCGCGCGCCGGTGCCGGCGCTCGGCAGCTTCGATATCGACGTCGCCGAAGGCGAGTTCGTGTCGATCGTCGGCCCGTCAGGCTGCGGCAAAAGCACCTTCCTCAATATCCTGCTCGGCCTGATCAAGCCGGATTCCGGCGAGATCCTGATGCACGGCGAGAAGCTCGCCGGCCCGGGCACCGACCGCGCCATGGTGTTTCAGGATTTCGGGCTGTTGCCGTGGCGCACGGTGGAGCACAATATCGAGCTCGGGCTCGAGCTGAAAAAGGTACCCGCCGCCAAGCGCCGCGCCATCGCCGCGCGGCTTTCGTCTTTGGTCGGGCTCGCCGGCTTCGAACATCATTATCCGCATGAATTGTCGGGCGGCATGAAGCAGCGCGTCGGGCTCGCACGCGCGCTGGCAACCGATCCCGACGTGCTGTTGATGGACGAGCCGTTCGCCGCGCTCGACGCGCAAACTCGCGATCTGATGCAGGTCGAGCTGCTTCGTGTCTGGCGCGAGGCGAAGAAGACGGTGCTGTTCGTCACCCACCAGATCGACGAGGCGATCTATCTGTCGGACCGCGTCATGGTCATGAGCAAGCGCCCGGGCCGCGCCAAGAGGACCTTTGCCATCGACCTGCCGCGGCCGCGCGACTACGAGATGCGGGTGACGCCGCAGTTCAATGAGCTAAAACTCGAAATCTGGAACACGCTCAAAGACGAGATCGTGGTCTAGGCGATGGCGCGGGAAGCAACAGTTCGGCCGAGTCTGGTGTGGCGTTATCGCAATGTCCTCCTCGGCGGCTTGGCGGTGGTGCTGTTCTTCGCCGCTTGGCAGGCGATCTTCCTCTTCGTGCCGTTCAATCCCTTGTTCATCAGCAAGCCGAGCCTGATCTTCTGGGGCTTTGTCGATCTGATCCAGAGCGGCGAATTGATCGACGATCTCACAGTGAGCGCGGTGCCGTTCTTCCTTGGCCTAGGCGCGGCCGTCGCCGTCGGCGTGCCGCTCGGCATCGTCATGGGCTGGCGGGTGCGGGTCGGCTACGCGCTCGATCCGCTGATGACGATTTTCTATGCCAGCCCGCTGGTGGCGCTGGCGCCGCTGCTGGTCATCTTTTTCGGCGTCGGCCTGCCGGGCAAGACCATCATCGTGTTTTCGCTCGCGGTGTTTCCGTTCGTCTTCAATGCCTTCGCCGGCGTGCGGGCCGTCGACCGCCGGCTGATCGACGTGGTACGCTCGCTCGGCGGCGGCGAGTGGGCTCTCTATCGCAAGGTGCTGTTGCCGAGCGTGCTGCCTTATGTCGTCGCCGCCGCGCGCATCGCCATCGGCCGCGCTTTGATCGGCGTCCTTGTCGGTGAGTTCTTCGCCGCGTCCGAAGGCATCGGTTTTGCCATCTCCCGCTACGGCGATCTGTTCGCCATCGACAAGATGTTCGCCTGCATCCTTACGGTGATGGTGATCGCGGTGGTGCTGACCGAGGGCATCCGCTTCGCCGAGCGCAGCGCCTTTCCATGGCGCGCGGGGCAATAGGTCATGGCCGAGCTCCAAGCCGATTTTGCCACGGCCGGGCCGGCGGATGCCGCGGCGCCGGCGAGCCGGCTATGGCGGCGCATCGAGCCGACCGCGCTCGGCGCCGGCAGCATCGTGCTTCTCCTTCTGGTTTGGCAGTTCCTGCCCGATCTCATTCCCATGAAAGCCGGCACCAAACTGTTCTTCACCGTGCCGAGCGAGATCGCCGGCACGCTATGGCAGATGTTCGCCACCGGCTCGATTTGGGCGCCGCTCGGCGTCAGCGCCGCTGCCTTCGCCGTCGGGCTTGGGCTCGCGATCCTGGCCGGCCTGCCGCTTGGCGTTTTGCTTGGCCGCTCCAACACGCTCAACGCCATGCTCGATCCGTTCATCACCGCGTTCAACGCCACGCCGCGGCTCGTCTTTCTGCCGCTGCTGATGCTGTGGTTCGGGCTCGGGCTGTGGTCCAAGGTCGCCATCGTCTTCCTCGGCGCCTTGTTCCCGCTCTTGATCAACACCTACGAAGGCGTGCGCAACGCCGACAAGCTTCTGATCAATGTGGTGCGCTCGTTCGGCGCCGGCGAATGGGACATCGCGCGGCTCGTCGTGGTGCCGAATGCGCTGCCGTTCATCGTCGTGGGGTTGCGGCTCGCCATCGGCCGCGCCGTGCTCGGCGTTGTGGTGGCGGAATTCTTGGCGCCCAGGACGGTCTCGGCGTGGTCATGGTCCGCGCCGCGAGCGAGTTCAAGGTCGACGTGGTGTTCTCAGGCCTGATCGTGTTCGCGGCGCTCTCGCTTTTCATGACCGGGCTGGTCAAGCTCGTCGAAGACCGCATGAGCCGTTGGCGCCCGCAGCGGCAGAGCGGGGATTGAACTTCATCCGCCCCGCGAAAGCGGGGACCGCGCTCTTGCACGGTGGGCGGGGCGTCTACTCACGATCTTTCTACGACGACAACGAAGTCTTGAGTCAGACGCCCCCTCCACCACGCTTCGCGTGGTCCCCCTCCGCCTTGCGTGGGGCGGACGATTATCAATTCGATTTCGTCGGCGAGGCGAGATTGGCCGGCATGTAGTTCATTTCCTTCAGCGTCGAGTTGAGCAGATTGCGCGCCAGGAACGTTTCCGGATCGGGCAATGGCTTGTCGGCCGGCCATTGCCGCGCGCGATCATGGTCTGGCGGCGCGACTTCAGAATGTCCGCAAACAGATCCTTCGGTACCTCGGCGCCGTAGGAACCGTGCAGCTGATCCCAGATGGCGCCGGCCTGGGCGTCGCTCTTGATGCTGCCGATATGGTGCTCCAGCACCTTGATCGAACCTTCTTTGTTGGTGCGGAAGTACATGACCGCCTTGGCGATGGCGCGGTCGATCTTCTTGACCGTATCGGGGTGCTGCTCGACGAAGCTTTGCATGCACCAGATGGTGCCGCCGGCGCGCGGGATATAGTCACCGGTGCGCAACAGCACCTTGAGAACGCTTTGCTCGGCCACGACGGCAAGCGGAACCGACAGCGCGGCGCCCTGGATGTCGTTGTTGACCATGGCGGCGATGCGCTCGGCCTCGCCCTGGAACGAGATCACCTTGTAGTCCTTGCCGGCGTCCATGTGGAAGAAGCGGTGCAGCACTGCCTGCGCCTCGTCGTAATCGGCGCCGCCGGGCCGGCCGAAACCCAGCGTCTTCCCTTTGAGTTCTTCCGGCTTGGTGATGTCCTGCCGCGTGGTGATGGTCCACTGCGATCTGAGCTACTCGCCGACGATGTACATGATCTTGCGCCGCTCAGCGCCGCTTGCGCGCCGCCTGAGGGGATCGGCGCGCAGTCGAGATTGCCCGACAGCACGGCCGTCACCGGGCGCTGGCCTGCAATTCGACCAGCGACACGTCGAGCCCTTCGGCTTTGAAGAAGCCCTCGATGAACGCGCATAGTCGCGACGCGGAGCCTCGGAGCCGACACCTTGCCGATGGTGACTTCGTCTGCGCGTCAGCGCGGCCGGCGGGGGCTAACGCGAGCGCGATCGCCGCGATGGTTGCGGCGCAGCCGAGCGCCATTCGGGGCATTGGCATGAGGATCTCCAGTCCCTTTTGGTGAGCCGCGGCAACCGCGGCGGAGCGAAAACGCAACTATGGTAAAGGGGCAGGCGGTGC
>CAWARC010000015.1:0-11466 GCA_963784325.1 uncultured Alphaproteobacteria bacterium | reverse complement strand
CGACCGCAAAGCGGTCGATCCAATAAACACACTGCTGCCATCAGCCGGCAAAATCCGTTTCATGCGAGATGAAATCATGTCCTCGTACCTCGTCGTGGACCAACGCCAAGTCACTACGCGATGTAGTCTAAGGCAGAGGACGCCATAAGCTGCCCCAGCGGGAAAGACCGGCATGACCACCGAAGAAGACACGCGACCTCCGGCGGTCGGAGTTTATTGGATCAACGAAGAAGACTACCCCGCGGTGCGAAGAATTTTCGACGACGGCAACAAGATGCCGAACACGTGGCGGGAGTGGCTGAAGATGGCCGAGGAAATGGAACGCGGTCTTATATCCTACGGCCACGTCGTCCTGCGCGTCCGCATCGATCCCGCCACATTCGTCGAATGGTGTACCGCCGAAGGCGCGAAATCGAGCAGTGAAGGACGGAAAAAATTAATCGCCGCGGCGGTCTACGAGAGATACGGCACCCAAAACTGACGCCAACGCTCGGTTTCGCGCCTTGCGAATTGCACCGAGGCGCTTTGAACATTCGTCGTCCACCACGCCTCAGGTATGCAGCTGAGGTGCCAATCGATCGCTGGCGGGGTCGCGTTGACTGCTATAGCTTCGACTAAATTTCCATTTGGGGGAGGATGAGATGATGCTGAGGCGCGGACTGCTGCGTTGCGTGGGCGCCATGGCCGTCACCGGGTTGCTGCCCCGTTACGCTTTTGCACTCGATTACCCGATCCGCGCCGCGCGCCTCACCGTACCCTTCCCACCTGGCGGCGGCGCCGACATCACTGCACGCTTGATCGCGCAATGGCTGTCGGACCATCTCGGCCAAGCATTCGTCATCGAGAACAAGCCGGGCGCCGGCAGCAATCTTGGGACCGAGGTTGTCGTCACCGCGGCGCCTGACGGGTACACGCTGCTCCTCATCAACGCCGGCAATGCGATCAACGCCACGCTGTACCAGCATCTGAGCTTCGATTTCATCCGCGACATCGAGCCGATATGCAGCATCGTGGAGGCGCCGCATGTCATGTTCGTCACGCCCTCGTTTCCGGCCAATACCGTGGCCGAGTTCATCACCTACGCCAAAGCAAATCCGGGCAAGGTGAATTTCGCTTCGGCCGGCACCGGCAACGCGAATCAACTTTCGGCGGAGATGTTCAAGATGATGACCGGCGTCGACATGGTGCATGTGCCGTTCAACGGTGGAGCGCCGGCGCTGCTCGCGCTGGCGTCTGGCCACGTCCAGATGATGTTCGCCGATACACTGACCGCTGGAGAGCAAGCCAAGGCTGGCACCATCCGCGCGATCGGTGTTGCTACGCCGCAGCGCACGCCTGTCATGCCCGACGTACCGCCGATTTCGGATACGGTGCCCGGATTCAGTGCGAGCTCCTGGTGGGGGATCGGGGCGCCGCATGGCACGTCCGCCGACGTCGTCAAAGCACTCAATACCCAAATCAACGCCGCTCTCGCCGACGCCACCATCAAGGAAAGATTTGCCGCGATGGGCGCACTGTTATTGGGCGGTACGCCGGATGGCTTCCGCAAGCTGATCGCCGACGAGACTGAAAAATGGGGCAAGGTGATCAAGTTCGCCGGCATCAGCGCCGGCTGACTGACGGTGCACCGCGTTCGCTTTACGTATGACCGGACTCATGTAAGCCCTGCCTTCTTTAATCCGGTCATTAATTGGCAAGGCGAAAAAACGCGTTGCGGCCAAAAGCGAATACGCGCATACTTGTTCAATGGGGCGCGCACAGCCGAGGGGAAAACTCATGTTGCGATCGACGCAGCTTCGGTTCGTGGCGATTGTATTGCTCGCAGGTGCCGCAGCCTTGCTGACCGGTGCTTCCGCACGAGCGTTCAGTTTGGGAAATGGTGGAACGACGGAGGGCAGCAATGCCGCGTTTGCCGATCCAGACGAACAGGTCGGCAAAATGTTCGGTCTCGACCAGGGTGGGGAACCATCCAAGTTGAGCAGTCCGGCGCAGTTTGATCCCCAGCCGGGCAAGTCAAATCCATACAAGAACTTTCACATCGACAGCCTTACTTCGCCCCCTAACCCTCTCTCCCGGCCGAGCAACTGAACCTGTTTTTATTATTCGGACAGGTCACGCTGCTGGGCACGACAGTTCACTGCTCAGAACAGTGATTGCTGGCGCCCCCGCATCCATGGGAAATGAACCGGTGGTGATGATGCGCCGCTAAGCTTGCCAGAGCGGACGGAATTGCGTGGCGACCAGCCGGTCGTAGGCTACCGGCTCGGCGATAAGCCCGCTCGCCTGGGCAAACTTGTTCAAGCCGGCGACCGCTTCCGGCGAAATCGCCGCGTCGTAGTACGGCGCATCGCGTTCGATCAATCCCGCGATCAGCGGCACCTCCTCCGGCGGGAACAGCCGCTCCGCAATTGCGGTGGCGCGCGAAGGCTCCGCCTTGAGCGCGGCCTGCGCCTTGACGATGGCGCGCACCGCACCGGCGGCGATGTCCGGCTGTTCCTCGATCAATCGCTCTGTCGTCGTCAAAGCCGCGAAGTTGTAGCGGCGTGCGCCGGGCGGCCCGTCGCCGCGGCGCAGATCGAGATGGAGCTTGGCGATGCCGCGCGCTTCGCCGATCGCAACCCGCATGCCGTTGCCCCAAAAGGCATCGGCCAGATTCTGCGCGATGGCGTCGATGCCGGCATGACCCATGAAACGCCCGTCGATGGTCGGCGGCGGCGGTACGATGTCCACCTTGTCGCGCGCGAGATCGATTCCGGCATCGGCCAGAAGGTGCCGCAGCCCCAGCACCGGAAATTGCATGGACGAGGATATCCGCAAGCCCTTGAGCGCGTCGAGATCGCCGCGCTTGACGTCGAGGTCGGCACGCACGCCGAGGAACCAATAGGAATGTTGCGCCAGCGCGCAGAGCAGCTTGACGCCCTGCCAGGCCGGAAAGGCCCGCGTCGCGGCGTAGGCCGGACCGCCGAAGAAATGCAGCGAACCGTCACGCAGCCGTTCCGGCCCGTTTCGGGCGCCGTAGCTGTGCTCCAGCTCGATGTCGACGCCCTCGTCCTTGAAGAAGCCGAGCTCGACCGCCGCAATCGCGACGAAATAAGAGGGCGAATCCAGGTCGGCGACCGCAAGCCGGAACATTCCAAGCCCTCCAGCGAAAATGTCAGCGTTGCGCCAGCGCCTGCTTGCGCCACAGCGCCCAGGGCCGCGCCGACGCGCGCAGCATGGCGTCGTTCGAGGTCATTGCCTCGGCGCGCGTCATGAAATTGATCGGGCCGCCGATGGTGATGGCGGCAAGCTGCTGGCGCGCATTGATCTCGGTGTAATAGGCGCGGAAGACGGCGTTGGGCAGCGACGGCCCGACGACGGAATTGCCGTGCCCGCGCATCAGCACCACCGCGGCATCCTTGCCGAGCTTTCTCGCCAAATCCTTGCCGAGGTCAGGGGTGAGGATCATCAGATCGGTGCCGTCGCCGACGCATTTGCGGATCTCGAACAACGGCGTGCCAAGTCCGAGGAAACCGGCGTTGTGCAAAAGCGGCCGCAGCTTGGCGCGGGTCACCGTGAACGGCACCACCGTCGGCGAGTGACTGTGCACCACCGCATTGACGTCCGGCCGCGCCTTGTAGATTTCGCCGTGGATGAAGCGCTCGCGGTAAAGGAGCACGCCGTCGTCCTTGGCATCGACGGTCTGGCTGTCGAGATCGAGCACCAGAATGTCGGCCGCGGTGACCGATTCTGGCGCAATCGAGCGCGAGATCAGGTAGCGGTGCGGATCGCTCGGGTCGCGCACGCTGACATGGCCGAAGGCATCGAGCACGCCAAGGCGCGCCAGGGCGCGGTTAGCGGCGACGAGGTCGTCGAAGAGTCCGGCATCGAGGCGGCTCGCCGAGCCGGAACGGCGTGACGCCGCCGGACGGGGCGCAGATTTGGTGCTCATCTATCGGATTTCTCAACGGGATCGGGCGGCAACCGTAACGGCTTTCCGCGCTAGCCGGAAGCCGCTCCACCGGACGCGCCTAGCCGCCGAAATACGCATTTCCCGTCAAAAATCAAACTTGCACCATCGAGAATCATATGGCAATCACCTTTAATGATATAAAAAACATTACTTCTAATGGTTGAACAATGATCACGGCTGGGCAATTGCGGGCCTCCCGCGCCATCCTCGGCATCGACCAGCGCGCGCTCGCTGAAGCGGCCGGACTGTCGCTGCCGACGATCCAGCGCATGGAGGCGAGCGAAGGCGTCGTGCGCGGCAATGTCGATTCGTTGATGAAGCTTGTGGGAGCGTTGGACGCGCTCGGCATCGAACTGATCTCCGACAATGCGCCGAGCCAAGGCGGCGGCCGCGGCGTGCGGCTGAAGAGGACGCCGTCGTGACGCTGACGATCGCGCTCGCCTGTGCCGCGGCTTTGCTGGCGCTCGCCGTTGTCGCGGTCGCACTCTGCCGTTTCGCCGCGGCTACCCGCATCGTCTATGGCGCGTGTATGATCGTGGCGGCGATTTCGTTGATCGCCGCGGCGGCGCATCTGCTCGGCGACGCGCCGCCGCTCACCGCTGCGCTGCCGCTCGGCGTGCCCTGGCTCGGCGCCCATTTCCGCCTCGACGCGCTGTCGGCCTTCTTTCTGATCGTGGTCGACCTCGGCACCTTCGGCGCCAGCCTGTTCGCGCTCGGCTACGGCGAGCACGAGACGGCGCCGCAACGCGTGCTGCCGTTCTACGCGGCGTTTCTCGCCGGCATGACGCTCGTGGTGTTGGCCGACGATGCTTTCACCTTCCTGCTGTGCTGGGAATTCATGTCGCTGACCTCCTGGGCGCTGGTGATGTCGCATCATCGCGTGCCGGAGAATGTCTACGCTGGCTACGTCTATCTGATCATGGCAAGCTTCGGCACGCTCGCTTTGCTGCTTGGCTTCGGCCTGCTCGCCGGCCCTGGCGGACTTTACAGTTTCGACGCGATGCGCGCCGCGCACCCGTCCGCAACGATCGGGGCCTTCGCGTTGATCCTGGCGCTGATCGGCGCTGGATCGAAAGCCGGCATCGTGCCGCTGCACGCCTGGCTGCCACTGGCGCACCCGGCGGCGCCGAGCCACGTCTCGGCGCTGATGAGCGGCGTCATGACCAAGGTCGCCGTCTACGCCTTCGTGCGCATCGCGTTCGAGCTTTGCGGCGCGCCGGCCTGGTGGTGGAGCATCGTCGTGCTGGCGGCGGGCGGCGTCACCGCCGTGATGGGCGTGCTCTATGCGTTGATGCAACACGACCTCAAGCGGCTGCTCGCCTATCACACCGTGGAAAATATCGGCATCATCTTCATCGGGCTCGGCCTGGCGCTCGCATTCCAGACTTACGGCTTGCCGTTCGCCGCGGCGCTGGCGCTGACCGCGGCGCTGTTTCACGTGTTCAATCATTCGCTGTTCAAGAGCCTATTGTTCTTCGGCGCCGGCGCGGTGCTTACGGCGACCGGCGAACGCGACATGGAGCATCTCGGCGGCCTCATCCACCGCATGCCGCAGACCGCGTTCGTCTTCCTGATCGGCTGCGCCGCCATCTCGGCGCTGCCGCCGCTCAACGGCTTTGCCTCCGAGTGGCTGACCTTCCAGGCGATCCTGCTCAGTCCGGCGCTGCCCTCGTGGGGACTGAAAATTATGGTGCCGGCCGTGGGCGGCCTGCTCGCGCTGTCCGCTGCGCTCGCGGCGGCCTGTTTCGTCAAGGCCTATGGCGTGACGTTTCTCGGACGGCCGCGGACCCCGGCGGCAGCGACCGCCAAAGAAACCGACTTCTTTTCGCTCGCGGCGATGATGCTGCTGGCAGCGTTGTGTCTCGTTGCCGGCATCCTGCCCGGCCTGTTCATCGACGCGCTCGCTCCGGTCAATACGGCGCTGATCGGCGCGCATATGCCGCCGCAAAGCGGCGTGCCGTGGCTCGCCATTATCCCGGTCACCGCCAGCCGCAGCTCTTATGATGGGCTCTTGGTATTTTTGTTCATGATCATGTCGGGCACGCTCGCGGCGGCAGCGATCCACCGCTTGGCCTCGAACCGGCTCCGCCGCGCGCCGGCTTGGGACTGCGGCTATCCCGACGCCAGCCCGGCGACGCAATACACGGCGATGAGCTTCGCGCAGCCGATCCGCCGCGTGTTCGGCACGACGGTATTCCACGCGCGCGAAACGGTCGAAATGCCGCCGCCGGGCGCTACGCGGCCGGCACGGCTGACGGTCGAGATGCACGATCCGATCTGGGAGACGATCTATGCGCCGATCGCGATCGGCATCGGCGTCGTCGCCGATCGGCTCAATCGCCTTCAATTCCTGACCATCCGCCAGTTTCTCAGTTTCGTCTTCGGCGCGCTCGTCTTCCTGCTCCTGGTGCTCGCGCTATGGTCCTGATCCGCGATTTGACCATCCAAGGCGCACAGATGCTGCTGGTGCTGCTGGTGGCGCCCCTGTTCGTCGGTTTCGTGCGCAAGATGAAAGCGCGACTGCTGCGCCGCCAAGGGCCGCCGCTCATCCAGCCCTATCTCGATATGGTGCGCCTGACGCGCAAAGAGGTGGTGCTGGCGGAGAACGCGTCGTGGCTCTTCCGCGTCACCCCCTATCTCATCTTCGCCGCCACCTGGGTTGCCGCTTCGCTGGTGCCGACCTTCCGCACCGATCTCACGTTCTCCTGGTCGGCCGATCTCATCGCCGTCATCGCGCTGCTCGGCAGCGCGCGCTTCTTCCTGGCGCTCGCCGGCCTCGACGTCGGCACCAGCTTCGGCGGCATCGGCTCGAGCCGCGAGGTGATGATCGCCTCGCTCGCCGAGCCGGCGATGCTGATGATCGTCTTCACGCTGGCGCTGATCGCCGGCTCGACGCAGCTCTCCACCATGGCCGCATTCATGGCATCGCCGGCGGTCGGATTGCGAGTCTCGCTCGGGATGGAACTCGTCGCGCTGATCATGGTGGCGATCGCCGAGAACGGCCGCATCCCGATCGACAATCCGGCAACCCATCTCGAATTGACCATGGTGCATGAGGCGATGGTGCTGGAATATTCCGGCCGCCACCTGGCGCTGATCGAGCTCGCCAGCGCGCTCAAGCTCGTTCTCTACGTTTCGCTGATTGCCTGCCTGTTCGCACCGTGGGGAATCGAATCGGCCGCCGCCGCGGTGCCGACGCTCACGCTCGGCGCCGCCGCTTACATCGGCAAACTCGCCGTCTGCGGCTTCTTACTGGCGCTGTTCGAGACCTCGATCGCCAAGATGCGCGTGTTCCGCGTGCCGGAATATTTGGGCGCCGCGCTGATGCTCGGGCTATTGGCGACGCTGCTGCGCTTCGTGTCGGGGAGCTTCTGATGAGCCGAATCGATTTCGACGTCGCGCATCTGCTCGCCGGCACGCTGGTGCTAATCAGCTTTCTCGAGCTCTATCAGGACCGCATGTATTCTCTGCTCAACGTCTATGCGCTGCACGCTTTGGTGCTGGCGGCCTCGGTCGCCTGGCAGGCTTTGATCCAGGATGCGCCGCATCTTTACGTCACCGCCGGCATCGCGCTGGTGTTCAAGGCGATCGTCATTCCGGTGACGTTGCACCGCATGATCATCAAACTCGGCATTCATCGCGAGATCGAGAAGGTAGTCGGCGTCGGCTTCACCATGCTGGCCGGCATGGGACTGGTCGCGCTCTCCATGGTCGTCATGCTGCGGGTGACGCACAATGCCGATCCGCTGGCGCAGGAGGATCTCGCGTTTGCGCTTGCGGTGGTTCTGCTCGGCCTTCTGATGATGGTGACGCGTCGAAACGCGGTCAGCCAGGTGATCGGCTTCATGTCGCTTGAGAACGGCCTGGTCCTGGCGGCGACCGGCGCCAAGGGCATGCCGCTCGTGGTCGAGATCAGCGTCGCGTTCTCGATCCTGATCGCCTTCATCGTGATCGGAATTTTCCTGTTCCGCATCCGCGAGCGCTTCGACACCGTGGACGTGCAGGCGCTCGATCAGTTCCGCGGAGAGCGCCGATGACGGATCGACGCGCTGACCGGCGTTCTTCTGATTCCAGCGATTGCCGCCGCCTTGCTAGCGGTGCTGCCCGGCTACCGCGTGACGGCGCGGCTCAACATCGTAGCGACGACGGCCACGCTCATCTGCGCGGTGTCGCTGTTCTGGCGGCGGCCGCCGACCAGCCCTTATCTCCTGGTCGACGACCTCAACGCTACGTTCATCGTGCTCACGACGTTCGTCGGCTTCACCACAAGCGTGTTCAGCGCGAGCTACATCGCCCATGAGCTGGAGACCGGACGGCTGACGCCGCCCTTCGTGCGTTTCTATCACGCCATGTACCAGGTGCTGATGTTCGCGATGAATCTGGCGCTCATCGCCAACAATATCGGCCTGATGTGGGTGGCGATCGAGATGGCGACGCTGACCACGGTGCTGATGGTCGGCATTTATCGCACCCATGAAGCGCTCGAAGCGGCATGGAAGTATTTCATTCTCGGCAGCGTCGGCATCGCGCTCGCTTTGTTCGGCACCATCCTCGTCTATATGGCGGCACGGCCGGTGGTCGGCGAAGGCCTCGACGCCATGGTGTGGACCGTCCTGGTCAAGCGCGCCGGCGGTTTCGACCCGGCGCTGCTCGATCTCGCCTTTGTCTTTCTGTTGCTCGGCTACGGCACCAAAGTGGGACTGGCGCCGCTGCATGCCTGGCTGCCGGACGCTCATGCCGAGGGTCCGACCCCGATCTCGGCGGTGCTGTCGGGATTGCTGCTCAATGTCGCGCTCTATGCGCTGTTGCGTTTCAAGATGCTGCTGGCGGCGAATGCCGGCGCGCTGGCGCCCGGCCCGCTGATGGTGACGCTCGGCCTGATCTCGCTGGTGTTCGCCGCGTTCATGCTCTACCGCCGCCGCGACATCAAGCGCATGTTCGCCTACTCGTCGATCGAGCACATGGGCATCATCACCTTTGCCTTCGGCATGGGCGGCCCGATCGCCAATTTCGCCGGCTTGCTGCACATGACCATGCATTCGCTGACCAAATCGGCGATCTTCTTTGCCGTCGGCCATGTCACGCAGGTCAAAGGCACGCAACGGATCGCCGATATCGGCGGCCTCACCGAGACGCATCCGATGCTGGGCTGGGGCCTGATCCTCGGCGTCGTGGCGATCGCCGGCCTGCCGCCGCTCGGCATTTTCATGAGCGAATTTCTGGTGGTGAGTTCGACCTTCGCCCGCGCGCCCGCAGCTCGCGATCATTCTCGTCTTCGGCCTTCTCGTCGGTCTCGCCGGACTGTTTCTGCGGCGTCAACAGCATCGCCTTCGGCGAGCCGCGCGGGCCGAGCGCCAAGGCGCAGGCCTCCTACGTGCCGATGTTCAGCCATCTCGCGCTCGTGTTCGCCGCCGGCATCTACATGCCGCCGGTGCTCGGTCGCGTGGTTCCAGAACGTCGCCGGATTGCTCGGATAGATCCGATGCCCGCGCTCCTCGCCACATCATTCAGGGCAAGCGGGTCGAAGACCATCGGCCATGGCCGCGCCTGATCGTGACGCCGGACGCCTGGCGCCAAGTTGCGAACGAAATCGCCGCCGGCCACGCGACGCTGCTCGGCCTGTGGGGCGATGCCGGCGCTTCCTGCACGGTGCACATGGCGTTCATCGAGCCGGACAGCAACATCATCGCGGTTGTAAGTCTCGAATGTCCGGACGAAACGTTTCCGTCGGTCGGCGCGCTGCACCCGCCGGCCATTCGGCTCGAGCGCGCCATTCATAGCCTCTATGGACTCCAGCCGGTTGGCGCACCCGACACGCGCCCATGGCTCGATCTCGGCTTTTGGGACGTGAAATATCCGCTCGGCGCACGCATGTCGGCGCCGGATGTGCGCCCGACCTACACGTTCTTGCCGGTCGAAGGCGAAAGCCTGCATCAGATTCCCGTTGGCCCGGTGCATGCCGGCATCATCGAGCCGGGACATTTCCGCTTCACCGCCGTCGGGCGAAACCGTGGTGCGGCTCGAAGAGCGCCTCGGCTATGTGCACAAGGGCATCGAGTCGCTGATGGCGGGCGCAACGATCGAGCGGGCGGCGAAGCTTGCCGGCGCGCACGTCCGGCGACAGCACCGTCGCCTATGGCATCGCGTTCGCTCATGCCGTCGAGGCGGCGCTCGACGTCGAAGCCGCCGCCGCGCGCGCAATATTTGCGTGCGCTGATGGCGGAACTGGAGCGGCTGGCGAACCATTTCGGCGACATCGGCGCCATCTGCAACGATGCGTCGTTCTCGCTCATGCACGCGCATTGCGGCATCCTGCGCGAGCTGGTGCTGCGCGCCGCCGAGACCTGTTTTGGACATCGCTTGATGATGGACCGGGTCGTTCCCGGCGGCGTCGCGACCGATCTTGATCCCGACGGCGTGCCTCGGCATCTGACGAATTCGCTGGCAACATTCCGGCAGCGGTTTCCGCGCCTGGTCGAGCTTTACGACAATACCGCCTCGCTGCAGGACCGCACCGTCGCGACCGGCATCGTTACGCGCGGACTTGGCGCGGCAGTTCGGCGCGTCCGGCTATGTCGGACGCGCCAGCGGCCGCAATTTCGACGCGCGGAAAACGCCGGGCTACGCGCCATACGATGAACTCGACTTTACCGTTCCCGTACTGACGGCGGGCGACGTCAATGCGCGCGTCTGGGTGCGCATCCGCGAAGTCGAGCAAAGCCTGGCGCTCATCGAACAGACTCATCGCGCGGCTGCCGAACGGACCGATCGCAGCCGCGCTCGACGGCGGCGCCGGCGAAGGATTGGGCTTTGCCGAAAGCTTCCGCGGCGACGTGCTGGTCTCGGTGCGGCTCGACGGCGCGCGCATCGCGCGTTGCCACCTGCGCGATCCGTCGTGGTTTCAGTGGCCGCTGCTTGAAGCCGCGATCGAGGGCAACATCGTCGCCGACTTCCCGCTCTGCAACAAATCGTTCAACTGCTCCTATTCGGGGCACGATCTGTAACTAGCCGAGAGGGCGAGACTATGCGCAGAACACTGTTCGAGGGTTTGACGCGCCGGCCCCTGACCGAAGCGCCGCCGCCGCGCCGACGATGCGGCGCTCGCCGAGCTTGCAAGGCAAGTCGAGCGTGCCGCGCGGCGGCGGCTCGGCCGCAGCCTGTCGATCCGCGCAGGTCGACGCCGGCTCGTGCAACGGCTGCGAACTGGAAATCCAGGCGCTCAACAATGCGTTCTACGATCTTGAGCGCTTTGGCCTGCGCTTTGTCGCCTCGCCGCGCCACGCCGACGTGCTCCTGGTGACCGGGCCGGTAACCAAGAACATGCGCGAGGCGCTGGAGCGGACCTATCGCGCGACACCGGACCCCAAATGGGTCGTCGCGGTCGGAGACTGCGCCGCCGATGGCGGAATTTTCGCCGGCAGCTACGCCGTCGCCGGCGGGGTTTCGAATGTGGTGCCGGTCGACCTGCACATTCGCGGCTGCCCGCCATCGCCGAATGAAATCTTAAAAGGATT
>CAWARC010000014.1:0-101929 GCA_963784325.1 uncultured Alphaproteobacteria bacterium | reverse complement strand
AACCTGAAGGTCATAGGTTCAAATCCTATCCCCGCAACCAACTTTCAAAAGGGACCTGGCTTAGGCCGGTCCCTTTTTTGTCTTCGGCAGGTGGCCGCTTGCATTTTACGGGCCGGTCACCGAAGCGAACGGCAATCGGCAGGCGTACTCTTGCAGTACCGCCATCGCAGCCATGCAAGAGTAAATTTGGCACAGCTCGCCGGGTGACTGAGCCCGGGCTATTCGATATCGATGATTGGGGACGGCGGTGTCGCGGTTGATTGCATGCAGTTTGAGCCACCACGGCCGGAATCCACCTCTCGTGCTGCAAGCTTGGCCGATCGGTTCACGTGGCTGCCGCTCCTGCGGTCTGTCTACTTGAGTGTTCCGCGGCCGGCGGTGACATTGCCGCTCGTGTTGGGATTGCTTGCGTTGCTACTGCGGCTTCACGGCCTTGCCGACAAGCCGCTTTGGTATGACGAGATCCTCAGCTTGAACCGGGCGCGGCTTCCGCTCGCCGACCTCATTATCGACGCGCTCAAGCACAAGCATTATCCGACTTATTTTCTGCTGCTGCGAAGCTTTGCTTCGGCGCATGTCGACCCATGGATGCTGCGATTGCCGTCCGCCCTGTGCGGTGCGGGCTGCGCCTTTCTTGTGGCGAGGATGGCGACCGATATCCGCGGTACGCTGGCCGGCATCGTCGCGGGATTGCTCATGACGCTTTCGCCGCTGGAAGTGCAATATGGGCAAGAAGCTCGGGCTTACGCGCTCATTTCCTGCCTCGTCCTCATCGCGCTCTGGGGGTTGGTCCGCATCGCGCAAGAGCCCGGGCGAGCCGCATTAGGCGTGACGCGGCCCGACGGCCTGCGCGGGCCTTGGACGGCCTATGTACTCGGCACGATTGGGGCACTTCTCGTCGAAAATAATACGGTGCCTTGGCTGTTGGCGTCCAACGTCGCTTTTATTGCGGTCGTACACCGCGCGGCAGCCGAGCGAAGCGGGTTAATTCGCAACTGGGCATGGTCGCAGGCCTTTATCCTGGCGGCCTGGTTGCCCGCGCTCTTCGTTATTTTCTCGGCAAATCGCGGCGCTGTTCTGACCGGACTCGAATGGGTTCCTGAGCCTACCTGGGAAAACTTTCGCTCAATCGTCGCCGCAGTTTATCTATTCCGCATATCCGACATGATGAGCTTCGGCGTTCTGCCAACGCCACTTCCGCTGTTCGGCGCTGTCGTTGCGGTGCTCGCACTGGTGGGAGCTTGGCGGCTCAGGTCGCAACCCTGCCTGCTGGCGATCATCGGGCTTGCCTTTGTGGCGATGCCGATCGCGGTTCTGGCCATTTCCATCTTTCAGCCGGTCCTGGTGCCGCGGTACTTGCTGTGGAGCACCGGACCTTTCTTCGTGATGGCCGGCATTGGAGCAGCGGCGCTGCCCAAGCGGTTATCGCCGGCAGTAGCCGCTGCCGTAATGTTCGGCGGCGTGGTCAGCCTGTGGCCTTACTACAGTGCGGAGACCAAGCCGCGGTGGGACCAAGCGGCACCCTATCTGTTGCGCAATGTGCGGCCCCAAGACAGCATCGTTGCGGAATACCCCTCGGTGGAATTCGTTCTTGATACCTATGCCGAACCAACTCATTTGGCGTCGAAATTTACGGCACTCGCGTGGAAGGCGCACCGCAGTCCTTTGCTCGTCGCCGACGGTGAGCGCACTTGGGTCATATACGGCAGCGTCGGTCAGAGCACGCAGGAATCCGAGGAGGAGTTTCGGCGAAAGTGGGCCGTGTTGGGTAATCCGGCCGACCAGGTTCGTTTCGGCACTCATATCCTGATACTGCGCTTCGACAGGCCCACGATTGCACCGCACCAGGGCCTCAGCAGCGCCCGGCTGGACCGGAATGACGGAACGATGCCGCACACGCGCCAGATGCCCTAGCTGTCAGTTCGAGTGGTGCGCCGATGGCGCCGGCCTGCACCCATCGCACCGTCAGGGAAGCATCGGTTGCCGCGATTAATCTGGCAATCGGTAAGAGCCGATCCGGCTTGCCGTCGAGCGCGACGACCGTGACGGTCGGATTGAAGAAGCCGAAGGCTGGGCGGCCGTTGGATATGTCGAGATGCGGCAGCGCCAGCGCTTGCGCGAAGAACTCCGCGGCAGCCTGCGTTTTCGCCGATTGCAGGGAGAGCGCACCGTAGCGCTGATAACGTTCGTAATTAAACGTCGACGTCACAATGATCGTCGCATTGGCGGCGGACAGTTTCGCGGCCCGCCCCGCCAAGGAAGGGACGTGGGCATAACCCGCATAACGGTCCACTGCCACAGGGCCGGGTGCAGTCGCCACGATTTCGGGTAGCAGCCGCCGGGGATCATCGTCCGCCCGAACATTGATGCGGAGCGACATCCACCAGGCAGGTAGGGCCGCGATAAGGAGCGCCAGCGTCGCGAGCATCGCGCCCGAACCGGGGCGGCGGGGCTCCGTCCATTCATGGACGAAGGCCGCGCCGAGAATAACCAGCAGCGGGGCTAGCGGCGCCATATAGCGCGCAAAATCGGGGTAGGGTTTGAGCGGTGAGAGTTCGTGGGCGAAATACCAAAGCAGGGCGAATCCGGCGATGATCGCGAGCGGTTGCCGGCGGTCGGGAGCTGCAAAAAAGGGCGTCGCGAGACCGAGCACACCGAGCACTGTGAGCAGGTGCCCGACTCCGGGCCACAGGCTTTCCCGCAGGTGGAAGGTTCCCATGGTCAGCGAGATCGGCAGCACGATGTCGGCGTGGCCGCTGACCGCGTGAACATATTCGAGGTGAAGATTGGAGCGGAACTGATGACCGGCGAATATGGCCGGCAGATCCACCGCGGTGAACGTCATCGCGGCGATGAGGATGACGAGGCCGGCGTTTATCGCGCGCATGCCGATCCGCTCGCGATCGCCAAAGACCATCATCAGTGCGGGGGCATAAAATATGAGGAGCAGCCCGCCGACATATTTCGAGGCGCCGGCGAGCCCGATGGCCGTACCGAGCGCGAATATGCGTTTTAAGGTCGAACCGCGAAGGGTAACGATGAGCGCGACGAGCGCCAAGACGACAAACGGCGCTACGAAGATGTCTTCCTTGCAATAGCGCGCATGGACGCTGATCAATGGCGTAGCGAGTGTCGCGGCAGCGACCGCGAATGACGGCGAGGCCGGCAGAACGAGGCGCGCGAGTAAGTATGTCGCGATAATCAGCGCGCCGCTGGCGAGCGCTGCAAATGCCCTGCCCAGCTCGACGAGCGATTGCGGGTCGGTCCACCCCAGAAAGATATTGGCCGCGCGCGCCAGTTGGATCATGAGGATGGGATGGAAGTCGGCAGCCGGCACCCCTAATACGGCCGCCACCTTGGCCGGCTCATCGGGATGCGTACCGAGCGGGAAATCGACGGCCGACAGCCATGCGGTGACGCCGGCGGCAGCGATAATAATGACGGCAATTGTTGCGTGGTCGATCTTAAGGCGAGCCCATGCGCCGAAGCGTTCTGAGGCGGCGCGGCCGTACCATGGAGGGGCGGAAGGACGAAGGACGGTTCCGCTTACGCGCTCAAAATCCGCATCACCAACGGACGTATTCATAGACGTACATGCCAGTCCTTCCCGGACTCATGCTGCACGAAGCCGACCATAGATCCTCGGAGCCCCAATTGCGGCGCTTTTGGGCAATCGAACCGAATCCAGCTTGCGACCTTATCAACAAGTTGTCCGAAGCCGATGCCGAATGTTTCGGCAAGACCAGGGCAGTCCTGTCCATGCGCGCGCCACCGCGGTGGTGGCCACTTTCAGGCAGATAGTCAATCGGCCAGGTCCGTCAGTCTGGATGGCAGATTTTCGCTCCCTTGTCGGGTGCACGCCCGGCGGTCATAGTTCGGCGGGGCGCGGGGTTACGAATGCGACCCATTGCCGTTGCGCCCCGGCGGGTCGGAAGACGCTTCTATTCCAAAAGGTCCACGCGAGAAGATGCATGCCGCATATTACAACCGACGATGATGTGAGGCTTTATTACGAGGAAACGGGCAGCGGCCTGCCGGTCGTCTTCGTGCATGAATTCGCCGGCGATTATCGCTCCTACGAGATGCAGATGCGTTATTTCGGTCAACGTTATCGCTGCATCGCCTATAACGCGCGGGGCTATCCGCCGTCCGACGTGCCGAAGGATCCGGCTAGCTATTCACAGTCTCGCGCGCGCGACGATATCCGCGCGGTGCTCGATGCATTGAAGATCGAGCAGGCCCACATCGTCGGACTTTCGATGGGCGGCTTTGCCACGCTGCATTTCGGTTTCACCTATCCGACCCGCGCTCGCTCGCTGGTCGTCGCCGGCTGCGGCTATGGGGCGGCGCCTGACAAGCGCGCGCAATTTGCCGCCGAGGCCGAAGCCGCCGCCACCCACTTCGAAAGCTTGACCATGGCGAAGGCCGCCGCAGGCTATGCGCTCGGCCCGACGCGCGTGCAGTTCCAGAACAAAGACCGGCGCGGCTGGGCGGAATTTGCCAACCAGCTTGCGGAACACTCGACCGAAGGTTCGGCACTGACCATGCGCGGCGTGCAGGCGCGCCGGCCGTCGCTGTTCGATCTGGTTGAGCAAATGAAGTCGATCACGGCGCCGACGCTGGTCGTGACCGGCGACGAAGACTGGCCCTGCCTTGAACCGGCGCTCCTGATGAAGCGCACGATCCCGACCGCCGCGCTGGTCGTCATGCCGAATGCCGGGCACGCCATCAATCTGGAGGATCCGGCGGCGTTCAATCGGCACATCGCCGACTTCTTTCACAGCGTCGATGTCGGGGCGTGGCGCAAGCGCGATCCGCGCGCTACGGGATCGGCCATTCTCGGCCGGTGACGACGGTCTGGAACCGTCGCAGCACGGTTAGGCGGCCTGCTGGCCCAACCGATCCACCTCGCGTTGCACAAGCTGCCGGTAGGGACCTTCGCGGCGCACCAAGAGATCGGGCGCCCCCTCTTGCACGACGCGGCCGGCTTGCAAGACGACGATGCGGTCGAAACTGCGTACGGTCGAAAGCCGGTGCGCGATGGCGATCACGGTACGGCCCTTCATCAGCCGGCCCAGCGCCTCGCGGATCGCTTCCTCGGACTCGCTGTCGAGCGCGGAGGTGGCTTCGTCGAGCAGCAACAGCGGCGCATCCCTGAGAAACGCGCGCGCAATCGCGATGCGCTGACGCTGGCCACCCGAGAGTTTCAAGCCGCGCTCGCCCACCATGGTCCACATGCCCTGCGGCAGATCTTCGATGAAATTGCAGCGCGCCGAGAAGGCCGCCTCCAGAACTTCATCGTCGGTTGCCTCTGGCCGGCCATAACGGATATTGTCCATCACCGAGCGATGAAACATCGAAATGTCCTGCGGCACGACGCCGATGGCCTCGCGCAGGCTCTCCTGGGTCACGCGTGCGATATCCTGGCCGTCGATCAGTATGCGTCCGGCCTGCACATCGTAGAAGCGCTGCAGCAGCGCGAATAAAGTGGATTTGCCGCCGCCGGAAGGACCAACGAGCCCGACCCGTTCGCCCGGACGGAAGCTGAACGTGAAGTCCCGGAAGATTTGGCGGCCGTCGGAATAGCGGAAATCGACCTGCTCGAACTTGACGCTGGCGCCGCGACGCACCAGCGGTTCCGCCTCTGGATGGTCGCACAGCTCGTGCGGCACCAGGAGCGTCGCCACGGCTTCCGCCAGCCGCGCGATATGCTGAGTTATGTCGACCAAGGCCACGGCGAGATCGCGCGTGGCGCTGAGCACCGAAATGGAAAGCGTGCAGGCAAGCACGACATCGCCGGTGGTCGCCTCGCCCTGCGTCCACAATATGATGGACCAGGACAGTAAGCCGAGCGTCAATAGGATTGTCACTGCGGCGTGAAAGATGCGCAGCTTCTCCAGATAGAACAGGCTGCGTCGCCGCGCGTTAAGCTCGCGATCGACCGTGGCGTCGAAGCGGCGATGCTCGCGCCAGACGCCGCCGAACGCCCGCACCAGCGGCATATTGGTCACCACGTCGATCATTTCCCCGTCGACGGTCGCCGCTTTGGTGGCGAAATCGTGGTGCAAGGGACGGCCGGAGGCCGCGAGCCGAAACAACACGAAGACCATGATGCCGGCGACGAGTGCGAGCGCCGCAGCCATCGGCAAACTGATGGTGCAAACCAGCACGATCGCCGCGATGGTCGCCACGCAGGGCGGCAGCACATTCCAGACGAGCATATTCTCAGCGGTGAAGACTGCGTTCGAGGTCGCCGTGACGCGGCTTGTCAGCATGCCCGGCAACCGGTCGGCGAAATAGCCGGGTGAATGCCCGGTCAAATGGCGGAACAAATCGCGGCGCAGATCGCCGGTGACGCCGACGAAAGCGTAGTTGGCGATCCAGCTGGCGACCCGCCATAGCAGATTGTCGGCAACGATCAGCGACCCGAGAAGACAGAACGCAATCCACACGTCGGCATTGGCGCCGGCAGAGAGCGTATCGACCAGGAACTTGACGCCATATTGCGTGCCCACCGAACAGACGACCGCGCCGAGGACGGCGGCGAGAATGACCGCATGCGACACCGGCCGCATCCTGATGTAGCGATAGATGAAACCGAGTGGGGAAGTGGCGTAACGCGTGAGTTCGGCCATGCGAGTTCGGACTCCGCCCGTAGTTTTGTCCCCGCAAGCTCATCGCGGTGTTTATGAGGGAGACAGCGTGAATGAAACGAGGGTCCCTCCCGTCATGTTCCGCAACTTTTCTTCCGCGCATATCAATTTCCGCGACCGTTCCTTACGCGGCCGCGTTGTGGTCCCCAATTTAGGGCTTAAGTGTTGACGCGCCGGCGCGAAAAAAGTTCCCGCCGCATCGCAAAATTAAGTTCCCGCCATAATTTGAAATTTTCCCGTGCTCCGACGTTGTCGGTAGTCGCCGGGTGAGCAATTTCAAAAAACGAGGGTCTTTCTATGCACATCGCGCAGGTTGCACCGTTGACGGAGGCTATCCCGCCCAAGCTTTATGGCGGCACCGAGCGGGTGGTATCGTGGCTCACCGAGGAACTGATCGCGCTTGGCCACGAAGTGACGCTGTTCGCCAGCGGCGATTCGGTGACGTCCGCCCGGTTAGAGGCCGTGTGGCCGCGGGCTTTGCGGCTCGACGGCGCGGTGCGCGACCCCAACGCGTTGCATATGATGATGCTGGAACGGGTCTATCAGTCGGCGTCCGACTTCGATTTCCTGCACTGCCATCTGGACTATTATCCTTTCTCCTTGCTGTCGCGACAGGCGACGCCGTTCGCTACCACGCTGCATGGCCGTCTCGATTTGCCGGAGCATCAACCGGTGTTCGACACGTTCTCGTCGGTGCCGGTGATCTCGATCTCGAATGCGCAGCGCCGGCCGTTGCCGCAGGCAAACTGGGTGCGCACAGTTTATCACGGCCTGCCTGCACAGCTTCTGGTTCCGAAACCGGTCAAGCCGTCCTATTTTGCCTTTCTCGGCCGCATTGCACCGGAAAAGGGCTTCGACCGCGCCGTCCGCATTGCGCAGCATTGCGGCGTGCCGCTCAAAGTTGCCGCCAAGATTGACAAGGCTGACCAGGATTACTTCAACGAGCAGATCAAGCCGCTGATGGCGTCCGGCAATATCGAATTTATCGGCGAGATCGGCGACAAGGACAAGTCGGAGTTCCTTAGCGGTGCAATTGTGTTGCTGGTTCCCATCGACTGGCCGGAGCCCTTCGGCCTCGTCATGATCGAGGCCATGGCTTGCGGCACGCCGGTCATCGCGTTCAATCGCGGCTCGGTGCCCGAGGTTATCGACGACGGCGTCACTGGGTTCGTCGTCGAGGACGTTAATGGCGCCGTCGGCGCGGTCGACCGGCTCGGCCATTTGTCGCGCGAGAAAATCCGGCGGCGCTTTGAGGAGCGTTTCACTGCGCGCCGAATGGCGCAGGATTATCTGGCCGTCTATCGCAGCCTGTCGGATGCCGCTTCCCCGCATCTCCGGCTGGTCGCCGACGACGCGCCGGCGTTGTAGGTGTTCGCAGGACCCCCCCCGCGCTTGTTCATTCCTCTTGTTCTTCCGGCCGGGTCTCAGGCATCAGAAGCCACAGCGCGACGAAGCCCGCCGCGCCGATCGCGGCAAGCGAAGCAAAAGCTGCCGGGCTGCCGGAGCGATCGGTGATGTAACCTGCAAGCGTCGCCGAAAGCGACGCTCCAATCCCGGTCGCGGTGCCGAGAATACCCTGGCCGAGATTGAAATGGCCGGTGCCGCGCGTGAGGTCGGCGACGACCAGCGGTACCATAACGGCGAAGACCGCGGCGGTAATGCCGTCGAGAATTTGTACGGCGAGAAGCAGCGACGGGTCGCGCACCGCGGCGAACAGGAGCCCACGAATCGGCAGCGCGGCGAATCCGAGCAGCAATAATGGCCGGCGCCCCCAGATCTGCGCGCGCCGGCCGACCCAGGGCGACAGCGCCGCGACGATGATCTGCGGCACGACGATGCAAGCCGCGATAATGACCGTTGCCCAATGTGCCGAGCGCATGGTCACCGCGCTGCCTACCAATGGCAGCATGGCGGAATTGGCGAGATGGAACAGCAGCAGGCAGCCGGCGAAGATGAGAAGCGGCCGATTATGCATCAGCGCTCCCGGCTTAATCGGGGGTTTGTCGACTTTGCGGTGCGGCGGCGAGCCGTGCGCGCGCTCGGGATCGATTTCATTGCGGGCGACCGAGCGCAACGCGATCAGCGCGGGCACCAGCAATAGCACCGTGACGATGAACACGGCGCGCGCGGAAATCAGGTAACCGCAGGCACCCATGGCGGCCGCTGCCAAGCCGTTGCCGACAGATGCGAAGCGGGCATTGCGTCCAAATCGCTCGCCGATCGCCGCGTGACCAACGAGGCCGAGGCTGATCGCCGCGATCGCGGGGCCGAGCACGCAACTCGCCAGTGCGTGCAGGATCGATCCTGCCAACACCATCGGAAAGATCGGCAGCACCGCATAGCTCAAGGCGCTGACGCAAATCGCCACGATCGAAACGCCGGCGACGAAGCGCTCGGATCGCGCGGCATCGACCAAGGCGCCGCCCGGCATTTGTCCGATCAGCGAAACGAATCCCGCCGCCGACTGCACGAGTCCGATATCGACCTGTGTCCAGCGCTGCGTGGTGAGATAAACCGAGACGAACGGCCCGAACCCGGTCTGCACGTCGGCGACGAAAAAAATGAACCAATCGAGCCCGCGCAGGCTGCGCGGTGAGGGCGCGAGCGGCGGCTCGCCCCCTGGGGGCCGTTGGCCGGTCGGGGTGTCTGCGGCTTGGCTCACGCCGGGCGGATCCGGCCGGTCGCGTATGCGGCGTGACGAGTTTAGCGGCAGGATACGTCTCCAGCGGTCGTTTCAATTGGCTTGATCTCGTTCGACAATGACGGCCGACCGACCGAGGTCCGAGCCCAAGCGTCAGTGCAAGATCGTGTGCGGCTATTCGGGCAGTGGCTCGAGCTTGCCGAGCGCACTAAGGACGACGATGGGCTTCCCCTCCTGATATTCGGGCGCGGCCTTCACTTGGTCGCGTGTGAGCTCGAGCGTGATCTTGGCGTCAGGCTTTCCCGGCGACGGGAAATGCAGCGCGCCCCAGTCGACCGCGATCTTCCGGCTGCCGACGCCGAGGAAGCCGCCGAAATCGATGATCGCGGCGCGCACCTGCCCGCGCCTGTCGACCAGCACGTCGACAATGCGGCCCATATCTTCGCCGGCACTGCTGACGACTTCGCGGCCGAGGATGCCTTCGACCTCGTGATCGTTGAGGATGGTCACCGCGGCGGGCGCCGCGGACGGCTGCGGTGCGCTTGTCGGCGGCCCGGCTGACGGATTGCTCGCTGCCGGCGGCTGCGCGTCTTCGGAAAAGGCGGGCCCGATCGTGGAAGGCAGCGCTGCAGCCAACGCGAGGGCTGCCAACGCTGCCTTAATTCCAATGAGCTTTTTGCCGCGCATGCGGGGGTCCGCGTTCAGGTTCGCGCCGATGGAACTCACACCACTAAGCCGAGGAGGCTGCCCGGGTTCCACGCCGGCCAGCTTGCCGCGGCCTTTACGCCCGCGACCTTCGCGCAATTTGCGCGGATCAGGACGAAAACACGATGGAAACCCGGATATCGCCGCTGATCCGGGGCGTATCGAGGGAGACCGTGTCGCCGTGACGGCGCACGCGCAGATCGACGCTCGATGACGAAAGCTGCAAATCGCGCAGTGTCACTTCATCGAGGAACTGCGGCAGGCGCGGATTGCGCAGCCGGATTTCGCTGTTGAACGGATCGAACTCGAGACCAAGTGAGGCCTCGAGCAGTGTAAACGGCGTCGCGCTGGCCCATGCTTGCGGCGAGCAAGCGACCGGATAAAGCGTGGGGCCGTGACCGCGCTGCCGCTGAAAGCCGCAGTACAATTCCGGCAGGCGGCTTTGATCCATATAAGCGGCCGCGTTAAACAGGCCGCCAAACAGCGTATCGATCGCTGGCTTGCACTGATAGCGCGCCAGCCCCAGCGCGATCAGCGCATTGTCGTGCGGCCAGATCGAACCGTTGTGGTATGACATCGGATTAAAGCGCACTTGGTCTTTTGCCACCGTGCGAATGCCCCAGCCGGAAAAGAAGCGCGGCTGTAACAACTCCTTGGCGACGCGCCTGGCGCGGTCGGCGGCGGCAATGCCGGTAAACAACACTTGGCCGGCATTCGAGGTGAGCACGCGGCATGGTTCTTTCGCGCCATCGAGCGCCAGCGCATAAGTTTCCAGCTCCGGACACCAGAATGCGGCTTCGAAGCGTTCGGCGAGGCGGCTCGCTTCGTCATCGAGCCGCTGCGCCTCGGCTTCGAGCTTAAGCCGCCGCGCGCAACGCGCCGCCATGCGTTTGGCGGCATAGACGTAGCCCTGCACCTCGACAAGCGCGATCTCGCCCTCGGCCAAACGCCCATCGGCATGGAAGATCGCGTCGTACGAATCTTTCCATCCTTGATTGGCGAGGCCTTGCTCGCTGGCGCGCTTATATTCGACGAAGCCGTCGCGGTCCGGATCGCCCGGCCCGTCGATCCAGGCCAGGGCTGCCTCGATATTCGGCCACAGCTCGACGATGGTCTGCATGTCGCCAGTGCGTTCCAGATAGAGCCCGGCGAGCAGGACGAACAGCGGCGTCGCATCGACGCTGCCATAATAAAGACCGAACGGGACTTCGCGCAGTGCCGCCATTTCGCCGGAGCGCATTTCGTGCAGGATTTTTCCAGGTTGTGCGTCGGCCAGCGGATCCGTGGTCGTGGCCTGATAGGCCGCCAAGCGGCGCAACACGCCGCGCGCCACGTCCGGCGACCACCACAACATCTGCAATGCCGTGATCAGCCCGTCGCGGCCGAAAGTGGTCGAGTACCAGGGAATTCCGGCATAGGGGTAGCGGCCTTGTGGCGTGTCGGTCATCAGCATCGCGAGATCGGCGGCCGATCGGCATAGCACCGCGTTGAAACGCTCATTCGACGTTTGCATGGACGTTCGTTCGCGCGTCGATTCGCGCATTTCGCGGCGCGCCGCAATTAGACCGCGCAGGAACGGCAACGGCAGCGCGTCGGTCAGGTCGCAGCTCACGGCGATGAAAAGCGGGCACATTTCGCCCGGCTTGAGATTAAGCTCGTATACTGCAGAACTTGTCGTAAGCTCGTCCGGCGGCGGATCGAAATGGAGCGCGGTTCGCCGCGTTTTGCCGTCCAAGCCGTTATAGTTCAGAAGGACTCGGTCGTCGCCGTCAAGTTTTGCAGTCGCGGTACCGCGCCGGTCACGGCGCGCGCCACGTACCTCGAACAGATCGGCAAAGTCGCTTTCGAAGTGGATCGCCAAGCGCAGATCGATCGCCTGGTCGCCGTAGTTGCGCACGCCTAGCCGTTGATAGGCGGTGTCGCGCCAGAGAAAGATCGTGCGCAGGATATGGACGCGATCTTTTTCCATGACGATGCGCTGACCGTCCATCAGATCGGGATTGGTCAAATCGACGAAGAAAGCCGAGTTGTCGTCGCGCACATTGGAGCCGAGCAGAAGCGGTGGTCCGTCGTTGACCCGCAATTCCAGACGCGACAGGTGCCGGGTGTCGCGATGGAACAGTCCGCCTGACGCGCCCCCGATATTACCGCGACTGTCGAGGACAACGAACGTATCGCCATATTTAAGCGCGCGCGGTGGCCGGCTCGGCTGGGTCGCCGTGATGGTGAACGCCGATTCAGCAGGCGCCTCACCGTGAAGCGGCGCGGCGCTGGTGATGGCGACTTTGACAATATTATTTGTCTTCACCGCGGATTGGGCGGACGCCGGTTGAGGCTTAGTGGTTGCCGCCATTGGAAATTCCAGCTCATGGCCTGATGTGGCCGTGAATGACGTCGACAACACGCATCCTGATCGGGTCGACAACCACCACGTCGTCCGCCACCATGGCATATCTGAGGAATGCCGCGTCGACGAGGCCGGTTTGATCGGGCAGCTCTGCAAGCGGGACCGAGCGGGACACCGACGCGCCAACAGTAGCTTGGATCTGCGTCGAGGAGGCGCGCACCCGCTGCCGCACAATGGCATTATAGATGGCGCTCTTCTGGGCGAGCGTAAGTCCGACCGTCGGCGTCACTGTCCCTTGGGAAGTTATGGCTTCGTCGGCACCTACGCTTTGCGCAATGGCGTTAGCGGTGCCGAGAAACAAAGTGAGGACAACGAAGGGCGGAAGGCGGACCCAGCCGGTCATGAAACGCTCCAAATGAAAGAAAAAGTGGAACTCCTCTCCTAGCGAACGCCTGACCGGCGCGATCGGTTCAACCGAATTTTGTTGCACTGCACATCAGCGGTCGAAGCCGGTCGCCCCTCGTTTCCTCGTCTCGCAGCTTCGGTGTGACGAAAGGCCACGGAACGCAGAAAGTTCCATGATGCACTCGTAAATTGTAGATAAATGCGCTAAGTTTGATCGGAGCAAAGAAACTCAAACGGGACGGAGACTATGGCTGCAACAACCACGATGATCGAATCGGGAGCATCGGCGGCGCAGGCAACGCGCTGGCGGCAGCTCATCTGCGCCATCATCTGCATGGTGATGATCGCCAACCTGCAATATGGTTGGACGCTGTTCGTCAACCCGATCAACAAGGCGCATGGCTGGTCGATCGCCTCGATCCAGGTTGCCTTCGCGATCTTCATTGCGCTTGAAACTTGGCTCACGCCGGTCGAGGGCTGGATCGTCGACGTGCTCGGCCCGCACCGTGGGCCGAAGCTCATGGTCGGCTTTGGCGGCATCTTGGTCGGCGCAGGATGGGTCATCGATGCCTATGCCGACTCGCTGGAAATGCTTTACGTCGGCGCAGTTGTCTTGGGGATCGGCGGTGGTGCCATCTACGCGACCTGCGTCGGCATGGCGGTCAAATGGTTCCCGGACCGGCGCGGCCTCGCGGTCGGCCTGACCGCGGCGGGTTATGGCGCGGGTGCCGCGCTTACCGTCATCCCGATCCAGTATGTGATTGCGAATTACGGTTACAACTCCGCGTTCCTCTGGTTCGGCATCGTGCAAGGCGGTGTCGTTCTCTTGCTGGCGTTTTTGCTGCGCGGGCCAGAGCCGGGCGAAATGGCGTCCGCGCCGGCGCCGAAGGTTGCGCAATCGGCAAAGAGCTCCTCGCCGCGCGAAGTGCTGATGTCGCCGGTCTTCTGGCTGCTCTACGTCATGTTCGTGATGGTATCGGCATCGGGTCTGATGGCGACGGCGCAGATTGCGCCGATTGCGGCCGATTTCCACGTCGGCAATCAGATAGCGTTCTGGGGCGCGACCACGCTGACGGCAGCGCTGATCATCGACAATATCGCCAATGGTACGGCCCGTCCGCTGTTCGGCTGGATTTCTGACTATATCGGACGCGAATACACCATGGCGATCGCCTTCGGACTCGGTGGTGTTGCCTATTGGCTGCTGGTGGAGCTTGGCACCGCACCCTGGGCTTTCGTGCTGTTCGCAGCCCTGATCTTTCTGACCTGGGGCGAGATCTTCAGCTTGTTCCCGTCCACTTGCACTGACAGCTTCGGGCCGAAATTCGCCACGGTGAATCTTGGCTTGCTCTACACCGCCAAGGGCGCGTCGGCATTCCTGGTTCCGGTCGCGAACCTGATCAAGAACGCGACCGGTGGCTGGCACATGGTTTTCGTTGTTACCGCGATCATGAACTTCGTGGTCGTGGCCCTGGCACTCTTCGTGCTCAAGCCGATGCGATCGAAAATGATGGCACAGGGCTGAAGTACGGCGCTCAATTCGCCACGGTGATACGGGCGCGGGAGCAATCCCGCGCCCGTCCTGTTTCCGAAAACGGCTCCATAAAATGCGGCATTCCGGCTCTGGCATAATGTATTACAGTGCGCTATGGGTGCGGTTGAGCGCGGCTAAGGCCATCGTCACAAGATCGCGCCAGGCCGGAATTGAGATCGCTTTTTTGGGGTTCGCGAGCGTCTTTGATGTCGTCCAGCGTGCATCGTTTCTCCGTCGCCAAAGGCGATCGTGCGGCCACTGACGCCGAAACTGTCCAACGGCCGCGGCTGCAACCGATCGACACGTCGTTTAGTTTCAAGAACAAGGCTTATGCCGCGCTGAAGTCCGTCATCGTCGGCATGGACGTCTATGGCAGCCGCAGTGACATCCGGCTCGATGAGCGCAGCCTCGCCAGCGACTTCGGCATCAGCCGCACACCGGTGCGCGAGGCGATGGCACAGCTTGAGCGCGAGGGTTTCGTGCGCTCGGTGCCACGGCGCGGCGTCTATGTGGTGCGCAAGACCAAGGGCGAAATCATCGAACTGATCACTGCCTGGGCCGCGCTCGAGAGCATGGCGGCGCGGCTGATCACGGAAAATGCCAGCGACGACGAGATCGCGTCGTTGCGCAAGATGTTTGCGACTTTCGAAAACGGCGCGGTGCGCGCGCATCTGGACGAATATTCCGAAATCAATATCGAGTTCCACCAGACCATCATCCGGCTGAGTCGCAACGGCGTCTTGATGGCGCTCGCCGAGAATCTGTTCACCCATATGCGGATGATCCGGCGCAAGACAATCGGCGAGAAGGATCGCGCCGATCGCTCGATCCGCGACCATATTCACATCATTGCGGCGTTGGAGGCGCGCGACACCGTGCGCGCCGAGGCGCTGGTTCGCGATCACGCGCTCGGCCTCGCCCAGCATGTGGCGAAATACGCGGATTATTTGGACTGAAATTCAGGGAGAGCTCCCATGGCAGATGCAGCAGTGAAGGCGAAAGCGCCGGAAGCCGTCGATGCGGCGGCGCCGGAGCTGACAGACGGCTTTCACCTCGTCATCGAGGCGCTCAAGCTCAACGGCGTCAACACGATCTACGGCGTACCTGGCATTCCGATCACGGATTTTGGCCGCATGGCGCAGGCCGAGGGTATCCGCGTCCTGTCATTCCGGCATGAACAGAATGCCGGCTATGCCGCCGCCATCGCCGGCTTCCTTACCAAGAAGCCCGGCGTCTGCCTTACGGTGTCGGCGCCCGGCTTTCTCAACGGTCTCACCGCGCTGGCCCACGCCACGACCAACTGTTTTCCGATGATTTTGCTCTCCGGCTCGTCCGAGCGCGAGATCGTCGACTTGCAGCAGGGCGATTACGAGGAGATGGACCAGCTCGCCATCGCCAAGCCGCTGTGCAAGGCAGCCTACCGCGTTCTCCATGCGGCAGACATCGGCATCGGCCTGGCGCGTGCCATCCGTGCCGCGGTGTCGGGACGTCCGGGCGGAGTCTATCTCGATCTGCCGGCCAAGCTGTTTGGCCAGGTGATTGGTGCGGAGGAGGGCAAGAGGTCTCTGGTCAAAGTTATCGACCCCGCGCCAGCGCAAATTCCGTCGCCGGTGGCGGTCAAGCGCGCGCTCGATGTGCTCAAAAGCGCCAAACGGCCGCTCATTGTCCTGGGCAAGGGCGCGGCCTATGCGCAGGCCGACGACGCAATCCGGGCCCTGGTCGAAAAGAGCGGCATTCCGTTTCTGCCAATGAGCATGGCCAAGGGCCTACTGCCGGACACCCACCCGCAATGTGCCGGCGCGGCGCGCTCGACGGTGCTCAAAGACTCCGATGTCGTCATGCTGATCGGCGCCCGGCTCAACTGGCTGCTGTCGCACGGCAAAGGCAAAGCCTGGGGCGAGCCGCATTCGAAGAAATTCATTCAGATCGACATCGAGCCCAAAGAGATGGACTCCAACGTCGAGATCGTCGCGCCGGTGGTCGGCGATATCGGCTCGGCCGTCGCGGCGCTGCTTGCCGGCATGGACGCCAAGTGGCCGGCCGCCCCGGCGGACTGGACCGGCGCAGTGGCCAAAAAGCGCGAAGAGAACGTCGCCAAGATGGCGCCGCGGCTGATGAACAACAACGTGCCGATGGATTATCACGGCGCGCTTGGTGTGCTCCGCACCGTCATCAAGGAGCGGCCCGACGCCATTCTCGTCAACGAGGGCGCCAATACGCTCGATCTCGCGCGCGGCGTCATCGACATGTACCAGCCACGCAAGCGGCTCGACGTCGGCACCTGGGGCGTCATGGGCATCGGCATGGGCTACGCCATCGCGGCCGCCATCGAAACCGGCAAGCCGGTGCTCGCGGTCGAAGGCGACTCCGCTTTCGGTTTCTCCGGCATGGAGATCGAGACCGTCTGCCGTTACAAGCTGCCGGTCTGTGTCGTGATCTTCAACAATGACGGCATCTATCGCGGCACTGACGTCAACAATGTTGGCTCGGATCCGGCAACGACCGTCTTCGTCAAAGGCTCGCGCTACGACAAGATGATCGAGGCCTTCGGCGGCGTCGGCGTCAACGCGACGTCGCCCGACGAGCTCAAGCGGGCCGTGAACGCCGCCATGGATTCGGGCAAGCCGACGCTGATCAACGCCGTGATCGATCCGGCGGCCGGCAGTGAGAGCGGCCGGATCGGCAACCTCAACCCGAAAAGCGCGCTTAGCAAAAAGTGACGCAGCGGAAGATCGAGTCAGACTGAAGGAGAGGAAACGATGGCAAAGCGCAAGAAAGCCGCCAAGGCGAAGACCAAAAAGGCGGCAAAAAAGCCTGCCAGGAAAATCGTGAAGCTCGCGGCAAAAAAGCCGCCGGCGAAGGCGCAAAACGGCAACGGGTTGCCGCACGCCTCGGCAAAGCCCTCGGCCAAGCCATGGGGCCAGGCGGGGCGGGCACTCGAAGGTGTCAAAATCCTCGATTTTACCCACGTGCAATCGGGGCCAACTTGCACGCAGCTCCTCGCTTACATGGGTGCCGACGTCATCAAAGTGGAACGGCCCGGCGTCGGCGATATCACGCGCACGCAACTGCGCGACGTGAAGGGGCAAGACAGCCTCTATTTCACCATGCTCAATGGCTCCAAGCGGTCGATCACCATCGATTCCAAGCACCCCAAGGGTAAGGAAATCCTCGATCGGCTGGTGAAAATCTGTGACGTGCTGGTGGAGAATTTCGCGCCGGGCGCGCTCGACCGCATGGGCCTGACCTGGGAGCATGTCCACAACCTCAATCCGCGCATGATCGTCGCCTCGGTGAAAGGTTTCGGCCCGGGCCCGTACGAAGACTGCAAGGTCTATGAGAACGTGGCGCAATGCGCCGGCGGGTCCGCCTCGACGACGGGCTTCCGCGACGGCCCGCCGCTCGTCACCGGCGCGCAGATCGGCGATAGCGGCACCGGGCTGCACCTGGCGCTTGGCATCGTCAGCGCGCTTTATCAGCGCACGCGCACCGGCCGCGGCCAAAAGGTGCTCGCCGCCATGCAGGACGGCGTGCTCAATCTGACGCGGGTAAAACTGCGCGACCAGCAGCGGCTCAAGCATGGCCCGCTCACCGAATACAGCCAGTACGGCGAAGGCGTGCCTTTCGGCAGTGCGACGCCGCGCGCAGGCAACGATTCCGGCGGCGGCCAGCCGGGCTGGATCGTCAAGTGCAAGGGCTGGGAGACCGATCCCGACGCTTACATCTATTTCATCACGCAAGCGCCGGTGTGGGGCGCGATCTGCGAGCTGATCGGCAAGCCGGAATGGAAGACCGATGCGGATTTCGCCACGCCGCCGGCGCGGCTGCCGCGGCTGCGGCAGATCTTCGACACGATCGAAGAATGGACCAAGACCATGACCAAATTCGAGGTCATGGAAAAGTGCAACGCGCGCGACATTCCAGTCGGACCGATCCTGTCGATGAAGGAGATCGCCGAGGAGCCGTCGCTGCGCGCGACCGGCACGGTCGTCGAGGTCGATCATCCGGGCCGCGGCAAATATTTGACCGTCGGCAATCCGGTCAAGCTGTCGGATTCGCCGGCCGACGTGCGCCGCTCGCCGCTCTTCGGCGAGCACACCGAGGAGATTTTGCGCAAGGTGCTCGGCTATTCCGAGAAGGACGTCGCCGAGATTAAGCTGTCTGGGGCCATCACCGCGCCGGACAAACCGGCCAAAGCGGAAGCGGCGTAGTTTTCTTCCCTTCTCCGCAAGGGGGAAGGGACATTCGGGATTTGCGGAGAGGTTTTTGCGATGCGTATCGTGGTTCACGGCCAGCAAGCATTCGGCAAAGCGGTGCTGGAAGCGCTCATCAAGCGTGGTGAGAATGTGATTGCCGTTTATGTGGCCCCTGAAAAACCGGGAGCCAAGGCCGATCCGCTGAAGGAAGCGGCGCTCGCCGCCAAGCTTCCGGTCTATCAGCCCGATTCCTACAAGAAGCCCGAGGTCTTGGAGGAATTCAAAGCCCTCAAGCCCGACCTTCAGGTTATGGCCTTCGTGACCCTGTTCGTGCCGGAAGAATTCCTCAATTTGCCGACCCACGGCTCGATTCAGTATCACCCGTCGCTGTTGCCGGCCTATCGCGGCGCCAGCGCCATCAACTGGCCGATCATCAAGGGCGAAAAGGAGACCGGTCTGTCGATCTTCTGGCCGGACAACGGGCTCGATACCGGGGACGTGCTGCTACAGAAGAAAACGCCGATCGGGCCGAGCGACACACTCGGCACGGTTTATTTCGACCGGCTGTTTCCGATGGGCGTCGACGCCATGATGGAATCGGTCGATCTCGTCAAAGCCGGCAAGGCGCCACGCATCAAACAGGACGAAGCCAAGGCGACCTATGAAGGCCGCTGCACTGCCGACAATGCCAAGATCGACTGGGGCAAGCCCTGGGAGCAGATCGACCGGCTGATCCGCGGCTGCAATCCGGCGCCCGGCGCCTGGACCACGCTGGACGGCAAGCAATTGAAAATCTTCGACGCCAAGCCGCTGCCGGCGAAGGATCCCAAGGGGATCGCCGGCAAGCTCGGCGAAATCGCCGCAGTGGAAGCCGACGGCTTCACCGTGGTCTGCGCCGACGGGCGCTTCAAGATCTCCCGCGTTCAGCCCGCCGACGGCAAAAAGGTCGAAGCCGGCGAATGGGCGAAGTCCGTCAATCTCGCCGTCAAAGCGAGATTCACGTGAACCTTGCCGGGCTCAAAGCCTTCGACCTTCCCGCCGACATTTGATGGATCACCCCTATGCCCGCCTCACAGCATCAATCGCCGAAATCGGATATTGAAATTTCGCAGGCCGCCAAGAAGCGGCCGATCGTCGACATCGCCCGCGAAAGGCTCGGCATCGCGCCGGAAAATCTCGAACCCTACGGCCACTACAAGGCCAAGGTATCGATGGATTTCGTCAAATCGCTGCAAAGCAAGCCCAACGGCAAGCTCATACTGGTCAGCGCCATCAATCCGACGCCGGCCGGCGAAGGCAAGACCACCACGACGGTAGGACTGACGGACGCGCTCAATCACATCGGCAAGAAGGCGATGCTGTGCATCCGCGAGCCGTCGCTCGGCCCTTCCTTCGGCGTCAAGGGCGGCGCCGCCGGCGGCGGTTACGCGCAGGTCGTGCCGATGGAAGATATCAATCTGCACTTTACCGGCGATTTCCACGCTATCACCTCGGCGAACAATCTGCTCGCCGCTTTGCTCGACAACCATATTTATTGGGGCAATGCGCTCGGCATCGATGCGCGCCGCGTGGCGTGGCGCCGCGTGCTTGATATGAACGATCGTGCGCTGCGCTCAGTAGTGTCCTCGCTGGGCGGTGTCGCCAACGGATTTCCGCGCGAAGACGGTTTCGACATTACCGTCGCCTCCGAGGTGATGGCGATTTTCTGCCTGGCGCGCAACCTCGAGGACCTCAAGAAGCGGCTCGCCAATATCGTGGTCGCCTATACGCGCGATCGCAAACCGGTGCGCGCTGGCGATCTCAAGGCGCAAGGCGCGATGACCGTGCTGCTCAAGGAAGCGCTGGCGCCGAACCTGGTGCAGACGCTCGAAGGCACGCCCGCCTTCATCCACGGCGGCCCGTTCGCCAATATCGCCCACGGCTGCAATTCGGTGCTGGCGACGACGACGGCGCTGAAGCTTGCCGATTACGTGGTCACCGAAGCCGGCTTCGGCGCCGACCTCGGCGCCGAGAAGTTCATGGACATCAAATGCCGCAAGGCCGGCATCGCGCCGGACTGCATCGTGCTGGTGGCGACCATCCGCGCGCTCAAGATGCACGGCGGCGTCAAGAAGGAAGATCTCAAGGCCGAGAACCTCAAGGCGCTGGAAGCCGGCATGAGCAATCTGCAACGCCACGTCGAGAACGTGCAGAAATTCGGCGTCGTGCCGATCGTCTCGATCAACCGGTTCTCCGCCGACAGCGAAGCCGAGATCAATCTGGTCATGGAAAAGTGCAAGGCGCTCGGCGTCGAGGCCTTGATGGCGGATCATTGGGCGATGGGCGGCGAGGGCGCCGCCAATGTGGCGCGCGCCGTCGTCAAAGTCGCGGAAAGCGGCAAGAGCAAGCTGAAATTTCTCTATCCCGACGACATGCCGCTGTTCGAGAAAATTCGCACCATCGCCAAGGAAATCTACCGCGCCAAAGACGTCACCGCCGACAAATCGGTGCGCGACCAGCTCGCCAATTTCGAGTTGATGGGCTACGGCAAATTCCCGATCTGCGTCGCCAAGACGCAGTATAGCTTCTCGACCAATCCCGATGCCAAGGGGGCGCCGACCGATCACGTCATCAATGTGCGCGAGGTGCGGCTTTCCGCCGGCGCCGAATTCGTGGTCGCGATCTGCGGCGAGGTCATGACCATGCCCGGCCTGCCCAGGGTTCCGGCAGCCGATGTGATCGATGTTGGGCCGGACGGCAAGATCGTCGGGTTGTTCTAACGACGAACGAAGCGCCCATCTCCGCACATGCGGGGAACAGCCTCGATTCCCGCTTGTGCGGGAAGGAGCAGTGATTAGCTGATAAAGCGGACTAAAACTCAGGGAGTCTTGATATGCTGAAATTCTACTATAGCGGCGCGCCCAACCCGACCAAGGTGGCGCTGTTCCTCGAAGAGGCCGGATTGCCCTATGAGGCCGTTCCGGTCGATACCCGCAAGGGCGAGCAGCACAAGCCGGAATTTCTGAAGATCAATCCAAACGCCAAACTGCCGGCCATCGTCGACGGCGACGTCACGGTGTTCGATTCGAGCGCGATCCTGCTTTACCTCGCCGAGAAGACCGGCAAGTTCCTGCCGGCCAAGACCGACAAGGCGCGCGGTGAATTGCTGTCGTGGATGTTCTTCGTATCGTCCGGCGTCGGGCCGTATTTCGGCCAAGCGGTGCACTTCAAGAATTATGCGCCGGAGAAGCTTTCTTACGCCATCAACCGCTACGTCTTTGAGGCGAACCGTCACGCCGGCATTCTCGATGCGCGGCTGGCCAAGCATAAATACATGCTCGGCGACTCCTATACGATCGCCGACATGAACGTGTGGGGCTGGGCCCGCATGCTGCCGAACGTGATCGGCGAGGGCGCCTGGGACAAGTATAAGAACATCAAGCGGCTGGTCGATGAGATCAATGCCCGGCCCGCGGCGCAGAAGGCCGGAGCGCTGAAGGACCGTCACAAGTTCAAGACCGAGATGGACCAGGAAGCGCTGCACGCAATGTTCCCGCACTTGAAGGAAAAAGTCGCCTAGTCTTCGTCATCGGTTTCCGTCGAACAAAAACGGCGCGGCCTTTCGGCCGCGCCGTTTGCATTTGTTGGGCCGCGGTGAAAATTCACTTTGCAAATCGGTAAACCGGCAGTTTCAGCCTATCGACAATGTCTTTGCCGATTATAGCCTTCGCCAAACCCTGAAAACGGAACGCCCGTATTGCGTATTTGCGCAGGAGGAGGCCGAATTGCGTTTTGGGAGCAAAGAAGCCGGCGAAACGCTCGGCGCTCGTCTGTTTCGCGGCAATATATGGCCTCAGCAATTCTTCGTAGCGGCGAAAGGCGGCATCGTAACGCCCGGCCGAAGCGGCGAGCTCACCGGCCAGTACATAGGCCGACGTCATCGCCAAAGCGGACCCCTGGCCGCCCAATAGCGAGATGCAGAACGCCGCATCGCCGAGAAGCGCCACGCGACCGTGCGACCAGCGATCCATGGCGATTTGGCTGACCCGATCGAAATAGACCTCGTCAACGCGATCGAGTTCATCGAGGATGCGCCGCGATTCCCAACCGCCGTCGCCGAATCGTGCGCGCAAGATCGCCTTTTGCGCCTCGAGACCGAGCCCTTCAACGGGAGTATCGAAGTCGCCGGCGAAGACGAACAGGAACAGCGTGCGATCGTCATGCATGGCAAAGCGGCCGAGCTGTCTCCCGGGCTCGCCATAAACGACGTAAACATCCTCGTCGCGCGGCCGATAGCCTCTGACTTCGAATGCGGCGACCATGTAGCCAAGCCTTTTCTCGAAGCGACGGTGTGGCCCAAAGGTCAGCCGGCGAACCGATGAATGCAGACCGTCTGCGCCGATCACCAGGTCGAACCGCCGGTTGCCGCCGCGTTGCAACTGGACCTCGACGCCGTCGTCACGGTCTTGCAGCGCGACGATGTCGTCGCCGAACATAGTCTCGCAATCGTTCTTGATCTTGTCGAACAGCAGTCGCGATAAATCGCTGCGGCCAAGAGTGACGTAGCGGCCGCCGGTGAGCTCTTCGAATACCGCCGTGCCGAAGCCGGCGACACAGCGGCCTCGCGCGTCGACCATGCGCAGTTCGCGCACGTGATAGCCGAGCCGATTGATCTCAGCCATCAGCCCCATCCGTTCGGCGATATCGTAGCCAAGTCCCCAGAAATCGATGACATAGCCGCCGCTGCGCAGCGCCGGCGCGCGCTCGATCAGGGTCGGCGTGAAACCGGCGGCGCTCAGCCAAAACGCCAGCGTCGGGCCGCCGATGCCGATGCCAGAAATGAGAACGGTCTTAGTCGGCATAGCGATATCGGCCCACGTTGGCTCTCATCTCGGTCAACGCTTTCCCCGACTGATTTGTCGAAGTGGCCATCGAGATAAAGCCAAAGTGAACGGGGTATCAGAACCGATATGCAAACGGCGCGGCTTTGCAGCCGCGCCGTTGGTATTTTCCAGCGATTAGTCCGTTACTGGAACAGCTTCATCGCATTTTGCAGCGTTTGTAGCACACCCCAGGCCAAGGGGATGCCTACGAAGCCCCAGGCCAGAATGAGTGGCAGCATATTTGAGCTATTCTGATTTTGGTTTGCCATGATCTATCTCCTTATGCGCCTGCCGGCTCGCCGGCCGCGTCCACGGCCATCTGGGCCCCGATCGCTTCATGATCCGGCTTCATGTGGAAGCGGTGATGCACCGCCTTGATCATGAGATTGCAGATGAAGCCGATGACCAACAATCCAGCCATCACGTACATCGTGACGTTATAGGCCTGCGCCTTCGGCACCCCATGATCGATCTGATACTCGCGGATGTAGTTCACCAGCACCGGCCCGAACACGCCGGCCGCCGACCACGCGGTGATCAACCAGCCGTGGATGGCGCCGACATAGCGCGTGCCAAACATGTCCTTCAGATAAGCCGGCACGGTGGCGAAGCCGCCGCCGTACATGCTGATGATGATGACGAAGCACAGCACGAACCCCGCCACACTGCCGATCTGTCCGGTCCACGGCACCAGCGCGTAGAGCACCGTTCCAATTGCGAAGAAGCAGAAATAGGTGTTCTTGCGACCGATATAGTCGGATGTGGAGGCCCAGAAGAAACGGCCGAGCATGTTGAAGAGGCTGAGCAGCCCGACGAAACCCGCCGCGGCGACGACCGAGACCTTGCCCGGGAACATTTCCTGGGTCATCGCGGAAGCTTGGCCGAGCACGCCAATACCGGCGGTCACGTTGAGGCAAAGTACCCACCAGATCAGCCAGAACTGCGGCGTCTTGATCGCGTCATAGACATAGACGTCGTTCTTGGTGATGAGCTTCTGTTCTACGACCGGCGGCGTGTAACCCTCCGGTTTCCAGCCCGGCGCCGGGACGCGCACGATCGCCGCGCCGACCCACATGAAGATCAGATAGATCACGCCGAGAGTGACAAAGGTCTCGGCGACGCCGACATGCGTCGGCGTCGAGAATTTGGCCATCAGCCAGACCGAGAGCGGCGAAGCTATGAAAGCGGCGCCGCCGAAGCCCATGATGGCCATTCCCGTCGCCATGCCCGGCCGGTCGGGGAACCATTTGATCAGCGTGGAAACGGGCGAGATGTAGCCAAGGCCGAGGCCGATCCCGCCGAAGACGCCGTAGCCGAGATAGACGATCCAGAGATTGTGAATGTAGACGCCGATGGCGGAGATGAAGAAGCCTAGCGCCCAGCACAGCCCCGCCGCGAACATGGCTTGACGGGGCCCGCCTTCTTCCACCCAGCGACCGAAGATCGCGGCAGAGGTGCCGAGGACGAAAATGGCGATAGAAAAAATCCAACCGAGCTCTGGGATGTTCCAGTCGCCGGGTGCCGATGCCGTAATGCCGATCAGTTTGGTCATCGGCAGATTGAAAACGCTGAATGCGTAAGCTTGGCCGATGCACAGATGGATGCACAGTGCCGCGGGCGGCACCATCCACCGGCTGAAGCCGGGTTCGGCGATCGTCCGATTCCGATCGAGAATTGGGAGCAAAGCCATTGCGCGGTCCTCCTTGGATCCCCAGTGTTATTTTCCGCAGACTTCTTATGAAGACTTGTCAGGCGGCTTATTACGCCTTCGCATCGCCGTGTCGAACGGGATAGGCGCGGCGAGACATTGTGCAAAAATCTCCTATAGCGTGAGGCGAATAGCAAGTTCGACCATAGTCAATCGGCACCGGGCTCCGGCGTCTTGCACAGGAAGAACGCCCTCCATTCGATAGGATCATTCCCCCTCTCGGTAGTAATGGAGAAGAAAATCGCCGCAGCGGCAGGTCGGCTGTCACGTTCGCTTCCGCGATAAAAGTAATATTTTTCAGTGGCTTAGAGTGCGCGTTCTGGTTGAGATTGGTCATTGTTCGACTGCGGCGCCCGTCGCCCCGCACTAGCGCTCCGCGATCCCGCCCGATGAGGCCAAGTGTCGCGGCAAGGCGGGGTGTCGCTGGCGGCGAGCATACTAAGTTCTGTTTCAATTGACGTTTTTGCGCCTTAAAAGGACACAATGAGCCTTACCGAACAGCCTCCGAGATCGCGACCCGGCCAGGGCGGCGGAACCGGCCGACGCCGGCCGCCGCGGACGCCCAAAGGCAGGCAGGTCGATCCGCAGGCGCTGGAACAGGTTCAGGCGCTGCTGATCGACCGGCCACGCCGGCGCGATCTCCTGATCGAGCATTTGCACCTCATTCAGGATCATTACGGGCATCTCTCCGCCGCGCATCTCGCTGCGCTGGCGCAGGAAATGAAGCTTGCTTTGACCGAGGTTTATGAGGTCGCCACCTTCTACGCCCATTTCGATGTGGTGAAGGAGAACGAGACGCCGCCGCCTCCGGTCACGGTGCGGGTGTGTGATTCGCTGTCCTGCGCGCTGCAAGGTGCGGAGCGGCTATTCGCCGAATTGCCGGATGCGCTCGGCCCCAACGTCCGGGTGGTGCGTGCGCCTTGCATGGGCGCCTGCGACCGCGCGCCGGTCTGCGCCGTCGGCCATATGCAAGTCATGCAGGCTGACGCAGCGAAAGTTACCGCAGCGGCGGCAAAGCCGGCGCATCCGCACGTCTATCCGACGCCCACCGCCTTGGACACATATGTAAAGAGTGGCGGCTACGAACTGCTCAAAGCCTGCATTGCCGGCAAGCGCACCCGCGATGATCTTATCAAGACGGTCAGCGACGCCGGCTTACGCGGCCTTGGCGGCGCCGGCTTTCCGACCGGCCGGAAATGGTCGCTGGTGCGCGCCGAACCGGCGCCGCGGTTGTTTGCGGTCAATTGCGACGAGGGCGAGCCCGGCACGTTCAAGGACCGTTACTATCTCGAACGCGACCCGCACCGTTTCATCGAGGGCATGCTGATCGCAGCGTGGATCGTGGAGGCTGCGGATACTTATCTTTACGTTCGCGACGAATATCCGGAAGTGATCCTTCTTCTTGCCGAAGAGATCGGCAAGGTCGAGCGGGCCGGCCTGTCGAAACACACCGAGATCCATATGCGCCGCGGCGCCGGCGCCTACATCTGCGGCGAAGAATCGGCGATGATCGAATCGATCGAGGGCAAGCGCGGCTTGCCGCGTCATCGCCCACCTTATGTCGCGCAAGTCGGCTTATTCGGCCGGCCTACGCTCGAGCAGAATGTCGAGACGCTGTTCTGGGTGCGCGACATCGTCGAGAAAGGCGTCACCTGGTTCACTTCGCAAGGCCGCCACGAGCGCAAGGGCTTCCGCAGTTTCTCAGTATCCGGCCGGGTCAAAGATCCCGGCGTCAAGCTTGCGCCCGCCGGCGTCACAGCGCGCGAACTGATCGATGAGTTCTGTGGCGGCATGGCCGACGGCCACACCTTTAAGGGTTATCTCCCGGGGGGCGCGTCCGGCGGCATCCTGCCCGCATCGATGGCCGATATCCCGCTCGACTTCGGCACGCTGGAAAAATACGGCTGCTTCGTCGGGTCGCATGCGGTTGTGATCCTGTCCGACCGGGACGATATGAAAGCAGTGGCGCTCAACCTCATGAAATTCTTCGAGGATGAGAGCTGCGGCCAGTGCACGCCGTGCCGGGTCGGCACCGAAAAGGCGGCACATCTGATGGCCCATGGGCCGTGGGACCCCGGCCTCCTCGACGAACTGTCGGCGCTGATGCGCGACGCCTCGATTTGCGGGCTCGGCCAGGCGGCGCCCAATCCGTTGTTGTGTGTGCTAAAATACTTCCCGGACGAACTGAAGAAGCCGCTGGGGCATTGGTGATCCAAAGGTCTGCGCCATGAACGATCGCAAGGAACAGAAACCAGCCGGCTACGGCCACGACAACAAGGGCGCCGCGGGCGGCCCGGCTTACGGCGACGGCAAGCCTGCGGTCGCGCATACCGCGCCGGCCGATAAGGTCGCCGGCAAGGGTAATGCGGCGACCGCGAAAACCTTCACCATCGACGACCGCGAGATCGATATCCGCGACGGCGAGACGATCTTTAACGCCGCGGGCCGGCTCGGCATCGATTTGCCGCATCTGTGCTACTCGCCGCAACCCGGATATCGGCCGGACGGCAATTGCCGGGTCTGCATGGTCGAAATCGAGGGCGAGCGCGTCTTGGCTGCGAGCTGCATTCGCACGCCATCGTCGGGCATGAAGGTCAAGACCCAGACCGACCGCGCCAAGACCGCGCGCAAGATGGTGGCTGAACTCTTGCTCACCGATCAACCTGATCGCGAGGTCGCACACGATCCGAATTCGCGGATGTGGCAGACCGCGACCGACCTCAATGTCGTCGCGGGTCGCTTTCCGCGCCGCAATTCCCCGCCGCCGGATCGCAGCCACGTGGCGATGGCGGTCAATCTCGATGCCTGCATCCAATGCAACCTGTGCGTCCGCGCCTGCCGCGAAGTGCAGGTCAACGACGTCATCGGCATGGCCGGCCGCGGTCACGGCGAAAAGATCGTGTTCGACTTTGACGATCCGATGGGCGCCTCGACCTGCGTCGCCTGCGGTGAATGCGTGCAAGCCTGCCCAACCGGGGCGCTGATGCCGGCGACTTTGGTGGACGAGAACAACGTCTTCACCGGCCAGGCCGATCGCGCGGTCGACAGCGTCTGCCCCTATTGCGGCGTCGGCTGCCAGCTAACTTATCACATCAAAAACGACAAGCTTCTTTATGTCACCGGCAAAAACGGACCCGCCAATGAGAGCCGGCTCTGCGTCAAGGGCCGCTTCGGCTTCGACTACGTGCACAATCCGCAGCGGCTCTTAAAGCCGATGATCCGCAAGGACGGCGTGCCGAAGATCCCGCACGAATTTATCGACCCTTCCAATCCATGGACGCATTTCCGCGAAGCGACTTGGGACGAAGCGCTCGACCGCGCCGCGGCGGGCTTGAAGAAAATACGCGACCGCGACGGTCCACAGGGTCTTGCCGGTTTCGGCTCGGCCAAAGGCTCGAACGAGGAAGCCTATCTGTTTCAGAAGCTCGTTCGCACTGGTTTCGGCACCAACAATGTCGATCACTGCACGCGACTGTGTCACGCCTCCTCGGTCGCCGCGCTGATGGAAGGTGTAGGCTCAGCCGCGGTGTCCGCTACTTTCAACGAGTGCAAGAACTCCGAGGTGATTTTCGTCATTGGTGCCAATCCGACGGAAAATCATCCGGTGGCGGCGACCTTCTTCAAGCAGGCGAAAAAGCGCGGCGCGACCATGATCGTCGCCGACCCGCGGGGCCAGGCGCTCAAGCGCCATGCCACGCATATGCTGCAGTTCAAGAACGGCACCGACGTGGCGATGCTCAACGGTATGCTCAACACGATCGTGTCGGAAAAGCTCTACGACGAGCAGTACATCCAGACCTACGTCGAAGGCTTCAAGGCGTTTGCCGAGAGCATCAAGGATTATACCCCGGAAGAGATGGGGCCGATTTGCGGTGTCGAACCGGACGTGATCCGAACCGTGGCACGCAAATTCGCCCGCGCCAAATCGGCGATCATCTTCTGGGGCATGGGTATTTCGCAGCACACCCACGGCACCGACAATGCACGCTGCCTGATCGCGCTGTCGCTGATCACCGGCCAGATCGGCCGGCCCGGGACGGGGCTGCACCCGCTACGTGGCCAGAACAACGTGCAGGGCGCTTCCGACGCCGGACTGATCCCGATGTTCTTCCCGGACTACAAGTCGGTCGAGGATCCGCAAATCCGGGCGCGCTTCGAAGATGCCTGGGAGACAAAGCTGCCTCCAAAGAAGGGTCTCACGGTGGTCGAGATCATGGATGCGGTCCACGCCGACGTGATCAAGGGCATGTACATCATGGGCGAAAACCCGGCGATGTCCGATCCCGATCTCAATCACGCCCGCGAGGCGCTGGCACATCTGGAACATCTGGTGGTCCAGGACCTCTTCCTCACCGAAACCGCGGTCTATGCCGACGTGATCCTGCCGGCCTCGGCGTGGCCGGAGAAGGATGGCACGGTGACCAACACCAATCGCCAGGTGCAGATGGGACGGCAGGCGCTGCCGCTACCCGGCGGCACCCGGCACGATTGGTGGCTCATTCACGAGCTCGGCCGGCGCATCGGCCTGCCGTGGAACTACAAGGGTGTCGACGAGATCTATACCGAGATGGCGTCGTTGATGCCGTCGCTCGACAATATCTCCTGGGACCGGGTGGAGCGCGAAAGCGCGGTAACCTATCCGGCCGATGCGCCGGATAAACCCGGCCGCGACGTCGTGTTCGACAAGGGATTTCCGCGTCCGGGCGGCTTCGGCAAGCTTGTCGCTGCAAAGCTGCAGCCGCCGGAAGAAACGCCGGATGCTGATTATCCTTTCATCCTCACCACCGGGCGCGAGCTTGAGCACTGGCACACCGGCGCCATGACGCGGCGCGCCACGGTACTCGACGCCTTGGAGCCGGGAGCGGTCGCTTCGGTGTCGCGCGGCACCATCGCCAAGCTCGGGATCGCGCCGGGCGACATGATCCGGGTCGCCACCCGCCGCGGCGCGGTTGAATTGGCGGCGCGCCAGGACGACGCCATTCCCGACGGCGTCGTGTTTATTCCCTTCGCCTTCGTTGAGGCAGCGGCGAATCTCCTGACCAACCCGGCGCTCGATCCGTTCGGCAAGATTCCCGAGTTCAAATTTTGCGCAGCGCGCGTCGACGCAGTCGATCCGGCGACGCAGGTGGCGGCGGAGTAGCCGGCGGCGCCCGTGATGGACGCCGACCCGCACGACGAGATCGTGCGCCTCGAAGCACAGATCGATGCGCTTGCCGACAAGCTTGAGAGCTGCCGCAAGTTCATTTTGGCCGGACGCGTCGCCGTGGCGGCGGGGAGCATCGTTCTCGTCGCGCTGCTATTCAGCGCAATCACCTTCGATCCGGCAATAATGGCCTGCGCAGCCGCGGCGCTGCTTGGGGGCTTCGTTGCCTGGGGCTCAAATCGCAGCACGGCGAATGAAACGGCCGCAGAGATCGCCGCGACTGAAGCACGGCGCGCGGAGCTGATCGGCCAGATACAACTTCGGGTCATCGAGGGAGGCGCGACGCTGCACTGACGCCCAAGCTAGTCCTTCTTCTCGTCTCTGAAATACGCTTCCACCGGGCCGGTAAGCTTGATCGTCAGGGGATTGCCATAGCGATCCTTGGTCTTGCCGGCCTCGACGCGGATCCAGCCTTCGCTCACGCAATATTCCGCGACGTTGGTCTTTTCCACGCCCTTGAAGCGCACGCCGACATCGCGTTCGAGCGCGTCGGCGTCGAAATAGGGGCTGCGCGGGTCGTTGGAGAGGCGATCGGGCGGGCTGTCGGGCATGACGAGCTTTACTCCATTGTTACCGAAGCGGCCAACTACGTACTAAATCCTGCGATAAATCATAACACGCGCTTAAGCATCCCAGGCGTATTACACACCATCGCCCCCGCATTTGACTTCGCTCAACATCTTCCACGCCTTTCGCGCGTTGGCTGAGTGAGAAAATGGCCGGCGGACTAGCAGATCGTTCTTTGTGCGTAGCATGATCGCGAGCGAGCGATGGCGATACATTTCATGACGCGGGCCGGCAATAAGCTCCGGCAATTTGGGCCTTGCCTGATCGCGGCGGCCGCCGGCATTGCCGTGTCGCTAGCCGCGGCCGGCATGACGGCAAATCGGGAAAGCCAGCAGGCGAAGCTCCAGTTCAAAGTCCTTGCCGAAAACCATTTCATGGTCATCCAAAATGGACTCAACGAGTACGTGAACAGGCTCCGCGCGGTGCGTGCACTGTTTGACAGTTCGGAAGGGCCGGTATCGCGCAACGCGTTCGACGCCTTCACGCGGCCGCTCCTGCTTGAGAATGCCGCCATTGTGACGCTGTCGTGGGTGCCGCGAGTGCTCAATTCCGAACGCGGCGAGATTGAACGCAGTGCAGTCCGGCAGGGCCTTGCGGGCTACCACTTCAAAGCCATGAATCCCGACGGCACCATTGTCCCATCTCCGGAGCGCAGTGAATATTATCCGATCTTCTATGCGACGCTGCCGACAACGTCCGCGCTTTTTGGCCTTGATCTGCGGTCCGAACCGCCGACATTGGCGGAGCTGGAACACGCACGCGACTCCGATCGCCTGGGCTTCTCCCAGGTGCCCGCGCTCGTCAGTGCAGGGCCTGACCAGGGAGGCGGCTTTCTGTTCTCTTTGCCGATTTACAAGCATGGATCGCTTCACGCCTCGATCGAGGATAGGCGGCGCAACCTAGCCGGGTTTGTGCACGGCTCGCTGCTCACCGCCAAGATGATCGACGGGATCATCACAGCGAATAAAACTCCGAAAGGGCTCGAACTCGTTTTTCTTTAAGCCTGGCGCCTCTTTGAGCGCTTCACCGGCCTATGTGCACGGATCGCGCCTGCGCCAGACGCCGGCCGAGCCAATGAATGAAGCTGAGCTCGCGTCCGGTCCGCATTGGTCGCGGGATATCACCGCGGACGGACAACCATGGCTGACGATGGAGATGGCGCCCATGCCGGGTGGCCCGCTGATGGTGTACCACGACCGTTCTTGGCTCGTGTTGATCTTCGGACTCATTATCACCGGCGCGGTCGTCATCTATATTCGATCTTCGCGGCGTCACGCCTCCCGCATCATGCGGGTGAACCAAAAAATTTTCGTACTGGCGCAATTGGATCCCCTGACTTCATTGGCGAACCGCCGGGCATTCATAGATCGGCTTAACGTCGCATTTGCCGCTTGTGGCCGAGGCTCCAGGCCGTTTGCCGTGCTGTATTTCGATCTCGATCGCTTTAAGGACGTCAACGACACGCTCGGCCACGCAATCGGCGATGCGCTGCTGGGGCAGGTCGCTGCGCGCATCAAGAGCGTAATCCGCGTAACCGACGTCGCCTCGCGTTTCGGCGGCGACGAATTCGCGATCTTGCAGAGCGATGTCGACGATCCTTCCCAGGTTGGCACGCTTGCGGCGAAGTTGAGAGATGTCATCGCCGAGCCCTATTTCATCGCAGGCAACGAAGTTCACATTTCTGCCAGCATCGGGATCTCGCGTTATACACCGGATGTCCTTGGCCCCGATGCGATGATGATACAGGCTGACCTCGCGCTCTATCGCGCCAAGGAGGACGGCCGCAATTGCTTCCGGTTCCACAACGTCGACCTTGATCGCCTGGTGCAGGAGCGCGTAGTTATCGCAGACGAACTCCGCGGCGCCATCGACCGCGACGAGCTCGAGCTCCACTATCAGCCGCAAGTCGAGTTGCGCTCGGGGCGGATTGTTGGTCTCGAAGCTTTGCTGCGCTGGAACCACCCAAAACGCGGCCAGATTCCGCCCTCGCTATTCATTCCGATAGCGGAGCGGACCGGACAAATCCAATTGCTCGGACAATGGGTGTTCGATGCCGCGTGTCGGCAATTGCGGTCGTGGCAAGACGATTTGCTAGCGCCGGATCGGCTGGGCGTGAATGTTTCGGCTCTGCAACTCAAGGGCTCGACCGATCTCGATCGCGAGGTGGCCGCGAGTCTGGATAAATGGGGCATCGCGCCCGGCATGATCGAGATCGAGCTGACCGAATCCGTGCTGATGGACATCACGCAGCAGCACAATGAGCGGCTCGAGCGGCTTCGCAAGCTCGGCGTCAGAATTGCGATCGATGATTTCGGCACCGGGTATTCATCTCTCAGCTATCTAGTCAATTATCCGATCAGCCGAGTGAAGATTGCGCAAGAACTCGTGTTCGGCGTCGATACCGATTCGCGAAGCGCGACGGTCGTTCGCGCCGCCATTCGCCTCGCCCACGAGCTCGGCATCGAAATCATCGCCGAAGGCGTAGAGACGGAAGGCCAGGAAAAGTTTCTCCTGTCCGCCGGCTGCGAATACGGCCAAGGCTATTACTTCAGCCGGCCGGTCGATGCGGAGCGCGCGACCGAGCTGCTGCGCTCGGGTACGATCAAGCCCGATCGCCGGCCGCTGCGGCTGGTGGAGTCCACGGCGGCGTAATATGTGCCGTCGGCCGGCCACGTAACGGCTATTCCCAGACGCCGCCGCGCGCTACAGTCAAGACCATGTCTCTTGCCACTGACCCTCCCTGCCACATTCCGGCTGCCGGCCTGCCGCGTCACGACTGGACGCGCGCCGAGGTGCGTTCGCTGTTCGACCTGCCGTTCCCGGAGCTAATGTTCTGGGCGCAAACTGCCCACCGGCAGAATTTCGACCCCACCGAAGTGCAGATTTCCACGCTGCTGTCGATCAAGACCGGCGGCTGTCCGGAAGATTGCGCCTATTGCCCGCAGAGTGCGCGCTACGATACCGGGGTGCGCGCCGAGAAATTGATGGCGCTCGACGCCGTGCTCGCCGAGGCGCGCGCAGCAAAAGCAGCCGGCGCTAGCCGCTTCTGCATGGGCGCGGCTTGGCGCGAGCCGAAGGACCGCGACCTCGACGGCGTTTGCGCTATGGTCGAGGGGGTGAGGGCGCTCGGCCTCGAGACCTGTGCGACGCTCGGTATGCTAACGGCGCCGCAGGCGCGTCGGCTTAAGGATGCAGGCCTCGATTACTACAATCACAATCTCGACACTTCGCCCGAGTTCTACGGCGAGATCATCACCACCCGTACCTACCGGGATCGTCTTACGACGCTCGATCACGTGCGCGAAGCCGGTATCCATGTCTGCTGCGGCGGCATCGTTGGCATGGGCGAGAGCCGCGACGACCGCATCGGCATGATCGCGACGCTGGCGTCTCTCCCGGTGCATCCGGAATTGGTGCCGATCAACATGCTGGTGCGCGTTGCCGGTACGCCTCTCAGCGAGCAGTCTGCGGTTGACCCAATCGATTTCGTGCGCGCGATCGCTGTTGCGCGTATTTGCATGCCGCGCTCGGTGGTAAGACTCTCGGCCGGCCGCGAGGACATGAGCGAGGAGACCCAGGCCCTGTGCTTCCTCGCCGGCGCCAATTCGATCTTCTACGGGCCGAAACTGTTGACGACGGCCAATCCGGGCCGCGACCGCGATCGCGAGCTGATGGACAAGCTCGGGCTAAGCCCGATGGAGTGATCTCCTTCCGAGCTATGTCAATTCCTGCGTTGCCGCGGCGTCGAGGAAAAAAGGCGCCCCGCGCGGGCCAACACGAATGCATGAGCGAGGTCGGTCATCCATGAGCGCACAGCACGTTCCCGCAAGCCGGACGCGGGCCTCTTTGCTCGCCTATGTTTGCGCAATCGCGATGGCGTTTGGTTCGCTTTCGGCAGTCGCTTTCGGTGAGCAACCGGACGACCTCCTCAGCAGGGACAGCGTACTACGCGATCCCGAAATCCCGACCTTGGGGAATTCCATAGGCGATCTGACGGTCGTTGAATATTTCGACTATCAATGCCCGTACTGCAAAAAAATGGCGCCCGAGCTTGCGCAATTGGTCCAAGAAGACGGCCATATTAGGCTTGTCTTGAAGGATTGGCCGATTTTCGGCCCGATTTCGACCGCCGCCGCGGAAATAGCGCTGGCGGCAAAATATCAAAACAAATACGCCGAAGCTCACGACGCTCTGATCGGAGCCGATGCCAAGCTCACGAAGGCAAGCATCGCCGACCTTCTTGCCAAAGCCGGGGTCGACGTCGACCTGGCGATCAAGGACCTCCAGGCGCACCAAAAGACGATCGACGATCTATTGGCCCGCAACGAAGCCCAAGCGGAGGCCTTCGGCTTTGAGGGAACACCAGGCTTCATCGTCGGCACGTTCCGGGTCCCTGGCGTCGTCGAAATGAAGGTGTTCAAGCAAATCGTCGCCGATGCCCGGACGCGGGCGAAAAAGCGGAAATCGTGACACGGAGCCTCACACACCGGCCGCGCCACCATCCGCGCGCGGATCGTGGGCGCCCTCTAAGCTGGTGTCCGGATGCAGCACCGCGGCTCCGGCGTGGCCCATGAGGTCGGAATAGGGCTGATCGATCACTTCGACATCATGGCCGGCGGCAGCGAGTCTCTCGACGAGATTGCCGTCGAAGCGGGACTCCACGCGCAGCGCGGTCTTCGGCGCGCCCCAGGTTCGGCCGAGCACCCAGCGCGGCCGATCGATCGCCACGAAAAGCGGCGCGCGGAAATCGACATAGCGCGTGAACAGCGCGCTCTGCGTCTGCGGCTGGCCGTCGCCGCCCATGCAGCCATAGGCCATGACGCGGCCGTCGTTGAGCACGGCAAGCGCCGGGTTGAGGGTGTGGAAGGGCAGCCGTCCGGGCCGCAGATAATTCAGCGCGCCGGCATCGAGCGAAAAGCTCGCGCCACGGTTCTGCATCAGCACGCCCGTCGCCGGCAGCACGCAACCAGAGCCGAACTCCCAATAAAGCGATTGAATGTAGGAGACGACGAGGCCGTTTGAGTCGGCGGCGCCCATCCAGACCGTGTCGCCGGCACCGGCGGCAAGCGGCCAGCGCGCTGCCCTGTTGCGGTCGATCTTCATGGCTTCGCCGGCAATATAGCGGTCGTCGAGCAGGCGCTCGAGCGAATGGGGCAGATAAGTCGGATCGGTGACGACCCGGTCGCGCATGCGCAAGCCGCGCTTGGTTGCCTCCACCAAGCCGTGAATGTGATCGAAGCCTTCCGCTTCCCGCACGCCCAGCCGCGCGAACAAGGCCAGGATCATCAGCGACACCACGCCTTGGGTCGGTGCGTCGGTGTTGTAAACCGTGCCGCTCGGCAGCGTGATGCGCAACGGTTCGGCAAGCGTGGCTTTGTAGCGCTCCAAGTCGGGACGCGCGACCGGACTGCCGATGCGTTCGAGATCGGTGGCGATCTCACGGCCGACGTCGCCGCGATAGAAATCGTCGAGGCCGGCATGGGCGAGATGCGACAGCGTTTCGGCAAAAGCCTGCTGCTTGAGCGTCGTGCCGGTTGCCGGCACCTTGCCGTCGACAAGAAATGTCGCGGCAAAACCCGGCGCCTCCTTGAGGTTTTCGATGTTTTCGCGCGTCAGTCTTTCTTGGCTGCGCGTGACCTTATAGCCGGCACGGCCGTGGCTGATCGCCGCCGCCAGCAGGACATCGAGCGGCAATTTCCCCCCATTGGCTTTTGCTGCTTCCAGCGCCAGCACCCAGCCGGCTACGGCACCGGGCACAGTCAGCGCCGCCATGGGCCCGCGCGGCGGGATGGTCTCGTAGTCGCGATAAAGCTCGGGCTTCGCCTGCTGGCTGGCGGGGCCCGCCGCCATGATGGCCCGCACGCGGCCCGACGGCTCGCGGATCAGCCAGAATCCGTCCCCACCGAGGTGGTTCATATGCGGGTAAACGGCGGCGATGGCCGCGGCCATGGCCACCATGGCTTCGAGCGCATTGCCGCCCTCGGCGAGGATGGTGCGGCCGGCTTCGACGGCGGCGGAATGCGGCGCGCAGACGACGCCGCGGCGGTGGCCGGCGCTGTGTGAATCCATGAGGCTCAATTTGCCGCGGTGGTTTCAAAGCCGCGTTTGCGCAGCAGCGCGTCGGCGCTGGGCAGCCGGCCGCGGAACGCCTTATAGGCATCGGCCGGTTCCTGCGCGCCGCCGGCGGCATAGATCGAATCGCGCAGCCGTTTTGCTGTCACCGGATCGAAAATGTCGCCGGTATCTTCGAATGCCGAAAAGGCGTCGGCGTCGAGCACCTCCGACCACATGTAGCTGTAATAGGCCGCAGCGTAGCCGCCGCCGGAGAAGATGTGAGCAAAGTGCGGCGGCCGGTGCCGCATCGCGATCTCGTCCGGCATGCCGATGCGCGACAGCGCCTTGGCCTCGAACGCCGTCGAATCGATGTCCTTGGGTTGCGCCAGCGAATGGAAGTCGAGATCGACCAAGGCGCAGGCGATGTATTCGACCGTGGCGAAGCCTTTATTGAAATTGCGCGCGGCGATGAGCCGTTGCAACAAAGCTTCCGGCATCGGTTCGCCGGTCTGATAATGGCGGGCGAAGCGGCGTAGCACTTCCGGCCGCTCCAGCCAGTGCTCGTAAAGCTGCGACGGCAATTCGACGAAATCGGTGGCGACGTTGGTGCCCGAAATTGTCGGATAGGTGACAGAGGATAGGAGCCCATGTAGCGCGTGGCCGAATTCATGAAACAGCGTGCGCGCGTCATCGAAGCTCAATAGCGTCGGCTCGCCGCCGGGGGCCTTGGCGAAATTGCAGACATTGACAATGAGCGGCTGGATATCGCCCGACAGTTTTTCCTGGTCGCGCAGCGAGGTCATCCAGGCGCCGCTGCGCTTGGAGGATCGCGCGAAATAATCGCCGAAGAAAAGCCCGACCTTGTTGCCGTCGGCGTCTGTCGCCTCCCAGACCCGCACATCGGGATGCCAGACCGGCACGTCCGCGCGCGCGAAGGTCAAGCCGAACAGCCGCTGCGCCGTATAGAACGCGGCCTCGATCATGCGGTCGAGATTGAGATAGGGCTTGATCGCCGCTTCGTCGAATTCGCATTGGCGCTGGCGGAGCTTCTCGGCGTAGTAGCGCCAGTCCCATGGCTCAAGCTTGAAATTGCCGCCTTCTTCCTGAATCAGCGCCTGCATGGCGTCACGGTCGGCGAGCGCCCGCGCCCGCGCCGGGGTCCACACCGCGTCAAGGAGCTGCCGGGCCGCCTGTGGCGTCTTCGCCATGGCATCGTCGAGCCGATAATGCGCGAAGTCGGCATAGCCGAGGAGCTGCGCGCGCTCGGCGCGCAATCGCACCATCTCGGCGATCAGCGCCTTGTTGTCGGTGGGTCCGCCATTGTCGCCGCGCATGATGAAGCCGCGAAAGAGCTTTTCGCGCAGATCGCGCCGGTCGGAGAATTGCAGGAATGGCTCGACGCTCGAGCGCGACAACGTCACCGCGTAGCCGTCGAGCCCGTGGTCGTGCGCTTCCGCGCGCATCGCCTCGCGCATGAATTGGGGCAGGCCGGCAAGGTCGGCTTCGCTGTCAAGCCGCAGCGTAAAGGCCTGCTCGTCGGCGAGCACATTCTGGCTGAACGCGGTGCCGAGCTCGGCGAGCCGCTCGATGATTTGGGCGAGGCGTTTTTTGGCCTCACCGTCGAGAGCGGCGCCGGCGCGGCGGAAGCTCGTATAATAGCGCTCGGTGACGCGCTTCTGTTCGGCATCGAGCCCGAGCGTGTCGGCTTGCCGCATCACCGCGTCGATGCGGCGGAACAATGCCGCATTGCTGTGGATCTTGTTCCAGTGGCGGGCGATCAGCGGCGAAAGCTCGCGCTCGATTTCCAGCAAAGCGTCGTTGGTATGCGCGCCGGCCAGCAGCCAAAACGCGTTGCCGACTCGCTCCAGCGCCCGGCCGCTTAATTCCAGCGCCGCGATCGTATTCTCGAAAGTCGGCGGTGCGGTCTCTGCCGCGATCGCGGCGACCTCGGCCTCATGCTCGGCCAGCGCGCGTGCATAGGCCTCCCGGAAGTGCTCGGGCGCAATGCGTCCGAAGGGCGGGACGCCGTCGGGGGTCGTCCAGGCCTCGAAAAACGGATTGTTGGCAGGCGGAGTCTGGTTCGTTTCGGGCATCGGGAGGGGTCTTACCAATGGCAGGGGCAGGCGTGATATATGTCATCGCTAGAGCATCGCCAAAGCGCTTAGGAGAGCCGAAAAATGCCCCGTCACGCCCATTATCTCCCGCACGGTGTGATTCCGGCCGTTATCCTGCCGTTCACGGACGACCTGACGATCGATGAAAAGGGCTTCCGCAAGCATCTCACCGACGTCGCGGCCGTCGAAGGGCTCTCCGCCCTTACAATCAATGCCCATTCGACTGAGGTCGCCTCCTGCAGTTTCGAGGAGCAGCGCCGGGTCCTGGACATCGCGCAGGACGAGATCGGCGGCCGACTGCCGATCGTCAACGGCATATGGGCCGACGGCAGCCTGGAAGCCGCGCGGATCGCCCGCATGGCGGAGGAGGGCGGCGCTTCGGCGCTTCTGGTATTTCCGCCGGCGCCCTTCACGCTCGGCCAATCGCCGGCCATGGCGGTCGAGCATTTCAAGCGCATCGCCGATGCCACGAGCCTGCCGCTGATCGCATTCCAGTATCCGCTTTCGACCGGGCAGGGCTATCCGCGCGACACGCTCCTGAAGATGGTCGAGGAGGTACCCACCATCCGCGCCATCAAGGACTGGTGCGGCAATATTCCGCAGCACGAAATGCATGTCCGCGAGCTGCAGAGCCTTAAGCGGCCGGTGAACGTCCTCTCGACGCACAGCGCTTGGCTCCTGAGCTCGCTGGTGCTCGGCTGCAACGGCCTTCTGTCCGGGTCCGGCAGCGTGATCGCCGATTTGCAGGCGGCGCTGTTCCGGGCGGTCAAGTCGAACGACCTCGCCGAGGCGCGCCGCCTCAATGACCGCATCTATCCGCTGGCCAAGGTGTTCTATTCCGAGCCCTGGGCCGATATGCATAACCGCATGAAAGAAGCCCTGGTGCTGCTCGGCCGCCTGCCGCGAGCGGTGGTACGGCCGCCGCTGGTCAAAATCGGCCGCGCCGAGATCGAACGCATCCGTGCCGCCCTGGTCGAGGCCGGCTTGTTGTCGGCCAAAGCCGCGCGCGACGCGGCTTAACTGCAGAGGACGTCCATGGACAGTTCGACCCCTTCACGGCCCCGCCGCATTCTCTGGCTGAACGTGCTGACGGTATTCAGCGCGGCGATTCTGATCAGCGCCGAAGTGTTCGGCGCGGCGTTCGCCGGCAGCTGGGCGATCGCCAACCTGTTCGCGCTCGGTACGCTCGGCGCCCGCGTGCTCGATGGTCTCTTTATTCTCTGCGGCATCGCCGTGATGGTGCAGTTCGTGCGCGCCGCGCATCACGTCGAGCCGTTCACCGCCGACTGAAGCGATCGCTGCGGCGCGCCTGCCGCCGCAGCGCGCAGCTTTTACGTCTTGTTAGGACTAAAACGCTTGACAGCGCGGCTGAATAGATTAATTCGAGATTGCCCAATTTCGCACGTGCCTGTGGCCGTGTGTCGGTCGGTGGGCATCCGGACAAGAGGCCGGACAGCCGCCTAAGGAAGAGACGCTACTTCCTTGCACCCGCGACCGGCAGCCGGAGGCGAAACCGGCAATGCCAGCTCTCCACTGGCGACGCGGCTTAAAGCAACGACGGAAGGGCTTTTTTGGTTACTGCCGGCGCCAATGCCGGGGACACCGAAGAGGCTTGTCCATCTTTGCCAGCAGTGCGGAACGGGATTTCCCTCATCCGGACCAAGGCAGCAATCGCGGCGACGTCCGCAGCTCCGCAATGACGCGGAGTCGCGCCCGTCGCAGGAGGTTCACTTGGCGGCTACGCCGCCTGCCGGATCAGGGAGCTGGGTGGTATGACCACACGTATCCGCGAATTTCTCAAGCATCGTACCGATAACGGACCGTGCCTCGTCGTCGATCTCGACGTGGTGCGGGAGAACTATCAGAACTTCGCCAAGGTGCTGCCGGACACCAAGGTGTTCTACGCCGTCAAAGCCAATCCGGCGCCGGAAATCCTCAAGCTGTTGGCCGATCTCGGCTGCTGCTTCGACGTCGCCTCGTTGCCCGAGACCCATCAGGTCCTCGCCGCCGGCGCCACCCCGGAGCGCATCTCCTACGGCAACACCATCAAGAAAGAGCGCGAGATCGCCGAAGCCTTCCGCCTCGGCGTGACCCTGTTCGCGGTCGACTGCGAGGCCGAGGTCGACAAGGTGGCGCGCGCCGCGCCGGGCAGCCGCGTGATCTGCCGCATCCATTGCGACGGCTCCGGGGCCGAATGGCCGCTGTCGCGCAAGTTCGGCTGCGAACCGGCTTATGCCGCCGATATTTTGGAGCACGCGCACAAGAACGGGCTCGTCCCCTATGGCATCTCCTTCCACGTCGGCTCGCAGCAGCACAATGTCGAAGCCTGGGACCGCGCACTCGCCTCGGCGGCGGCGGTGTTCCGCACCTGCGCCGAACGCGGGATCGCACTCTCGATCGTCAATCTCGGCGGCGGCTTTCCCGCCCGCTATGTGCGCAAGACGCCGAAGCTGGAGAGCTACGGCAAGGCGATCTTCAAGGCGCTGCGCAAGCACTTCGGCAACAACCTGCCCAACACCATCGTCGAACCGGGCCGCGGCCTGGTCGGCAATGCCGGCATCATCGAGGCCGAGGTGGTGCTGATCGCCAAGCGCAGCCCGGAAGACGAAGTGCGTTGGGTCTATCTCGACATCGGCAAATTCCATGGGCTGGCCGAGACTATCGGCGAATCGATCCGCTACCCGATCCGCACCACGCACGATCGCGACGAGACCTCGCCATGCATCATCGCCGGCCCGACCTGCGATTCGGTCGACGTGCTCTACGAGAAAACGCCGTATCCGCTGCCGGTATCGCTTGCGATCGGCGACAAGGTGATCATCGAGGCCACCGGCGCTTACACTGCGACCTATTCCTCGGTCGGCTTCAACGGCTACCCGCCATTGCGGCAATATGTGATCTGAGCCTTACTTCGGCTGAATATTCGGATTGCCGCCCGGGCTGCCGGGCGGCGGAATGACCGGCATTTTCCCGGCATTCGGCGTCGACGCCTTGATGGCGGGATCGACATTGGGCGGGCAGATGACGCCGTCGGACTGGGCGAGCTTGTCGCTCAACGACTGATCAGGCGAGGTGCTGGCACCATTCGCACAAGCCGTTGCTTTGGCTGGCGGCTCACCGGACTGGACCTGCGCTAGAGCCGCTGAGCGCAGTCCATGCGTGATGAAGATGACGGTGAAAAGGATTTTAGCGATCGTGTTCACGCACCGATAACGGCCGGTGCTTGGCGCAGTTCCGCCGACCTTACGTCAGATCGACAATTCCCGCCTCGCCGTTTTCCGCGCCCCACGCCAGGAATAGTCCATCGGCGCTCCAGGCCAGCGCCTTGACCGGCGCGTCGCCCGGTTTCTTGGCCAAGATCTCGGCGCCGTCTTCGATGCGGATCAGCAGCACCATGCCGTCGCCATAGCCGGCTGCGACGATGTCCTGCCTGGGATGGCAGGCGATGGTCTCGATACGATGCTCGGATGGCGCCAAGAGGTGCGGCTGCTTGCCCATCGGACCGTCCTTGGCTTGGAAAGGCCACAGGATGAGCTGCGTCGCCCCGGAGGTCGCCAGCCAGCGGCCGCCGACGGTCCAGCCGAACGAGGTCACGCGTGCACTGTAGCCGGACATGCGCATGTGCTTGCTGTCGACCAGCCGCCAGCCGTGCAGCATCGGTTCCTGCATGGTGGTGACGAGAAAGCGCCCGTCCGGGCTCACCGTGGCGCCGAGATGCGAGCCCTTCCATTCGAGCTTCCCCGGCGTTGCCTCCGTCGCATTGGGAAACCACAGCGTAGCGCCGTTGTAGTGCGCGATCGCCAGGCGAAAGCCCTTGGGCAGGAAAGCGAGCCCGCCGACCGTCGAAGGCGATTCGAAGCTGCGCAGCTCCTTGGCCTGAACGAACGCCGTCTTGCCGGCCGACCACGCGACCGCGCCCTCGGGCCCGAGCGCAACGTGGTCGATCCAGCGATGCTTGGCATCGGTCGCCAGAACGCGACTTCGACCCCAGGTCCGTTACGATCAACTTGCCGTCGTCGCCGCCGCTGACGACGCGTTCGCCATCGGCCGCAGTGGCGAGAATGGCGCCGCCATGCACCGTCATCCGCCGCAGCTCGCCGCCCGGCTCGGCGAATACCAGCATCTCTTCGCCGAGCACGAACACGGCGGTACGGTCGAGAAAATGCGCGGCGAAAACGGCGCCGCCCGCGTCGATGGCACGCGTGCGTTCGACGACGGAGACAGTGTCGCTGCGGGTGTCGGTCATGGCAAATCAGTCGGTGGCGTTCCGCTCCCTGAAAGGGAGAGAGGAGATCATGCCACGCAGCTCTCAAAACCTTCGGTGATCTTCTTACCCGGCAGGTTGCGGCCGATGAAGACGATGCGGCTCTCACGCTTATCGTCCTTGGTCCATGGCCGCTGATGATCGCCGTCGAGGATCATGTGCACGCCCTGAAAGACAAAGCGCTGGTCGTCGTTCTTGAACGACAGGATACCCTTGCAGCGCAAAATATTCGGACCCTCTTTTTGCACCAGGTCCTGCACCCAAGGAAAGAATTTGTCCGGATCAAGCGGCTTGTCGCTTTTCAGCGAAATCGATTGCATCTCCTCGTCGTGATAGTGCTTGAGCCCGCCATGCGAATGCGCATGCTTGTGGCCGTGGTCGTGATGATGATCATGATCATGGTCATGGTCATGTCTATGACCGTGGTCATGATCGTGGTCGTGATCGTCCCCTTCGAGAAACGCCGGCTCGAGATCGAGGATACGGTCGAGATCGAAGGCGTTGCGGCCCAGCACCGCGTCGAGCGGAATTTGGCCGCGCACGGTCTTGTGCAGCTTGGCATAGGGATTGATGCCGCGAATGCGCGCTTCGACCTCGGCAAGCTCATCGGCGGAGACGAGATCGGTTTTGTTGATCAGGATTACGTCGGCGAAGGCGATCTGGTTTTTGGCTTCCGGCGCATCCTTGAGCCGCTCGTTGAGCCACTTGGCGTCGGCGACCGTCACCACCGCATCGAGTCTCGGTCTTTCGCCCGACATTCTCGTCGATGAAGAAGGTTTGCGCCACTGGAGCGGGGTCGGCGAGGCCGGTGGTCTCGACAATGATGGCGTCGAACTTGCCCTTGCGGCGCATCAGGCCGTCGAGGATGCGGACCAAGTCGCCGCGTACGGTGCAGCAGATGCAACCGTTGTTCATCTCGAACACTTCCTCGTCGGCGCCGACGATGAGGTCGTTGTCGATGCCGATTTCGCCGAATTCGTTGACAATCACGGCGTATTTCTTGCCGTGCGGTTCGGACAAGATGCGATTGAGGAGCGTGGTCTTGCCGGCGCCGAGATAACCCGTCAGGACGGTCACGGGCACCTTTTCCAGGGCTTTGTCCGGGGCCTTTTCTTGGACTTTTCCGTCGGTCATTTCGTCCCTCCGTTGGTCCAACCTATATAGGTATCCGCTGCGCCTTGCATCACCGCCCTGAAGCGGGTGCCGCGTCCGCTACCCTGGCGGCATCCTTTCGGCTATCGTTTTTGGCCGCGACTGAGCGGGGAGGGAACGATGCGGTACGGCGGAATCGCCGCCGCGGATTTGGTGGCGTGCCTGACCACGACCCTGGCCATGGCAATCGGCGCCGCGACCGGGGCGGCGGCGCAAGGCTACCCGGAGCGCGTCGTTCAGATTATCGCGCCCGCCACGGCCGGATCGAGCGCGGACATTTTGGGCCGCGTGTTCGCCGACGGCTTCTCGGCCCGGCTCGGCAAGCCCTTCATCATCGTCAACAAGCCCGGCGCCAACGGCGTTCTCGGCACCGCCGACGTCGCCCGCGCCAGTCCGGACGGCTATACGCTGCTGCATACCGCGACCTACTCGATCACGGTGCAGCCGCTGACCAATAAAGAGATCGGTTACACCGCCAAATCGTTCACGCCGATCTGCCAGACCTTTAAAAACGATCAGGTCGTCATTGTGCCGCCGAATTCGCCGCTGAGGACGGCGCACGACCTGGTCGAGGCCGCGAAGAAAAAACCCGGCGCCATGACTGTCGGCATTCCCGGTATTGCGACCATTCCGCATCTCGCCATGATCCAACTGGCGGACGAGGCCAAGGTCCAATTCAACGACGTGCCATTCAAGGGACCGGCCGAGGAAATTCAAAACGTCCGCTCCGGACAGATCGATTTCGCCGCGGTGCCGTTGACGGCCGCGGCCGGCAGCGGGCTGCCGATGCCCGGATTATTCGCCGAGACGCGCAATCCCTCGCTGCCCGACGTGCCGACATTCAAGGAACAAGGCTACGACGTGGCGCCGCTGAGCTTCGGCGGCTTGTTGGGACCGGCCGGGTTGCCAGCCGACGTCACGCATAAGCTCGAAGCCGCCTGCATCGCGATCATCAAGACCGATGCCGCCCAACGCGTGGTCAAGAATACGCTGCAGCCGGCGGATTATTTCGCCGACAGTGCCGGCTTTGCCAGGAATATCGCAGCGGACGTTGCCGAGAAAATACGCCTGGTGGCTTTGCTCAAACCCAACTGAGCGGTGCCGGCTTCGAGCCTAACTAAAACAGCCCCATGCGCTCGCTCGCCATATAGCCGGTGAGGAGCAGAATACCGAAGGCGAGCACGCAACCGGCCGCGCCGAACTCGAGGCCGCGTATGAGCACGCCGCCGCGGCCGATTGGCTTTTGCGCGATGCGCTTGGCCAAGCCCTTGGCGCCGACCGCGAGTGTCGCTACTGCGCCGACCGTGATCGCAGTGCCGAGACCCATCACGAAGGTCGAGGCGATACCAGCCCAGAACAGGCCCTGCGCCAGAGCGAACACCAGCACGATGATCGCGCCGGAGCACGGCCGCAATCCGACGGCCACCACCGCGGACAGGCCGCGCTGCCAGCCGCCCGGTCCCGCCAATTGCTCTGGCTCGGGGCCGTGGGCATGACCCCAGGGCAATACATCAAGCTCCTCATGGTGGTGATGGTCGCCGTGGCAGTGAAAATGCGCGGGCTCACGGACGGAGCTCGGGAGGCTTGCAGGCGCGGGATTCTGCGCTTGCCCAGCTTCACTATGAAGATTGCAGCCCACATCGTGGGTGTGATCACAGTTCCCATGTGCGTGGGGGTCGCTGCCCGCGGCGCGGCCGGCACGTTCGGCCTTCAGGTCGCGAAGCGCGTCGAAGAAGCCATACCCCTTGACCCATAGCAGCCGCGCACCGAGGAGAACGATCAGGACGTAGCTTGTGGTTTCGATGAGGTTCACCGTGTCCGACATAAGCTTGGCGGTAGCGCCGAGCAGTATAGCGGCGACGCCGACAATCGTAATGGCGGTCAACGACTGCATCACCGCCGAGGCGAGCGACAGCGCGATGCCGCGGCGCCAGGTCTCTTCATTGGCGAAGAGATAGGACGAGATCACCGCCTTGCCGTGGCCCGGACCGGCGGCATGGAAAATCCCGTAGACGAATGATATTCCCATCAAGCCCCAAAGCGCGGAGCCGTTGTCTCTGGCCCCGCGGATCATTCCGGCCAGCTCTTGGTAGAACATCGCTTGTCTGGCGAGCACCCAACCGCCGATACCGCCGATCACGACCGGGCGCGGACCGCCGAACAAGTTGCCCTGGGCCCACGCCGGGTGGCTTTCGGCGGTGGCCGCCGCAACGATCAGCAAAGCGGCGAGGACTTTCAGATGACCGTGCCGGGCATTGAACGGACTCTTCATGGGCATTGCACCAGGATGTTGTTGGCGAACGCCGCGCCCATGCCGACAAAGGCCTCGGAGGCAACGAACGATTTGTTGAGATTCTGCGATGACAAAAAGTGCGGGTCGTCGGGCTTCTCGGTCCAGACCGCGCACGACGGCGGCGCGCCGATCAGCTTGACCGGATCTTTCTTGGCGAAGGCGAAATCGATGAAGAATTCCGGATCGTAGACTTGAATCTTGAGCACCTTCGCTTTCACCGGCTTCTTTACCGGCAGCGTAAAGTGCAGCGTCAGCACCGTCGCCTTGGGATCGTAATCAAGCCAATAGTCGGTCGCATCGCCGAACGCATCCTTATCCTTCACCCCGTCCAGCGTGGCGAAGGTGAAGTAAGCGAACCCCTTGAGGGAATTGACATTGACCTTGGCGAGCGGCTGCAATTCCTCGCGGGTGAATTGGCCCTTGGTTTTTGCTTTGATTCCCACGGTTGCGAAGGCCGAGAACATGTCGTCAAAGGTCCAGGCGTGGCGCACGCCGCTGACGGAGCCGTCGGCGGCGTAGAGCAGGTCGGTCTTGATCGTCGCCCAAACGTGCGGATGGGCTTCTGCCTGGCCTGCCGGCAGGACTGCTGACGCAGCGACAAGCACAGCAAGGCGCATCAAGAGGATTGGCGCTCCGAGCCAGAGTTGCGCACGAGTTCATCGAAGGATTCCCGATTTCAAGTCCGGCGGTGGCCGGATCTTGCACGAGCGGAGATCATGAAAATTTTCGGCCGCTATCCGGACGGACGTGGCGGCTGGGCCAAATTACGCGGTGCTAAATGGCGGGCGGACCGCGGGCTTGAAATGACGGCGCGATATCTACTGAGACGCCGCGTACCGGCATCTGCGTCGGCCATAGGCGGCGGATTTGATCCGGCGTTACAAGCACCGGCGGTAAGGAAGGAATCGCCGTCGCCACCAGCGCCATGCTGGCGCAGATCGGGCAATAATCGTCCGGCGCGGCGGGTTGATGGTGCTTTTGGACAGGTGCTGCCGCCCCCGTGAGGCTGGCGGCAAAATGCGTCTGATCGGCATCGGTCAGCGGCGGCAATCCGAGATCGTCGCGATGCATGTGACCGAATGACACGGTCATCTGGAATGCCAGCGCGAACAGCGCCAGTCGTGCACCGGATCGAATCCTCGATCGGAACCAATTCATCAAACGATGCCACCGTGCCCGCGGTCGCCCCACACTGACCGAATTCCCAGACAACGAAGCTTGTAGAACGACAATAACCAAGGAAGAGGGCGATCTATCGTGGGAAATTGCGTTCCTTTTTCGGCCGCCAAATTCCACTCGAACCGGCTAGGCGGTTTCCAACCGGCGCAGCCCTGGTAGACCGGCTTGGCCGTCTTGGTTGCCGCCGTTATGTTATATCATTACATTTTGTCGGCAGCGAATACCAAGCCGATGCTGGATACGCCCGATTTTCAGCCAGACTGCGGAGGCCTTGGGATGAAGACGACCCTCAGGTTTGTAACAGCGCTTCTGGTCGCATTTGCGGCCCTCACCGGCGCCCGTGCGGCCGGCGGCAAAATCGCGATCGTGGCGGCGGAGAATTTCTATGGCGACCTGGCACAGCAGATCGGCGGCGACGAGGTTTCGGTCGCCAGCGTTCTGAGCAATCCCGACCAGGACCCGCATCTCTTCGAGACCGCACCGTCCGTCGTGCGTAATGTTGCCGCGGCCCAAGTGGTCATCTACAACGGCGCCGACTACGACCCGTGGATGGAAAGACTGCTCGAAGTAACGCCGAAGCCCGGGCGTGTCGTGATCGTTGCTGCCGATCTCATGCACAAGAAGGCTGGCGACAATCCGCACCTCTGGTACGATCCGCTAACGATGCCGACCTTGGCCAAGGCTCTGTCAGCGGCGCTCAGCACGGCCGATGCCGCCCACGCGGACAATTACGCGACGCGGCTTAAAATCTTCCTTGCCTCGCTCCAGCCGTTGAATGACAAGATCGCGGCAATTCGCGCCAAGTATGCCGGCACCGTCGTCGCGGCAACCGAGCCAGTGTTCGGTTACATGGCAGCCGCGTTACACCTGACGATGCTGGAACGGCATTTCCAGCTCGCGGTCATGAACAATACCGAACCGAGCACAAGCGACCTCGCTGCATTCGAGGACGATCTCAAGACCCACAAGATACGTGTGCTGTTTTCCAATGGGCAAGCCTCGGACAAGATCGTGCAACATCTCGTCGCTCTGGCGCGCGCTGCCAATGTTCCGGTGGTCAGCGTGACGGAAACTTGCCCGCGCGGCCTGTCCTATCAGAACTGGATGCTGGGCGAGCTCAACGAAACCGAGACCGCGCTGGGCGGACCCTCCTCATGAATGTCGTCGAATTCGATCATACGACGCTAGTGGTCGGCGGTCGTCAGGTCCTCGTCAATAACAGCTTTGCGATCAAGTCCGGCGAGTTCATCGGCGTCCTCGGTCCCAACGGCGCCGGCAAGACCACGCTAATGCGAGCCATCCTCGGACTTTTGCCGCCGATTGCGGGTGAACTGCGCGTGCTCGGCCGGGCTCCACAACGCGGCAATCCGGCCATCGGATACCTGCCGCAGGTACGCACGGTGCTACCGGATCTGCGCGTGCGCGGGATCGACTTCATTGCCAGTTCGCTGCACGGCGAACGCTGGGGCGTGCCATCGCTTCGGCGCGTCGACCGCGACAAGATCGATGCGACGCTGGCAGAGGTGGGCGCGCGGGAGCTCGCCGAGCGCTCACTATCGGAAATGTCGGGCGGCGAGCGCCAACGTCTTCTGCTGGCGCAGGCGTTGCTCGGCGAGCCGCGGCTGCTGTTGCTCGACGAACCGTTGATCAGCCTCGACTATCGCTATCAGGAAGCGGTTATCGATCTGGTGCGCCGCTTCGCCCGCGAACGCAATATCACGGTTTTGTTCAGCGCTCACGAGCTCAATCAGCTGATCGGTTTGCTCGATCGCGTGCTCTATCTCGGCAATGGTCATGCCGCGCTTGGCACCGTCGAGGAGGTAGTCACGGCACCGGTCCTGTCACGTCTCTACGGCGCTGATATCGACGTCGTTCGCGCTGATGGGCATATCTTCGTGCTGTCCCGCGGCCGCGACGTCGAGCGGGCCGACCATCTGCATGACCATGATCACGATCATCACCACCATGCTTGATTATGATTTCATGCGGAATGCGTTTATCGCCGCGGGTGTGGCGGCCGTCGTATCAGGGCTTGTCGGCTACTTTCTGGTGCTGCGCGGACAGACGTTTGCCGGTCACGCTCTCGGCCATATCGGCTTTGCCGGCGCGACCGGCGCGGTTCTTATTGGGCTGGCGCCGGTCTGGGGTCTCGTCGGTGTCACGGTTGCCGCCGGGATCGTCATGGGTTTGATGGGAGACCGCCTCAGCGGCCGTGACGTCGCTATCGGCGTCGTGCTGGCGCTGGCGCTGGGCTTCGGCCTCTTGTTTCTCCATTATTATACGGCATTCGCCACCCAAGCGACGGCGTTGCTGTTCGGTAATGTGCTTGCCGTCGACAGCGCGATGATCGCAACGCTGATCGGGCTCGGCATCATAACGCTGGCGGCGCTGGCCGCGATCATGCGGCCGCTGATCTTTGCCAGCCTGCAGCCGGAACTGGCCGAAGCCAAGGGCGTGCCGCTGCGCTTTGTCTCGACCGCTTTTCTTGCCATTGTCGCGCTCGCGGTATCCGAAAGCGCCCAGATCGTAGGCATCCTTTTGGTCTTCAGCCTTATGGTCGGCCCGCCAGCCACAGCGCAGCGGCTCGTCACCGGGCTAGGGAGCGGCATGGCGCTCGCGGCGCTCATTGCGCTGGCCGAGGCTTGGCTCGGCATCGCCATCGCCTATTCCACCGATTGGCCAGTCAGTTTCTGTATCGCCATGCTGAGTGCGCTGGGTTATTTCGTCACCCGCGGCAGGTGGCTGGAGCGCCGGACGCCAGCCGCCGTTGCCGGCGTGGCCGAGAAAAGGCCTTGAAGCATTGCCGCATTGGTGGGCGCCTTCATGATCGTGGCGTTGCTGGGCACAGGATGATGAGCGAGCAAAAGCCGCGCGCCGTTTGCATTGGCGAAGTCTTGATCGAACTGGCACGCGGGGCGGACGGTATGTTCGCGCTGTCCTGCGGCGGCGATGCCTTTAACACCGCGATCTACTTAGCGCGCGCCGGCATCGGCGTGGCATTCGCCACTGCTCTTGGCGACGATCCCTATTCCGACAGCGCGGTGGCGCTCGCCGCGGCGGAAGGCGTGTCGTCAAATCTCATGCTGCGCGTGCCCGGCCGCTTGCCGGCCTTGTCCCTCATCGAAGCCACCGCCGGCGCAGGCACCGTACGCAGATGGGACGAGGCCGCGCCGGCGCGCGAACTCTTCGAGTTGCCTGATTGGATGTGCATTGCCGAAAGCCTCACCGCGTCGCGGCTGATCTATTTCTCAGGCATCACGCTGTCGCTTTATTCGAACAACGGGCTTGGCCGGCTGTTCGCCGTGCTCGAAGTGGCGCGGCAACAGGGCGCCAAGGTGGCGTTCGACGGCAATTTTCGGCCGCGCGGCTGGAAAGGCGATCTGCAGCGCACCCGCGCCGTTTTCCTCGAGGCGCTCAAGCGTGTCGACATCGCGCTGCCGGCCTTCGATGACGAGGCCGCGTTGTGGGGCGACCCCAGTCCGGAGGCGACGGTGGCGCGCCTGCAAGCCTTCGGCATCGGCGAGATTGTAGTCAAGAATGGTCCCAACAGCGCACTGGTGGCGGTCAGCGGGAGCCAGGAATTCGTTCCGGTGCCGGAAGTCCTGGTGCCGATCGATGCGACCGCGGCCGGCGACGGCTTCAATGCCGGTTATCTCGCGGCGCGGCTTTCCGGCAGCGATCCGGCTCAGGCCGCGTGCGCCGCGCACCGGCTTGCCGGCAATGTCATCCGCCATCCGGGCGCGCTGATGCCGCGCATCGCCACCGCGATGCATTGAACCGATTTCGGCTACCCTATGACGCCTGACGCAGCGTTGTGCGTCCGTTGCGCAATGCCTCGAGAATCGCTTTCGCGCGCGTCATGGAAAAATCTCGAGTCTTTTTATCAAACGCTTCTCCCGCGTCCGGCATCATATAGCCGTGCAGCACGCCGGTAAAAATGTGCAGATCGAGATTTTTGAAGCGGGGTGCGACGTTTCGATAGGCTTCCTGCACCGGCGGGGGAGCCGCGTGGTCCTTGTCGCCCCAGATGATGCAGACGGGTGCTTCGACGCCTTCGAGTTCGCCGATATAATCGAGGAGTTGCGTGCCGTGGCAGGACACGCCCGCGGCATAGCCGAGACGTTTTGGCGCGATGATCGCGTAGGGTCCGCCGTAGCAGAATCCCATCACTGCGGCGCGGCCGTTGAATTGCGGTAACGTGCGCAGGTAGGCCAGCGTATCGGCGAGGTCACCCTCGCCGTCCTTGATCCGTTCGAGGCGCGGTTGTGCGCGCTCCCTGGCTCGGCCGTCCTCGCGCGTGAGCGGACCGGGGACCGTACGCCAGAACAGGTCGGGTGCGGCGACGATATAGCCATCGGCTGCGAATTCATCGGCAATCGCGCGAATGTCGGCATCGACGCCGTGGATGGCGGAGGCCAGCACCATCGCCGGCACAGGCGCGTCGGATTTGGGCGCGACCAGATAGCAATCGAACTCGCCACCGCCACTTGAGCGGATTTTGACGGTTTTGCCGGCGTTTTGACCGGACGTGCTTTGCGCTGCCATGTCTTCATTTCCTCCCAATTTCTAACCGCATTATAGGCGGCTCAACGCCCCGCGAAAGCGGGGCTATGCGGCAAAATCGTCGGGCCGTAGCTCGATCGGGATGCCATGCGGCGTGCGCTCGTACGCGCGCTGCCAAGCCTCGCGGGTGCGCAGCAGTGCGGCCGCATCGGCAACGCCTTTGACGGCAACGATGCGCTCCAGCGTGGCAAGCCAATGGTGGTAATAGGTTTCGCCGGTATCGGGATCGCCGGCAGCTTGCGCCTTCTTGATCTCGTCGCCGAGCGTTGCTGCCCATTCCGTCCAGCTGAACAGGCCACGATCGTGCAGTTGCAGCGCCAGCGCAAAGGCTTCGGCTTCCCAGGGCGCGCCGAACACCGGGCCTTCTGCATTACGCGGGATGCTAGGCACGGATTGCGTCGCGCGTTGCGCGGCGGCGTCGCTACTCATGCCGGCTCCAGATAGGGCTCGAACGCCTCGATCGAGACTTTGAGCGAAGGCTCGGCGCTATCGCCCCACAGCACGCGTCCCTCGAACAACACCGTATAGAGCCATTGCGGGTCTTCGCCTTGGCCGACTGCCGCCGTGTCCGGAAATACGTGACAGCCGCGTATCGCCTCGATCACGCCGGTTTTGTCGCGCGCGTAGCGGGGCAGCCGCGTGTGCGTCGCTGGATGGATGTTTTTGGTGCGCACGCGGTCGCCGGGCGCAAATCGTGCCGGCGCTGCTGCCGGTCGGCTGTACGACCCGCGCGTCAACGTGTTGGGCACGTCGGCTGCGGCGAGTTTGCGTTTGAGCGGTTTGCCTGGACGGAGCGCATGACCCGCCTTGATCTCGTCCGCGCCGGCGAGGCCGCGCGCGACGACGAGGTTCTCCAGCCGTAGCGCCCATTTCTTGTAGTAGGAACTCGTGAGATAGATGTTGGGTGGGAGTTCCTCGATGCCAGCGCGTGTCTGGTCGATAGTCCAAATGCCGGTATAACCCATGGCGCGGTTGAGCGCTAAGCAGTGGCCCTCCCATGTGGCATGGAACACCGGTTCGTTCGGCTCCGGCTCGACTTTGCCGAAGCCATGCATGCCGCCCATGTCGTGAATGCCGTCCATCACGCGTCCTTCGGATTTTTCGGCAGACCAGTACCGATCATGCTGTCGCGGGTGACCAGAGCCGCGAGCCTTTCCTCGCTCCAGCCTTCGGTGCCGGCGGGCCGCATCGGCAAAACCAGAAATCGTGTCTCGGCAGTGGAATCCCAAACGCGGATGGCGGTGTCGGCCGGCAGCGTGACGCCGAAATCGGCAAGCACGCCGCGCGGATCGTTAACCGCGCGCGACCGATAGGGTGCCGATTTGTACCAGACCGGCGGCAGGCCGAGCACTTCCCACGGATAACAGGAGCACAGCGTGCAGACGATCATGTTGTGCTGCTGCGGAGTGTTCTCGACGGCGATGAGATGATCGCCGACGCGGTTCATCAGGCCAAGCGCGACAATCGCGTTGCTGGCGTTTCCAAGCAGCGCCTGTTTGAATGCTGGATCGTTCCACGCCTTGGCGACGACGCGGGCGCCGTTGTGCGGACCGACCTTGGTCTCGTAAGCCTCGATGATGGCGTCGATCGCCGCCGGGTCGATATAGCCCTTCTCGGCCAGCACGGTCTCGAGTGCGCGGACGCGCAATTGCATCTCGGAAAGCTCAGAGCCGTGCTCGTGATGATCGTCGTCGTGATCGGGGTGGCCTTGATGATTTGGTGCCATGCAGCGGGTTCCCGGGACGATACCGGTTCGCACCGGCACGCGGGGCATTATAGTCGGCCGACGAAGCCAAGCGAAATATGATCGAGTATACGGCTGCCGGCGTCGGCTGGCCTACGCCAGGCCTTGCGACCGGGCTGCCGTATCGGCTTTATGCTCCGTGAATCTCTTGTCCTTTGGCCTCCGGGAGTGCCGACGTGACCGCCACAGCCGCAGCTTCAACGCACCTGCAGCGCCGCAACCCTTGGTGGACGCAGCTTTGGATCTGGGTGCTGATCGCGATGGGGGTCGGCATCGCGCTGGGCATGGTTGCCCCGGACCTCGCGGCGCGGATGGGGCCGCTCGGCGACGCCTTCATCAAGCTGATCCGCATGCTGATCGCGCCGATCATCTTTTGCACGGTGGTGACCGGTATAGCGCGCATGGCCGATATGGCCCGCGTCGGCAGGGTGGCGATCAAGGCGCTGATCTATTTCGAGGTCATGACCACCATCGCCCTCATCATCGGGCTTTTGGCGGTGAATATCTTGCGGCCGGGCGCCGGCATGAATGTCGACGTCAGCAAGCTCAATCCCAGCGTCGTGGAGCCCTATGTCAAGCTGACGCACGAGGTCGGAGCCATACCGTTCCTGATGAATATCATTCCGAATACGTTTGTCGGCGCTTTCACCGAAGGCAATATCCTCCAAGTCCTGCTCATCGCGGTCTTGTCGGGCTTCGCGCTGGTCGGTCTTGGCGAACGGGGCCAGCCGCTGGTCGACATCATCGATATCGCTTCGAAGATGGTGTTTTACGTCGTCGGCATTGTGATGTGGGCGGCGCCGCTTGGCGCGTTCGGCGCCATTGCATTTACCGTCGGCAAATTCGGCATCGGCTCGCTGGCGTCGCTCGGCATGCTGCTCGGCGACTTTTATCTGACCTGCGCGGTGTTCATCATCGTCGCCTTTGCTCCTTTGGCGCGGTACTGCGGCTTCAGCCTGCTGAAGCTTATCCGTTACATCAAGGAGGAGCTCCTGATCTGTATCGCGACCACTTCATCGGAGACGGTGCTGCCGCGGCTGATTGCCAAGCTCGAGCAGCTTAGCTGCGAGAAGAGCGTGGTCGGGCTCGTGGTGCCAACCGGATATTCCTTCAATCTCGACGGCACCTGTCTCTATCTCGCGACCGCTTCGGTGTTTCTGGCGCAGGCGACCAATACGCCGCTCGATATCTGGCATCAGATTGGGTTGCTCCTGATTCTGCTGCTGACGTCGAAGGGAGCTGCCGGCGTCGCCGGCGCGGCTTTCGTCGTTCTTGCGGCGACGCTCGGCGCCGAAAGCAGCATCCCGGTGGCCAGCGTGTCTCTGGTGCTGGGCATTCATCGGCTGATGTCGCAGGCGCTGACGCCGACCAATTTTCTCGGCAACGCGGTGGCGACGATCGTGATGGCCAAGTGGGAGGGCGCGCTCGACGAACCGCGCCTCCATCGCGCGCTGGATGGGGGCGCCGTCGACGAGATTTAGGTCACTTGGGGCAGGGCGTATTTCATTTCCAAACATTTCCGTCGGGGGAAGCCATGGCGGCGGCAGAGATCTTCGATCTTCACGGCAAGGTGGCGCTGGTAACCGGCGCGTCGAGCGGACTCGGCGCGCGTTTTGCCGAGGTGTTGGCGGAGAACGGCGCAGCGGTCGTGCTGGTGGCGCGGCGGGCCGAGCGCCTCGCGTCTCTAAAGATGCGCATTGAAAAGTCCGGGGCGAAGGCGCTCGTGGCCGAAGCCGACGTGCGCGACCGTGCGGCGATGCGGGCGGCATTCGACGCCGCGGAAAAGACCTTCGGCACGGTGACCATCCTCGTCAACAATGCCGGTGTCGCGAGCTCCGGCCGCGCTGTCGAGCTTGCCGAGGAAGAATGGCGGCGCGTCCTGTCGACCAATCTCGACGCGGTGTTCTTTTGCGCGCAGGAGGCGGCGCGCCGCATGCTGGCCGCCGGCTGCGGCGGCGCCATCGTCAATATCGCCTCCGTGCTCGGTTTCGGCGTCGACAAGGGCGTCGTCGCCTATGCCACCGCCAAAGCCGGCGTGATCCAGCTCACCAAGGCGTTGGCGCTCGAGCTTGCGTTCAAGGGCATCCGCGTCAACGCCATCGCGCCTGGCTGGATCGTTACCGAGCTCAATCGCGACTACCTGCAAACCGAGCGCGGCTCAGCTCTCAAGCGCGAAATCCCGATCGGCCGCTTCGGCGAGGAGCGCGACCTCGACGGGCCGCTCCTCCTTCTGGTCTCCGACGCGGGCCGCTTTATCACCGGCGCCACCATCGTCGCCGACGGCGGCCAAATGGTCGCGTTGCGCGGTTGATTCGATGGGATTGCAGCAGATCGTTATCGTCTTTATCGGCGCCTTGGCCGGCGGTTTGGTCAATGGTCTGACCGGTTTCGGCACCGCGCTCACCGTGCTCGGCATCTGGCTCTACGCGATACCGCCGACCGTGGCGGCGACCTTGGTGATTCTCTGCTCGGTCATGTCGCAGCTGCAGACGCTGCCGATGATCTGGCGCAGCATCCGCTGGGAATACGTTCTTGCTTTTGTGGTGCCGGGTCTGGTCGGCGTGCCGATCGGCACCTACCTGCTGCCGCATATCGACCCGAGCCTGTTCAAGATCGGCATCGGCGTCTTCCTGGTCGCCTACACGAGTTATGTGCTGATGCGCCGGGCGCAGATGAAGATGACATGGGGCGGCGCAGCGGCCGATTGTGTCATCGGCTTCGCCGGCGGCATTCTCGGCGGGATTGCCGGATTGTCCGGCGTGCTCCCCGTTGTCTGGACCGACGCGCGCGGCTGGACCAAGGAGCACCGCCGCGGCGTCGTGCAGATTTTCAATATGGCGATTCTATCGCTGGCGCTGGTTTCGCACGCCGTTTCGGGATTTTTGACGCGCGAGGTCGCGGTGGCGGCGATTGTGGCGTTGCCGGGCACGATCGGCGGCGCGTGGCTCGGTGCGTTGATTTACCGGCGCATCGCCGATCGAAGTTATTCGCGCGTCATTATGACGTTATTGCTGATCTCAGGCCTGATATTGATCTGGACAAGCCGCTGATTGCGCATCGCAATTGGACGGCCGATCAAATCAGCGCCCGGGGGGACGGTGCGCCTGAGTTGTGCTCGTTCCGAACTGCGTCCCTTGCGTAATGATCTGGTTGGCGGCGTTCAAACCGGTGTCGGTCGGCACCCAGGGCGTGTCGGGACAGTTGTTGCTGCGCAACCCAAGTACGCCACACTCGCCGATATTGACGGTATGCAAGCCCGGCACGCCGCCATTTTGCCCGGGCTTGCTCGTCAGCAACGCCAGCAATCGATCGATCTCCGCCAGAGTCACTCGTTCGGGCTGCCCCGGCGGGGTATTCCAGCTCAGCACCGTCACCTCAAAGCCGGGGCGGCTCAATACCGTCGTGCCGGCGCCATTGTGGATGGTGACGACCCCGAATTGATCAATGACGTGAACGCCATGTTGATCGATAACGATGGTGACCGTTCCGCCGCGAATGCCGATGGCGGCGGCCGGTGTCGCAATCGACGCCTCGCCTTGGTGGCTCAGCGCCCCGCCGACAAAGCGGAGCGCGCCTTGGGTCAGCGAAGCCAGCATGTGGCCCTTGCCGGAATTGGGGTCGTAGACGAACTCATTGATCACGATGTTGGTATTGGGCGCGATGCTGAGCGTGCTTTTGTCGAGGAACGCCAGCTGAACCGTCCCGGTCGGCGTGGTATGGATGCGTTCCTTGTGAATGATGCGGGCGCCGACCGTCAACGGCTCGGTCGCGGCGCCGGGCGGGGTGCTTTCCGTCAGCGGATTGACCGCCGTCGCGGTGCCGACCTGCTGCGCCGCGGCGGGCAGCTTTGTCAGAGCGGTCATGGCCAGCAACACGGCTATAATTGTGTAAGCGCGCATCGCATTCCTCTTAGAATTTGAACGTTGGTCCGGCCGAGACGGAAAGGTCGTGCATCGTGAACGCCGGAATATTGGATTGATCGGCGCGATACTGCACCAGCGTTCCCAGCACGAGGTGCCTCCACAGCGGAATCTCCACGCCGAGGCCGACGCGCCATTCGGTGCTGCGCGGCGTTTTCGTCGGATCGATAGTCGGATCGGGTGCCGCGTACTGCCAGCGGCTGGCGCCGACCGAGGGAATGAGCGTCCAGACGCGGCCGTCGCCCGGAAAGGAAAAATTCCACGGCAGCCAAAGGTCGGCCGCGTAAACGTCGTAGCTATCGGGCCCGAAATGATCGCTGGCGTGGCCGAAGCCGAGCCGCGACTGCCAGCTCACGCTGTTGACCACCGGCCCGGACGCCTGCAACCCATAGGTCGACAGCGTCCCGCTCAGGCCGCTCGCCAGCGGATAAAAGCTTGAATTGCGGAAACTCTGCTGCACGATTTCGGCATAGGGATCGAGCGCGACATTGCCGACATTGGTGTGCAAAGTCAGGCCGCCACCCAAGCCGCCGTAATACGGCGCGTCTGCCAGCAGGGCGCCGGTGGCGATCAGATATGGCTTGATCGACAAGCTGGTCTTCGGGTCTCCGGTTGGAATGCCGAATTGTGGGCCGGCGCGCAGTTCGAGGACTCCGATGTCGAATTGGTGCAGTGTGAATTGCTGCGCGTCGTAGGCCACCGCCGAGGCTTCAAACGTGTCGCCGTTCTGATTCTCGAAATCGTGGACGTAGTTCAGCCCGAAGCCGCCGTACCAGTTCCAATCGGGCTTGGAGAAGAAACTGCTGTTGAAGGTGCGGCCAGACGCCAAGACCGTCTGCCCGCCCGGACCGGCGCCGGGATTGGTCTGATAGGCAAGGCCGGTCTGCACGTAGCCGGTAAACTGGTCGACTTGCAGCTTCTTATCGATGACCTCGATCAGCTGCTGTGCGCGCTCGCTCAAATCGGGTGTGATATCGCGCATCTGCAGCGCGGACTGAAAATAGCTCCGCGCCATTTCGTAGGAGCCAAGCCGGAAATAGAGCACGCCGAGCTCGAAGCGCACGCGCGACAGCGTCGGATTGTAGAACAGGAGCTGCTCGTAGGTGCCGATCGCGGATTCGATATCGTCGGCCGACGCGGCGGCGGCATATTGCAGCGTGTTGTTGAGATCCGACGGCTGCGCCAGGATGCCTTGAAACGGCGGGCTGAGATTGCCGGCGAAGCCGGATGGCGCTTGCGCGGAGGCGGACACGGCGGTGAAGACAAGCACGCCTATCGGCGCAAGGGCACCTGCACATCGCCGCCAAAATGCGCGCCAAGTCTCGGCCTGCAAAATCTCTCCGTCGCCCCAACTCTCGCCCCGGCACTATCGCCTGGATCAGTCGATGGTATTATTTTCCGCACCAATTCAAATCCGCATCGCACCGTAATGCGAGGGGTCCGCCAAGTCGAGGCCGGTGCTATTGCCTTTGGGTCTCTATGTTTTGCACGTCGACGGGCCGGAAATTCCCGTTGGGCTCGACAACGCGCCCGGTTTCGGCGCGCCGGCGACGTTTTGTTTTTCGCAACGCGCCCAGCGCATGCTGCGGGTCGGTCGCGCTCGTCTCCGTTCAATCGCTTCGCGTTCGAATGAAATTGATGATCCCCGAGAAATCCGATCCGCCAAAGCCTTGCTGTGCAAACTCTTCGTAGATTTCGGCGGCATGGGCGCCGATGGCGTTTTTCACCTTCACCGACTTGGCGGCTTCGCGCGCCAGCTTGAGATCTTTGAGCATCAAGGCGGCGGCGAAGCCCGGCTTGTAGTCGTTGTTGGCCGGGCTTGCCGGCACCGGCCCCGGTACTGGGCAGTAGCTCGTCAGCGCCCAGCATTGGCCGGAAGAGGCCGAGGCGACGTCGAACAGCGCCTGATGCGACAGGCCGAGCTTTTCACCCATCACGAAGGCCTCGCCGAGAGCGATCATCGAGGCGGCGAGGATCATGTTGTTGCAGATCTTAGCGACCTGGCCGTTGCCGGCTTCGCCGCAATGGACGATGCGCTTGCCTATGCGCTCCAGGATCGGCTTCCCCCGCATAAAGGCGTGATCGGTGCCGCCGACCATGAAGGTCAGCGTCGCCGCCTTGGCGCCGCCGACCCCGCCGGAGACCGGGGCATCGAGCGTGGCAATACCGCGCGCGGCCGCCAAAGCATGCGCCTTGCGGGCGCTGGCCACATCGATCGTCGAGCAATCGATGAACAGCGTGCCCTGACGCGCCCGCGGCACGATATCGTTCCAGACCGACACGACGTGCTCGCCCGCCGGCAGCATGGTGATGACGACGTCGGCGTCGTCGACGGCGCTCCGGGCGCTGGCGACGATCTGGACACCATCACGGGCCGAAGCTTCGCACAACGCCGGCACCAGGTCGAAGCCGAGAACGTGCTCGCCCGACTTGACCAGGTTGGCGGCCATCGGCGCGCCCATATTGCCGAGACCGATGAAACCGATTGCCGCCATGGCAGTCCTCCCTCAAGTTTCGAACTTCAGCTCAAGCTTACCGACGGATTGAAAGTGCCGATCGACGATCTCCGGCGTCACCGCTTCCAGCCGGTCCGGTCGCCACGCCGGCTTGCGGTCCTTGTCGACGATCGCCGCACGGATGCCTTCGATGAAATCATGTCCGGCGATGCAGGCAAGCGAGATACGGTAATCCTGCTGGAAGCACTCCTCAACGCGCTTGAATGACGCCGCCTCACGCAAGTTGCGGAGCGTGACCTTCAGCGAGGTCGGCGACGCCTTGCGCATCGCCTGAAGCGCTGCTCGCGCGGAATCTTCGCTGCTGCGCTGCAGGTGATCGACAATGTCCTCGATGCGATCGGCGCTGTAACAGCGATCGATCCATGGCCGCGCCGCAGGCAAGCCGCCGGGGGCAGGGAGAGTTGATAATCCGCCGAGGCGCGCCCTCACGTCGTCGGCGGTTCGACACTCGGCGAGAGCAATCGGGATCTCAACGAGCCTCGCCGCAGGAATATAGCCGTCGGCAAGCCGGCAATAGATCACGTCTGCCGCGCCAGCGCGGTTGCCGGTGAGCGCAAGATAACTACCCACGCATCCGGGCGCGCGCGCCAGCGGAAAGCATGCGCCGACATCGGGAAAGAATCCGATACCGACTTCCGGCATGGCGACCGCGGAGCGCTCGGTGACAACGCGATGCGCCGCATGCGCGGAAAGACCGACGCCGCCGCCCATCACCAGTCCGTCCATGATCGCAATCACCGGCTTCGGATATCGCGCGATCAGGACATTCAGATGATACTCTGTCGCCCAGAAGCGCTGCGGCAATGGATCGCCGGATTTCGCCGCGTCGTACAGCGCGCGAATATCGCCGCCGGCGCAGAACGCACGTTCGCCCGCGCCGTCGATGAGCACAGCACCAACCGCGGGATCGTCCGCCCATTCGCGCATGAAGGCGGTCATGGTCACGGCCATGTCGAGCGTAATGGCGTTAAGCGCCTGCGGCCGGTTGAGCGTCAGCCGCCGCAATGAACCCAGTGCGCGAACGACGACGGCACCCTCTTGCAGAACGACTTCGCTCATCGGCCGACAAGATGTCTCGCCACGATGAGGCGCATGATCTCGTTGGTGCCTTCCAGAATCTGGTGCACGCGCAGATCGCGCACGATCTTCTCGATGCCGTATTCCGACAGATAGCCGTAGCCGCCGTGCAGTTGCAGCGCCTGGTTGGCGACGTCGAAACAGCTGTCGGTGACGAAGCGTTTGGCCATGGCGGAAAGCTGCATGGCGTTCGCATCGTCGCGGTCGAGGGCGGCCGCGGCCCGCCACAATAAGGCGCGCGAGGCTTCGAGCGCGGTCGCCATATCGGCAAGGCGGAACTGCAGCGCTTGGAATTCGTCGAGCCGTTTGCCGAAGGCCTTTCGGTCTTTCATATAGGTCAGCGTTTTTTCCAGCGCCGCTTGCGCGCCGCCGAGCGAGCAGGCCGCGATATTGAGCCGGCCGCCGTCGAGCCCGGCCATCGCGATCTTAAAGCCAAGTCCTTCCTCGCCGAGCCGGTTGCCGGCCGGGACGCGCACCTCCTGGAAGATGACGGCGCGCGTCGGCTGCGCGTTCCAGCCCATCTTGCGCTCGTTGGCGCCGAAGGAAATGCCGGCGGTATCGCCCGGCACGATAAACGCCGAAATGCCCGACGCGCCTTCGCCGCCGCTCCGCGCCATCACCACATAAAGATTGCCCGCGCCGGCGCCGGAGATGAACTGCTTCTGCCCGTTGATGACATAATGGCCGCCGTCGCGCACGGCGCGGGTGGTCAGCGCGGCGGCGTCCGATCCGACCCCCGGCTCGGTCAGGCAGTAGCTTGCCAAGAGCTCCATCGTGCACAATTTCGGCAGCCACTTTTGCCGTTGTTCCTCGGTGCCGAAGGTGTCGATCAGCGACGCCGTCATATTGTGGATCGACATATAAGCGGCAACCGTGGGACAGCCCGTCGCCAGCGCTTCGAAAATCAAAGTCGCGGTCAGCCGCGACAGGCCGGAGCCGCCGGCATCTTCGGCGATGAAGATCCCGCCCATGCCAAGCGCTGCGGCCTCACGCATCTCGGCGACGGGAAAGTGCCGGGCCTCGTCCCATGCCAGCGCGTTGGGCGCGAAACGCTCATCGGCAAAGGCGCGCGCCATGTCGCGCGCGGCGATCTGGTCGGCGTCGAGCGAAAATTGCGTTGAAGTGCCGTGAGCGGAATCGAGCATGAAACTCCAGCCTCATGGCCGGTCAGTTCCGCTCATTGTCGCATTGTCACACTGGGACAGCAACGGCGAGTTCGCCCGTCTTCAAGCGAACGCGCCGATCGATCATTCGCCAGCACGCAGCGCGTGATTGCTCTTAAGAATGCTTCGGCTGGTGCCGCCGCACGTAATGCCTGGCGGGACCGGCGGCGGCCGGGACATAGGTCGGATTGACGTTGCAAAATCCGCGATTGCCGGCGATGACATTCGGCACGCAGGCGTCGAAGGTCTGATACTGGCAATCCCAATACATTTCGCCGGTGCCGATATTCATCACCGCGCACCACGGCGCGTCGCCGTAACCGGCATGGCTGGACGGCATTCCGAGGCACAAGAGCGCCGCCGCGCCGGCGATTACCCATACGATCCGTTTCATGGCGTTCACCTTGGATTTCCACCCCGTCCTTGGCTTCTGTATAACCCCTAACCGTCTCACCTATTCCTGCCTTGATAAAAATCAACTGGGGGGCGCCGGCATGGACTTCACTTTACCGCCCGAAATCGAGGATTTGCGCCAGCGTACGCGCGCTTTCGTCGAGACGCATGTGCTGCCACTCGAATCCGATCATGAAAATTTCTCCGAGCACGAGAACATACCGCTCGCGAGGCTGGCGCCGGTTCAAGAGCAAGCAAGAAGAGCCGGGCTGTGGGCGCCGCAATCGCCCAGGGAATTCGGCGGCATGGCACTACCTATCGTCGCCTGGGCGGCGATCTATGAGGAAGCAGCGCGCTCGCTGTTCGGCCCGCTGTCGATCAACTGCGCGGCGCCCGACGACGGCAATATGAATCTCCTGTCGCGCACGGGCACGCCGGCGCAGAAGGAATGGTGGCTGCGGCCGGTGGTCGAGGGCAAAGTCAAATCGTCCTTCGCCATGACCGAGCCGGCGCCGGGCGGCGGTTCCGATCCAGCCATGATCCGCACCTTTGCCGAGAAGAGAGGCGGCAAATGGGTGATCCGCGGCCGCAAATGGTTCATCACCGGGGCGGCGGAAGCGGCGCACTTCATCGTCGTCGCGCGCACCTCAGACGATAAGCGCCGCGGGCTGACCGCGTTTCTCTATCACCGCGATCAGCCCGGCTGGCGCATCGCCCGTCGCATCGAAATCATGGGCCCGGAGGAGCACGGCGGGCACTGCGAACTGGAATTCGACGGCCTCGAAGTCCCCGACGAAAACGTGCTCCTTGGCGTCGGCGACGGCCTCAAATGCACGCAGATCAGAACTCGGTCCCGCCCGGCTGACCCATTGCATGCGCTGGCTCGGCCAGGCCAAACGCTGCATGGAGATCGCCCAGGATTACGTCAACAACCGCGAAGGTTTCGGCATAAAACTCGCCGACCGTGAGAGTGTCCAGATCAAGCTCGGCCAGGTGGCGCAGCGTATCCAGATCGGCCGGTTATTGACCATGCATGCGGCGTGGAAGCTCGACCAGGGCGACCGCGCGCGTAAGGAAGTCTCCATGGCCAAGGTTCACGTCGCCGACACGCTGCACGAGGCCGCCGACACCGCGATCCAGCTCAATGGCGCGCGCGGCTATTCCAAGGATACGATTCTGGAATGGATCTACCGCGCCGCCCGCGCCGCCCGCCTGGTCGATGGCGCCTCCGAGGTGCACAACATGGTGCTGGCTCGCTTCCTGCGCGAAGAAGGCCGCGATTTCTGGAGCTGGAGCGCGGGAAACAGGGTGTGAGGAGCCCGCTTGCTTCGTGCCGTCTCCTTACGCATAAAGCTCAATGGAACTAACTCGAACTGCGTCCTGCGGCACATCGATTTCACTCTCTGAAGAAACTCCCAAGGAGCCAATATGAAACTCGCATTTTTTGACGACTATAAGCTTGGCGTCGTGGTCGGCGACAAGATCGTCGACGTTTCCGCCGCGACCAAAAGCATCAAAGCGCTCGGCCCGCAGGACGTGATCCGCGGCGTGATCGAGAAGTGGAGCACCTACAAAGGCAAGCTCGCCGCCGCCGCGAAGAAAGGCAAAAGCAAGCCGCTCAGCAAGGTCAAACTCCGGCCGCCGCTGCCGAAGCCGGAGAACATCATCTGCATGGCGGTGAACTATATGGAGGACGGCACGCTGCCGGAGCCCGCCCCGATCAATGCCTTCATGAAATCGCCGAGCGCGATCATCGGCGACCGCGGCACCATGGTGCTCCCCGACATGGCGGCGAGCGTGTTCGAAGGTGAGGCCGAGATTGCTATCGTCATCGGCAAGAAGGCCTCGCATGTGCAAGCCAAGGACGCGATGAAATATGTCTTTGGCTACACCAATTTCATCGACGGCTCGGCCCGCGGCGTGGTGCCGCCGACCAACGTCTTTTATCAGATGAAATCGCGCGACACTTTTGCGCCGATCGGTCCCTACATCGTCACCGCCGACGAAATCAAGGAGCCGCAAAAGCTGCAGATCACGTTGACCAACAACGGCGTCGTGTATCAGAACTTCAACACCAGTGACATGGCGCACAAGATTCCGCGCTGCATCGAGTGGGTCACCTCGATTCACACGCTCGAGCCCGGCGACATCCTGGCCACCGGCACCAACCATCGCGGGCTCAATCCGTTCATGGACGGCGACAAGATCGAGCTCACGTGCGAGGGCTGCGGCACGCTGCACATCACGGTGCGCGATCCTCTCAAGCGCACTTGGGCGCGCATCACGCGGCTGCGGCACAAAGAGAGCGGCGGAGAAGGTGTGCACACCAAACAGACCGGCGGGAAATATGCGAAATAGCGACTGCTTCGACGGCGCCCGGTAGCGGCGGCGATTTAGGTTAATAGCAGCAGAACGTGGTGTAGCCCGAACCTGCATGGCATGGTCCCTGCCGGGGCGTCCAGCAGAGTTCGGGCTCGGTATCGTGATAGAAACAGCAATAAATTTCAGCTTCGGATTCTTGTCCGCGGCCTTGCTCGGGCTGTTGATTGTTCCGCTGGTGTTCAAGCGCTTGCTGCTCCGATCAGTCGACCGCATCGTTGCGTCCGCGCCCTTTCCGCCGGCCGAGATGCGCGCCGACAAGGATCAGTTGCGCGCCAAGCTTGCGACGTCGACGCGTCAGCTCGAAATGAGCCTAACGGAAATGAAGACGAGGACGATGTCGAAGCTCGCCGAGCTCGAGCAGAAGACAGGCGCGATCAAACAACTGAAGAATGAGATCGACGACAAGACGGGTGCCATTGCGCGGTTGAGAAGCGAAATCGAGGACAAGGTCTCGACAATCGTCGCCCTTGAAGACCGCAATACGACGCTGGCCGAAAGACTTCGCAACGCCGAGGAGCAATTCGAGATCAGAGGCAACACGCTACGTGAAACGGAAGACCTGCTGGCCGACCGGGAAGCGGATCTGGCTAAGCTCGGTACCGCGCTTGGCGAGCGTGCCATGATCGCCGCCCAGCAAGGCGAGGAAATCGCAGCGCTGCGCGAGCAGGTCGATACGATCAGGGCGAGCGTGACGGATTACGAGAACGCACTGAACGCCAGGGTGCTACGCCTGTTGAGCGATGAAGAGGACGCCGACGCGCCGTGGAGTTTGTCCCCAGCGCAGGGCGAGCGCGACCGCCTCGATTAAGGCTGCCGACGGACCGCCGGGTCGCGCGGACGCATCTTGGCTATCGCGACGCTTTGAACCCGGTCAATTTGACCAGCGCGGCCCAATGTTCCGTGCCCGCGGCAATGGACTTCGCGAAAGCGTCGCCGCTCTCGTTCGGCAGATCGTAGCCCTGTGCCAACAGCGGCTCGCGGACGCCCGGTTCCTGCTGCGCCTTGAGGCCGGCGGCGATCATGTCCTGTACCACGTTCTTCGGCGTGGCTGCTTGCGTGAACAGGCCGAACCACACCGAAGTCGTGAACTCCGGATGACCGAGCTCGCGGAAGGCGGGCGTGTCCGGTAACAGCCGAAAGCGCTCCGGGCTGGTGATGGCGATGGCGTTGAGCGCTCCGCTCTTGATGTGGGGCAGGGAATTCTGCGTTTGGGCGAAGCCTAGTGGCGAGTTGTTGGCGATCAGCGCGCTGACTTGCGACGCCGATCCATGATAGGGCACCGCGACGAGGTCGAGGCCGAAGCTCTGGTTGAGCTGAGCCCCTAAAAAATCACCCGGCGCCCCGGGACTGTAGGAAGCATAATTGAGCTTGCCGGGATTGGCTTTCACCCAGGCGACGACCTGATCGAGCGTCTTGGCCGGGACGCTCGGATTGGCAACGAGAACGAGCGGCGATTGCACGCCTTTCACCAGCGGCGCGAAGTCCGTCATCGACCAATGCAGGTGATCGAACACCAGTGGATTGATCTCGCAGAGCGCCGCGGTGCCGACCATGATCATCGAGCCGTCGGCCGGCCGGCGCGCGACATATTCCGCGGCGATATTGCCGCCAGCGCCCGGCTTATTCTCGACGACGGCGGTGCGGCCCATGAGCTTGGCCATTTCCGGAGCTACAATGCGCGTGTAGAGATCTGGGGCGCTGCCCGCCTCGAACGGCGAAACGAATGTGAGGAGATCGGCTGCGCGCGCCGTCACATCAAGAAGTGCCGCGGAAGCGAGACCACCGAGCACAAAGCTGCGACGTGAGAGTTGAAACTGCAAATTCGTCATCCGTTCGGGTTTCAGGCGCATTTTCCTCTCTCATCGCAATCGGATCGCTTATGCGCGGCGCACCGCGCGCGGGCTTTGATCGACGGCGTCCATCATCGCATGAACCAGCCGCTCGGTCAGGCGCGCCCGCGTCGTTGCCTCCGACGGCTCACCCCATAGATTGAAGGTTTCGTCGGGGTCTTTGACGAGGTCATACAACTCGCCCCATGTCTCGCCCTTGTAGAGCGTGAGCCGATGAGTCTCGGTGATCAGACTCCGCACGAAGGCCGGCTCGGCAAAGCCGAGCCGTGGAGCGCCGTCCTGGAACTCGATGAGAATTTGATCGTGCGGGCGCGTATCATCGCGGATCGCCGGGACAAGCGACTTGCCTTGAATGCCCCAGTACGGCTTTAGCCCGGCGCGCTCGATGATGGTCGGCGCCAGGTCGGCGGTCGAAGCCAGAGCGTGGCGTACGGAGGCTCCGGGTCCGGCCGGGTCGCTCCAGATAAATGGGACGTTGGTAATGCTCTTGAGGGGTAGCGCGCCCTTGAGCAGCAGATTGAAGTCGCCAAGGTAATCGCCGTGATCAGAGTTAAAGATGACGACGGTGTCGTCGAAATGGCCGCTCTTTCGCAACTCCTCCAACACCGCGCCGATAGCATCATCGATCATTGCGATCATGCCGCAGGTCAGTGCCATCGCCTCTTTGAGCTGATGCTCCGTCGCCATGAACGCGATCTGGGATTGGGTGTCCTGCGTGTTGTCCAGCATATGCGACCGCGTCCAAAGCAGGGGCGGCACGGGATTGTGGTGAGCTTCGAAAGGAAGTCCGCACCGCGAACTGCTCTGGCTTGTAAAGCTCCCAATATTTCCCCGGCGGCGTGAAAGGGTGATGCGGGTCGGGAAACGAAATGAAGGTGAAGAACGGCTGGTCGTCGCCCTTGGTGCCGCGAAGCCATTCCACTGCGTGGTCGCGGATGAACGCGGTGGGATAAAGCTCTTCGGGGATCGGTGTGCGGATTGCCTGCGGACAGATGTAATTGTGCGGCAGCTGATTGGCGCGGTCGCGCCAAGCCGTCGCTTGCGGCGAGCGCGAGCGCAGCCACTGATCGTAATGGCCATGCGCCTGGTCGCCGTGATTGGTGACCATGTCGACGTGGTCGTAGCCGTAATACGGCAGCTTGAACGCGTACGGTGTCTCGCCGGCATAGCGCTCCGGCGTCTCCTCACGGTAGTCGCCGCCGTCGTCCTTCCAGGCTTCGTCCAAGAGCCCCAATGTCTTCGGATCGACGCGCGGAGCGGCCGGATGGGAGGTCATTGGTTGAACATGGCTCTTGCCGATATGCGCCGTCTTGTAACCGCCTTCGCGCAAGACTTCGACGAAGGTCGTAGCGCGCCGGCTGAGATGATTGCCGTTGTGCCGCAGGCCGTGCGCCGAGGGGTAACGGCCCGTCAGCAAGGTTGCCCTGTTGGGCATGCAGACGGGGCTCGTAACGAAAAAGCGATCGAAGCGCGCCCCGCGAGCGGCAATTGAATCGATGTGCGGGGTTTTCAGCACCGGATGGCCGGCGCAGCCGAGATAATCGGCGCGATGCTGATCGGTGATGAAGAACAGGAAATTAGGTCGCTTCACGAAGGACTCCGCTGCGGCGGCGGGTCACGGCCGCCGCGCATTCGAACGTCGCCGGATCGGGAATATCCTCTTCTGTTTCGCGGGCCGCTTAATTCCGCCAGCCGGTATCGACCGCGTCGAGCATGCGCAGATAGGCCGGCCAATCGGCCGAGCCGCGGCCGGAATCGTGATGCTCGTATTGATGCGCCGTTTTTTCGCAAACCTCCGCAGGAATCTCGACGAGCTCGCTGCCGGTCGCTTCCATCTTGAGCTGGATGTCGGCGGCCTCAAGCAGCGACTTCATCAGTACGAAGGCTTCGCGTGCGGTCTTGCCCACCGTGAGCAGTCCGTGATTGCGCAGGATCAGTGCGCGATTTTTGCCGAGCGCCTTGTTGATGCGTGCGCGCTCGCCGAAGTCCTCGGTGATGCCCTCGTAATCGTGGTAGCCGACGCGATTGTGGAACCGCACCGCCGGCTGCGACACCATGCGCAGCCCGTGCTTGAGGCCGGAAATCGCCATGCCGTTTTCGGTGTGGACGTGGACGGCGCAATTGACGTCCGGCCGCCCCGACAACACGCCGCCGTGCAAGGTGAAGCCCGGCCGGTTGACGCCCGCGGACTCGTCAAGATCGTCGTCCATGCTGACCTTGACGAGGTTCGACGCCGTGACTTCGGTGTAGAGCAGCTCGTGGCGCTTGATCAGGAATTTGCGCTCCTCGCCCGGCACGCGCATTGACGAATGATTGTAGATGACGTCGCCCCAGCCATAATGAGCGATCAGGCGATAAGTTGCGGCGAGGTCGAGGCGGGCCTGCCATTCGGCTGGCGAAATATCCGCCTGACTGACGGTGGCAAGCTTGACATGCGGGTTCATGGACAGGCCCTCCCTTGGATTTGAGCCAGTTTAGCACGATACGGCGGCCCCGCGCACGCCTGATTGACCGATTGTCAGCCGGCCCGGTCACGGCTTTGCCACGAAAAGCTAGTGAAACCATCTGCGAGCGGTTTTGAACTTTTAGTCACGCGTTTGCGCGCGTGCGAACGGGGCTTCACATTGGCGGGGGAGGCGTTTTCGGAACTTGGGGAACTTCCGCGTTACCTCCATCATCGACTAGAAACTCTTGGGGGGTTTGACCATCCGGTTAGTCTTTATTAATGGCGTCGCGTTACTGAACTCTGCTGGGTTAGCTTAATTGGTAAAGCCACCGGTTGGTTTCCGGTGAGTTGAAAGGTTCAAGTCCTTTCACCCAGCTCCAACCCTGTCACAACTTCGTCACCAAAAACGCGTTCGCCAAAGCTGGCGTCGATGCCATGTCGTGTGACCGAGGGGCCTACATAGGTCCAGTTAACCTTAATTGTTAAGCGAGAATCCCGCCAGCGCGCGCTCGGCGACTTCGCGAATGCAGTGAATTGTTGACCTTAACGAATTCAAAAGTGTAAATTTTTTCTTAACGGCGATCCCATCATCGGCTCGCTCTAAGCGTCGGGTCATCAAATGCAGTACGACACGCGCGCCTCCACCTGGGCGGCCGGCGAGTTCCATTACCCGGATCAACGCTCCCACATAAGTCCCCAAACTCAGCGGCAGTTTCCTTCTCCAACCAAGCGAGCTGACGTCTGGAAGCGAGCGGTTACGCCCGAACAGATTTTAAGATCGTTCAGCACGCGGGCATTCAAACGCGAGGTGCCGGATAAACCCGAATTAATGCTGCAGTTCATCGCTCAGGCTCACGCACGCCGAGCGCCCATTCCCTTCGTGCAGTATTGGGGTAAGGGCTTGCGGCCGACCCTGGCAACGCCGGAATTGACCTGCCTGGACTTTCTCGATTCGATGTTGTCGCGCGTTGTCGAAATCTATGAGCCTGGCGCCGAGTTCACTCTGGTCTTCACCGATACGCACGCGGCGTTGAATGGCCACACGGCGGCAAGCATCCATTCGTACTACCAGGATCTGGTCCAGGCGACCCGTGGCCGCCGGTTCAAAACCTGCCTTCTCAGCGATTTGGTAAGCGCGGCTGGCTTGCCGCCTAATGTAACGCCTGAACCGCAGCTTCCACCGCCGGACCTGTTGGCCGAATTGCGCATTAGCGCCGCCAAATGGTTCAAGGGTGAAGGATCGGTGGATGAAGGGGCAATCCGCTACTTCCAAGCCAATATGCTGGAGCGGAAGGTCATGGAACGTGCGTTTTCGCGTTCCATCTTCGTCACTTTTAATGGCAGCCAGCTCAGAAGTCTTTTCCCCGATGGATTGCCGATCTTCTACATGTTTTCGTTGCGGCACGGCATCTCCGACAAGCCGTGGTTCCTGCCTCCCGATTACACCGGCCGGAAGCCACGGCCGGATGAACAATCCCGCGCGGTGCTTCCGCCGGCATCCGAGTTGCGGGACGGGCAAGCGTTATGACCGATTACAATGTGCTCGCCGCGGGCGATACCGCACTCATTGTCGATTTTGGCAACCAGGTCGACCTGAATGTCAGCGCGAAAGTGCTGGCGCTGGCGGGACGCCTCAATGAACTCAAGATCGATGGCGTGATCGAAACCGTACCGACCATTCGATCGCTAAGCATCTATTACGAGCCGCTTACTGTTTCGGCGATTGGGCTCGAGCGGCAAGTCGCAGATATCCTCGAACATTTGCAAGAAGCACCGGCGACGGGCCGCACCTGCGACATTCCCGTCTGCTATGACCCGGAGTTCGCTCCGGATCTCGAACAGGTCGCCTCGCAGTGCAATCTTAAACCCGCTCAGGTGGTCGAGATCCACAGCAGCCGAACCTACCACGTCTACATGCTGGGGTTTCTGCCAGGTCTCGCCTACCTGGGTGACCTTCCGCCGGAGCTTGCTCTGCCGCGGCGCACGACGCCCCGGCCAAAAATCCCGGCGGGCTCGGTTGGCATCGGCGGCAAGCTAACCTGCGTCTATCCGATGGCGACGCCGTGCGGCTGGCATCTCATCGGGCGCTCGCCCGTCGCGCTCTGGGATGCGACTCTCACGAGAGGCGCGTTACTGCGGGCCGGCGACAAGGTCAGGTTTAAGCCCGTGAGTTTGCGGGAGTACCGACGCGTATGCTCCGACGGGATCGTTACCGTACCGCAGGCGGACACGAGTTCATTGAGGACCGCATGTCCGCAGTGTTGCGTATCCTCGAGCCAGGCCTCCTCACCACCGTCCAGGATCTAGGCCGGACCGGCTACCAGCATCTTGGAGTGCCCACCAGCGGCGCTCTCGATCCGGTGAGCCTTCGAGCCGCCAATATCCTCGTCGGCAACACGCCGATCGAAGGCGCGCTGGAGATAGTTTATGTCGGTCCGACATTCATGGTTGAGGTTGACAGCGTAAATCTCGCCTGCGCCGGCGCCAACGCGTCCATAGAAGTGTTGCAGGACGAAGACGCGGCAAGTGGCGTGCGTTACTCGTCGATGCAGAGCTTTCGCGCGCAGCGCGGACAAGTGGTCCGAGTAGGCCCGACGTCGGGATCGTCGGTCGTTTATTTGGCAGCCGAAGGCGGATTCGATATCGAACCGGTGCTTGGCAGTGTTTCGACGTATATCCGTGGCCATATCGGGGGTTGGCAAGGCCGCGCGCTCGTTGCGGGCGATGCGTTGCCGCTTCGCCGCAGCGTCGCTGGCAAAACGGACGAGTTTCGGCTTGAGGGGCTCGATCTCGCGCGGCCCTCGCGCTTCCGCGTCGTTCTCGGGCCGCAGAACGCGTGCTTCTCAGAACAATCGATCAAGGCCTTTCTGGCCGGTGAATATACCATCGGTCCAGCGACGGATCGGATGGCCATGCACCTCGACGGCCCGCAGCTCGAACACACCGCAGGCCACGATATCGTATCGGACGGGATTGCGCTGGGTTCGATTCAGGTGCCGGGACATGGGCGACCGATCGTTCTCATGGCCGACCGGCAAACGACTGGAGGGTATCCAAAAGTCGCGACCGTTATTTCGGCAGACCTGCCCGCCCTCGGCAGGTCCCGCATTGGCGACAAGATATCTTTTCAAGAAGCCAGTATCGAAGAAGCGCAGCAACTGCGCCGAACTTTGCTGCAACAGATCGATGCGATTCCGAGCCGGATAGTGCCTGTCCACCGCACCCGCGACGATCTCACGACCTGTCTTCTGACACACAATCTCATCAGCGGCATCGCCAATGCTCAATTGGCTCCGTCCATCGAGTGACCGATGACCGTAACGACCGCCCATTCCGAAGCAACGTCTTCCGCGAGCGCAATCCATATCCAGGCCCCGAACACGCCGGCCTCGAATGTGTCGCGCGGCATTGTTTGCATGATCATCGCCACCGTTGCATTCGCCATTACGCACGCCTTGAGCAAATGGCTGGTCGGCAGTTATCCCGTGGGTCAGGTGATGTTCTCGCGCTCGCTTGTCGGATTTGTGGCTTGCGCGGCCGTTCTGCTGCCCATGCACGGCACCGCCGTTTTTACTACCAAGATCCCGGTAGCGCACTGGGCGCGAGGCCTGTCGCAGTCCATCTCTCAGACATTTTCTGTGCTGGCATTCAGCCTGATGCCGCTGGCCAGCGCGATCGCAATCAATTTTTCTGCACCCTTATGGACGGGTCTGGTGGCAATCATTTGGCTCAAGGAGCGCGCCGGCCCGGCCCGTTGGGCCGCGTTGCTGATCGGCTTCTTCGGCGTCCTCATCGTTGCGAATCCGGGTCTCGACTCGCTTACGCTCGGAGCGACCTTTGCGCTTCTCAATGCAATTATGCTGGGGACCGTGACGGTGGCCGTTCGCGGCATGACCCGCACCGAATCGGTCAAAACACTTTTGATCTGGCAACTCGCGACGGTACTGGTCTTCCACTCGCTGTTGCTGGTGTTCGGCGTCAAATGGCCGACGCTCCGTGACCTTTCGCTCTTCATCATGGCCGGCCTCGCCAATCTCGTCGGGCAGGTCTTTTGGACGAAGGCTTTAATGCTGGCGCCGGCCACGGCGGTATCCCCTTTCTTCTATTTCATGCTGGTCTGGGCTGCGGCGATTGGATTTGTAGTCTGGGGTAACGTTCCAACGCCGGCCCTTATGGCCGGTTCATGCATCGTTGTGGCGTCAGGTCTGTTCCTGTTATGGCACGAGGCGCAGACCAAGAAGCCTGCTCAGACCGTCTAGTTGGCGGCCGAGGCGTCAGGCGGCGACGGCTCTGACTGCGCCCCGTTCGACCAACTTGCCAATCTCTCCGGCCGGCGCCGGCTTGCCCAACAAGTAGCCCTGAACGTCGTTGCAGCCGAGCAGCTTCAAGAGCTGCAGTTGTGGCTCGGTTTCGACGCCTTCCGCTACGGTCTTAATTCCAAGACTACCTGCGATCAAAATGACTGCTTGGACGATGACGCTGCTGCTTGTGCTTGCATCGAGATCGGAGATGAAGCTCCGGTCGATCTTGACGATGTCGAACGGAAAGCTTCGCAGATAAGACAGAGACGAGTAGCCCGTCCCGAAATCGTCGAGGGCAATCTGAACTCCGATCTGCTTCAGTCTGTGCAAGGTTGACAGCATCTTCTCGCTGTCCTCGATAAAGATCGTCTCCGTGCACTCAAGCACAAGCCGATGCGGTTCAAGACCGGTCGCGGTAAGTACCGATTGGACGGTGGCAACGAAATCTGGCTTGGCCAACTGAATCGGCGAAACATTGACCGAAACTCTCATATCGACGGGCCACTGCGTCGCTTTGCGACATGCTTCCACCAGGATCCAGTGGCCAAGCGCGTCGATCAAGCCGCATTCTTCGGCAACAGGGATGAATTTGGCCGGCGAGATCATGCCTTTGCTTGGATGCGGCCACCGCATAAGGGCCTCGAAGCCCGTAATCGAGTAGTTGCGCAGGTCGACGATCGGCTGGTAGTGAACATCCAACCCGCCATTCGTAAGGGCTTCCCTAAGTTGCAGTTCAATTTCCCGGCGGCTGTTCACATCATCATTCATGCGTTTTTCGAAGATACGGTAGGTGCCGCGGGCTCCGACCTTCACCGAATAGAGTGCAATATCGGCTGATACGAGGAGGGCGTCGGCGGTCTTGCCGTGATCTGGTCCAATCGCAATGCCGATGCTGATGCCTGTCGTGATGACGTTTTGATCGACGTTAAAGGGCTGGGCCACTGCGTCGATTATGCGCTGAGCCGCCGCCTCAACTTCTTCGTTTGACTGGACGTCGGGAAGCAAGATCGCGAACTCATCGCCCCCGAGGCGCGCCAGTACGCTTGACTCCTCGATAACCGACCGCAAACGCTTTGCAACTTGAATGAGAAGCTGGTCGCCCGTCCGATGTCCGAGCGTGTCATTCACTACCTTGAATCTATCCATGTCCATAAAAAGCAGGGCGAACCGCAACTGCGAAGAGCGTTCGCAAAGCTCCTGCATTTTTGCGCGGAATACGCGCCGGTTGTGCAAGGAGGTCAATGGATCCTCGGACGCAAGCTTAGTGATGTAAGCCTCCGCCTCCCGGCGCTTTGTAATGTCGGTAAAAGTCTGCACGAATGCTCCGTCGGGGAGCCGCGTCTTTCGCACCTCAATGAACGCCCCATCGGAGCGTTGGAAATTGGCGACCGAGGACACTTGCCTGTCTGGCGACTCGACACCATCGTGGTCCGCCTCGAGGCGATCGTCGCTCCACATCTTTGAAAGGTCGTTGCCGACGTTGTACTTGATGAGCTCGTCGAGCTTTGGCGGCGCGTCGATTACGGTTCGAGGAAGCAACAGGAGTTCCGCACATCGTTGGTTGATGATCGGAATCTTCTGGTCTTTCGTAACAAGCATGATTCCTTGGCCAATATGTTCCAAGGTGAGCTGCAGCTGTCTTGCTTTTTGCTCAGCTCTGGCCTCGGCTCGTAGGATTTTCTCAAGGGCGAGCAACATCACAGCCGTGAGGAAAGCGGCGATCAGAACATTTCGCCGAAGATTGCTCCAGGCGGACTGGTAGATTTGATGCTCCTTGGTGCTCACCGTTACCCAGAGAGGATACCCACTCACTTGCCTTGCCGATACGACCAGGCTGTCTTGCGCCGTGGAACGCGGTTCGAGGAACGTCCCGTCCTTAAAGTTTTGAAGGCGTTTGAACAGGTCCGTGCGGGAGAGGTCTTGTCCCAGCGCAAGCTGCGGAATCGCGCCGCCTCCTTCCGAACGCACGACGCCGTCATTGCCGATCATCGCCACGGAGGTATCGGTGCCCAATTGGATTCGATCGAAGAAGCTGGTGAAGTACGCCGGATCCATTGAAGCGACGACGACGCCCGCAAAAGTGCCATCCTTGTTCAAGAAGCGGCGCGTCAATTGAACTGACCATTTGCCGCTCGCCCTTCCAATGACCGGCTTGCTGATGAACAGCGTATCCTTGGTGTTGTTTACCTGAAACTTGAAATGGTCGCGGTCGCTGATATCAATGGGCTTGGTCATTTCTTTGACGGCATTCGAGGCCCGAGCAATGCCGTGGGAGTCAACAATCGCAACTTGAACAATGATGCTGCTCTGCACGTCCGTCGACTGGACGATTTTCTGGTAATCTGTGGTGTCCTTTAACGTTTCCACCCTGCGGCGCAGATACAGGATAGTCTTGTCAAGCTCGCCGAGCGAGCGCAGGACGTTTTCCTCAAACAGAAGCGCGTAGTTCTCGTTTCGGCGTGCCACCGAAGCATAATCTTGCTGAAGGTCGCGATGAAACATCAACGCGACGCCGCACCATAGAATGCCAACAATGATCAGACCGAGGACAGCCGATCCGCGGCGCTGCAAGGCCAGCCTCGGGATATTGAGCACATGCAGTTTCATTCGCGAGAGCTTCCGTTGGTTCTGAAGGACCCAGCTCTCGGCGAATTTAACGGGCTTTCTGTAATTTTCGTCTATACATCTGTGGTAAACAAAATGTGCAAGAATTAGATAGGTAGGGTTGTATCGAGTGGTGACCTAACGATATGCGTGTCGGTCGCAGCTTCATTGGGGAGCTTAGCGAGCAAAACGACAGCACCGCGATTATCCCGCGAATAACGACGACAGCGGAAGTCGTCGACACCGACCGCGAAGGCCCACGCGGGTTCAGAGCCATCTGTTCCGCCGGCCCAAGCCAACTGCGGAGATTCCGTCCATGCGCCGGCAACTCTAGCGCTTCCGAGCGGCATGACCGATCCCTTCACGGACTTTAAGGTCTCGCGCAAAAAGGCCAGCGGCTTCAATCCGCTAGCGTTGTTCCTACCGCTTTGCGCCCCCATATTTCTAAGCATGGCCTGCCCTCTGGCAATCTCGCGTCCGTAAGGGCAAACTCGGCCTTCGGAGGCCAATCGGAATGGCGCTACGCGACGTCAAGCTCGACGATAAATACGACCTTGGCCAGCGCCGCGTATTCGTGACCGGCTTCCAGGCTTTGGTCCGGCTCTGCCTGATGCAAAAGGAGCTGGATCGCCGCAACGGGCTCAATACCGCGGGATTTGTCAGCGGCTATCGCGGCTCGCCGCTCGGCGGCCTGGATAGCCAGTTCCTGCGCGCCCGGCCGTTTCTCGAAAAAAACGATATCCGGTTCCAAGGCGGCATCAATGAGGATCTCGCCGCAACAGCGGTGTGGGGCTCGCAGCAGGCCGAGTTGCGCGGCGAGGGCAAATACGACGGCGTTTTCGGCATGTGGTACGGCAAAGGTCCCGGCGTCGACCGCACCGGCGACGTGTTCCGTCACGCCAACTTCGCAGGTTCCTCGAAGCACGGCGGCGTGCTGGCGCTGATGGGCGACGATCACACCGCCGAGTCTTCCACGACCGCGCACCAGTCCGAATATCACTTCATCGATGTGATGGTCCCGATCCTCAATCCGGCCGGAATCCAGGAGGTGCTCGACTACGGTCTCTACGGCTGGGCGATGTCGCGTTACACCGGCGCCTGGACCGCGCTCAAGACGATGCACGAGACCATCGAATCCACGGCGGCGATCGATGCGAGTCTGGAACGCATCGATATCGTCACGCCGGACGATTTCCGCATGCCGGCAGGCGGACTCAATATTCGGCTCAACGATCCGATCCTGGCGCAGGAAGCCCGCCTGCACGATTACAAGCGCGACGCCATGCTCGCCTTCGTGCGCGCCAACAAGCTCAACCGCACCATTACCTCGGGCGGCCGCAGTCCCAAGATCGGCATCATCACCACAGGCAAGAGCTATCTCGACGTTCGCCAGGCTTTCGATGAGCTCGGCATCGACGAGATCAAATGCAACGAGCTCGGCATCCGGCTCTACAAGGTGGGTTGCGCCTGGCCGTTGAGCCGCCGCGAACTCGCCGAATTCGCGCAAAACCTCGATCTCATTATCGTCGTTGAGGAGAAACGCTCGCTTCTTGAAGTCCAGGTCCGCGAGGAGCTTTACGGCACCGCCAACCAGCCGGTCTGCATCGGCAAGAAAGACGAAGCCGGCAACTGGCTGTTCCCGGTCAAGGGCGCGCTCGATCCGAACGAAGTCGCGATCTGCATCGGCGAGCGGCTGCTGAACTATCACCGTAACGACGACATCGCCGGCCGGGTGGCGCGGCTGAGGGAATTCCAGCGCATCGCTGCGGAGACCAAAGACGTCGCTCAGCGCATTCCATATTTCTGCTCGGGCTGCCCGCACAACTCATCGACCGTGGTGCCTGAAGGCATGCGCGCCTATGCCGGCATCGGCTGCCACTATATGGCGCAGTGGATGGACCGCTCGACGCTCGGCTATACGCACATGGGCGGCGAGGGCGCCAACTGGGTCGGCGAGGCGCCGTTCTCCAATCGCCAGCACGTCTTTCAAAATCTGGGCGACGGCACCTACAATCATTCCGGCTATATGGCGATCCGCGCCGCGATCGCGTCGAACACCAACATCACCTACAAGATTCTGTTCAACGACGCGGTGGCGATGACCGGCGGGCAGGCCAATGACGGCGGGCTCACCGTGCCGCAGGTCGCGCGCCAAGTGGCGGCCGAAGGGGCGAAGCGCGTCGTCGTGGTGACCGACGAGCCCGACAAATATCCGCGCGATACCGCGTGGCCGCACGGTCTCACCATCCACCACCGCGACGATCTCAACACCGTGCAGCGCCAGCTCGCCGAAATTCCCGGTGTCACCGTGCTGATCTACGACCAGACCTGCGCCGCGGAAAAGCGCCGCCGCCGCAAGCGCCATACCTTTCCCGATCCCGATAAGCGCGTCATCATCAATGAGCTGGTCTGCGAAGGCTGCGGCGATTGCGGCGTCAAGTCGAATTGCGTCTCGGTGCAGCCGCTCGAAACCGAATGGGGCCGCAAGCGCACCATCGACCAGTCGAGCTGCAACAAGGACTTTTCCTGCGTCAAAGGCTTCTGCCCGTCCTTCGTCACGGTGCACGGCGCCACGCTGAAAAAGGGCACGGGCGTCGCCGCCGGCCACGATCTGGTGCCGCTGCCCGAGCCGAAATTGCCGGCGATCGAGCACACCTACAACATCATCGTCACCGGCGTCGGCGGCACCGGCATCGTCACCGTCGGCGGCATTTTGGGCATGGCCGCACACTTGGAAGGCAAGGGCGTCGGCGTGCTCGACATGGCGGGTCTGGCACAGAAGGGCGGCGCGGTATTCAGCCACATCCGCTTCGCCGAGAAGCCCGACGACATTCATGCCATTCGCGTCGCGGCCGGCCGCGCCGATCTGGTGCTCGGCGGCGATATCGTCGTCGCCGGAACGCAGAAGGTGCTGGCGACGGTGAAGACGGGCGCAACCAAAATCATCGTCAACACCGACGCGTTCCTGCCCGGGGAATTCACCCGCGATGCGGATTTCTCGCTGCCGACGGAGCGGCTCAAGCGCACCATCGTCGCCGATGCCGGCCGCGACAACGCGCATTTCATCGATGCGTCGCGGATCGCCAATGCGCTGTTCGGCCAATCCATCGGCGCCAATATGTTCATGGTCGGCTATGCCTACCAGCTCGGCGCCATCCCGCTGTCGGCCGCGGCGATCGAGAAGGCAATCGAGCTCAACGGCGAGGCGGTCGCGATGAACAAGGCGGCGTTCCACTGGGGCCGCCGTGCCGTGCTCGACCGCGCCGCGGTCGAGGCGCTGGCGAAGCCAAAGGACGCCGACGCGAGCGACGCGGAGCATCTGTCGGAATCGCTGGAAGAGACGGTCGAACGCCGGGTGAAGTTCCTCACCGCCTACCAGAATGCCGCTTATGCGCGGCGTTACCGGGCGCTGGTCGACAAGGCAAAGGCTGTCGAGGCGGATCGCGCGCCCGGCAAGTGCGGGCTCGCCGACGCCGTGGCGCGCTATCTGTTCAAGCTGATGGCCTATAAGGACGAATATGAAGTCGCGCGGCTTTATACCGACGGCGCGTTCTTAAAGCAGGTCGCCGGCACGTTCGGCGGCGACGATCTGCGCTTCGAGTTTCATCTGGCGCCGCCGCTGCTGGCACGCCGCGACAAGGAAACCGGACTGCCACGCAAGATGAGTTTCGGGCCGTGGCTTCTGCCGGCCTTCCGCGTTCTTGCCAAGTTCAAATTCTTGCGCGGCACAGCGCTCGATCCGTTCGGACGCTCGCTCGAGCGCCGCACCGAGCGGGCGCTCATCGGCGAATACGAGACCATGATCGACGAAGTGCTGGCGCGCTTGACGCCGGACAATCATCATCTCGCCGTCGGTCTCGCTGCCATCCCGGAAAAAATTCGCGGCTTCGGCCACGTCAAGCAGCGGCATCTTGCGGCGGCCAAGGCGGACGAGGCGGCGCTGTTGGAGCAATTCCGCGCCGGCGCGCCGGTTCTGCTCAAGGCGGCCGAGTAGCGCGGACCGGCCGGGGGGCCGCAGCGGAGGAACACATGAGCGCTCTCACGCTCGCGCTTGGCTGCTTCGTCGCCGATCTCGGCTTGCGCCAAATCCCTGCGGAAGGCGCGGCTCTTGCCCGAACTGGCATCGCCGACTGCTTCGGCGTCTTGATCGCCGGTGCGCGCGACCCTGAGATCGCTCTCGTCGATCGCGAGCTTGGTCATGCCGGCGGTGCCATGCTCGTCTCGCTCATTCCCTCCGGCGCGCGGCGCACGCCCGAAACCGCGGCGCTGATAAACGGCGTCGCCGCTCACGTACTGGATTACGACGACGTGTCGCTTGACGGCCATCCGAGCGCAGTGCTGGTTCCTGCGATCCTGGCCCAAGGCGAGGCCAGCGGATCGAGCGGCGCCGAGATGCTGACCGCCTATATCGCCGGCTTCGAAGTCTGGGCCGAACTGCTGGTGCGCGAAGGCGTGCCGCTGCATCGCAAGGGCTGGCATCCGACCGCCGTCCTCGGACCCGTCGCGGCGGCGGCGGCTTGCGCCAAATTGCGCGGCCTCGACGCCAAGGGTGCCGCGACGGCGATGGCGATCGCCGCCTTGATGTCTTCGAGGCTGGTCGCGAACTTCGGCACCATGACGAAATCGTTCCAGGTCGGCCGCGCCGCGCAATCCGGCGTTATCGCTGCGCGGTTGGCGCAAGCCGGACTGACGGCGTCGCTCGATGCGTTGGAGCATCCGGCCGGATTGCTGATGGCGTTGTCGCCCGATGGCGAGCCTGAGCTCGATCGTGCCTTCAGCGCCGGGGAAAAGGAGTGGCACATCCTCAGTCATGGCTTGAATATCAAGCGCTACCCGATCTGCTACGCGACCCACCGCTCGATCGACGCCGCGCTCGATCTCGTCCAGCGCTATGATCTTAATCCCGGCCAAGTTGAGCGCATTCATGTGTCGACCGGCAAGACGCAGCTCTTGATGCTGCGCAACAGCGCCCCGCAGACGGGACTGGAAGCGAAGTTCAGCATGCAGTTTGCCATGGCGGCAGCGCTGGTCGCGCGCCATGTCGGCTTGCAAGAATTGACCGACGACTTCGTGCGCCGCCCCGAGGTGCAGGCGCTGTTCCGGCGCGTCTCGCTCGAAGGCAGTGCCGCACTCAGGGAGGGCTCCAATTTCGCCCCGTTCGACGCCGTCGAGATTACGACGACGGGCGGCGAAACGCTCAAAAGCGGTCCGGTCGAATATGCCAAGGGCAGCCACCAGCGGCCGCTGTCGCGCGACGAGCTTTGGGCCAAGTTCGCCGAGTGTCTCGGCACGGAATGCCCGGAGACGAAGAAATCGCGGGTATTCGAGAATCTAATGATATTCGACCGGCTCAACAGCGCCGGCGACCTCGCTTTGAAAATCGCTTAAGTTCCACACCCGTTCCGCAAGCTCGCGCCGCAGGGCGCAGACATGGTATCTTGATACTATGACTGGCTCACCGCTCAATCCCGCGCCCATTGGCGAAATCACCGGCGAGGCGCCGTTGGTGCCCGCCGACAACCGCGTCGATGCCGCGACCATCGCCCAATCGGCGCCGGCGACCGAGCCGTTACTGAGGCCGGCGCAGGCTCCGACCGACATTGCTCCGGCCGCCGCTGCACCCTTGGTCGCCGCGGAGGTAACAGGCGCGGCCGAGCAAGCCGCGACGGGCGTCGGCGTGCTTCTGGTCAATCTCGGCACCCCCGATGCGGCGACGCCGGCGGCGGTGCGGCGCTATTTGAAAGAGTTCCTGAGCGACCGCCGCGTCATCGAAAAGGATTCGCTACTGTGGAAGCTGGTACTCAACGGTATCATCCTGCCGATCCGCTCGCGGCGTAAAGCGCGCGACTACCAGAAGATCTGGAATCACGACAAGAAAGAGTCGCCGTTCAAGACCATCACGCGCTCGCAAGCCGAGAAGCTCGGCGGCATTCTCGAACCGCTCGGCCCGCACGTCCTCGTCGATTGGGCGATGCGCTATGCGTCGCCGTCGATTGCGTCGCGGCTGCAAGTGCTGGCGACCTGGGGCTGCGAGCGCATCCTGATCATGCCGCTCTATCCGCAATATTCGGCGGCGACCACCGCGACAGTGTGCGACGAGGTGTACCGGTTCATGATGCGGCAGCGGCGCCAGCCGGCGCTGCGCATTCTGCCGGCCTATTATGACGATCCTTATTACATCGAGGTGCTGGCGTCCTCGCTGCAGGCCGAGCTGAAAAATCTGCCGTTCACCCCCGACGTGATTGTCGCGTCCTATCACGGCTTGCCGAAGGACTACGTGGCCAAGGGCGATCCTTATGAGAGCCAGTGCGTGCGCACCACGGAGCTGTTGCGGGCGAAGATGGGTCTCGACGAGACGAAACTGATGATGACCTTCCAGTCGCGCTTTGGCCGCGCCAAATGGCTCGAGCCCTACACCATCAATACGGTGAAGGCGCTGGCCAAGAAGGGCGTCAAGAATTTGGTCGTGGTGACGCCGGGCTTCTCCGCCGATTGCCTTGAAACGCTGGAAGAGATCGCGGTCGATAATGCACGCGCGTTCAAGCGCGCCGGCGGCCAGAATTTTGCGGTCATTCCCTGCCTCAACGACAGCGAGGCCGGCATGCTGGTGATCTGGCAGCTCGCGATGCGGGAGCTGAAGGGCTGGGTGTGAGCGCGCTAACGCACGACGGCTCGCTGGTGTCGTGGACATGGTTTGCGCTGGCGCTTGTCTTATTTGCGATCGAGGCGCTGCGCCCCGGCCGCTTTGCGCTGTGGCTCGGCTTTGCCGCGGTGCTCGTCGGCATTGTCGCCTCGGTGGCGCATTGGCCGTGGCCGGCGGAAGCGGCAGCCTTCGTGGTGTTCGCCGCCGTCCTGGTCCCGGTCTGGCGCCGTTACGAGCGAAAAGCCTGAAGCTTTAGGGGCTAAGCGGGCAAGGCACAGGCGGCCCCGGCTCCAATCAACCTCTCGTTAACCATATCCGTTTTAACTCCGTTAACCAGCGGTCTGCCGTCCGGCGGCCCGTGCCGGTCGTCGTGTGGCCGTTGCAGCGGGGTGGCGCGGACAGGCCGCTTCGGGGCGAGGAGGTCGCAGGTGCCGCGCCGTTGCCGATCACGAAACGTCGCCGGCCCGGTTCGCTCGCGCTTCCCCTTTTCGTGCCTGGCTGTCGCGCCACTCGTTCTGCTGGCTGCGGTCGCGCCGGCGCAAACTCAAGCGCAAACGGCGTCGTCCGGCCTCTACGACGATCTCCTGTTGCAGCCGTCACTGCCGGGCAATCCCGATAATCCACCAAGCTTTGCACCGCCAGGAACGGGAGGAACGCTGCCTCCCAATCAAGCGCCACCGGCGGGGACATTCACGTCGCCGTCACGCATCGGCGCAACCCCGGTCTACGGCAGCCCGACCGGCTTCGGTGCCGGCGATACCGGATTTAATTCCAGCAACGCGCTCCGGAAGTCTGTGGCCCAGGGATCCGGTCAAGGCACCGAGCTTGCACCGCCGGGGGAAACGACTTTCGATGCCGTGCCGCCGGAGCCGCCGCAAGTCTCGTCAGTGCCGCCGACGCTGGCGCAGCCGCCGGCGCCCGTCGTCTTCCCGGCCAAGGCCGCGGCGCGGCCGGGCGCGGTGTTGCCGCCGCCGCCCACCGAACTGCCGATCAGCAATCCGCCGGCGGTGGTCTATCCGACAACGGCGGCGAGCCGGCCCGGAGCGGTGCTGGCCATTCCGCCGCCAGAGGATTTCCAGGGCTCCGCCAGCACGCCGGCGCCCGGTATGCCGCCGCCGGCAAGCCTGCCGCTCGGAACGGTGCCGCACGGTACGCTGCCGATCGCCGGCGGCGATCCTTACGAAGCGCTCGGCATCAAGGCCGGCTCGTTTTTGATCTTGCCTGCGGTCGAGCTGTCGGCCGGATACAGCACCAATCCGCAGGCCGCGCCCGGCGGCCCCGGCGCCTTGTATTTGGTCGTCGCCCCCGAACTGCACGTGCGTTCGGACTGGGCGAGCAATTCGCTCACCGCCGACATCACCGGCTCCTATACCAACTACCCCAACAGCAATTTCCAGCCGTCGCTGAATGTGCCTTACCTCAACGCCAAAGTTGACGGGACACTCGACGTCACTCGCTACACCCAGATCCTGCTCGAAGGCCGGACCATCGTCTCGACCGACAATCCCGGCAGCCCGAACATCCAGTTCGGGCTTGTCACGCTGCCGATCGACACCACGGTGGGCGGCACGGTCGGCGTGGCGGAAGATTTCGGCCGCTTCGGTGTTTCGCTCAAAGGCACCTTCGACCGCTCGATGTATTCGAACGGCACCCTGTCAGACGGCGAGAGCGCCAACTTCGACTGGCGCGCCTTCGACCAGTATGCCGGCATTTTCCGCCTCGGCTATGAGATCGACCCTGGCCTCAAACCATTCATCGAGATCGACGAGGACACCCGCGTTCACGACACGCCGGTCGACATTTACGGCGAGGATCGCAACTCCAACGGCTCGAGCGCGAAGCTCGGCGCCGACCTCAATTTGTTCGGCTCGCTCACCGGCGAGATCGCGGTCGGCTATATGCAGCGCGACTATCAGGATCCGACGCTGCCCAATATCGGCGGCGCGACGCTCGACGGTTCGCTACTCTGGCAGGCCACGGCCCTGACCTCGGCGAAATTCACCGCGCAATCGAGCGTCAGCGAATCGAGCGTGCAGGGCGTGTCCGGCGAGTTCAGCCGCAGCTTCAGCCTCGAGGTCGACCACGCGCTGCGCACCTGGCTCATCGCCAACGCGGTTATCGGCTACGAGAACGACGACTATGCCGGCCTCGGCCGCACCGATAATCACTATTTCGCCTCTACCGGCCTGACCTACAAATTGAATCGCGAAATCCAGCTCAAGGGCGAGGTCCGGCAAGACTGGCTCAACTCCAACGTCACCGGCGTCGCCTATACCGCCTCGACGTTCCTCCTGACCATGCGGCTGCAGAAATAGGCTGCACTTGAAGGGATTTATTCCACCCAGGCGGGAGTCCCGAACCCCGGCATTGGCCTGGGCGCGTCAGCGTCTTGCGTCCAGACTTTGATCTTCGTCAAACTGCCCGGTAACGATTCGTGGTCAGTTTCCAAGGAAACATGGAGGCAGATATGGCGGACTTCTCAAAAACCGGATCGGGCGGAGTATCCCGGAGATCCACGCTCTTGCGCAGTGCCGCGTGCGCGGCCGGAGCCGTAGTCTCGCTGCTTCCGGTACGAGAAGCTGCGGCGAAGATGGCACAGACATCGGTCGGTTATCAGGCCACGCCGAAAGGCGATCAGCAGTGCGGCAATTGCTCGCTCTTTCAGCCGCCGAGTGCGTGTACCCTGGTTGACGGCACGATCAGTCCGTCTGGTTGGTGCAAATTCTGGGTCAAGAAGGCCGGTTGAGCACGACTTTAGCCGGGCTCGCGACGCGGGCCCGGCTGATCGCACTGCAATTCAAACAGAATGTCGGCGTTCACGCAGAAGCGCGGCGCCAACGTCGTCGCGGCCGTACGGTCGAGCCACTCGACGCAGGCGCCCTTGGCGTCACAAGCCTGACAGCGTCGAAACGCAGTCGGGTACCGTAATTCCAGCCGTGGCAGATCGTCGGGACCCAAATCGATCCCGAGGCTCGCCATCATCTCGTGGAAAAGAACGGAGTTCTCGCATTTTGGCAGCGGTGACATCATCTGCCTCCGTTTGCCCGGCACAGCGATTGATACAGACTATCGCTCCAGGTGCTTTTGATTCAGGTCAAAAGCGGGAATGGGCTCTTTAGGCCGCGCGATCTTTGGAGAATGCGTCTCTCATAGCAAGACGACGCGGTACCCCCTGGCAACCGCGTCGCCTACCCGCAATTGATCTCATTCGAGATCGACTTCGGGCGTGAGTAAGGTGACATTTTGCTTTCCTGTCTTCTTTGATCGAAATCAATGTGACAAGAAAATGAAGCAATGCCTCTGTTGCCGAAATACATCATTCTCCATTGAAAATCGAAACGAGTTCAGATCGACATAGCCGTCTCTCGGTTTATTTCTTATTCTGCGTCACCCCCCTGATTCAGGCTTGCACGCCGAGATGCGTGCGGCGGTTGAGATTGGTTGGCTCGGGATGGGGAGCAAGCGCGACCAATTCGTTCGGACGAGGCGTTTGCGGCTCGTTTTAGCCGCCGCGCTGGTTCTCGCGCTCTCCGGATTTCTAACAATCGGATTGTCGTCGCGGGCGGAAGCGCTGCCGAGCTTTGCGCGACAGACCGGGCAGCCATGCGGTGCCTGTCACACCGATTTTGCCGGCCTGACGCCTTACGGCCGGCGCTTCAAGATAGGGGGTTATACCTACGGCGGCGGCCCGTACCGCACTGCGCCGTTTCCCAGTTCCGACGATTCGACCGACAGCAAAGAGAAGAAATGGGTGCCGCCAATCTCGATGATGGCCATCGTCGGCTTCACCAATACCGAAGCGCCGCAACCGCCGCCGACCGATCCCTACAAGACCAACAACAATCTGGTGGTTTCGCCTTTGAGCTTCTTCTGGGGCGGCGCCATCACCGACCACATCGGCGCGTTCGCGCAACTGACCGACGCCGGACCGCCGACCACCGCTTCGATCGGTAACGACCCCTACGTCCACAATTGGACCTGGGACAATACCGACATCCGCTATGCCAACTCGACGAGTATCGGCGACATTCCCGTTACCTACGGCATAACCGCCAATAACGGACCCACTGTTCAGGATCCTTGGAACACGACTCCGGCTTGGGGTTTCCCCTACGCCGCATCGACGGTAGCGCCCACTCCCGCGGCCGGCACGATCATCGACGGCGCCTTTGCTGCGCATGTCGGCAGTGTGGGCGCCTATACCTACCTCGATGACATGTTGTACCTCGAATTTTCGGCGTATCGCACGCTCGATGCCAACACACAGAACGCCTTGGGCGCCGATCCATTCGGCGCACCGGGCCAATTCGATTTTGCGCCTTATTGGCGCGCGGCGTTCGAGCCGCACTGGGGCAACAATTGGCTTGAGATCGGAACGTTCGGCATGGCGGCCGATATTCATCCATGGGCATCGCCGCCGTCAGCGCCGGCGACTGGCCCGGTCACCACCGCGACTTTCCCGCAAACGGACAAATACACCGACGTCGGCTTCGACTCGCAATATCAATATCAGGGCGGCAATTTCTGGTTCACGTTGCGCGGCACTTACATTCACGAATCGCAAAAGCTGGACGCCAGCTTCGCCAATGGGCTTTCCGCCAATCCGAGCGACACGCTCAACGAAGCAAAAGGCTACGCCTCGCTCGCTTACGGCAACGACAATCGCATTGTGCTGACCGGCCAATATTTCAACACCTGGGGCAGTCCCGATACCGGCCTGTACGGCGGGCTTGCCAGCGGCTTCAGCCCGAACAGCAACGGTTGGATCGCCGAGATCGCCTACATTCCGTTTATCAGCAGCACCGCGCCGGGCTGGCCGTGGTTCAACGCGCGCATCGGCTTGGAATACACCTGGTACAACCAGTTCGATGGCACCAGCGTCGGCGCCAGCGCTAACAACACGTTGTTCGCCTATCTTTGGCTAGCGATGTAGCAGGCCGGAGGGTTCACGATGAGAGCAACACTGTTCGGCACCACGGCGGTCTCGCTGCTGACCGTCTCCGCCGCATTCGGCGCCGATCTCGCCGCACCGCCAATCGCGCCGCCGCCGCCGCCGCCTTTCACCTGGACGAGCTGCTACGCGGGCGGCAACGTCGGCGGCGGCTTTGGGCAAAAGGATCTCAACGACACCGCCGGCATCCTGTCTCCCAACACTGGATTTACTTCCGCCAATCTCAACATCAGCGGTTACATGCTCGGCGGTCAGATCGGCTGCGATTATCAATTCGCGTCCAATTGGGTTCTCGGCATCGAAGGCGCGGCCTCGGGCGGCGACATCGGCGGCAAGACCACGGTAGCCGTGCCCTTGGTGGCGGCAGGTGACACCGCAACCTTCAAGGACACCACGGACTTCTTGAGCAGCGTGACCGCACGCGCCGGCTTCGCGTGGGATCGCTGGATGCTCTACGGCAAGGGCGGCGTCGGTTTCGTCAACGACCGCTACAACGTCGCCGACGCCTTCACGACGTACAATTTCGACGGCGTGGAGACCAGGCTCGGCTGGACCGCCGGAGTAGGCGTCGAATGGGCGCTGTGGGACGATTGGTCGGTCAAGCTCGAATACGATTATTACGACTTCGGCACGCGCAACGTGACCTTTATCGAGGAAAACGGTGCGTTCCCTTCCGGCCCCGAGAACATCAAGCAGACAATTCAGACCATCAAGCTTGGTCTGAATTTTCACGTCTCCGCTTGGCCATGAGGACGCAATGATGCCTGTAACGCGGAGCGATCAAGCCATTCCGGCAAGCCGACGATGCGGACAGAACTGATGACAATCGTGAGCCTGCCGAGACTAGCTTGCTGTGCGTCGCTGCTGTCGCTCGTTTTTGCGTCCCCAATTCGAGCGCAGGACGCGAATACGGGCGCGGTGTCGCAGAAGGAGGTTCAGGCCAAGCTCGCTTATTGCGAGGTCTGCCACGGCGTAGCCGCTCAAGGCTTCAACGGCTACTATCCGATCCCGCGGCTGGCGGGGCAGCAGATCGCCTATATCGAGAACGAATTGCAGGGCTTCGTCGAGCACAAGCGCACCAACAATATCATGTTCAATGTCGGCCATGTGCTAAGCCCGGCGATGATAAAAGCGCTCGCCACCGACTTTCATGATCTCAATCCAAAACCGCTCGGTGGCGCGCCGAAGGACATGGTGTCCGCGGGCGAAAAAATCTTTCAACAGGGACTGCCCGACGCCGGTGTTCCGCCGTGCGCCTCCTGTCACGGTGCGGAAGCCAAAGGCAACGAGCAATTTCCCCGCTTGGCCGGGCAGCTCTATCCCTACCTCGTGAGTCAACTGACCAATTGGGCCAGCGAACGCGGGGAGACCAATTCGAACGTCATGGCGCCGATCGCGCACAATTTGACCCCACCGCAGGTCAAAGCCGTCGCGGCTTATCTCAGTTACCTGGAGTAACGCCGTGCGCGCCCGCAAAACACCGCGAACCGCCGGAAAAACGATGGACGCATGGCGCAACGTGACGGCCATGGGCCTGCGCGCGTCGCTTCTTGCAACGGTTCTGACCGCTGCCTTCGCCGGCTCCGTTCGCGCCGACGACGTTCAGGCCAAGCTCGGCTATTGCAAAGACTGTCACGGCCCGTCGGCGCAAGGCTATCGCGGCTACATGCCTATCCCGCGGCTCGCCGGACAGCAGCCTCAATATCTGGAAAATCAGCTTCGGGCTTTTATCGAGCATCGCCGCACCAACAATATCATGTTCAACGTGGCTCATGCGCTGAAGCCCGGAATGGTCGCGGCGCTTGCAGAGAGCTTTAGGAAGCTCAATCCACCGCCCATCGGCGGCGCCCCGCGCGGGCTCGTCGCCGCGGGCAAGAATATCTTCGAGAACGGCGTGCCCGACGCCAACGTCGCCGCCTGCGCCGCCTGTCACGGTCCCGAGGCCACCGGCAGCGGTGAGATTCCGCGCCTTGCCGGACAACTCTACCCTTACGTCATCAAGGAGCTGACGGGTTGGGGCCATGAACGCGGGCAAATTCCGGCACGACCGGACACGTCGGCCATCATGAGTCCGGTCGCGCATAGCCTGACCAAGCCGCAAATCGAAGCCGTCGCGGCCTTCGTCAGCGAACTAAGGTGATCTTGGTGTTCGCCGCTTGGAAAACCAAAATGCTCGGATTTCGGATAACGCAAAACAGCTGGGTGAAAGTGGCGGTGCTGGCGCTGGCTTTCGTGATCGGCTCGGCGTTGGCCGGCCGCGCCGAGAGCCTTGCCGTTCGCAATTGCACCTGGTGCCACGGCGGAGAGGCGCAAGGCTATACGCCGGCGCCGCGCCTGGCCGGGCAGCGCTACCAATATCTGGAGAATCAGCTGGTGGATTTCCACGCCCACACGCGCGACAACCCGCTGTCGCGGCAATACATGTGGGGCGCTGCCGCAAATCTCACGCCGCAAACCGTGCGCGACTTGGCGGCATATTTTGCCACGCTGCCGCCGCGAGCGGCCGACGATGGCGACAGAGGAAGCGTGGCTCTCGGCAGAACGATCTATCAGGAGGGTATGCCCGACGACAATATCGTCGCCTGCGTGGTCTGCCACGGCCCGAATGCAGAGGGCGTCGCGCAAATTCCCCGCCTGGGTGGGCTGCAATACACTTATTTGAAAAGACGGCTCGAGCAGTGGGGCCAGGGCTATCACGCAGCCGCCGGCCCGCCGATGCCCGATATTTCCAGCAGACTGTCGGGCCAGCAGATCGAAGCGCTCGCCTCGTATCTCAGCTTTATCAAATAGAGCACTGCCGTTAGCGAATCTGGCTACACCCGGGCGAATCGAGGGGGTCTGCCATGTCGCAAAGCGCCTATCCGAATTGACCTAAATCAACGGGCTCGTCCCGATCGGCCGCAACATGGACGCTAGCCGACGAGAGGAGGGTCAAATGACAGACCTGCCCGGTGGAGAGCAAAACCGATCACGCTTCAAAGCTATGTGGCGAGTTCTGAGCGATTGGGTGAGAGGGCCTTCCGGGTCCACGGTGGCATGCTGCGGCGAACTGGAAATCGCGCGTATCGCCCGCGACGTGCGCATGAGCCCGGCCGATCTCCGGGCCGTCGCCAAGCAGGGACCTGGGGCGGCCAACCTGTTGCTTGAACGCATGGCTGTACTCGACCTCGACCCGGCGGAGGTCGCCCAGGTCGGGCCGCAAACTTTCCGCGACCTGCAACGCGTATGTTCGCTTTGCGAAAGCAAGCGACGCTGCACGCGAGATCTTGCGCACGATGCCACGGCGCCGCAGTGGGAGGATTACTGCCCGAACGCGCAAACGCTCATGGCTCTCGACGTGCTACCCTGGGCTTCGCGCCGCGAGTGGTGATCCAGACGCATGCTGGCCCCGATCATCACGGCGCCGCTATTCTATGCGGTGGCCATTCCTGCGGTGGTTTTTCTCGGGCTCGCCAAAGGCGGCTTTTCCGGTGTGGCGACAGGGGCAACGCCGCTCCTTGCGCTTTATCTGCCGCCGCTTGAGGCAGCCGCGCTGTTGCTGCCCATCGTCATTTGCCAGGACGTGATCTCGATTCACGTCTATCGGCGCGACTGGAGCGGCTGGAATCTGAAAGTGCTGCTGCCGGGCGCCGGTGTCGGGCTGGCGCTCGGCTGGTTGTTTGCGTCCTACGTATCCGACGACGCCATCCGCATTCTTATCGGTATCACGGCGCTCCTTTTCGTCATGACGATCTGGCTGCGCGCGGCGCCGGCACGGCCGCGGCAGAGCACGCTCCTGGGCGGGCTGTTCTGGGGCGCGGTCTCCGGCTTCATGTCGTTTGCCAGCCAAGGCGGCGGGCCACCTTTTCAGGTGTACACGCTGCCGCAGCAATTGCCCAAAATGACCTTCGTTGGCACCACTACGATCTTCTTTGCCGCCGTTAACGCGCTCAAGATCGTGCCCTACTTCATGCTCGGGCAGTTCTCGGCGAAGAATCTCGCAACTTCGCTCACGCTATTGCCGATTGCGGTCGCGGCGAACTTCGCCGGCATCTGGATGGTCAGGATCGTGCCGACAGCGCAGTTCTACCGCATCAGCTATGTCCTGCTCTTCATTCTCGGGCTGTTATTGTTCTCCCAAGGTGTCTTGCACGTGCTGCACGGACCGCATTGAGAAAAGGCGCCGCGCGGCGGCCTAACCGCCGTTGATGTCGCCCATGATCTTTTTGATCTCGGCGCGAAAGCCGGGCGCGATGTCGGGGCGCGCCAGCGCGTAGGAGACGTTGGCGGCGAGAAAGCCGATCTTCGAGCCGCAGTCGAAACTGCGGCCGTCGAATTGCAGGCCGTAGAACGGCTGCTCGCGCGCCAGCTGGATCATGGCGTCGGTCAATTGGATTTCGCCGCCGGCGCCGCGTTCCTGCGTGCTCAGGATTTTCAGGATTTCCGGCTGCAGGATATAGCGGCCGGTGAGGATGAGATTGGACGGCGCGCGGCCGACCGGCGGCTTCTCGACCATGCTGGTGATCGAGAACATCTTGCCCTTGCGCTCGCCGACGCCGACGACGCCGTATTGATCGACGCGTTCGTGCGGCACTTCCTCGACAGCGACGATATTGGCGTTTTTGGGCAGTTCGCGCGCCGCCTCGAGCATTTGCGCCAGACAGCTCTGCTCGTGCTGCACCAGGACGTCCGGCAACAGCAGCGCAAACGGCTCGTGGCCGATCAATTCGCGGGCGCACCACACTGCGTGGCCGAGACCGAGCGGCTCCTGCTGGCGGGTGAAGCTCGTCGAGCCCGGCACCGGCAGGTCCTGATTGAGATATTCGAGGATCTTGTGCTTTTGCCGCTCGAGCAGCGTCATTTCCAGCTCGAACTGGCGGTCGAAATGATCCTCGATGACGGCTTTGTTGCGACCCGTGACAAAGATGAAATGCTCGATGCCGGCCTCGCGCGCCTCGTCGACGACGTGCTGGATCAGCGGCCGGTCGACCACCGGCAGCATTTCCTTCGGCATGGCCTTGGTCGCGGGCAGGAAGCGGGTGCCGAGGCCGGCGACGGGAAAGACGGCTTTACGGACGGTGTTCATGCGATGCCGAAAGGCGTTGTGAATGACAGGATCGGAAGGAGCGGCGTTGTGTGACCGAAATTATCGTGCGCAACCGGATTTTCCAAAGTCTTGCCTAATTGCTGGTCCAACTGTGAATGAGGCTGAAACGATAAAAGCAAGCCTCGACGAAGATTTTAGCCCGGAACCTTTTTGCCCGGAACCGACGGCCGGACTGTGACTGACCGCCAGGCGGAAGCCGATCCGCCGCCGGCGGTAACAACCCGCTGTTAGTGATTCGATGTACATTAGCAGGTGCTTTTTGGGGCGGCCATCGGCGCGGCCGCAGGTCGGGACCGGAAGTCCATGCGTTCTGTCACCATCCTTCGCCGTAGCGTTGTCGCGCTCCTGGGCGCCGCCTTTGCCGCCGGCCTTGCCAGCGCTGCGCAGGCGCAACAGCCCGACAACTGGCTGACCCGCCTCTTTCAACCCCCGCCGGCAAGCTCGGTTCCCGCATCGACCGCGCCAATGCAATGGAGCGGACAGTCCGGCGCCTCGGGCAATCCGCTGATGACGGCGGACGCCATCCGCGCGGCGGCTGCGGATTTCGGCAATTGTATCGCCGGCCTCTGGCCGGACGCCGCGCGGCGCGGCATCACGCGGGCGAATTTCGAGCGCTTTACCGCCGGGCTGACGCCGGATCTCAGCATCATGGACAAGCTCGATGCGCAGCCGGAATTCACCAAGGCGCCGTGGGACTATCTCGATCTCCTGGTCAGTGACGACCGCATCGCGCGCGGCCGCGAGCTGTTGGCGCAATATGCGCCGACCTTCGCCGCCGTCGAGCGCGCCTACGGTGTCGACCGCTACATTCTCGCGGCGATATGGGGTGTCGAATCGGACTACGGCACGCTCGGCGGCGATCGGCCGGTGATCCGTTCGACCGCGACGCTCGCTTGCGTCGGCCGCCGCCGCGATTTCTTCCGCGGCGAATTTTTGGCCACGCTGGAAATCCTGCAGCGCGGCGACGTGCCGCCGGACCACCTGGTCGGCTCCTGGGCCGGCGCGTTCGGACCGACGCAATTCATGCCGACGACGTTTACGCGTTACGCGGTGGATTTCGACGGCGACGGCCACCGCGACGTCGTCGATTCGGTTCCGGACGTGATCGCCTCGACCGCGAACAATCTGAAACTCGACGGCTGGGTCAGCGGCGAGACTTGGGGCTACGAGGTCGCGCTGCCGCGCAACTTCAATTATCTGTTCGCCGATAGCGCACGGCAGATGACGATGCGGCAATGGCAAAGTCTCGGCCTGCGCCGAGCCGACGGTCACGCCTTTCCCCGTCCCGAGGATCGCGCCTTCCTGCTGTTGCCGGCCGGCGCGCGGGGTCCGGCTTTCCTGATGCTGAAAAATTTCAGCGTCATCATGAAATACAATCCCGCAGAGGCCTATGCGCTTGCCATCGGCCATCTCGCCGACCGCATGCGCGGCGGCGCGCCGTTCGTGCAGGGCTGGCCGCGCGACGAGCGCGTGCTTACGCTCGACGAGCGCTACCAGATGCAACAGCTGCTGGCGCGCCGCGGCTTTGCTATCGGCGAGTCCGACGGCCTGATCGGCCCGCGCACCCGCATCGCTATCCGCGATTTCCAGGCTTCAGTCGGCCAGATTCCGGACGGTTTCGCCTCGAGCGACGTGCTCGACCGGCTGCGGCAGCGGTAAACGGCGCGCGCCCGCCTCCGAAATTACCCTCAGTTTGACATTATCCCTGCGTAATTTCTTGCCGTGCAGCTGCGTTCCGGCGTCGGCTTTTTGGCCGCGATGCGCTAATCTGATCCGGCGTTAGGTTCGTTGGGCGAACGGTCATGGCAAGGAATTGGCGGCGGTTCATTGGTAAGCTGGCGATTGTGGCGGGCGCTGCGGCCGCCTCCGTTCCCGCGGCCGCCCAGGTTTATTATTGGAGCGATCGGCCCTCCGCTCCGGGCTACTATCAGCAGCCGCAACAACGCGATTTCTTCTCGTTCCCGTTTCTCGGCGGCCCGCGCTATCGGCCGCCGGTTGCCGATTATTCGAAGGCTCCGGCGCCGCGTAAATTGGAGACGCCGCCCAGCTCGACCGTCGTCGTGGTCGGCGATTCGATGGCCGATTGGCTTGGTTACGGCCTCGATGAGAGCTATGCCGACCAGCCGGACACCGGCGTGGTGCGCGAGGTTCGCTCCACCGCGGGCCTGATCCGCTACGATCCGAAAAACGAAACGCTCGATTGGCCGGCAGTGATCAAGGATCAGTTGGCAACCGAAAAACCGAACGCCATCATCGTCATGCTCGGTCTCAACGACCGCATCCCGATCCGCGACGCGCTGCCGGCGAAGGGTGCCGAGCCTGCGCCGGGCCAGAAACCGGCCGCGGCGGCAGAGGCCGGGGCGGCGCAGCCCGCCGGCGCGGATGCGACGGAGCATCCCGTTCCCGGTCACTCCTACGACTTTCACACCGATCAGTGGGCGGAGCTTTACGTCAAGCGCATCGATGCCATGATCGCGGCGCTCAAGAGCAAAGGCGTGCCAGTGCTGTGGGTCGGATTGCCGGCGCTGCGCGGGCCGAAGTCGACGAGCGACATGGCCTATCTCGACGAGCTCTATCGCGAGCGCGCCGAGCGCGCGGGAATCTCTTACGTCGACATCTGGGACGGCTTCACCGACGACCAGGGCCGCTATGCGGTGGACGGTCCTGATTTCGAGGGCCAGATCCGGCGGCTGCGCACCGCCGACGGTGTGCATTTCACCAAAGCCGGCGCGGTGAAGCTCGCCAGCTACGTCGATTTGGAACTGCGGCGCGTGATGTCGAACCATATCGCGCCGGTGGCGCTGCCGGAGCAGGCCGTACCGATCAAACCCGGCACGGCGCGCCCCGACATCGGCCCGATCTTGCCGCTCACCATCTCGAGCAGCAACAACGACGGCGGGGCTGCCGCCGGCACTGGCGGCCTGCTCGGCGCCGGCAGCGACCCTGCGCCGCTTGCCTCCGATCCGCTGGCGCAAAAAGTATTGGACCGCGGCGCGCCGATTGCCGCCGTCGCCGGCCGCGCCGACGATTTTTCCTGGCCGCGTCCGCAAGCGCCGGCCGACGTCGCGCCGCAGCCGGTGTCGCTGTCGCCCGCGGTGCCGACGAAAAAAGGCGCCGCTGCGCATGACGACGCGAAGAAGCCCGCCGACGCCAAAAAGGACGCGAAGAAGAAGCCGGAAAGAGATTCAGACGCGGCAAAGGATCGGCGGCCGCCGCGCGCGACGCTCGATGGCGCGCCGATCCCGCCGGCGCCGGTCGGATCGCGCTAGGGGTTCCGCCACCTTGGTGCCGGAGGAACTCCATGGAAGGCGGATGCACCTGTCGCCAGGTCCGATACCGGCTGACCGGCCGGCCGCTCATTGTCCACGCCTGCCACTGCCGCTGGTGCCAACGCGAAACCGGCACGGTCCACGCGCTCAACGCTCTCTATGAGGCAGATCGGGTCGTCCACACCGCGGGCGAGCCGGAGATCATCGCTACGCCGTCGGCAAGCGGAAGGGGCCAGAACATCGCTCGCTGTTCTGCCTGCAAGGTCGCCGTCTGGAGCAACTACCCGCAGGCTGGACCTGCCGTCCGCTTCGTCCGGGTCGGCACGTTGGATCAGCCCGATCGATGGCCACCCGACATCCACATCTACACGTCGTCGAAGCAGACCTGGGTGACGCTCCCGACGGACGCAAAGGCTGTGCCGGAATTCTACGACCTCGCCGCCGTCTGGCCGGCCGAGAGTTCTGGAGCGGCTCCGCATCATGCGCGACCGCGCGTCCGCGAAGTATTAATGCGCGACGATCAGGTTGCCGGGCGGGGGAAACGCGGGATTTTTTTCCGTACCGCGCAAAAGCGCCAGCGCCGTTTGCAACGCCTTGTCATCCTTCGCGTCGGTGGGAACGTATGATTGCGAACCCATTTTTTCGGCTCCGCTCGCCTTAAGATGTCCGGGCAGATTCGCCTCGCTGAAGCTTGTGTCCGCGGCCGCCTGCAAATTCTGCGGAACTTGCTGCTCGACCTTGATGTCCGGCGTGATGCCCTCGGCTTGGATTGTACGGCCCGACGGCGTGAAGTAGCGGGCGGTGGTGAGACGAAGAGCGCCGTTGCCTTGACCGAGCGGGATAATCGTCTGAACCGATCCTTTGCCGAATGAACGGGTACCGATAATCGTCGCCCGCTTTTGATCTTGCAAAGCGCCCGCCACAATCTCCGAAGCTGACGCAGAACCACCGTTGACCAGAACCGTCAACGGCTTGCCGCTCGTGAGGTCGTCCGATTTGGCATAAAAACGCTGGTCTTCTCCGGTGTCACGTCCACGGATCGATACGATTTCGCCGCTTTTGATAAATGCATCGGATACTGCGACCGCTTGGTCGAGGAGCCCACCCGGATTGTTCCGCAGATCGAGAATATAGCCCTTGAGGTGATCGGCCGGAACCTCCGAGGAAATATGCTTGATTGCGTCCGTCAGCTCATCACCGGCGAGGTTGTTGAATTCGGTGATCCGGATGTAGCCAACGTCACCGCCTTCGACGTGATAGCGCACCGACCGCACTTTGATGATTTCGCGCGTTAGTGTTTTCTGGATTGGCTGCGAGACGCTTGCACGTTGGATTTCAAGTTTGACGGAGCTACCTGGGTTACCCCGCAATTTCGTAACGACGTCATTGAGCGGAAGACCGGAAATGACCTGATCGTCGATCCGGGTGATGATGTCGCCGGCAAGAATGCCGGCTTTTGCCGCCGGCGTATCGTCGATCGGTGAAACGACCTTCACGAGCCCGTTTTCCATCGTGACCTGCATGCCCAGCCCGCCAAACTGGCCGCTCGTCTCCGCCTGCATGTCGTTAAAGCTCTTGGCATCCATGTAATTGGAATGCGGATCGAGTCCGCTCACCATTCCGTTGATGGCCGATGCGATCATCTTTTTGTCGTCGGGCTTTTCGACATAGTCGCGCCGAACCATGTCGAAGACCTTGCCGAACAACTCGAGTTGCCGGTAGGTCTGACTGGCATCGGCCCTCGGCGAAGCAATCGCCCCGGACATCAGGGGCAGCAGGCCCGGTGCGGTCGCAAGCAGGGCTAACGCGGCGCCTGCTATTGCGCCAAGCGACAGATGGAGGAGCTTTTGCATGGGGGCTTCTTTCGTGTTGGGCGGTCGATAAGTCACTTCACAATCTCGCTATCGGCTGCAGCAGTCTGTCCCGGCACCCAGCCGTCGACCTTTGCCCGAAAGGCGGAAGTCCAATACCACGTTACTGGCATTGCCCGCCAATTCTGTCTTTCTTAAGCCCCGACGCGCCTCTGGTAGGGACGATTTTTACGGACGCGATTGAGGAACCGAGCTGTGGGCAGTAACGCGATATATCTGATAACGGTCTGGGCGATCCCCGTGATTGTCGCCGTAACGTTTCATGAGGCCGCGCATGGCTTCGTAGCCTATCTTCTTGGCGACGACACGGCATGGCGGCTCGGACGCGTCAGCTTCAATCCGGCGAAGCACATCGACCCCTTCGGAACGATCCTGTTGCCGGGCCTGCTGCTGCTACTGCACGCACCCTTTCTGTTTGGTTACGCGAAGCCGGTGCCGGTCAATTTTAGCCGGCTGCGATCGCCGCGACGGGACATGGTGCTGGTCGCGGCCGCCGGGCCAGCCATGAATATTGCGCTTGCAGTGGTCGCCGCTCTGGCTTTCCACCTCGTCGGCGCTTTGCCCGTCACGGCGGCGCGATGGTTGGCGGATAACTTGAAGAACGCCTTGATCCTTAACGTGGTGCTGGCGGTGTTTAATTTGTTCCCGCTGCCGCCTCTCGATGGCGGACGCATCTTGGTCGGGATTCTGCCGAAGGCGATTGCCGGGCCGGTAGCGCGACTTGAACCTTACGGGCTCGCGATCCTCATCGGCCTCCTCATCGTTTTGCCGTTGCTTGGTGCTCAGCTCGGTATCGACCTCAACGTAGTCTCTCGCGTGATTGCCATCGCGGCCGGCGCCATTATTGAGGCCGTGCTTCGCGCCACCGGCAACGGCTAGCGGATTTGCTACCGCGGCAACAGCGTCGTGCTCATCAGATATTTGTCGACCGCATGCGCGGCCTGGCGGCCTTCGCGGATCGCCCACACCACCAAGGACTGGCCGCGGCGCATGTCGCCGGCGGCGAAGACCTTGTCGAGCGAGGTCCTGTAGTCGTCGGTCGAGGCTTTGACATTACCGCGCTGGTCGAGCGCCAAATCGAGACTCTCGATCATGCCGTCGTGTACCGGATGCACGAAGCCCATCGCCAGCAGAACGAGATCGGCAGGAATCTCGAACTCGCTGCCGGGGATCGGTTTCATCTTGGCGTCAACGCGTATGCAATGCAGTGTCTTCACCGCGCCGTTCTCGCCGGTGAATTTGGTCGTCATCACCGCGAAGTCGCGGTCGACGCCTTCCTCGTGGCTGGATGAGGTGCGCAGCTTGAGCGGCCAGTCCGGCCAGGTCAGCGCCTTGTTCTCGTGCAGCGGCGGCTGCGGCATGATCTCGAAATTGGTCACCGACAGCGCGCCCTGGCGGAACGATGTGCCGATGCAGTCCGAGCCGGTGTCGCCGCCGCCGATGACGACGACATGCTTGCCGGCGGCGAGGATCGCCGCCCCGTCGCCGGCCTTCTCGCCGGAGACGCGGCGGTTCTGCTGCGGCAGAAAATCCATGGCGAAATGAATGCCCTTGAGTTCGTGGCCCGGCACCGGCAGATCGCGCGGCTTTTCGGCGCCGCCGGTGAGCACGACGGCGTCGTAATCCTTGAGCAATTTATCGGCCGGCACGTTGACGCCGACATGGGCGCCGTAATGGAACGTGACGCCTTCCGCCTCCATCTGCGCGACGCGGCGGTCGACGTGAATCTTCTCCATCTTGAAATCGGGAATGCCGTAGCGGAGAAGCCCGCCGGCCTTGGCCCAGCGCTCATAGACGTGGACCGCGTGGCCGGCGCGCGCCAGCTGCTGCGCGCAAGCCAAACCGGCCGGACCGGAGCCGACAATCGCCACTTTTTTGCCGGTCCGCGCCGCCGGCGGCTCCGGCTTTAGCCCCGCCGCAATGGCGCGGTCGGCGATCGCGCATTCGATCGATTTGATGGTGACCGGATTGTCGTCAATGTTGAGCGTGCAGGAGGCTTCGCACGGCGCCGGGCAAACCCGGCCGGTGACTTCCGGAAAGTTGTTGGTCGAATGCAGGTTGCGCGCCGCCTCATCCCAGTTGCCGCCATAGACGAGGTCGTTCCAATCCGGGATCTGGTTGTTAACCGGGCAGCCCGGCGAGCCCGGCGCCACCGCGCCGGTGCCCATGCAATAGGGCACGCCGCAATTCATGCAGCGCGCGGCCTGCGTCACGTAGTCATTCTCCGGCAGCGGCAGGACGAATTCGCGCCAATGATGAATGCGCTCGGCGACCGGTTCGTAGTCGCGGTCCTCGCGTTCGTATTCCAGAAACCCGGTGATCTTGCCCACTTGACGCGCTCTAATTTTCCTCGCGCATGATCTTATCCGAAAACCGCAACGCCACTTTTCGGGATCATGCTATTCCGCCGCGATCGCTGCAGCCTTGAGTTCGTTGAGCGCCCGGCGATACTCGACCGGCATCACCTTGCGGAACTTCGGATACCAGGTTTTCCAGTCATCGAGAATCGTGGCGGCGACGCGCGAGCCGGTGAAGCGCGCGTGCCGCGAGATCAGGTGATGCAGCCGGTGGCCGTCGAAGCGGCCTAAGTCCGACATGATGTCGACCATGCCGTGCGCCTCGAGGTCGCGCATGTGATGGAAGACCTTGGCATTGATGTCTTCCTCGTCGGGCATCGGCTCAAGCTCCACCATGGCCATGTTGCAGCGTGAGGCGAAGCTGCCGTCGTCGTCGAGTACGTAGGCGATGCCGCCCGACATGCCGGCAGCGAAGTTGCGGCCGGTCGGACCGAGCACCACGACGACGCCGCCGGTCATATATTCGCAGCAATGGTCGCCGGCGCCTTCGATAACGGCCAGCGCCCCCGAGTTGCGCACCGCAAAGCGCTCGCCGGCGACGCCGCGGAAGTAGCATTCCCCGGCGATGGCGCCATAGAGCACGGTATTGCCGACGATGATCGACTGCTCCGGCACGACGCCGGAGGCGGCGGGCGGGCGCACCACGATGCGGCCGCCGGACAGTCCCTTGCCGACATAATCGTTGGCGTCGCCTTCGAGCTCGAAGGAGACGCCGCGGGCGAGGAAGGCGCCGAAGCTCTGGCCCGCGGTGCCGCTAAAGCGCGCCACGACGGTGTCGGCCGGCAGGCCGGCATGGCCGTAACGCTTGGCGATCTCGCCCGAGAGCATGGCGCCGACGGTGCGGTCGACGTTGCGGATCGGAAAGCTCATCTGCACCGGCGTGAGGTTCGCGATCGCGGTTTGCGACTGCGCGATC
>CAWARC010000013.1:0-49600 GCA_963784325.1 uncultured Alphaproteobacteria bacterium | reverse complement strand
GCGAGGCCGCCGAGGATGATGCCGATCGGCATGAACGTGAAAAACACCAGCATGCCGGAATAACCCTCGAAGGAGCTGGTGTGAAAGATGCTGGTCCAGACGAAAGCCCAGACCCACGCCGATGACGCCCCCCGCGGTCGCTCCAAGCACGAAACCGATCAGTCCGAAAATGACCACTTTCATGGCTTGCTCCCAGCGAGAGCTTTGCGGCGCCTATTCGATCTGGCGAATTCCGGCATTGACGATGATATCGGTGACATTCCCGATCTCGCCGGTAATGAATCTCGCTGCCTGATCGGGCGGCAGATACATTGTCTCCGCACCCTGGCGCTCAAACCCCGCATGCACTTGCGGATCCGCAACGGCCTGTTTGAGCGCGGCGTTCAGCTTGGTCACGATCGCCGCCGCGTGCCTTTCTGCGCCAGCAACGCAAACCAGCCCGACACTTGGTACTGTGGCAGGCCCGCCTCCTTGGTGGTTGGCGTATCGGGCAACACATCGAGCCGGTTCGGACCGGCGACGGCCAGCGCCTTGGCGCCCTTGGCTTGCAGTGGGGCGGCGACGTTGGGATACCACTGGAAGCCCAGCGGCACCTGGCCCGACATCAGATCCGACGCGTATTGGCCAATGTTGCGATAAGGCACGTGGGTTAGCTTCACGCCGGTGAGCTGGCTGAAATATTCACCCGCCAAATGCTGCGAGCTGCCGATGCCGACCATCTGAAATTAAGCCCGGGATGGGCTTTGCCGTAGGCGATCAGTTCCTGCAACGTGTTGACCGGCAGCTTGACCGAGGCGGCGACCACGATGGTGAAGGACGCAAACGGCGAAACGGTAACGTAATTCTTCTCCGGATCGTAATCGAGCTGCTTGTACAGCGTGACATTGGCTCAAGCTTGCCCGAGCCGCCGCCGAGGATCGTATAGCCGTCGGTCGCGGGCGCCGACATCGGCGGTGCCGATATTGCTGCCAGCGGCGGCCTACTTCGACCACGATCGGCTGTCCGAAGAGCTTCGACATCTTGTCGAACAAGATGCGGCTGACGACGTCGCTGGCGCTGCCGCCGGCAAAGGGGATGATCGCAGTGATCGGCCGTGACGGATAGTTCTGCGCCGCATCCTCGGCGCGCGCGCGGGCGGCGAAAGTGAGGATTGTCAGCGCGACGGCCGCGCCGAACAGGAACGGTGTGCCATGTTTCTTCACTGCTGAATTCCTTCGAGAGGCGCGCAAAAAACCGGAAGCTCGATTTTGCGGTTGGGGAAGACCCTGGCCACCCTACTTGGTATTAAAGTGCTTCTCCAGCCCTTGCCAGCCTTCGAAGTAATCGTGCTGCAGTTCCGATGACTCGATCGCGTAGCGGGTCAGCCGCATGGCGTAACGGCTCTCGAACATGAAGGCCATCGTGTCTTCGAGCTTGTGCGGCTTGAGCTCGGCGAGGCTGGCGCGCTGCCAGGTTTCGGCGTCGGGCCCGTGCGCGGTCATGCAATTGTGCAGGCTGCAGCCGCCCGGCAAAAAGCCCTCGGCTTTGGCGTCGTAGGCGCCGTGCAGGAGTCCCATGAACTCGGTCATGACGTTGCGATGATACCAGGGCGGGCGGAACGTATCCTCGCCGACCAGCCAGCGCGGCGGGAAGATGACGAAATCAATATTGGCGGTGCCGGGCACATCCGACGGCGCGGTCAGTACGCTATAGATCGAAGGATCGGGATGGTCGAAGCTCACCGTGCCGATGACCATGAAGCGCGCCAATTCGTATTTGTAAGGCGCGAAATTGCCATGCCAGGCGACGACGTTGAGCGGCGAATGATCCATCTCCGCGGCCCATAGATTACCTTGAAATTTCGCCACCACGGTACACGGCGTCTTGGTGTCTTCGTAAGCGGCAACGGGACTCAGGAAATCGCGCGGATTGGCGAGTCCGTTGGAGCCGAGCGGGCCCAGTTCCGGCAGCCGCAGCGGCTGACCGTAATTCTCGCAGATATAGCCGCGCGCAGGCCCGTCCGGCAGCTCGGTGCGGAAACGGAGCCCGCGCGGGATAACGACGATCTCGCCCGGCGACGCCTCGACGATGCCGAGCTCGGTGACGAACCGCGCGCGTCCCTGCTGCGGCACGATGAGCATTTCGCCGTCGGCATTGTAAAAGCAGCGGTCGGTCATCGAGCGGTTGGCGGCGTAGATGTGGATCGCCATGCCGGTTTGCGTCGCCACGTCGCCATTGCCGCCGAGCGTAACGATGCCGGCGATGAAGTCGGTCGGATCGTTTGGAATGGGAACCGGGCTCCAGCGCAATTGCGTCGGCGTGGCGTCGACGTCGTTGAACGGCGCGCTGCGAACGAGCCCGTTGTCGATGCGCGCGTAGGGCCGATGCACGACAGAGGGCTGGATGCGATAGGTCCAGGTGCGGCGGTTTTCCGCGCGCGGCGTGGTGAATGACGTGCCCGAGATCAGCTCGGCATAAAGACCATGCGGCGGGCGCTGGGGCGAATTTCGTCCGACCGGCAAGGCGCCAGGTACTGCTTCGGAAATAAAATGATTGCCGAAGCCGGATTGGTACCGGAATTCGGCATGGGCGCTTTTGCCCGCCGCTATGCGTAGCTTGGTTTCCTGATTCATCATGAACCTCCCGAGCCCCGCCACGACGGCGAGTGCCGCACTCCCCAAAGCCGCCTACCACCGCCTCATGGGGCGAAATTCTTTGATTTCGCTCGCAATGACCGTCAAAAAATTGGTCACAGGCGCAACAAATATCCGCTTTCCGCGATCCTGGCGCAAGCAGCTTGGAGCGCCCGGTTCCAAAGGAGTGGCCGCCGCCGCAATTCGCCTTGAATGACTCACAATCCGTCCCAAAGGCCGCCCGGTTGGAGCGTCATGAGCGCCGCCAGAGGACGAGGGAAAACCCTTTCTTAACCAAGCTTAGACAGCGCCGTCGCGCGCCGTCTCGAGACGTTCTGTGAGGGAACGGGGATGCGGCCGATACTCGCGTTTGCGATCCTGCTGCTGGGACTGTCCGAGGCCGCCCCGGAGCCGGATTATTCCCGTTATTTCACCGATTATCCGCATGCCGCAGACGGCGGCGCAGCGTCTTCCTTAATCGAGATCGAGTCGTCGACCGGCCGAACCGACCGGTTGACCGTGGCGTCGCTCGAACACCCCGTTGCGGTCGAAACGCTAAAACCCGCCGATGGCGACGCGGATGCCGATGGCGACGCGGTCGAAATCTCAGATACAAGCAACACGGGTAGCCACGATAGCGACCTGTCGCTCAACGACCTTTGCAACGCGCTATACACGTCGGCACAGGATAACGATTTACCGGTTCCATTCTTTGCCAACCTGATCTGGCAGGAGAGCCGGCTGCGCGACGACGCGGTGAGCCGCAAGGGCGCCTTGGGCATCGCGCAATTCATGCCGGAGACGGCTGCCGAAACCGGGCTCGACAACCCGTTCGACCCGCTCAAAGCCATCCCGGCGTCGGCGCGCTTCCTGCGCGTGCTGCGCCTGGAATTCGGCAATCTCGGCTTTGTCGCCGCGGCCTACAATGCCGGCGCGCACCGCGTCATCGAATGGCTCCAGCATCGTGCCAGCCTGCCGAGCGAAACGCGCGGCTATGTCGCGCGCGTGACCGGGCTTTCCGTCGACGCCTGGCGCAGCATGGCGGTGAATGACGATGCGCTGGCCTTCGTACAGCACCTGCCCTGCCGCAGCCTGCCCGCCTTCGCCAGCATGGAACAGGCACAATCGGAGCAAGTCGAGTTGCAGCAGGCAAAACTCGAACAGCTCAAGATCGACGAGGCCAAGGCCGAACAAGCGAAGCTGGAGCAAGCCAAGCTGGACAAGCCGGCGGCCAAAGCTGAGTCGAAGGTGCACCGTAAGCATGCGGCCGAGCGCAAGCGCGGCCGCGCCGATCGTGAGCATCGCGACGCGCACGGCGAACACGAGCGGCGCGCCGCAAAACGCGAGGCCGAACAACATCCGCATGCCGGCCGCGAAAAGCATAACAGCGTTTAGCCAGGACAGCCGGCCGCCGCTTTAATCCACGGCCGCGGACGCGGAGCCCCGCTTGATGCCGAGCGTTACGATACGCTGCAGCAAGTCTGGATAACCGATGCCGACATGTTTCGCCGCTGTCGCGAATTCCTGGCTTTCGGCGATTTCGGGATTGGGATTGGCTTCGAGAAAATACGGCGTACCGTCGGCAGCGAGACGAAAATCGATGCGCGCGTAACCGTCGAGTTCCAGCGTCCGATAAATCCGCTTTGCCATGCGCTGGATGCGGGTCGCGAGTTCCGGCGTGAGGTCTTTGGCGGGACCGTGGCGAATACCACGGCGCTCCTGGTAGTCGGGATCGTGCTTGACCTTCTCGGTGGCGATGAGCCAATCGCCCTCCGCCATGTTCTGGAATCGCAGCTCCCACACCGGCAGCACGATCAGCCGTTCATTGCCGACGATGCCGACATAAATTTCGCGACCCTCGATATATTGCTCGGCGATGGCATTGGTGCCGATGCGCTCGTGGATGAAGTTGACGCGTTCGATGAGCTTCTCGTCGCTGTCGACCACTGAAGCTTGTGAAATGCCGTAAGAAGCGTCCTCGTTGACGCTCTTGACGATCAGCGGCAATGCGAGCCGGGCCGGGCGTTTCACCTTGCGGCCCTTCGGAAACACGGTGAAGTCCGGCACCGGAATGCGGTGATAATGCACCAGCGTCTTCGACAGATCCTTGCCGCGCGCCAGCATCAGGCCGCGCGGATTGCAGCCGGTATACGGCACGTGCATCAATTCGAGATAGCTGACGACATTCTGGTCGTAGATCGCCTCGCCGCGGAACTGCTCCAACAGCGTGAACACCACATCCGGCTTCCAGGCCTCGATGTCGTCGCGGATCGGCTTGAGTTCGTCATGCACGCCGAGCGGGCGCACCTCGTGGCCGGCCGCGCGCAGCGTCGTCACCACGTCGTATTCGGTCTTCCAGACGTTGATCTCCTGCTCGGTATAGCCCTTGCTTGATTCCGGAGGGATCAGGTCCGGATGAACGAGCAGCAGGACGCGCAGCTTTTTCATAGCGCGATCCATCTTCGCCGCGACGGACCGAACAGCGTGTGCATGGTCTTTGCGGTCAGCAGCACGGCGAATTCCATCATCAGTTTGCGCTCGGGACCGACCGCGCGCAAATTGAGCTCGCGGCAGCGCTGGATCATGTCGTCGAGCACGACGTCGAAAGTAAGCTGATATTCGCCGGTCCATTTGGCGACCAGCTCGCGCACCCGGGCGCGGTTGCGCCGGATGAAAGACGACGCCGCTTCGGCGTGGCGATGCCGCGGCTCGGCCGAGAACAGCCGCCGCAAATCCCGGTCGTAGGTTTTCGGCGTATCGACGACGTAGAGCGTCCGCTTTCTCTTGTAATAGTCGCCGAGCGTTTGATTGAGCTTGCTCAGTGGATCGACTTTTTCCCGGTGCGTGAGCGTCGGCCGCTTTCCGGCGATCTCCGCCATCAGTTCGTCGACATATTCCAGCTTTTTCAGCGCCGGCCAACCGGCATAGCGCGTCCGCCAATGCGAGCGGGGCCGCAGCCACACCGCGAAAGTCTCGGCAAAATCCTCGTCGGGATGACTTTGCGCGTACCACAGCCGCAAATGCTGGACGTGATTGCGGCTTGCCGGATTGGGCCGGTAATAGCGCGGATAGCGTTTCGATGAGGGGCCGAACAATTGCTGCCAGCGGCGGCGGCGATAGAGCTGATAGGCGTGGGTGACGACGTGACCGCATTCGTGGCGGAGAATGCGCATGCATTCGGAGGTGGTGCCGCCCTCGACGTCGAGGATCATCTTCTTCTCGAGCCGCATCAGCCGCGGATGCGCCAGGTAGAACGGGATGGCGATGCCGGGAGTATTTTCCGGAGAAAACCACTCGCTCGAAATCCAGGCATGCGGCCGCACCCGGATGCCATGGTCGTCGAGTTCGCGGTAGAGCCGGTGCAGGCACTTCTCGAGCCAGGTGCCTTCGACCGTTACTTTGAGGTCCTTGAGCCGGACCTTCAGCAACTCGTCGTCGGACAGCGATGCCCAGGGGAACTTCCTGCGAGCTTTTCTTCGCGGCATGACCCTTCGAAACCCCTACCAACCAGCCGGCAAATGGTGTCACGGCGGGGCGGTTGCGACAACCGCCGGCGGTTAGCGCCCGCGGGCCGCGGTTTCCTTGGCCGCGCTTGGCCGGGTATGATTACACCCATCGTTGCGCAAGAGCCGGGACGTGGGTAAGTGCAGTCGACAATCGAGCCGGTAGTGATCGTCGGCGGCGGCCCGGTCGGGCTGGCGCTTGCCGGCGACCTCGGCTGGCGCGGCATTCCTTGCACCTTGATCGAGCAATCCGACGGCTCGATCTTCCAGCCGCGCATGGACCTCGTCGGCATCCGCACCATGGAATTCTGCCGGCGCTGGGCTCTGGTGCCCGCGGTCGAAGGCTCGCCCTACCCACGCGATTACGCGCAGGACAACGTCTATCTGACGAGTCTCACCGGCTATGAACTGGCTCGCGAACGCTTCCCGGGAATCGGCCAAGCGCCGCCGCCCAAAGAAAGCCCACAACGGCGCGAACGCTGCCCGCAAAATATGTTCGATCCGATCCTGCGCGCCTTTGCAGCGTCGCAGCCAAGCGTGACATTGCGCTATCGCACGCGGCTCGTCTCGTTCGAGCAGAACGCCGATCTGGTGACGGCCGTCGTCGAGAACGCCGAAACCGGCGCGCGCGGGGAGATACGCGCGCGTTACATCGTCGGCTGCGACGGCGCGCGCAGCCTGGTGCGTGAGACCCTCGGCATCCGCATGTCGGGTAACCCGGTTTTGACCTACACCACGAACGTCATCTTCCGCTGCCCGCATCTTCTGGCGCTCCACGACAAAGGCAAGGCCTACCGTCACATTTTTATTGGCCCGGAAGGCACCTGGGCGACGATCGTCGCCATCAACGGCCGCGACGAATGGCGCTTCTCGCTGATCGGCGGAGCCGAGCAACGCGAATACACGGACGAAGAGATCAAGGCCGCGATCCGCCGCGCCGTCGGCTGCGACTTCGAGTTCGAGATATTGAGCGTCCTGCCGTGGGTGCGGCGCGAACTGGTCGCCGAGCGCTACCGCGACGGCCGCGGCTTTATCGCCGGCGACGCAGCTCATGTAATGTCGCCCACTGGCGGCTTCGGCATGAACACCGGGATTGGCGACGCCGTCGATCTTTCCTGGAAGCTCGCCGCCATGGTCGAGGGCTGGGGCGGCGGCGGCCTCCTCAATTCCTACGGCGCCGAACGCCAACCGGTCGGCGCCCGCAATGTCGCGGAGGCAAGCGGTAATCTGCGGCGGATGCTTTCGGTCGGCCGGCATGACGCTCTGCTCGACTCGACCCCGCAAGGCGAAGCCACGCGTCAGCGGGTCGGGCGCGAGTTCAGCGAAATCATGCGCCGTGAATGGCACACGCTCGGTATCCATCTTGGCTATCGCTATGAGGGCTCGCCTATCTGCTGGCCGGATGGATCGCCCGCCCCGCCCGACGATCCGCGCGTCTATGTTCCGACAGCACGGCCCGGGCATCGCGCGCCGCACGCATTCCTCGCCGACGGCCGCTCGACGCTCGATCTGTTCGGCCAAACCTATACGCTGCTTGTTTTCGGCGCGGACGTAACCGCGGCCACACCGCTCTTGGAAGCCGCAAAGCAACGCGGCGTGCCGATGGCGGTCGCCGCGCTTGCCGAGCCGCAGGTCGCCGCGCTTTACCGGCACAAATTCGTGCTGGTGCGCCCCGACGGCCATGTGGCTTGGCGCGACGACCGCATGCCGGAGGATGCGCTGCGCCTTGTCGACGTGGTACGCGGCGCGGCTGCGGTTCCGGACTACGTTGCGGAAAAACCGCCGGTGCAAGTCGCCCGCAGTTCCTCTACACTGTAGTCGGTATCCAAGAGGAAACATCCCCCATGCAGGCCCCATCCCGAGAAGACCTTGCCCGCTCCGGCACGCTTGAAGAGCTCTACGGCAAGCTGACGCAAGTCGGCATCGCGCCGGGCTGGAACAAGAAGGTTGCTTCGCTGTGGGCGGCGCCGAAGAAGAATTTTGCGCCGGCGCACTGGACCTACGAACAGGCGCGCGGCGCGCTCGATGCCGCAGGCCGGCTGATCAATACCGAGCTTGCCGAGCGGCGCAATCTCATTCTGTTCAATCCAGCCTCCGGCGACAGCTACGGCACGGTACGCACCATGGTCAGCGCCTACCAGATGATCATGCCGGGCGAATGGGCACGGGCGCACCGCCATACGCCCAATGCGCTGCGCCTCATTATCGACGCCGACCCCGGCGTCTACACCGACGTCAACGGCGTGCGGCTCGCCATGGAGCCGGGTGACGTGTTGCTCACTCCGAACTGGTGCAGTCACGGCCACGGCAATGACAGCCGTGCCAGCGCGTATTGGCTCGACTTTCTCGACGTGCCGCTGGTGCAATTGCTGGAGCCCATGTTCTTCGAGCCGGCGGAGGAGGAGAAAGCCCACGAGGCCTTCGCCGACGCGCCGCCGACCAAGGATTTGCCGTTTGTGTTTCCGCTCTGCGAAACACTCAAACGCCTCGATGCTGCGACGCCCGACCCGGCCGGCCCGTTCGGCACGCATGTCGAACTCGGCAATCCGGCGATGGACACGATCGGGCTGTCGATGATGCGGCTTGCGCCACGCGTCGCCACCGCGCCGTATCGCACCACGGCAAACAATATCTACGCTGTCGTCAAAGGTGCGGGCGCGACCACCGTCGATGGCGAACGCTTCGAATGGCGCCGCGGCGACGTAATCGCCGCGCCGGCCTGGCGGCCGCACCACCATGTGGCCGCCGAAGATGCGTTGCTATTGCGCGTCTCCGACGAGCCGGTGATGCAACGGCTTGGCTTCCATCGCGTCGAAGAGCCGAAGCCGGCAGCGCACTAACGCACGAGGCACGCCTTCTCCAGCATGACGTGGACGCCCTTGGCGCCGTTCACCACCTGGGTGATACGCAGATCGGCGGCCAGGCTGCACAGCGTATAGGCATCCTCGCGCGAAATTCCGGTGCGCGCGCAAATCAGCTTGATCATGTCGCGCAAGGCGATCACCACCGCGTCGTCGAGGTCGGGATCGAATGCCATGGTCATGACATGGGTCGGCGTCTCGGCGAGCGGCCACTCAAGCGTCATGTCGTCGCGCACATGGAGCTCGAACGTGCCGACGAGCCCGGTCTCGATCGCGGTAATGCAGACTTCGCCGTCGCCCTGCACGCCGTGACCGTCGCCGACCGAGAACAGCGCGCCATCGACATGGATCGGCAAATAGAGCGTCGTGCCGGCGACCAGTTCCTTATTGTCCATGTTGCCGCCGTTGCGCCGCGGTGGCGGCGAGGCCACGCGCCCCCAGGCCGCGGGCGGCGCCGTCGCCATGATGCCGAAAAACGGCTTGAGCGGCAGCTCAAGGCCCCACGGCAACCGGCCCACCATGCGGGCGCACGATCGAGTGGAATGTGGATGAGGCGCGCCTTTTCGAAATCGTCCGGCAATGCGCCGGCCAGCGGCCGGATGGCGTTGTAGCCCCAGTCGTAGAACAGATCGATCGCCTTGATGCGAACCTCGAGCACCTGCCCGGCCTTGGCGCCGCGCACGGCGACCGGCCCGGTGAGGATGTGCGGTCCGTTCAGCTTCTGCGGCACGCTTGCGTGAATCGCACGCAGGGCATCGGGCACGGTCAGGCCGGAATCCGCCGCCGGCAGCGCGGCGGGCGGCCCGGACACCGTCGAGATGACCACCTCATCGCCGGGTTCAACGGTGATCAGCGGCTTGAGCGCCGCGTCGAAAAAGCCCCAATGCACCGTCTCGGGTCCGGCATCCAAACGATGTGTTGTCATGCGCCCACCATCGGCGACTAGCCCGAAACGCTAGGCTGTGAGATCATCGCCGCCCACCATCAGTCAATCGTGAACCCTCCATCAATGCAATCAGGCATCGGAACTACGGTACGCCGCAAAGAAGACCTGCGACTTGTCACCGGCCGCGGCTGCTACAGCGACGATTTCAATTTCCCGGATCAGGCCTATGGCGCAGCGGTGCGCTCGCCGCACGCGCATGCGCTGATCCGCGGCATCGATGTCGCCGCGGCGCGCGCCATGCCCGGCGTGCTCGCGGTGCTCACTGGCGCCGATGCGCTGGCCGATGGGCTGACCCGGATTCCACATCTGACCGCAGCCGGCGCGGCGCCCGATATCGTGCTCGTCAATCGCGACGGCTCGCCGGTGCCGGCGGCGCCGCATTATGTGCTGCCGGCCGATCGGGTGCGCCATGTCGGCACTGCAGTGGCCTTCGTCATCGCCGAGACGGTGGCGCAGGCCAAAGATGCCGCCGAAAAAGTCATCGTCGACTACGAGCCGCTGCCGGCGGTGACCGACGCCAAAGCGGCGATCGAAAAAGATGCGCCGCGGCTCTACGACGAATTGCCGAATATCATGATCGACGCGGAGGTCGGCGACGCCGCGGCGACCGACGCGGCTTTCGCGCGCGCCGCTCACGTCACGCGGCTCGACACCTGGATCAACCGCGTCACCGGCGTGCCAATGGAGCCGCGCGCCGCCGTCGGCATCTACGATGCCGCGTCCAACCGCTACACGCTCTATGCCGGCTCGGGCGGCATCGTGCGCCAGAAAAAAGAAATTGCAGCGATCCTCGGCGTGCCGTTCGAGAGCGTCCGCGTCATCGCCCAGGAAATCGGCGGCAATTTCGGTACGCGCAACAGCTTCTTTCCGGAATTCGCGCTGGTGGTCTGGGGCTCGCGCCGCGTCGGCCGTCCGGTGAAATGGACAGCCGATCGCAGCGAAGCATTTGTCAGTGACTATATGGGGCGCGATTTGACCGTATCGGCGGAACTGGCGCTCGACGCGCAGGGGCGCTTCCTGGCACTGCGCTCATCTAATCTCAGCAATGTCGGCGCGCATTCCGGCTCCTACGTGCCGCTGGTCAAGGGCGTCGGCCTGGCGACCTCCGGCTACCGCATCGCGACGTCCTATGTGCAAGCCCGCGCCGTGCTGTCGACAACGATGTGCACAACGCCCTATCGCAGCGCCGGCCGGCCGGAGGTCATCTACGTGATCGAGCGCTTGATCGATAAGGCAGCCCAGGAACATGGCTTCGATCGCGTGAGCTTGCGCAAGCGCAATCTCATTCCGCCGTCGGCTTTTCCCTACAGGAATGCGCAAGGCATCGTCTACGACAACGGCACCTACCGCGTGGTGATGGACCGCGCCATGGAGCTCGGCGATTGGCGAGGTTTCAAGAAGCGCCGCGCCGAGGCGAAGAAGCGCAAGCGGCTGCGCGGCATCGGACTGTGCAGTTACCTCGAAACCACTGGCGGCTATCCGCGAGAACGCGCCGATGTCACCGTGCAGCCGCGCGGCAAGGTCGACGTCGTGGTCGGAACGCTCTCGAGCGGGCAAAGCCACGAGACCACCTTCGCCCAATGCGTGGCGGAGTGGCTCGGCGTGCCGTTCGACGACGTCAATGTCATCGAGAGCGACACCGACATCGTCAAGGAAGGCGGCGGCTCGCATTCTGCCCGCTCGATGCGGCTTGCCGGCATCGTCATGGGCAATGCCTCCGACGCCGTCATCGAGAAGGGCAAGAAGATCGCCGCGCATCTATTGGAAACCGCCGAGGACGATATCGCTTTCGCCGCCGGCCGCTTCACCGTCAAAGGCACCGACCGCTCGATCGGGATTTTCGACGTCGCCACGGCCGCAGCCGACGGCAACGCGGCGGTGCCCGAGGATTTACGCGGGCCGCTTTCCGCCACCGCCGACGAGACCATCAAGCAGCTCGGCTTTCCCTATGGCGCCCATGTCTGCGAAGTCGAGATCGATCCGCAAACCGGTGCGCTCGAGCTCGTGCGTTACACCGCGGTCGACGACGTCGGCCGCGCCATCAACCCGATGGTGGTGCACGGCCAGACCCATGGCGGCGCGGCGCAAGGCATCGGTCAGGCACTGTGGGAGCTGTGCGCCTACGACGCGCACGGCCAATTGCTGTCGGCCTCGTTCATGGATTACGCCATGCCGCGCGCCGACCTGTTGCCGTCATTCACCACCGACATCTCGGAGGTGCTGACGCCGACCAACCGGCTCGGTGTGCGCGGCGCCGGCGAAGGCGGCACCACCGGCGCGCTCGGCGCCGTCGTCAATGCCGTGGTCGACGCGCTCGCCGAATTCGGCGTCACCCATATCGAAATGCCGGTGACGCCGGAAAAAATCTGGCGCGCGATTTATTCGGCAAAGAAGTGAAAGCCAAAACCTCGAACGCGTCATTCCATGACCCGCCAAGGGCGCGAGTTCGGGATGACGAGAAAACAGGAGCGACAATGCCTGACATTTTGATCCAACAAGACGGACCGATCCTGCGCGTCACGCTCAATCAGCCGGAGCGTGGCAATGCGGTTTCCGACGCGATGGTTGCCGAGCTTGCCGCCATCATTGCGGGTGCGGAGAAGACTTCGAGTCTCGTTGTGCTGCGCGGCGCCGGCAAGGATTTTTGCGTCGGCCGCGCCGCGATGGGACAGCGGCCGCCGACCGAACCCGACGCTTACGAGCGGCGTAGCTTCAGCGACGTGGTGTTCAATTGCTACGGCGCCATGCGCGACGCCAAGATCCCGATCATCGCCGTGGTGCAGGGCCGCGCGCTCGGCTTCGGCTGCGCTATCGCCGCGGCCTGCGACATCACGCTGGCGAGCGACGCCGCGGTCTTTCAGGTGCCGGAAATGGCGCACAACATTCTGCCGACAATGGTAATGTCGTCGTTCGTCGACCGCGTGCCGCGCAAGGCGATGAGCTATCTGGTGTACTCGCAAGCCGAGATCGGCCCGGAGCGCGCCCTGAGCTTCGGCATCGTCAGCGAGGTGGTGCCGGCCGCCAAGCTCGACGCCGCAGTCGAAACCTTGTGCGCCGCCATCCTCAAGGCGCCGAAGCCCGCGATCTACGGCGTCAAGGAATATGTGAAAACGGGACCCGACATGGCGGTCTATGGCGCGGTCGAATTCGCCCGCAATCTGCACGCCACCGTCAATTCATCGGGCGAAATGCGCAAGAAGCATTAAGCTGCCAAACGTCGCACCTCTCGCGACCGCCTTGCGGAAGGTTCCGAAAAAGGAGGAATATCCGGTCAAGTCCGAATTCAGTCGGCCGGCGCCGGACAACAATAATACACGGCCTTGTTGGAAAATCTTTGGGGAGGTTTTATGGCGTTCGACCGTTTTCTCGCGGCGTTGATGTTCGCCGCTTGTCTTTTGGCTACTGGCGCCGCCTCGGCGCAGACCTATCCCGATCGTCCTATAACCTTGATCGTCGCCTTCCCGCCCGGCGGCGCCGACGATGCGACGGCGCGCATTCTTCAGGATCCGCTGCAGAAGGCGCTCGGCCAGCCGATCGTGATCGAGAACATCGGCGGCGCCGGCGGCATGATCGCCGCTGCCAAGGCCGCCCGCGCCGAACCCGACGGCTACACCATCTTGCTGCACCAGCCGGCGTTGGCGGCGGGCATGACGCTCTATCCGGATCGCACCTTCGACGCCGAGAAGGATTTCGTTCCGATCGGGCTGGTCAATATCACCTCGAATACGCTGGCGAGCCGCCCGACGCTGGCCGCGAACAATTTCAAGGAACTGTTGGCGTGGATGAAAGAGCACAGCGGCAACATCAAGGTCGGGCATCCCGGCGTCGGTTCGTTCGGTCATCTGGCCGATGTGCTGATCATGCAAGGGCTCGGCGTGAAGGTCACGCAGGTGCCTTACCGCGGCGCCGGTCCGGCGTTGGTCGATGTGCTTGGCGGCCAAACGGATCTCAGTATCATCGCGTCGGTGGTGGCCGGGCCTTTGGTGAAGAGCGGCAAATTGAAGGTATACGCCATCGTCGGGAAGCGTCGGTTCTCGCAATTGCCGGACGTGCCTACGTTTGGCGATCTCGGCTACGACAAGCTCAATGTCGATTTCTGGCACATGCTGCTGGCGCCGGCCAGCACGCCGAAGCCGATCATCGACAAGCTCAACGCCGCGCTGCGCACCGCACTGGCCGATCCCAAGCTGCAGAAGACCTACGCCGACGGCGGCATCTACGAATACCCGGCTGATCAGGAATTGCCGGAAGCGTCCGCCGCCTTGCTCAAGAAAGAGATCGGGCTGTGGGGGCAAGTGATCCGCGACAATCACATCGCGGGGCAGTAACGGCTTTTCGTGTCATTGCGAGCGAAGCGAAGCAATCCAGTCTGAGACGCCGATCTTGATTGCTTCGTCGCTTTGCTCCTTGCAATGACCATGCGGGGAGTTTCAGCGCACGAACTTGTAGCGAAAGCGCTCGCCATCGGCCTCGATGAGACCGGTGGTCGGATGCGGGAAATGGATCGGCAGCACGAATTTGCCGGTGCCGGCGGCCTCGCTTAGGAATTTGCGGCGCGACCGCTTGGCCTCTTCCTGGTCCCAGTCGAACACCGTCGACCAGTCCGGCTCGCGGACTTGCAAGGCGTGATGCATCAGGTCGCCGACGACGACCGCATGCTGGTCGCGCGAGCGGACATTGACGCAGCAATGGCACGGCGAATGACCGGGCGTGGGCGTGAGCGAAAATGTATCGTCGAGCGCGTAGTCGTCGTCGACCAGCAGCGCCTGCCCGGCCGCGACCACCGGTTCGCAATTGTAGCCCCAGACATTGCCGCCGCCGCCCGGCCGGTTCTCGCCGCGCTTGTTTGACGCTTCCCACGCGGCGTATTCGCCCTTGTGAAAGATGTATTTCGCCTTCGGAAACGTCGGCACCCATTTGCCGTTGCGCAGCATCGTGTTCCAGCCGGTGTGATCGATGTGTAGATGGGTGCAGAACACATAATCGATGTCCTCGAAACGCAGGCCTGCGGCGCGGAAACCGTCGAGCCAGGGCTGCTTGGGAAAATCCATCGGCGGCGGGTAACCCTTGTCCTCGCCGGTACAGGTGTCGATCAGCACGGTGTGCTTCGGCGTGCGCACGATGAAGGTCTGGTAGGTGATCACCATCTTGCCGGATGCCGGGTCGAACACCTCGCGATCGAGCTCCGCGAGATGGCGCTTACCGACCGCCGCATCATAAGCCGGAAACATCTCTTCCGGTTTTCGCCAAGGGCCGTCGCGTTCGATAATGCTGGTGATAGTGACGTCGCCGATGCTGAGCTGTTTCATCCCTATTCCCCACCGATCAGGTTGCATCGCAAAAAACTTGGCCCGGGCAAGCCGGGCCAAGTCTAGCTTAAAGGCCGAATTTAGTTGCGGCGGCAATGTCCGTACGGACCGCGATGCCAACCGCGGCCGCAGCCGCCGGCGACATGAATCACCTGGCTGGAGTTCGAGGCGCCTTTGAGCGGGGCGGCCGGCATGGCCTGGGCGCTAAACGCGATGAACGTAAACATCGCGGCGATCGAGGCGAGCAAGGCGAGTTCTTTGCGCATGGAATTTTCTCCCGGAGGGTTGACGACGCAAAAAATGACCACACTGCGCCGGCGATAGCAATGGCCTCCTGGCCGGCGGCACCGGCGAGAACTGCTTTCGCCGCCGGCCTCGAAATTTATTGACAATATATTGTCTCTCCGACAATATAGAACCATGAATATTGAAGCCAAGCCGCAAGCCTCAATTCCGATCCTCGTGGCCGACATCTACGAGCTCGCCGGGCGTTTGCGCGAACGCGGCGAGGCGATCGCCAAAACGGTCGGCCAGACTCAGGCGCGCTGGCAGGTCATGAGCGCGGCGTCGGCCGAACCGCACAGCGTGCCGCAGATCGCGCGCATCCTCGGCGTCACCCGGCAGAACGTGCAGCGAATCGCCGACTTGCTGGTCGCCGAAGGGGCGGCGCAGTACCAGAACAACCCCGACCATCGGGGTTCGCCGCACCTCGTGCTCACCAAGCGCGGCCGCGCCGCATTCGATCAGCTGATGAAGGCAGCCGGCGGCTTTCACGCTCGGCTGGCGCGCAAACTGTCGTCTGCCGACGTCGTTTCACTACAGCGCGGTCTTCGCCGTCTACGCGAAGCGTTGACCGAAACCGATCCCCTCAACTCAAGCAAATAGGAGTCCAAACCATGTTCAATACCGAGACCATCGCTGACTGCATGAAGGCGAGCTTCGCCAACACGCCGTTTCCCAAAGTCGTCGAGCGACTCGCCGGCGCAGGCGTAAAGTCCTACATCGCCGACTTGGTGAGGCTGCGCAAAACCTATTACGGCGCGGAAAGCGAGGGGCATGACGAGGCGATGCCGCTGGAGAGAGCACCGGCGATCGCGCCGGCGTTCGACACTGCCGGCGTCGCGGCGACGGTCAAAGCCATCCAGCGCGGCGAGATCGGCTATGCGGCGTTCCTGCGCGGGATCATGGCCGCCGGCTGCGCGCATTACGAGGTGTTCATCGCCGGACGCAAGGCCATGTATTTCGGCCGCGACGGCGAGTTCTATACCGAACCGTTTCCGACGCAGGCGAAGTAAATTGCGGCTAGGCCGCCGGCGCTGCGGCAGCGACGGCCACCTTCTCGTTAGTCCCCGTCTCCGGCATCAGCGCCGCGGCCTTCAGCCCGGCTTGCACCTTGGGCACCGTGGTCTTCACATCGGTGATCGGCAGACCATGAGTCGGCGCGATGGTTTTGACGTGCAACCGCGCGATGAGATGATCGAGGCGGTCGCAATAGACGTTCATGTCGGCGAATTTGGTCCAGAACAGCGCGAGGTCTGCGAAAGTCGACGACACGTCCGGCAGATCGAGCGACACCGCTTCCTCGGCGACCAGTCCGCAATGGCCGTCCTCGTGATAATGGCTGTAGGCAAAACCGTCGCCGGGAAACAGCACGCGCTCGCGGGTGTCGAAGCCCCACCAGGTGGTGCGCAGATCGCGGATCACCGGCTCGACCGCCATCAATGACCGGCCGCCAAGCTCGATCTCGTCGCCTTCCTTCATCCAGCGCATGCGGTGTTCGTATTGCGGGAACGCCAGATGATAGTCGCTGACGTCGCCGCACAGGATGGCGTCGGGAAAGGTTTTGAGGATGCGGCCGAGGCCGCCGCAATGCGGCGTTTCCTGGTGCGTGACGAACAGATATTTCAGCGGCGCCACGCCGCGGGCGAACAGGGCGTTGAGATGCCGCTCGATGACCGGAAAATCCTTGGGGTGGCCGGTCTCGACCAGGATCGAAGCGTCGTCGCCGGCGACCAGGAAGGCGGCGTTATAGCCGTGATAGACCTTGCCCTTGTGGCGTTGCGCCAGGCAGTCGCCGATCCAGAACACGCCGGGCGCGATCTCGCGCGGCATTCTTTCGGCAACGGGTGTATCGAGCATGCCTTTAGTCTGCGGCTTATCAAGCATGGTCAGCGTTCCTCGTCGCGCGTGACATAGCGCGACACCGCCACGCTCTTGTCGCAGGCTTTCAAAAACTCGTCGAGCATCTGATAATGCCGCGCCACCACGTTGCGGCCGCGCAAGATGCAGCCATAGCCCGGCGCGATGATCTCGATGTCGTATTTGTCGAACACGTTGCCGATGCCGCGCCGGATCGAATTGGTCGGCGCGCCTTCCAGCCACCAATAGCGGGTGTTGAGCATGAAGGAGCGGACGTCGCGCGGCGATGTCGGATCGTTGTCGCTTTCATTCACGATCCATGGCCCGGCCGCAGTGTCGCGCCAGAGATGGGTGAACAGATCGGAGGAGAACAACGTCTTGGTGGCGTGGTCGTAGAGCCAGCGCGTGGCGATCAGCCTGATCGGCGCATTCATTACGTCGATCGAGCGGCCCAGTTTTCCGAGCTCGATGGAATTGGCGCGGCCCACCGCGGTGACTTTCATCGATTTGAGAATGTCGCGGCCGCCGGCATCGCCGAAATCGAACCACAGCGCCGCATCGATATTGCTGGTGTAGCAGGTCTCGACGTTGAAACGGCCGGCAAAGCTCGCGACGTTGTTGATCGACATGAATTCGTTGAGCCGCAGCGGAAACAGCGACAGCGGCAAGTCCGGCGCGATGAGCGACTCGATCTGCGCGCGGATCACCGGCTCGTCCTTGCCGAAGCCGGTGTCGATCAGCATGGCGGCATCGGGCTGCGTCAGGAGATAGCTGTTGACGACCGAAAAGCCTCGTGCGCTCGCCGGGTAGGAACTGACGCGGCCGTCGAGCGCGAACGGATTTTGCAGCACATAGAGCCGGTCGTCGGCAAGCGAAGCGATGCCGCCGGTAAAGCTTTGCGGCTGATGAGCCTTTTGGAGCGTTTCCTGCGGCGCGTATGGCGCTGTTATCGACATGTTGCCTTCAGCTTACCGGGCGGGAATGGAGAAAGAAACCGGCACCGATGCGATCTAGCCTCGGCTGCCGGACCGCGTTACAATTTGCCCGCGAAGGCGTCGGCGATGAACTGATGTGTCGCCGCGTAAGTCATCCGGCAAGCCGGCTCATCCCACCCCGCAACACCGGGCACGTCGGAACCCTGGTCGGTATAGGCGTGATAGACGCCCGAAAAGGTCAGCATCTGCCATTTGGCGCCGGCCGCATCCATCTCGCTTTCGAACGCGTCGCGATCCGCCTTGGGCGCGACCGGATCGGGCGCGCCATGCGTGACCAGTAACTTTGCTTTCACAACGCCCTTCTTCGCCGCAGCCGCGGTTTTGAGATCGCCGTGGATCGACACCGCGGCGGCGATATCGGCGCCGTCGCGGGCGAGTTCCAGCACATTGCCGCCGCCGAAGCAGAAGCCGACCGCGGCGCGACGGCCGTCGACCAGGTTGCGCTTGCCCGCCTCCGCGATCATTGCGTCATAGGCGGCGCGGATGCGCTTGCGCTGTTCGCTCGCGTTCTCCCGCAGCGGATTGGCGAGCGCGGCAGCTTCGCCGAAGTCGGCCGGACGCCTGCCCTCTCCGTACATATCGGCGACAAAGACGACATAACGGTCGCCGGCGACGAGCTTGCCGCGCTCGAGTGCCGCGTCGGTCATGCCCATCCAATTCGGCGCCATCAGCACGGCCGGGCGCTTGGCGGAACTCGTCTCGTCATAAATCAGCGCGCCCTCGGCGGTCAGCGCGCCCATGGGATATTTGATTTTTTCAACCTTCATGTGCATTTCCTCATTCACTTCGTCATCGTAACGAGGCCAGCATCCAACGCCGCCGGCATCCACAGCAAGAGCTTAGCCCAAATTTCGGCCGCGTCGCAGTCGGTCACCGATTGCACCGCTGCGCAGACGTCTTGCAGCGGCGAGCCTTGCGCACCGCAAGCGCCGAGAAACGCGAATTGCCATGAATCCAAGACATGGGTGTGGACGCGGTAGCGGCTGCGGGCAATGGCATAGTCGGTCGGCTTCGCCGTCGGCACCGCGGGCTTGTCGCCGCGCCGCACCGCCTCAATGCCATCGATAAAGTCGAATTCGAGTGATAACAGCCGCACGGTTTCCGGCAAACGCAAGGACGCGCCGGAAATCATCAACGTGACCGCATCGGCGGCATGATGAGTATGATCGTCTTCGAGCCCACGCGCCCGATAGGAGTCCGCGCGGGCGCGCTCCAGCCGGGCGAGATTGGCCGGGATCGCTTCGATCGCTCCCGGCGTTGCGTCGGAATCGGGTCGCGTCGACTGCAGAAAATCGGCAAATCCCGCGCCGAGCGCGTAGAGCGAGGACGACCGCGACGGCCGGCTCCAGACGTAAGACGAGGCGAACATTTCGAACACCTGGTCGCCCACCAGCGCGAGAAGGATGGGAAATTCAGCCCGCAGGCACTCCAGCAAGCGCAGCGCATAACCGCGAGCATAGATTTCGAGGCGCGCCGGCGCCGACAGCCGGTTCGAGCCCTTTACCGCATCGGCAATATCGAGCGCGTAAGTCTCACGCGCCACGCGCAGGCCCTCACGCACGCCCCCGGGCGTCGTCACCGCGCTTTGCATCCAGCGCTGCAGAACGCCGAGGTCAGCGTCAGCCATCGCTCAAGCCGAGCTGAAAAACGACCGGGTTGGACAGCGCCCGGCCCGCCGCCGCGAGCGGCGGCGCCGCATCGGGAAGAAGACCGGCGCGCGCTGCCTTGGCTTTGGCGAGCTGCGCCAAGAGCTCCGGAAACGGCGGAATGTCGGCGTCCCATTCCAGCAACGTGGCGACACCGCCGGTTCTCTGCTGCACTGTCGCGTAAAGCGGCCAGACCCGGTCGGGCACCGGCTGATTGTGCGTATCGATCATATGCGAGCCGCAATCGGTGCAGCCGGCCAGATGCACCTGCACGACGCTTTCCGCCGGCACCGCCTCGACATAGGTCGTCATGTCGAAGCCGTGATTGGTGGCGCTGACATAGACGTTATTGACGTCGAGCAAGAGGCCGCAGCCGGTCTGTTCCGCCAGCGAGCGCAGAAATTCCCATTCCGGAATATCGGACGCGCGAAATTCGAGATAGGTGCTCGGATTTTCCAGGATCAACGGGCGGCCGAGATAATCTTGCACGGCGCGCACGCGGTCAGCGACATGGGCGAGGCTTTGCCGCGTCAGCGGCATCGGCAAGAGATCATGCGAGTTCACCCCGTTGACGCCGGTCCAGCACAGATGATCCGAGATCCAGACCGGCCGCACATGCGCGGCAAGCTCGCGCAATTTGCGCAAATAGACCCTGTCGAGCGGATCGGTGCTGCCGATCGACAACGACACGCCATGCATCACCACCGGCCGATGCGCTGCTATGCGATCCAGCACGTGGGCGGGATAACCGTAATTATCGATGAAATTCTCGCTGATGATCTCGAACCAATCGACACCCCATTGCGCGGGATCGGTGCGCATGAGGTGCGGAAAGTGAGTATCGCGCAAGCCGACGCCGTCGCCGAGGTTCGGGAGTCCCAGACGAGGTTTGCCGCTACTCACGAGACCAGGTCCACACCGAGCCGCGGCGCCGCGCGACGATCACCCACCGCGTCACGTTGACGGCGGAAAGGCCAGTCGGATGGCGCTCGGCGGCGGCGAACTCGCCGGCGGCTTCTGGCCGCGATGCGCCATGACCGCGAGATAGGCACGATACGCCACGTCATGGACAAGCTCGCCTTGGCTGAAGTTCATCTTGCCGATTGGCGCCGGCGTATTGTCTTTGCCGGTGAAGTCGAACAGCTCCATGGTACCGCTTTTCGGATAGACCTGCGCGGCCGAGATCGGCACCGCGCAGCCGCCGAAGGTGCCGCATTTATTGTCGCTCGGCGCCGAATAGAGCGCGTTGCTCGGCGGGCCGCCGCAACCGCCGGCGCTCAGCGGTCCGCGGGTTCCCATGGCATGGCCGCAAACCCCGCCGCCCGACGTTTGCTGCACGAAACCGCAGCCGCCTTGCGCCTTGCATTTGTTGGAGCCGATGCAGGTGTGAAACACCTCCGGCGGAGCGCATTGATTGTTGCCGAGTCCGGAAAAATCGAGCGCCTGGCAGGTGTGGTAGAGCTTGCCCGGCACGATCGGATCGACGCCGAGCGACAGATCTGGAGCTTCGCCGAACAGCGCCCAGCAGATCGCCATACGGTCGCCAGTGCCACCCATCGAGGGTGACGGAAATGCCACTGGATTTTTCGGATCCTGGCTCTTCCAATATTCGTTGAGCACCGTGGTGACGCCGGCGATCGCGCCCGCGGCCACCTGGCTGATCAGCGCGTGATTGGCCTCGCGCACGGCCGGCGCCGCAAGCGCGTTGAGTGCGGCGGCGATCGCCTCGGTCGATGGCAGCTTCGGATTGTCGTTCGGATTGTAATCGGCGGCCTGCAAGTCTTCCTTCTTCCAGATATTGCCGGCTTTGAACCAATCGGGCCAGGTCACGATTTTGCCGCCCTCGAGCAGCGCCAGGACTTCGCCGAAGCGTTCGAAATGGTCCTTACCGTCGTTTTTGAAGCGCGCCGCCGCGTCGGCTGACGGCACCGGCTGGCCGCTGTCGGTATAGCTCGGATAGTCCTGTGTCAGCGCCTGGTCGGACGAGCGGTATTTTTCCTCGACGGCGGCAAGTAGCCGCGCATCGGTTTTGACCAGCGTGCTGCCTTCGCCCTGATCGGTGATGGCGTCCATCATGTCGACCACAGCGCGCAGCGAGCTCAACGACGCCTCGAGGCCGGGATATTCCCGCAGCGGATGATCGCCGGCGACCTCGACGTTGAATAGATCGCGCTGCTGCGAAGAGACGGTGGCATATTGCCAGAGGCTGGTGCCGTCGGTGTAGCGCAGGTTCAGATAATCGTAGTAGCACTGGTAGAGCTGGCCGATGGTACCAAACATCGGCAGATTCTTCTCGTTAAACCACGTCTCCCATCCTGCGAACGGCACGGTCGGGAAATATTTGCCCTTCACGATGTGCTTGCGCGCGACACCGTCAGGCTCCTCGATGGCGAGGAACAAATTGACCTGCGCTTCGGTCAGGGCCGCGATATTGACGATCAAGCTCGAATAGGGCGCATCCATGTCGCGCAGATCAACAATGTGGGGAATGATCGTGTTAGTCGGCCGTAGCAGGTCCAGCCGTTATTGGCGTCTTGGAGCGCCGGGCTGGTGAAGCTCGGCGTCAGTCCGATCGCGGTCGCCATATTTGCGGCGAGCTGGAGATGAAGCATCTCCTGGATGAATACGGAAAAGATGATGTTGAACGCCGTCTCGTTGGCGGTCTTGGGATTGGCGGTCGTCGCACCGCCGGGCCACAGCCGGCCTTTGAAATAGGACTGGCCCTTGGCGGTGATCTGATGGGTGCCCTGGATCGAATAAAGCGTGCCCATGTAAAGCGGAATGGTGAACAGCTCGACGTTCACCGCGGCCTAGGCAATCGCATAAAGCGCGGACGCGTCGATATCCCTGAATTTCGGATCGCGGGGCGCACGAGCCCCTAAGCTGACCGTACGCGGCATGATCGGCTCCCCTGGTTTGTGATCTCGGTTCGCAGCCGTCAGGCGAAAGCTTACCGCAGCCTTTTTGGCGCTACAATCGCCAATTGTATGCGCCCACAACTGAAACCACGATCGGACGAAATCTCTATGACGGCAGTGCCGACTTTCCCAAGCTGAACTATGGTGGTGTCGCGCCGGTGAATGCGCATTGAGGCGAAGAGGGGCCGAAGAGAGGACATGAGCAAAGGCAGAACGGGCACAGCCTCGAGGAAGGCTAAGGCGAAGCCGAGACTGAAACGAAAGGGTGCCTCGGAGGACGAAGTCGAAGCGAGCCGTGCAGTTAAAACGGACACCGCGATCTATTTGACCGAAGACGACGTTTGCCGCCTGGTCACTGTCAAGGATGCCATCGCCACGCTCGAAGACTTGTTCGCGACCTGGTCCGATCCCGCAACGGTCAACCTGCCGCGGCAACGCGCGCCGGCCGGCGGCAGCGCCTTCAATCTGATGGGCGCGGCCTGGGGCGCCAAAGCGCTGTTCGGGCTGAAGGCCTATTTTGTCGGCGGCAGCGGCGCGCGGTTTCATGTGCTGCTCTACTCGGCGCGGGACAGCAGTTTGAAAGCAATGATCGAAGCCGACCATCTCGGCCAGATGCGCACCGGCGCGGCGAGCGGCGTGGCGACCAAAGTCTTGGCCAAGCCGGAAGCCCGCACGCTCGGCGTTATCGGTGCCGGGCGGCAGGCGTTCGCTCAAGTCACCGCCGTCTGCGCGGTGCGCGGGATTACCGACATTCGTGTGTTCAGCCCCACGGTCGCGCATCGCGACAGCTTCGCGCGCCGCGTCGAGCGCGAGCTCCGCATCGCCACACAGCCGGCCGTGTCCGCCGAGGCCGCGGTCGGCGAGGCCGATGTTGTCATCGCCATCACCAAATCGGCGGAACCGGTGCTGCGCGCGAACTGGTTAAAATCCGGCGTGCACGTTAACGCTGCCGGCGCCAATGCAGCGACGCGGCGCGAAGTCGACGCTGAAACGGTGCTGCGCGCCACAGTGCGCGCAACCGATCATCTTGCGCAGGCCAAAGAGGAAGCCGCCGAATATCGCGATCTCGTCGCCGCCGGCCGCCTGAAATGGCAGGACATTGTCGAGCTCGGCGACGTCATGACCGGGAAAGCACCCGGCCGCCGCGGCCCGGCCGATATCACGCTATTCAAGTCACTCGGCATCGCGTTGGAAGATATCGCCTTCGCCGATCTGATCTGCCGCCGCGCCGCAGCACGCGGCATCGGCAAGCCGTTGTGACGGCGGCGCAAGGCTGCGTTGACGTCCAAGGACTCGGGAAGCACCCGTTCGAGTTGCTTGATGAAAAACTTCAAGAGCCGGCGTCGTCGCATTCGAAAAAGAATTGCGCCGCTGCTTCAAGTCCGATTTGGCTGACTCGCGCCGCGAGGCTCACGAACTCATTAATGCCGCGGGCGTGCTTGGCTTCGAAACGCTTCTTGAACGGGCGCGCGCGCTCAGTAATCCCAATGTGGAAGACGACGACGCGTTCGGAATGCTGGCACAGTGCCGCGACACGCGAGATGCGGTCTTGGAAGTCATCACCGCACGAATTTTGCCGCAACTCATCGCATCGCCCCATCGAAAAGCGGGTTAGCCGCGCGCGATGGGCCGACCGATTTCGCGGCGGCGGCTGGCTTAAGCCGCCAGCATCTTATGCACTTCGCTGACCAGTTCGCGCAGATGGATCGGCTTGGACAGCACCTTGGCGTGCTTGGGCGCGGTCGAATCGGAATTGAGCGCCACGGCGGCGAAGCCGGTGATGAACATGATCTTGATGTCGGGGTCGAGCTCGGCCGCGCGGCGGGCGAGTTCTATCCCGTCCATCTCCGGCATGACGATATCGGTCAGGAGAAGCTCGAACGGCTCCTCGCGAAGGCGCTGGTAGGCCGATAGGCCGTTGTCATAGGAAATGACCTCAAAACCGGCATTTTGCAGCGCTTTGACCAGAAAACGCCGCATATCGATGTCGTCTTCGGCAAGCAGAATTTTGGACATGATCACTCACACCCGGCTTACGCCGGCCCCCCTACACTTCCATAAGCCGGATGGCCGGTAAACATCGAGTGAAAGACGGCCATTTAACGACGACCGTAAGTGGTCTTGGCAAGCCAGAACGCCTATGGACAATGGCCGCAGGCGCACGCTAGGGAACGGGTGCCGGGTCGCGTGTCACGGAAAGCCCGCCGGGCGTCATGTCGGAAATTCAGTACGAATTCGATCCACCATTCGAAACGACCGAGCCGGCGCCGTGCCGCGGGCCGCTGTTGTTCAATTCGCCGCATAGCGGGCGCGTCTATCCAGCCGAGTTCCTGCAGACCTCGCGCCTCGATCTGGCAACGCTGCGCCGCTCCGAGGACAGTTTCGTCGGCGAATTGATCGAAGGCGTGGCCGCACGGGGTTTCCCGATCATGCGGGCGCATTTCCCGCGCTGCTATGTCGACGTCAACCGCGAGCCCTACGAGCTCGACCCGCGGATGTTCGACGGCCGCCTGCCGTCGTTTGCCAATACCCGTTCGATGCGGGTGGCCGGCGGGCTCGGCACTGTGGCGCGGGTCGTCGGCGACGCCCAGGAAATCTACGATCAGCGCATTTCCGTCGGCGAAGCGCTCCGCCGGATCGACGGGCTCTACAAGCCCTATCATCGCATGCTGAGGCGCGTATTCATGCGGCTGCAGCGCGATTTCGGCACCGCCATTCTGGTCGATTGCCATTCCATGCCGTCGTCGACCGGCGGGCGTGACGAGCGGCCGCGCGCCGACCTCGTGCTGGGCGACCGCTATGGCACAAGCTGCGTGGCCGTGGTGGCGGAGACAATTGAACAGTGCCTGCGCGGCTTCGGCTATACGGTCAGCCGCAACAAGCCCTATGCCGGCGGCTTCATCACCGAGCATTACGGCAATCCGACCACCGGCCTGCATGCGATCCAGCTCGAGATCAATCGCGCGCTCTATATGGACGAGCGGCGCTACGAACGTTCCGCTTCGTTTGCCAAGCTCGCCGGCGAATTCGAAGAACTGGCCGAGCGGCTTGCCACGATCCCGATCGAGGAATTGCGGCCCTATCGCGCCGCGGCGGAATAACCAATCTGGCGTTGAAAGAAAAAGGGCCGCTCACCTTGCGGGAGCGGCCCAAGTCTAGGGAGGAAACGCCCAAGGAGGGCGACGGTAACGGGAGGGAACCTCTCGCTACCGCACTGCAGCAACATACACCGCGCCGCACAAAATACAAGGGCTGCTGACCTATTTCCTGGGGGTTTCTCGGTCACCGTTGCCGCAAATTTAGGAGGTTGGTCGCCACAGCCGCCGTTCCGCTCCGGGGTTTCAGAATAAATCATTCAAGATCAATGATTTGGACGAAAGCCCCGCTCTGCTTAAAATTCCGCCAAGGGGCGCTGCAAAGTGACGCCGACCCGCCAGCCCAATTTTGCATATCGGATTAACGCCTGGTGTGGCCGGCAAGTCACGCCCTGCCCGCGATTGCCGTAGTGTGAAAGCTCCGCTACTCGAACCGGCGACAGCTGAGGGGGCGCATGACAGCGATCGACTTTACGGCATTCGTGGACGAGCTCGCCACCGTTTCCGGCGAGACCATCCGGCCGTTCTTTCGCAGCGCGCTCGGCGGCGAAAGTCTTGGACTGGAGAATAAAAGCCATTCCGGCGGCTTCGATCCGGTGACCGCCGCCGATCGCGCCGCGGAAGCGGCGATGCGGGCGCTGATCAAGCGGACCTTTCCCGAGCATGGCGTGATCGGCGAGGAATTCGGCCCCGATAATGCGGATGCCGAGTATGTCTGGGTGCTCGATCCGATCGACGGCACCAAATCGTTCATCTGCGGCATGCCGGTCTGGGGCACGCTGATCGCGCTCACCCGCCGCGGCGAGCCGATCTACGGTATGATGCACCAGCCGTTCATCCGCGAGCAGTTTTCCGGCGACGGCCGCGGCGCCCGCTATCGCGGGCCGGCCGGCGACCGCGATCTGCGCGTGCGCCCCTGCGCTTCGCTCGGCGAGGCCATCCTCGCCACCACCAGTCCGCTCCTGATGAACACTGCCGACCGGCAAAGCTTCGGCCGCGTCGAGAACGCGGTGCGGCTATCGCGCTATGGCGGCGATTGCTACGCTTATTGCGTGCTCGCCGCCGGCCAGGTCGATCTCGTCATCGAGACCGAGCTCAAGCCGCATGACGTGTTGCCTCTCATTCCGATCATCGAAGGCGCAGGCGGCATCATCACCACCTGGGAGAACGGCCGGCCGCACAACGGCGGCCGCATCGTCGCCGCCGGCGACAAGCGCGTGCATGCGCAGGCGATGGACGTGCTCAACAGCCGCTAATACAGCGGCGTGCCCGGCACGAAGGCGTCGAACGCCGCCCAGAATTGGGTGCGGAAACGGTCCTGCTCCATCAGGATCTCATGCTGCGCGCCGACAATGACCAGATGCGAGCCAGCACGCAGCATGCTGGCAAAATCCTCGATCGCCGGATTCGACACCACGGCGTCGCTGCCGCCGGCGACAATCAGCATCGGCTGGCGGATGCGCGCCGGATAGCTGTGCTCGCGCATCGCCCGCATCGAGCGGAAGGCCGAGTCCATCCAGGCGACCGTCGGGGCGCCGACAGAAAGCGCCGGCTCCGCCTCGATGATCGCCGCATTGCGGGCATAGCGCACCGGATCCGAGGTGAGGATGTTGCCGAGAAACGGCCGCGATTCGACGATGCTGGTGTCGGTCTTCGGCACATACATGGTGCCGAAACCCGCCATCCGCAGCGCCCGCACGATGAGCGGACCGGCGCCGTGCGAATAATCGACGCCGCCGAGCTTGATCAACGGCGCGGTCAGCACCATGCGGTCGAACCAGCGATGGCCGCGGTGCGCGGCGCGGATGAGAACCGACGCGCCGGTGGAATGGCCGAGCGCGAAGATCGGCGGCGGACAATCCGGCAACACGACCTCGCGCATGAAGGTCTCGAGATCGCTGTCGTATTCGGAAAAATCGCGCACATAGCTCTTGCGTCGGTCGCCGAGCGCACGATCCGACAGACCCTGCCCGCGCCAGTCGAGCGCGGCGACCGCAAAACCGCGCGCGCGCAAATCGCGCACCGTCTCGAAATATTTCTCGATCCATTCGGCGCGACCCTGGAAAATGCACACCGTGCCGCGACGCCCGGCCGGCGGCAGCCAGCGCGCAAAGCGCAAGCTGACGCCGTCGGGCGTTTTGAGCATGCCGGCGACGAAGTTATCCGGAACCGGATTGGCGGGAATTGAGACGAGTTTCATGAGGCCGAAGCTGAGCGGTTCTGCGTCCGCTTATAGCAGTCTCGCGCCCAACGTCATCTTTGCTTTGCTCAAAGGCGGTAATTGGAACGCAATTTGCGGCGGGACAAATATTCTTGTAGAAACAATACTTTACAAGCCATCTTGCGGGCCGGCAAACCGATCCCATATCAGATTTGCGCAGGCCAAAGCGGGCTGCGCATTCATCGGCTTGGCCCATACGGGCGAGTCATCCGCATGTCGCTTCACAAGGAGGATATGCCATGCGAACTTTCGATCTGTCCCCCCTTTATCGTTCCACCGTCGGCTTCGACCGGTTGTTCTCGCTGCTCGATCAGGGCCTTGAGGGCGCCGCGCCGGGTTATCCGCCCTATAATATCGAGCGGACCGGCGACAACGCGTACCGCGTCTCCGTAGCGGTCGCCGGCTTTAACGAGCCGGAGTTGTCGGTCGTCGCCAAAGAAAACACGCTGACCATCCGCGGCGAGAAAAACGCCAAGGACGAGGAAAAGCGGGGTGAGGTGCTCTACCAGGGCATCGCCGCCCGCACCTTCGAGCGCGTGTTCCAGCTTGCCGACTTTGTCCAGGTCAAGGGCGCCAGCCTCGAGAACGGTCTCCTGCACGTCGACCTCGTGCGCGAGATTCCCGAGGCGAAGAAGCCGCGCTCGATCCCGATCAACGGCAAGGCCAAAGGCCCGACGGTGATCGAGAGCCAGAAGGCTGCGTAAGCCGTCTGCGATCTCGTGAATGATAAAGCGCCCCGGTCCTCCGGGGCGCTTTTGATTTAAGCTCGATTCGCACCTGCTCATCGTTCTCCGCCCACGCGATCGGACAAAGCATCCCCCGTTCCCGGGATGCGCCTTTGCATCCGAGCTTTGCTTCACGCTTTAAGAAAGCCCTTCCCAAGACCTCCCTCCAAAAAAAGAGGGAGGCGGAGCGCCGACAGGCGCACCACGGGTTCCGCCCCGCCGCAGAAAAGAAAGCCTGCCAGCGTATGCGGCGCGCGCTATGTTCGCCTCTGCCCGCATTGGCGCGGGACTAAAGAGGCGGCGCGCTCGCCTTTCGGCGCTCCACCGCGGCCATGCGCCGAGGGACTTACCTCGACTCGGTTCCGGGCCGCGCTTCCTGGAATCACCGGATCCAAACGGGAGGACCCTCTCCGGCACCAGTGCAGCCAGCACCTGGCAGTCCGGTCACGCGCCGGACGGTCGATGCCCAAAACCGCCCGGGAGCGGGTGTATGGCCCGCCCGCGGGCACCGCACTCGCTCCACATCCGAGAGTACCCTCGCGAAGGCGTCCCTGATGAGCGAGCTGGCGGGCTGTAACTGTAACGGGGACGTTTGTCACATCACGTCTCCGTGATCGTGACCATAAATGCGACGATCAAAGCAGGAGCGGGCAAAGGTGGAAGTCCCCGTGCCTTACTGGCGTGACAGGTCTTCATTTCACGATGGAGCGGCTCGACCTCGTCAGATGATCACGAGTGGGACTTTCTAACTGAAGATTAGGGAGATTTTTATCGCGAATGTGCCCGGGAATTATTTTGGACAATCTCGACTGAACCAACGCTTCTTCGGGTGTTACTCCCGGCTCCAGATCAGGCACGATTTGGACCGCGCGCGGCGGGGGAGCTCCCCCTATCGTGTGATTCAAGCGACCGGGCGGCGTGGCGCTGCGGCCACATTCTACGGAATTCGCATCCAAGCGGCGCAACAACGCCGAACGCGACGCCGGCGGCCATTGCCGCGTTCGGCAGCCGTATCGTAGCGTGAGTTCGAGGCTCGGGTGTTGGAATTCCGCGCGTCGTCTCTGTGGAATGCGCGGACGGACTGGGACAAGTTGCATGCACGGGCGCGTTGCGGAGCGCCTTGGTCGCGGCCGGCTTTGCGGACTGCTGGCGTCGAGTTCGGTTGCTGCGTTGCTGATCGGCGGCGGCGCGCCGGCGGCGTTCGCGAGTTGCCAGAACACCCCCGGGTCCAGTCAGGCTTCGGTCAGTAATTCCGGCGCCATCAACTGCATTAGAATTGACGGCATCGCCGTCACCGGCAATGTCACCAACACCGACACGGGCACGCTCACCGCGACCGGCCCCTCCTTACAGAGCAACGGAATTGTCATCCTGAACGCATCGGTCGGCGGCGCCATCGTCAATGCCGGCCAGATCACTGCGGCGGGTTATGGCAACGGCATTTTTGTCACCAACCACGCCACCGTTTCCGGCGGCATCAGCAATTCCGGCACGATCAGGGCAACATTCGGCAACGGCGTCTTGATCGGCAGCACTTCGACGATAAGCGTGACGATATCGAGCTTCGGCGGCGGCATCACCAATTCCGGCACGATTACGGCGAGCACCGGGACTGGCATCGTGGTCGGCGATCGCAGTGCCAGCAACGTGACCATCACGATCTCGACATTCGCCGGCGGCATCACCAATTCCGGCACGATCGCGGCGAGCATCGACGGTATTTGGGTCGGCGGCGGCTACCCTGTCTACGCAAATTCCAAGGGGTTCGTTACAATTTCCACCTTTGCCGGCGGCATCAGCAATTCCGGCACGATCTCGGTGGGACTGGACGGCATCTTCGTCGGCGGCGCGGCCGCGCCCTCCGGTGCGGCAATCAGCACCACCATCTCGACTTTCTCGGGCGGCATCACCAACAGTACCAGCGGATCGATCACGGCGGGCAATATCGGCATCCTGGTTGGCGGCACCGCGAACGCCGGCGCAAGTGTGACCTTCTCGACTTTCTCCGGCGGCATCAGCAACGGCGGCACGATTTCGGCGGGCAATGTCGGCATCGCGGTCAACCGCGTATCGACCTTCTTGGGCGGCATCACCAACTCCGGCGCGATCACGGCCGCTGGCGATCGCGGCATCGCGGTCAGCAATGTCGCGCAATTCGGCAGCGCCACCAGCGCCGGCGGCAACATCAGCAACTCAGGCACGATCACCGCCAGGACCGGCATTTTCATCGGCACCGGCGTGACCTTTGCCGCCGGCAACGCGATCGTGAACTCAGGCAACATCACCGGCACCGGCGGCACGGCGATTGATGTGAGCGCCGCGACGAGCCCGGTGACCATTGATATCAACGGCGGCGCGATCAGCGGCAACATCATCGGCGCCGGCACCGCCAGCGGTGACACGCTCAACTTCGCGCTTGGTTCCAGCAGCTTCACCTATGCCAATGCGATTGCCGGCATGCAGACCGTCAACATCGTGTCCGGCACGCTGTTCGACTCTGGCTCGATTGCCGCCGCCGGCGTCGTGGTCCTGACCGGCGGCACCTTCGCGCCGGGCACGACTTCGACCAAGATGACCATCACCGGCAGCCTGGTGCTGCAGTCGGCCGCCGTCTACATGGTCACGCTCAACGCCACCAATGCCAGCGGCGCCAATGTCTCAACGTTTGCGACCATCACCAGCGGCGCCGTGTTCGCCGTCGGTAGCGCCAGCGCGCCGACCGTCGGCACCACATTCACGGTGCTGACCGCCAATACCGGGGTGACCGGGACGTTCTCCGATCCGACCGTCGTATTCGGCGAATACCGCGGCACGCTGAGCTACGATGCGGACGACGTGTTCCTCAGCGTCACCTACAACAGCCTGACTTCGCTATTGCCGCCCAATCCGCCACAGAACGTGCTCAACGTCGCCAACGGGATCGAAAATGCGATCCAGAACGGCGTGACGCCGCCCGCGGGATTCCAGAACCTGTTCAACTACACCCCGGCGCAGCTCGAAAATGCGCTCACGCAACTCGCCGGCCAGCCGGCGACCGGGGCGCAGACCAGCGCGTTCCAGTTGATGACGGACTTTATGAATCTGTTGTCCGATCCGTCGAGCGGGGGTGGCAGTAGCCCGACCGGCGGCGGCGCGCCGGGTTTTGCGCCGGAGCAGGAGGCGAGCCTGCCGTCGGATATCGCGCAGGCCTACAACTCCGTGCTCCGAGCGCCGGCGCCGCAACAAAACTTCGACCAGCGCTGGAGCGCCTGGGGCTCGGCCTATGGCGGCGCTGCAAAACTCGACGGCAATCCGGTGGTCGGCTCCGGCGATGTCACGGCGAGCGACTACGGCTTTGCCGCCGGCATGGATTACCGCGCCACGCCGGATTCGGTTTACGGCTTTGCGCTCGCCGGCGGCGGCACCAATTGGAGCGTGGCGGGAAATCTCGGCACCGGGCGGAGCGACAGCTTCCAGATCGGCGTCCACGACACTACGCATTGGGGGCCGTTGTATCTCTCCGGCGCACTGGCTTTCGCCAATCATTGGTTCACGACAAATCGCATCGCGGTCGGCGACAATCTCACCGCAAAATTCGACGGCCAGAGTTACGCGGCGCGCGGCGAAGCCGGCTATCGCTACGCCGTGCCGGTCACGGGTCTGATTATCGGCGTGACGCCTTATGCGGCGCTTGCAGGTGCAGGACTTCCACACCCCGGGCTTTTCCGAGACCGATCTCACCGGCGGCGGATTGGGATTAAGCTTCGCCGCGCAGAACGCGACCGACACGCGAAGCGAACTCGGCATGCGCTTCGACACTGTGCAGATCGTCAACGCCATGCCGCTCGTGCTGCGCGGGCGGCTGGCCTGGGCGCACGACTGGATCTCCAATTCTTCGCTCGGCGCCGTGTTCCAGGCGCTGCCGGGATCGAACTTCACCGTCAACGGCGCGGCGCCGCCGACCAACTCGGCGCTCACCAGCGCCAGCGCCGAACTGCACCTCACCGCCAACTGGACGGCGATCGCCAAATTCGACGGCGAATTCGCGCCCACCGCGCAGACTTATTCCGGCACCGGCACGCTGAAATATTCGTGGTGAGCGAGCGGACTTACAGACCTGCGCCGGCGCCGCGCGTCTCGTCCGATTGCACCGGCGCCATATGCGCGGCGTAGAAGGCCAGCTCCAGCGCGACCCAGCGGCGGTACAGCGCGCGTGTCTTGGGCGTCGGCGCGGGAACGCCGTCGGCATCCATTGCGAAGAAGCCCTGCGCGGCGGCCGCGGTCACGACTCGCGTCACTTGCGTCTTCGACAGGCCGAATTGCCGGGCGATGGTCGCCCGGCTCGGCGTCGGCGCGCCGAGCATCTTCGCCAGCAACAGCGCGAGCAAGGTCATCATCGCCCCTTCCTGTCCGTCGAGGAAAAAGCCGAATTCCGGCATGCGCTCGGTCAGCGGCGTCGACGCCATGAAATTGCGGCCGCCCGAGAGCAAGAATTGCCTGACGAATTCAGGATCCTCGCGCAGCCGCCGCGCGCGCTGCCCTTGCGGCTCGAGAATATCGAGGGCGACGACCGGATAGGACAGCCAGCGGCGCACGAAGCCGATCAAGCGCTCGGTCGGCTGGTAGATCCGCAGCCGGCGGTCCGACGCGCTCGTCCGTGCTCGCAGAAATCCGCCGAGGCGCAGCAGCGCCAGCATGGTCTTGAGCGTTCGCGGGCTGACCTCGCCGCGGTGTGTGCACAGCGCGTGCAGCCGGCCGTAGGTCGCGCCGCTATTCGCATCGAGCGGATCGCGGCCGGCATCGAGAAAAAGCAGATAGCCGATCACGCGCCATGACGCATCTCTCGCCAACAGTTTGTTGAGAAATCTCTGTCCCTGGCGGAGCTCCGCCAACCCTTCGCTGTAACTCAACAGCGCCTGTGCAAATGCCGGCGACGCGGCAAAGCGCGCCGCAATAGCCGAAACGGCATCTTGCTCTTGGTTCGTCACGTCTTGGTCCCTGGCGCAATCAATATCGCACTGGGCCGACGCAACCAGTGCGCGTTCCGGATCAGGTACGATTTGGACCGGCGCCGAGGGGCTTCTGCCCACTCCCATCGTGCCATATGGCGCTGGGCGTCGTGGTGTCGCGGCAACGTTCTATGAGAACTTTCGTTCAATTGGCGCAGAGAGGCCGGCTCCGGCATACTGAAATATAGCTGGTAACGGTGACTCAGCCCGGTGAACCGATCCGCTTTTGGACTGGCGACTGAATTAAAGAGACACCCGGCAGGGGGCCAACGTGATTAGCTGCTGGCCAGGACGGCCGGACCGTCGATGGAAAGCCGCCCGGCTTTGCTTAACACTTTCCACCTTAATGCTCGCGCATCGCTTGGAGTGTGCCGTTGGTCACACCGAACGAATGGCTGTGGTACAATAGCCCTATCGCATCACGATGGTGCCGGTTACCGCGCCGGACGGAAATACACCTGCGGCACGTCAAAATTCGTGTAATCGTCGATCTCCGGCAACGCCATGAGCTTGAAGAAATCGGTCGTCAGATCGTCCGACGAGGCGGCCTTGCAGACGAAATTCATCACGCTCTTGCCACCGCGCTCGACGACGACGCCGCGATTGTCGGTGTCGTGTCCCAATATGTAGAAGACGAAGTATCGAAACCCGCCGTTGTCGAACTGGATATAATCGCCGCCGATGCCCGAATACATGATGTGGCCGTGACGAAACGCGTCCTGCGGGCGAACGGTTGCCGCCGGATAAGACAGCTCGGTCTGGCCCGGCGAACCGAAAACATATCTGAGATGCGCCGCACCGCCGGAGAGGCAGAGCGATGCGGTTTTGGACCCGTTGCGGCAGTTAAAGACGCTGGTTTCGTCAGGGGTGCACGGGCCGCGCTCGGTGGCTGAGGCGGCGCGCGGCGACAAAACCGCGGCGGCTATCACCGCGGTGAGCATGCAGGCAAGCAACCGGCCGCTCTGCGCTGCTCTCTCGCTCAAACGCCCGCCCATGCCATGATTTTATTCTCGTTCTTGGCATGCTCGTCATTCCATGCAACGTGCCCGAGCCCATAAGACAGGCGCTGCGTTTCCTGCAGCATGAGATCGAAGTCCGCCGAGCTCCACGAATGCGCCTTGGCGGCAGCACGCATCTTCTTGACCGGCCATTTCCAGCTGCGATGTTGTTGCTGCCATGCATCGGCGAACGGCTTTTCCGCGGCACAGCCGATCGACGGCAGCCCGGCGAGATAGCAGGCGAAGTCAAGGCGCGACATGAGATTGGCCAGCTCCTGCCCCGGACGTTTCTTGCCGAGGGTGCGAGCCACATCGGCGTTGGTAAAATCCGGATGACCGTCACTGATTTGGCTCAGCTCGCGCAGCCACTCTATCACGCGCTCTGTGTCAGCTTGCACGGTCGACGTTCGCTTGGAGCTGGCGCGGGTCTCGGGGACCGCTTCAGCCGTTTCCCCACGACCCTTCGCTACAACTGCGCGAAGTGCCGCCGTCTCCGTTGGCGCCTCGGCTTCGCAACTGCCAATTTTGCCAAGGAAGCCGCCGGCGGTCTGGCTGACACGACCAACCCATTTTCTCCCATTCATAATCTTCTTGAAGCTGGCGTATCCATCGTCTCTCAATTTGTACATTTTGCGTTCTCGCTGGAAGATTATTCGGCATCATTGATTGTGATTATCTCGTAGCGGGTATCTTCCGGTCCACTGCCAAAATTATAGAACCAGATGTTAGGATCGCTCCCGATCATTATGCCGTGCCGGTCCTTGAACAGCTGATCCGGATCTTGCGCCAACACGATCGCGCGCAATTTCGGTCCGACAAGCATCGGATAATGATCGTCAAACGACGCCCTGTTTTTAATCATGATGAAGTTCGGTCCATAATAGCTGGCCGGATAATGCATATGCGCGGCCAGCCAGTCCTTGTCGTCCGTTCGTAGCGCCCTTTGCAGATCCAGCAGAAAAACCCGATCAGACGACTGGTCTGCCGTATTGCCCGCATGGGCGGCAAAGGCTGAAAAAAACATCAAGCACAAAATCAGGCCGACACATGATTTCATTCCGACCTTTACCCAGGCGCCTCAAGTCGGCGCATTCCGCTTATTGGAGCGAGGACATTCCAAAATCGGATGTCGCTACCGTATATGGGACCGATCACGGAGAATTGCGAGGATTAATTGCCCGATTCAACGAATTAACCAGTCATTGGCGGCTGGATCGGTGCGGTGACTTATTGAGGCTGGATCACCGCCGTCGGCTTCTCCAAAAAGTGCGCGTCGAAGGCCAGCTCACCTTCAACGGCACATTCCAGATGCTCAACGCGGCACTCGCCGGTTTCGGCCTCGCGTATGTGCCGGAGGATCTGGTACGGCCGCACCTCGCCAAGGGCCGCTTCAAGCGCGTGCTGGAGGATTGGTGCCCGCTCTATGCTGGCTATCACCTCTATTATCCGAGCCGCCGCCAACCCTCGGCAGCATTTGCGCTCTTGGTCAAGGCTCTCCGCTTCCGGGAGTGATCAGGCGCAAGTGCCATCGCGTCGCCACTGGTTGATTACATGATTGTCGACGCTATATAAGTAACTCTCGATGCCATCGTGGCGCTAAATCCGTGCGTTGAATCCCTGACGACCAAGGACGATGAAGACCGCATGGCGACACGGCAGGCGCGAATCGACACCTTCACTCACCAAGGCGTTCCCCCGGCGGACCAACCGCTAGAGCTTCTTTGCGAGGACCATGTCGGCACCTATGTCATTCCATTTTTGTGCCGATGGACTGACGGTGCTTGGCAGAGCGTAGAGACCAGCGGCCCAATTGAAGCGACGGTCGTAGGCTGGCGCCCGCGCTGATGAAACAAGATTGAGATTACGGACCGCGGTCGAGATAAATGGCTGGCTTCAAGCAACCGGATTTTATCGAGCGTCAGCAGGCAGCGGCCAAGGCAAGAAAGGCCGCGCTGGAAAAGTTTCGTGCCAAGACCGCCGACCCGGGGCTGGCAGAACGGCTGACAGCGCGAACGGCGCAGGCCGCCGAACGCGGCAAGATCAAGACCAGCCGCGAGATCGAAAGAGCTGAAACCAAAGCCCGCGAGGCCGAACGCGCGCAACAGGCGGCGCGCGACGCGGCGATTGAGGCCGAGCGCGTCAAGGCCGAAAGCGCGGAGCGTGAGCAAACGCTGCAAGCCGAACAAAAGGCGGCCAGGGACGCGCGTTACGCGGCCCGCAAATCGCGATCGAAGAAGCGCCGCTAGGCGGGATGCCGGCATCGCCCCGCGCACATTAAGCGCCTTTTGTGTTGCGTTTGAGATCATCCTCTAAGGGAAAGGTTACGATTGGCGTGGCAATACTCGCCGCCAACGGACCTTTTCGCCCGGAACGAGCACGGACAGCCAGGTCAAAGGCCTGCTCTGTCGTCGCAAGCGCGAAATCTCGGGTCCCATCACATCAGCAAAGGAACGGTGCAATGAGAAAAATCATGCCGGAGGCGATGTTCGCAGACGCCGAGCGAAGCCGGCTCAGCATGCTCCGCAGCTGGGTGCTCGAAAACGCCGTGACCGAGATCGAGATGAAAGAGCTGCAATTTTGGAATTTTGCCCAGCTCCAGCCCAGCGCCGAAAAACCGTGGACGACGTTCATGGGCCGCATGATTCTCGTGCCCAACATGCCGATCGAGGCGCAAAAAAATCTTGGTATTTTCGATAAGCGCAACGTCGGCGCTATTTGACGGCGCTCGCAAGCGGCATCAGAAATCCGCGGGCAAGAGCTCGTACGACCCTTTTCGTCCCCGTTTATAAACTTTGGTCGCGGCGGCGTAGATGGCCGCGCGATTGGCATCAAAGGCGAGCAGCAGGCTGGCCTCGTCGCGCTCCATTTGCGGCTGCAGGCGTTTTAGCGCTTCCTCGGTCGCGAAGAATGACCACTCCATCGCGCTGTCATGCCCCCAGAACCGAACGGCGCGCCGGGTCGGATCGAAAATTCGGCTTCGATTCGGAAAATTGAGCATCAGTCCGGCGTTCCTTCAGCCGCAGATAGCATGATTTATGCGAAAACCGGCTCCGAGAGCGTCAGCTCGCTTTCAGGCGCGATTCGTTCGTGCTTCTCAGCGATGCTCTTGATGCGGTAGCACGGATCGCCGGGATCGCGGTCCGAAGCCGGAATAAGATGGCGAATTTCATACGGGCCACGCACCGCCGATCGCAGCGAGCTCAGCTCCAGATCGACCAATTGACCGACGTCGAATTTATGCGCCATCGGGCTTTCCCGCTTCATCCTTGTGGCTGTGCAGGAAGCGGGCAATTTGGCCGCGCAGCGCCCCGGTTTGCAGTACGTCACCGAGAGAGCCCGCGGTATCGAACAGCTCGCGCTGAAGTTTCGTTGGAATCGCGTTCCACTGCATGATCACGGCTGCGCCGAGGCACCGCAGAATACGTTCTTCGATCTCCGCGACATCCTTGCTGTCGAGCGGTTTTCCACCCGCCTTCGCTTCCGCGGGCATGTCCCGCAAGTTGATCATTTTTTCGAAATTGTCCGCCAGCCAGTCCTCATTTTGAGCCAACAGACGGAAGCTTTCCATCGATCGCTCAAATTTGCTGATTTCGCTCGGAACGTCGGTATGTTTGATCGATTCAGCGCTTTCCGCGGCTTTCGTACGAAATTGATCTGCGGTGAACATGGGCCCCTCGCTGTATGACACGGGGCAAACGGAGCAAACTCAGCTCAACGGTGCCGGAATGTCTAGTTATTAGCTGTCACAATCACATATGGGGATGATCACGATGAAATACGAGAACTATTATCCGTTTCTGAAAATTTAGCGGCATCCCTTTTGTAAAGCTGCTCGGGCATTCCGGTAATGTCTTCACGATTCAGGCCAGAAACTTCCCAATCGCCGCGACCACCCGTTCTTGCTGTTCGAGTTGCGGCAGATGGCCGGCTCCATCGATGAGCGCGACCTTTGCGCCGGGAATGCGCTGGGCAAATTCTTGCGCATAGACCGGAGCGACGATGCCATCGGCATTGCCCCAGAGAATCAAAGCCGGCGCGACGATGCGATGAATGCGCCGATCCAAGCCGCGGTCGGCGACCGGCCAGACGAATTTGCCGGTGCAGGCCTGCGCCCAGATGAATTGCGAGAGCGCGTCGACGCGCGCGGCCGGCTCGGCGGGTACTTCGAAGAAGCGGCGCGCGGCGTCACCGTCGGGCGCGGCGAACAGCGAAGCCCTGCGCACGGCGTCGCTCAAGATCATCCAGTTTTTCACCGGATGATCGTCGCGCCACAGGCCGACTGGATCGATCAGTACGAGCGGGCCGACCGCGCGCGGCGCCGCGGCGGCGAATTCCGCGGCGAGCAGCGCGCCGAAGGAATGGCCGACCAGCGCCGGCGAAGACAGTCCGAGTCTGTCGAACAATTCGCCGGTATAGACCACGAGATCGTGCCAGCCATCGAGCGCCTGCACTGAATTCGGATCTCCGGCGCTGGTACCGGGAAATTTCGGTGCGAAAACCTGATGGCACTCGGCGAGGCGGGCAACAAAGGCGCGATCGGGCGCCAGCCCCCACGGTCCGTGCAGATAGACGAGCGGCGGCCCCTCGCCCGCGATCTCGACTTCGGTATCGATCCGATCCTGCCAGAGTTTTATCCGGCGCACGTCGACGGCGGCCATGTCTGTCTCCCGCCGTCAGGACGCTTCGGCCGGTTCGGCGAGCTTGGCGGCGGCCGGCCGCTTGCTCTTCAATCGCTCGGGCCACCAGCGGTCCTCGTATGTGTCGTCCCACTGATCTTTCAAATACGGCAGCACTTCGCGGGCAAACAGATCGATGTTGGCCTTGCAAACTTCCGTCGGCATCGAGCCGAAATGCAACAGCGCCAGCAAATGGCCCATGCGCAGCTCTTTGATGCCGTCGAGCAGTTGTTCGCGGACCGTCTTCGGGCTGCCGACGACGACAAAACCCCGCTCGAAGAAATCCTTGGCCTTAAGCTCGCGCAGGTTCACCTCGGCGCGCGGATTGTGATGCAGCGCCTGTCGCAGCGCCTCGTATTCGAGGCAGCCGGGGATCGCCTGGTAATAGGGCGGCGTGTAGAGGAGCTTGTGGAAGAAATACTCGGCGTGCTCGGCGTAAAGGTCCTCGGCCTCGGCGTCGGTCGGCGCGACGCCGATAAGCTGCAGGAAGCTGAAGCGGTAAGGGTTATCGTCGCGGCCTTTGCGCGCCACCAGATCCCAATAACGATTGTTCACCTGCTTGGCGTTCTTGGCGCCGTAGTAGCTGAGATGACAGAAGCAATGATCCTCGCCGACGACGAATTCCGCGGTACCGGAAATGCCGGAGCCGGGAATCCAGATCGGTGGATGCGGCTGCTGGATCGGCCGCGGCCAGAGATTGACCATGCCGAGCTGATAGTGCTTGCCGTTCCAGGCAAAGATTTCGCGCGCCGACCAGGCCTTTATCACCAGCGCCAGGGCCTCGCGATAGCGCTCGCGCTGCTCGATCGGGACGACGCCGTTGGAGATGGTGGCGTCGGACGGCAGGCCGGTGGGAAAGCCGGCGACCAGGCGCCCGCCGCTGATGCAGTCGAGCATCGCGTATTCCTCGGCGATGCGGGTCGGCGGCGAGGTCGACGGCAGCGTCGAGCCGAGCTGCACGATGGCGACGTTCTGGCCATTGGTGCCTTTGGCCAGCACCGCCGCCATGATGCTGGGATTGGCCATGAAGCCATAGACGTTCTGATGATGCTGGTTGGTGCACAAGCCGTGAAAGCCGGATTTCGCGGCGAACAAGAGTTCATCGAGGGTCGCATTGTAGTATTCGCCGACCTTGTCGGCATCTGCGACGTCGAACCACAGCGGATCGATGTAAGCCGACTTGTAGCGCTGGTCGAAATCCGCCGGCAGGCCCCGATAGGGCATCAAATGGAACATGCAGACTTTCACGGCGGCGCCTCCCCGGCGAAGTACATTAGTTATTGGGGCATGCTACGCGGCGGCCGCAGCCAGCTCAATTGCGCGGCGCGCCATTGCTCGCCTGCGCAGGGCACATGGCGCGGCGCTCAATTATTGATCGTGAGAGTAGTCGGCGCTTTGCCCGGCTTGGCTGGTGCGGTCGGCGGCGGCGCTGCTTGCGGTGCGGGCGAAGGCGGCACGACAGGAGCCGCGGTCGTTACGGTCGGCCTGGGATCCGGCTTGATATCCGGTTTGGGATCGACCGCGAGCGATGGCTTGGCGTCAGTCGCACTTGCCGCCGACCGTTTGGCACCGTCGGCGGCCTTGCGCGACGCGATCTCTGGCGGGCGCGGCCGCGGCAGCGGCGTGACGCCAGCGCCGGTGACCGGATGCGGCACGACGGGCGCCGGCGGAGCATCGTCCCGGCGGCAATCCATAAGGCAGTCGGCGCAAGACCGGGCCCGCCGTAAGGGCCGGAACCGTACGGCCCTGCATCGTCTTCATCATCGGGATCGGGACCGTATGGCCCGGGACCATACGGGCCGTAAGCGCGCTCGCCGTAAACGCCGCCATAGGGTCCGGCGTAAGTTGCCCGGGCCTGGCATAATGCGGTTGGCATCGCGGATGGCGCCGGTGCGCGCATCGAGTACCACGCGCATCAGGATGCCGCGATAGTCGGTTGCCCGCGCCACATAGATGGTGCCCTCGCGCAACGGCGGCGCCAGCGGATCGAAGCCCGCCGAACGCAGCGTACGAATAATTTCGTAAGTCGAGACGAAGCCCGGGGCCGCAGGCAGCGGTGGCGGCGGACCGGGCGCGAGCAGCGGCGGATTTTGCGGCGGCAGCGGCAAAACCTGCGCCTGCCCGGAAGCGACGGCCAGGACGAGAAGCGCCAGTCGCCGAAGGTTCCGGTTACGCACACACGCACGAGTGACGCCCCTCCCCGTCAGCTGATCGTAAAACACATCCCAACGGCAGGGTTAGCTTGCAATTGGGGCGGCGCTTGGGCGCAATCAGGATTTTTTGCAATGCCCGATGAAGCGGTCGATATCGGACTGTTCCGTGGCAAACGACGTGACCAGCCGCACCAGGACATTATCCGTCCCGACGTCCAGGCTCTCGCTCGATCGCACATAATAAGTGGCGCCGGCGGCTTGTAGCTTGGCGTCGAGCGCGCGCGGCAGCACCAGGAAAATCAGATTGGCTTCGACCGGCCAGACCGGTTTCAGTCCGACTGTAGTCAGCGTCGCCGCGAGCCTATCGGCCATCGCATTGGCGTGACGCGCCAGGGTGAGCCAGCGATCCTCGGCGAGGTAGGCCAGAAACTGCGCGGCGATGAAGCGATGCTTTGAGAGACAGATGGCCGGCGCGCTTACGCCGCTCGCCCATGAAAGCGGCACGGGCCGGCTCGAAAACAACCACCGCCTCAGCCGCCAGCGCGCCGCCTTTGGTGGCGCCGAACGACAGCACATCGACGCCGGAGCGCCAGGTCATTTCCGCCGGGCTGGCGTTAAGCCGCACCAGTGCATTGGCGAAACGCGCGCCGTCCATGTGCACGGCGAGCGCGCGTTGGTGCGCGATCTCGGCCAGCGCCGCGATCTCACCGGTCCGGTAGATGGTGCCGGCTTCGCTGGCCTGCGTGATCGACAGCGCCGCCGGCACCATCTGATGCGGACTATGGCCGCCGTAGCCGGCAAGCGCCGCTTTCAGGGTGTCGGGAGCGATCTTGGCGCCGTCGCCGGGCAAGCCGACCAGTTTCAGACCATGCCCGAAGAATTCCGGCGCGCCGCATTCGTCGGTGGCGATGTGGGATTCCGCATGACAGAAGACGACGCCCCAAGGCGGCGAAACCTGCGCCAGAGCCAGCGCATTGGCCGCGGTGCCGGTCGGCACCAGGAAGACCGCAACCTCGCGCTCGAATATTTCCGCAAGCTTGCGTTCGGCGGCAATGCGTCCAATCGTCATTGCCGTAGCCGCGGGCATAGCCACGATTGGCCTCGGCGAGCGCATCGAGAATGGCGGGCGCGATGCCCGCCGTATTGTCGCTGGCGAAGTTCATTGGGCGAAGGTAGCGCGAATTGCGGCAATGGCGCCATCATCGCCCATTGCGCGAAAGGCCATCCCATGATCCACTCGCAACGCGGAACGTTCGCAAAAATCGCGGTGACCGGGGCCCTCGTAGCGCCTGTTCGTCCCTCTTGTTCTCGACGCGCAGGCGGAGAGCGTCAGGAGGGGTCGGGCGCTTGTATTGGGGTGCGGAATTTGCCATGTTCTGTATAGGACAGCATTGCTGTCCCAATTGGTGACCCAACCGCGCGCCGCCTCGGTTCAGGAGGGGGAAGACGCGGGGTCGGCCGTCGGTGGCGAGGGCGCGCCGGGCGGCAAAACAAGCAACCAGAGCGGCCGCTCAAGCGGCACAAAGGTTGCCTCCAGAGAAGAGTAGCGCGCCCTTGGGCGCAAGCTCTTTTCGTCCCATCTGCCGCATGCGGACGATGGCACGAAGCGAGCTCTAACGGTGGCTGCGTCGGGACCTTGACGTCGCGTTGGTCGAGGCTCCGGGAGGATCGCGAGTACGACGATGGATGCGTCTGGTTTCGGCCTGTTTGATCCGGCGCTGGAAAAGGATTCCTGCGGGGTCGGATTTATTGCCGACATCAAGGGACGCAAATCGCACAAGATCGTCGCCGACGCCTTGACGATCCTGGTCAATTTGGAGCACCGCGGTGCGGTCGGCGCCGACCCGCGCGCCGGCGACGGCGCCGGCATTCTGGTGCAAATGCCGCACAAGTTTCTCGCCAAGAAGGCCGCCGAGCTCGGCATCAAGCTGCCAAAGCCGGGCGATTACGCCGTCGGCGCCCTGTTCATGCCGCACGATCCGGCGTGGCGGCAGGAGATCGTCGACGCTTACGCCGCGGTTGCGGCGAGCGAGGGCATGACGCTGTTGGGCTGGCGCGACGTGCCGACCGACAATTCGACGCTCGGCGAATCGGTCAAGCCGACCGAGCCGAAGAACATGCAGGTATTTCTCGCGCGCAATCCGAAGACCAAGTCGGACGACGAGTTCGAACGCCGGCTCTATATCCTGCGCAAGACGATCTCCGGGATCATGCACGGCAAGCGCGGCCGCCAAGTCTCGCATTATTATCCGGTGTCGCTGTCGTGCCGCACGCTGATCTACAAAGGCATGTTCCTCGCCGACCAGCTCGGCGCCTACTATCCAGACCTGCACGATCCGGATTTCGAAAGCGCACTCGCTCTGGTGCACCAGCGTTTCTCCACCAACACATTCCCGGCCTGGTCGCTGGCGCATCCCTACCGGATGGTCGCGCATAACGGCGAGATCAATACGCTGCGCGGCAACAACAACTGGATGGCGGCGCGGCAGGCCTCGGTGTCGTCACCGAAATTCGGCGACGACATTTCCAGGCTGTGGCCGATCTCCTACGAGGGCCAGTCCGACACCGCCTGCTTCGACAACGCGCTCGAATTCCTCACCATGGGCGGCTATCCGCTCGCCCATGCGATGATGATGTTGATTCCGGAAGCGTGGGCCGGCAATCAATCGATGAACGAAGAGCGCCGCGCCTTCTACGAATACAATGCCGCGCTGATGGAGCCGTGGGACGGCCCGGCGGCGATCGCGTTCACCAACGGCCGGCAGATCGGCGCCACGCTCGATCGCAATGGCTTGCGCCCGGCGCGCTATGTCGTCACCCGCGACGACCGCATCATCATGGCCTCGGAAGTCGGCGTGCTGGCGATCCCGGAGGAGGAGATCGTCACCAAGTGGCGGCTGCAGCCGGGCAAGATGCTGCTGGTCGACCTCGAAGCGGGCCGGCTCATTCCCGACGAAGAGCTGAAATCGCAATTGGCGCAGAGCCATCCCTACAAGAAATGGCTGGAGCGCACGCAGATCCAGCTCGAAGACCTGCCGGAGACGGCGGACGCGGCGCCGATCTCGAACCTGGCGCTGCTCGATCGCCAGCAGATGTTCGGCTACACCCAGGAAGACCTCAAGATCCTGATGACGCCGATGGCGATGACCGGCGAGGAAGCGGTCGGCTCGATGGGCAACGACACGCCCATCTCGGCGCTCTCTGAGAAAGCGAAGCTGCTTTTCACCTATTTCAAGCAGAACTTCGCCCAAGTGACCAATCCGCCGATCGACCCGATCCGCGAAGAGCTGGTGATGAGCCTGGTCTCGATCATCGGGCCGCGGCCGAACCTGTTCGACCTCGAAGGCACCTCGAAGACCAAGCGTCTCGAAGTGCATCAGCCTATACTGACCGATGCCAACCTGGAAAAGATCCGCTCGATCTCGCAGGTCGGCCACGATCACTTCAAGTCGCGCACGCTCGACGCCACTTGGCCGGCGGAGGCCGGCGCCGACGGGCTCGCCGAAGCGATCGAAGCGCTATGCGGCCGCGCCGAGATCGCGGTGCGCGACGGCATCAACATCATTATCCTTTCCGACCGCCGCGCCGGCGCCGACAGCATCCCAATCCCGTCGCTGCTCGCCTGCGCCGCCGTGCACCATCATCTCATCCGCGAGGGCCTGCGCACCTCGGTCGGCATCGTGGTGGAATCCGCCGAGCCGCGCGAGGTGCACCATTTCGCCTGCCTCGCCGGCTATGGCGCCGAAGCAATCAATCCCTACCTCGCCTTCGAGACGCTGGTGGCGATGAAGAACGGCCTGCCGCAGAAGCTCGACGAGAAGGAAATCATCAAGCGCTACATCAAGTCGATCGACAAAGGACTGCTCAAGGTGATGTCGAAGATGGGCATCTCGACCTATCAGTCCTATTGCGGCGCGCAGATTTTCGACGCCATCGGGCTCAAGTCCGACTTCGTCGCCAAATATTTCACCGGCACCGCGACCCGCATCGAGGGAGTCGGCCTGGCCGAGATCGCCGAAGAGGCGGTGCGAGCGGCATCGCGACGCGTTTTCCGACGCGCCGGTCTATCGCTCGGCGCTCGACGTCGGCGGCGAATATGCCTTCCGGGTGCGCGGCGAGGACCACGTCTGGAACGCGGCGACGGTCTCGGCGCTGCAGCACGCGGTGCGCGGCAATTCCTATGACAAGTACCGGCATTTCGCGCGCATCATCAACGATCAGTCCGAGCACCTCCTGACCATCCGCGGCCTGTTCCGCATCAAGTCGGCCGAAGAGGACGGACGCAAGCCGGTGCCGATCGACGAGGTCGAGCCGGCCAAGAACATCGTGCGGCGCTTCTCCACCGGCGCCATGTCCTACGGCTCGATCTCGCGCGAGGCGCATACCACGCTCGCCATCGCCATGAACCGCATCGGCGGCAAATCCAATACCGGCGAAGGCGGCGAAGAGTCCGACCGCTACACGCCGCTGCCGAACGGCGATTCGATGCGCTCGGCGATCAAGCAGGTGGCGTCCGGCCGCTTCGGCGTCACCGCCGAGTATCTCGTCAACTCGGACATGATGCAGATCAAGATCGCGCAAGGCGCCAAGCCCGGCGAAGGCGGCCAGTTGCCCGGCCACAAGGTCGACAAGACCATCGCCAAGGTGCGCCACTCGACGCCAGGCGTCGGGCTGATTTCGCCGCCGCCGCATCACGACATTTATTCGATCGAGGACTTGGCGCAGCTCATCTTCGACCTGAAGAACGTCAATCCCGCCGGCGACGTGTCGGTCAAGCTCGTCTCCGAGGTCGGCGTCGGCACCGTCGCCGCCGGCGTGTCGAAGGCGCGCTCCGACCACGTCACCATCGCCGGCTATGAAGGCGGCACCGGCGCGGCGCCGCTCACCTCGGTCAAGCATGCCGGTTCGCCGTGGGAGATCGGGCTTGCCGAGACGCATCAGACGCTGGTCGCCAATCGCCTGCGCGGCCGCATCGCCGTGCAGGTCGACGGCGGCATCCGCACCGGCCGCGACGTCGTGGTCGGCGCGCTGCTTGGCGCCGACGAATTCGGCTTCGCCACCGCGCCGCTGATCGCCGCCGGCTGCATCATGATGCGCAAGTGCCATCTCAACACCTGCCCGGTCGGCGTCGCCACCCAGGACCCGGTGCTGCGCAAGCGCTTCACCGGCCAGCCCGAGCATGTCATCAACTACTTCTTCTTCGTCGCCGAGGAAGTGCGCGAACTGATGGCCGAGCTGGGCTATCGGTCCTTCGACGAGATGATCGGCCAGATGCAGATGTTCGATCAGCGCAAGCTGTTGGCGCACGGCAAGGCGAGCGGGCTCGATCTGTCCAAACTGTTCATGAAGCCGGACGTGCCGGCGAGCGTGAAAATCTTCAATTGCGAGAGGCAGGATCACAAGATCCACGACATCCTCGACCGCAAGCTGATCGCGCAGTCGCAAACGGCGATCGCGAGCCTCACGCCGGTGCAGATGAGCTTTCCGATCCGCAACGTCGACCGCACCGTCGGCGCCATGCTCTCGGGCGAGATCGCCAAGCGTTACGGCCATGCCGGCCTGCCGGCCGACACCGTCGTGGCGCGCTTTACCGGCACCGCGGGCCAGAGCTTCGGCGCCTTCCTCGCCCGCGGCGTCTCCTTCGAGCTCGAAGGCGACGCCAACGATTATGTCGGCAAGGGACTGTCCGGCGGCCGCATCGTGGTGCGCCCGCCCGCCGCCTCCGGCGTCGTGCCGGAGCAATCGATCATCGTCGGCAATACCGTGCTCTACGGCGCCATCGCCGGGGAATGCTATTTCCGCGGCGTCGCCGGCGAGCGCTTTGCCGTGCGCAATTCGGGCGCGCTCGCCGTCATCGAGGGCGCCGGCGACCATTGCTGCGAATATATGACCGGCGGCGTCGTGGTCGTGCTCGGCCCGACCGGCCGCAACTTCGCCGCCGGCATGTCGGGCGGCATCGCCTATGTACTCGACGACGACGGCAGCTTCGCCTCGCGCTGCAACATGGCCATGGTGGAGCTTGAGCCGATGCCCGACGAGGAAGACATCAATGCCAAGGTCTTCCATCACGTGCGCGACCTCGAAGCGCACGGCATGGTCGACATCATGTCGGACTTAGACCGCTTCGACGGCCACCGGCTGCATCACCTGATCTCGCGGCACGCGCGCTTTACCGGCTCGCGCGTCGCGGCCAAAATTCTCGATGACTGGAAAACCTGGTATCCGAAGTTCCGCAAGGTGATGCCGGTCGAGTATCGCCGGGCGCTCAACGAACTCAAGGCCGCGGCGATCGCGGCGGAATAGCATGATCCGAAAAATGGCGTTGCAGTTTTCGGATAAGATCATGCGCGAGGAAAATTAGAGCGCGTCAAGTGGGCAAGATCACCGGGTTTCTGGAATACGAGCGCGAGGACCGCGACTACGAGCCAGTCGCCGAGCGCATTCATCATTGGCGCGAATTCGTCCTGCCGCTGCCGGAAAATGACTACGTGACCCAGGCCGCGCGCTGCATGAATTGCGGCGTGCCCTATTGCATGGGCACCGGCGCGGTGGCGCCCGGCTCGCCGGGCTGCCCGGTCAACAACCAGATCCCCGACTGGAACGACCTCGTCTATAGCGGCAACTGGGACGAGGCCGCGCGCAACCTGCATTCGACCAATAACTTTCCGGAAGTCACCGGCCGGGTATGCCCGGCGCCGTGCGAAGCATCCTGCACGCTCAACATCGACGACAATCCGGTCACCATCAAATCGATCGAATGCGCGATCGCCGACCGCGCCATCGCGGCGGGGCTCAAGCCGGAGCCGCCGGCGGCGCGGACCGGCAAGAAAGTCGCGATCGTCGGCTCCGGCCCGGCCGGCTTGGCTTGCGCGCAGCAGCTCGCGCGCGCCGGCCACGCGGTCCACGTCTATGAGCGCTGGGCCAAAGCCGGCGGGCTTCTCCGCTACGGCATCCCCGATTTCAAGATGGAGAAGATTCACGTCGACCGCCGCGTCGCGCAGATGGAGGCGGAAGGCGTCATGTTCCATTACGGCGCCCATGTCGGCGTCAACGTGCCGGCCGATAAATTGCTCAAGGATTACGACGCGGTGGTGCTCACCGGCGGCGCCGAAAAGCCGCGCGATCTGCCGGTGCCCGGCCGCGAGCTCAAGGGCATTCATTTCGCCATGGATTTTCTGCCGCAGCAGAACCGCCGCGTCTCCGGCGAGAAGGCCGACGACGGCGAGCCGATCCTCGCCGCCGGCAAGCATGTCGTCGTCATCGGCGGCGGCGACACCGGCTCGGACTGCATCGGCACCTCGTTCCGCCAGGGCGCGCTCTCGGTGACCAATTTCGAAATCATGCCGCAGCCGCCGCTGCACGAGAACAAGGCGCTGACCTGGCCGGACTGGCCGCTCAAGCTGCGCACCTCGTCGAGCCACGAGGAAGGCGTCGAGCGCGACTTCGCGGTGATGACGACCAAATTTTACCGGCGAGAACGGCGCGGTGAAGACGCTGCATTGCGTGCGCGTCGACGCCAAGATGAAAGCCGATTCCCGGCAGCGAATTCGAGATTCCTGGCCGACCTCGTGCTGCTGGCGATGGGCTTCGTGCATCCGGTGCACGACGGCATGATCGAGAGCCTCGATCTGGCGCTCGACCAGCGCGGCAACGTCAAGGCCTCGACCGACGACTACAAGACCTCGCTCGACAAGGTCTTCGCCGCCGGCGACATGCGCCGCGGCCAGTCTCTGGTGGTGTGGGCGATCCGCGAAGGCCGCCAGGCCGCGCATGCGGTCGACAAATTTCTGATGGGATCGACGCTGTTGCCGCGGT
>CAWARC010000012.1:0-65330 GCA_963784325.1 uncultured Alphaproteobacteria bacterium | reverse complement strand
CATTGGACACCGTCGCCGCAATCGAAAGTGCGGACGGCGTCCGACGCGCTCCTGCAATCGATCGAGCTGGCGGTCGCCGCCGAGGAGCTCGGCGCCGACGGCGCTTATTTCCGCGTGCATCATTATGCGCGCCAGCTCGGCTCGCCCTTCCCGCTCCTCGCCGCGGTCGGCGCGCGCACCAAGCGCATCGAGATCGGCACCGCGGTCATCGACATGCGCTACGAGAACCCGATGTACATGGCGGAAGACGCCGGCTCCGCCGACGTCATCAGCGGCGGCCGCCTGCAGCTCGGCATCAGCCGCGGCTCGCCCGAGCAGGTGATCGACGGCTGGCGCTACTTCGGTTACGCGCCGGAGGAAGGCAAGACCGACGCCGACATGGCGCGGCGCCACACCGAGGTCTTTCTCGAGGTGCTGCGCGGCGAAGGTTTTGCGCAGCCCAATCCGCGGCCGATGTTTCCGAACCCGCCGGGCCTGCTGCGCCTCGAGCCTTACGCCGAAGGCCTGCGCGAGCGCATCTGGTGGGGCGCCGGTTCAGCCGCCACCGCCGAATGGGCCGCCAAGATCGGCATGAACCTGCAAAGCTCGACGCTGATCTACGACGAGACCGGCGAGCCGCTCGCCATCCAGCAAGCCGGCCAGATCCGCAAATTCCGCGAGGCCTGGAAGGCGGCCGGGCACACGCGCGTGCCGCGGGTATCGGTCAGCCGCAGCATCTTCGCGCTGGTCGACGATCGCGACCGCGCCTATTTCGGCGGCGACAGCGAGAGCGCGGACTCGATCGGCTTCCTCGGCGACAACCGCCGCGCCGTGTTCGGCCGCAGCTACGCCGCGGAGCCGGACGTGCTCGTCGAACAGCTCAAGCAAGACGAGGCCATCGCCGAAGCCGACACGCTCCTGCTGACGGTGCCCAACCAGCTCGGCGTCGATTACAACGCCCACGTCATCGAGGCGATCCTCAAGCACGTCGCTCCTGCCCTTGGCTGGCGGTGAGCGCCGCGCTCTAAGCCTGCCCGGCCGCCTCCAGGATCAAATTCGCGATCGTGTCGGGCTGCGAGATCAGCGACACGTGGCTTGCCTTCACCTCGATGGTCTTGGCGCCCATGCGCTTGGCCATGAAGCGCTCGAGGTCCGGATTGATAGTGCGGTCTTCGGTAGACACCGCATAGAAGCTCGGTTTCGACCGCCACGCCGCATGCGTCGTCTTGCCGGCCAGCAAGGCGCGATTGAACGGCGCCTGCACGGCGTAGAGAACGCGCGCCTTGTCGGCGGGAACGTCGCCGGCGAAATCGCGCAGGAAGGCTTCCTCGCTGAGCTGGCCCCAATCGCCGGACCAGACAATGCCGGCCGAGGCCGGCGGCGCCGGAAATTTTTTTGCCAGCGCCGTGTAATCCTCGCCGGCGTCGGGCGCCCGCGCGGCGACATAGACCACGGCCGAAACTTTCGGGTCGACGCCGGCTTCGGTGACGATCATGCCGGAGAAGGAATGGCCGACCAGCACAGTCGGGCCCTGCTGCATCGCCAGCGCGCGCTGCGCCGCCGCGACCGCTTCCGGCAGCGTCGTCAGCGGGTTCTGCACCGACGTGACATTGAGCCCCTTCGGCTGCAGCCTGGCGATGACATCTGCCCAGCACGAGCCGTCAGCGAACAAGCCGTGGACCAGGACGATATTTTGGGCCTTCGGTGCGGGCTGCGCCGCTGCGGCGTCTTGGACCAGCGGACTGGCCGCGCTGGCCGCCATCATGCTCACGAACGTGCGACGATCCATGGGATACCTCCGCTGCGTTCAAGTCGTTATTTTACCAAAAAGCCCCTCGGTTCCGCAACGTCTCCAAGCCCGGCCATGGCAGCCGCGTAAATTATCCGATGGCATAACCGCTCAACCGCCGTACATTCAGGCGCCGTGACAAAGCCGCGCTCCAACCGTATCCCGATCGCCATCATCTTCGCCGTGCTGTGGTCGGGCGGCATGCTGTTGCGGGCGCCGTCCATTGATCTGCGGACGGTCGTGACCGCCGTCATCGCGGGCGCGATCGTCGGCGGGCTGATGTACTGGCTGTTCGACAAGTTTCGCCCGCGTCCATGAGTAGAGCGCATGGCGCTGGTTAGACAGGTCGGCCCCAGCAGCTCTGCTATTTGAAATAACTCACCCCGCAGGCCTGATCGCCGACGCGGGCTTCGAGGGCTTGCTTGGCCGACGGCTTGGTCTCGTTCGGCTTCGGCATCTTGTAGTCGACGCTGACGACGGTGCCTTCCGGCGCATCGTGGACGACGTCATAGCTGCGCTGTCCCATCGGCTCGTTGTAAAGCTTGAACTGGCGGATATCGGCGCCGATCAGCGCCGCCAATTCATAAGCGGTGAATTTGCCGTCGCCGGTATCGAAGCAATAGACGAAAAGATCGCGGTCGTGGAAATCCTTGTTGTGTGCGTCGTTGAAGGCGGCCAGCGCCTTGCCTTGATCGGCCTTGAGTGCGACGACGGCGCGGTCGAGCAAGGCGCGGGCTTGTTCCGCCGTGCCGAGCGGTTCGCCGGCAAGCAACCCACCGCTCCACAACACCGCCGACGCCAGCAACGCAAACGCCAACACGACGAACGCACGCGCATTTTTCTTCACAGCGATCTCGTCCCTTTTGATTTCTCAACCCGACCTGATCGTAGTTTAGCGCGGCCCTAACGCGCAACATCCGTAACCCGACTGCGATGCTCGGTCGCGCACAGCGCCACGCTCATGCGGGTAACATCCGCCAAATTCATGGCGAGATCGGCGGCAAGGGCCCCCCGGGCACGGTTCCCTAACCGCTAGGAACGCACCTGTGCGCTGGCCGGTCGCGACGTGGAATTCCGCGACCTTCGTGACGTAGCTCCGAAGGAGCAGGGCTAAATACTGCATTCTCCACTCCTTAGCCCGGATGTGCTATAGGTTGTTCCATGACCATCGAAGACATTGAAAAAGCCGTTGCCAAGCTACCGCCCGACCAACTCGCGGTGTTTCGCGCTTGGTTCGAGGAGTTCGATGCCGCGCGCTTCGATCAGAAGATCGAGCGCGACGCGCAGGCGGGTAGGCTCGACCGGCTGGCGGATCAGGCTGTGGACGATTTTCGCAAGGGCCGCGCCCGCGAGCTATGAGGCACTTTGCGAGCCGCGCCTTTTGGGAGGCGTATGAAAAGCTTCCCGAACAGGTTCGCGGGCTCGCCGCGAGAACTAGCGTTGCTCAAAAGCGATCCCCGGCATCCCTCGCTTCAATTCAAGAAGGTAGGGGCGCTTCTGGTCGGTTCGGGTGGGATTACGCTATCGTGCCCTTGCGGTCGAAGCCGATGGCGATCTCGTCTGGTTCTGGATCGGCTCGCATGCCGACTATGACGCAACGATCCGATAGCGCCATGCCTTCCGCGATCCGCGACAACACCGCCCTCTCCCGCTTCGAGCTCGACGCCGGCGGCATCACCGCGTTCATGACTTATCGCCTCGCCGGCAATGTCATGACGCTGGCGCACACCGAGACGCCGGTCGCGGCGCGCGGGCGCGGCATTGCTTCGCAGCTCGTCAAAGGCGTGCTGGACGAGATGCGCCGCCGCGGGCTCAAGATCGTGCCGCGCTGCCCGTTCGTCTCCGCCTATCTCGCCAAGCATCCGGAATACCGCGATCTGGTGGCGTGAAACGAAGACGTGGGCAAGCCTGGCCGATGACGCCACCATTTGAACCGTCACCCTGAGGTGCTCGGCGCGAAGCGACGAGCCTCGAAGGGCGACGGCCCGGGCCGTACATCCTTCGAGGCTCGCCATAGCGCGTCGAAGACGCGCGTAGACGCGCTGATGGCTCGCACCTCAGGATGACGGAACCCGCACAGCGGCCACTTGCCCCCTACTTCGCCTCGATGCCGGCCTTCTTCATCACGTCAGTCCAGCGCGCGAGGTCGGTCGCGAGCATGTGCGTCACGTCGGCGGGCTCGCTCGCGGAGGGCTTCATGCCCTGCTTGTCGAACAAGGCGATCACGTCGGGCGCGGTGACCGCCTTGGCGATGGCGTCGCGCAGCGTCTGCGCCACCGCCGGCGGCGTGCCCGGCGTCGCCAGGATCACGTAATAGTTCGACACGTCGGCAAAAACCGGAAATCCGCCTTCGGCGAAGGTGCCGACCTCGGGCAGCGCCGAAAGGCGCTCGCGGCCGGTCACTGCGACGCCGCTCACCGCGCCGGCCTTCACCTGCGGGATCTCGATCGGCGTGGCGTCGAACATGGCGTCGATCCGGCCGCCAAGGAGATCGCTCAGCGCTTCGGCCGAGCCTTTGTAGGGCACGTTGACGACAGCAATGCCGGCGGCCAGCCGCAACAGTTCGACGGAGAGCGAGAACGAGCCGGTGGCGCCGCCGCCGGAGGCGAAAGTGAGCTTGCCCGGGTTTTTCCGCGCGTAATCCGCGAGGTCGTTGATGTCGTGGAAGCCGAGCTCCTTGCGCGCGGTGAGGATGAAGGGGCCACGGCCGACTTCGGTCACCGCCGTCATGGCGCGGACGTCGAACGGATAGTCCTTGGTCGAGGGCTGCGCGACCACCGTCGCGGTGGAGATGAAGAACAGTGTGCGGCCGTCGGGCGCGGCGCCGGTCAATTCGCGGTAGGCCGGCTCGAAGGCGCCGCCCGGCTTGTTCTCGACATAGACATTGGCGCCAAGGCTCGCCGCCAGCCGCTGCGCGATCAGCCGCGCGGTGACGTCGGTGCCGCCGCCGGGCGCGAGCCCGACGATGATGCGGATGGTTTTGCCGGAGAAATCCTGCGCGTCGGCGCGCGGCTCGTGGCCGAATATCAGTGCGGCCGCGATCAGCGCGGCCGCCGCCGCCCGTAGTCCCTGCATCGTTCCTCCCGGCCCCTGCGGGCGCCCCGCGGCTTTCCGCCTTGAAGTCCCAGCCTGCCCGATCGGCCGCCAATAGCAAGCACGGCGGCGTTGAGTGAATCTCAAAGCTGCCCGTCGTTTCTCGCGCAGCGGCGCGGGCCGATTTTTGTCCCTTTGTCATTGACAATGGTCCCCGTTTACGTTACATATCGCCTACCTTGCGCTGGCCAAGCCTGAGGGGGATTTTCGCAACGCTCGCCTGCACACCGAACCCTCCCCGCGCGCCTCCAGAGGTGCTAAAGCCGGAGCCGGAATCACAGGCTAAGACTGCGAAATGCCAACGAAAAAGCCCGTCGTGGGCGTCATCGGCAGCGCCCATCTGGCCGAGGGCAAGTTTCCGGCGCAGCGTGTCAGCGAGCGCATTCTGCTTGCGGCTGCGGACGCCGCCGGCGCGCTGCCGCTGATCTTTGCCGGCTCGCCGGAGATCATCGATATCGGCGCGCTGCTCGACAGCGTCGACGGCGTGCTGCTCACCGGCGCGCGCGCAAATGTCCATCCCAGTCATTTCGGCCTCGACGAGGATCCGCGCCACGAGCCTTACGACCGCAACCGCGATGCGCTGGCGCTGCCGCTGATCGAGGCCGCCGTCGCCCGCGGCGTGCCGCTGCTCGGCATCTGCCGCGGCTTTCAGGAGATCAATGTCGCCTTCGGCGGCTCGCTGCATCCGGAGATCCGCGAATTGCCCGGACGCATGAATCATCGCGCGCTGCGGCTCGAGAACGGCGAGATCGATCCCGACCCCAAGGTCATCTATGCCGAACGCCACGAGGTCCGGCTCACGCCCGGCGGCGTATTCGCAAAGATCCTCGGCGCCGAGACCATCCGGGTCAATTCGCTGCACGGCCAAGGCATTCTCGAGCCGGGCCGGCGCATCGTCGTCGAGGGCGTGGCGGAGGACGACACCATCGAGGCCATCCGCGTCGGCGAGGCGCCGGGCTTTGCGCTCGGCGTGCAGTGGCATGCCGAGTACGTGGCCGATCCCAATCCCGTCAATCGCACCTTGTTCGCGGCGTTCGGCGCAGCGCTGGCGGCGTATCGCCTGGCGCGGTGAGGTTTATTCCGCCGCCCGCCTGTCGGGCATGGCGTCCTCCCCAATCAGCCCCTCGCCAGACCGCCGGAGAGAGGTACAATGGCGCCGCGGGGCACCCAGCGTTGGGCACCGAAGCGGCGCGATAAGCCGCTCGGCAAAGGGAGGAAAAGCGTGAATACGTGCAAAAGTCTGATTTCGACCGTTTTCGGCACGGCACTGATTTGCGGCTGGGCCGCTTTCTCGGCACATGCCGCCGACGACGTCGCCAGCAAAGCGGAAGTCTGCAGCGCCTGCCACGGCCAGAATGGCACGCCGATCAACGCGGTGACGCCGATCATCTGGGGGCAGCAGAGCAATTATCTCTACAAGGAATTGCACGACTTCCACAGCGGCGCGCGGGCCAACGCGACCATGTCGCCGGTCGCCCAGGGTATCGAGCTGCCGGACCTGCGCCAGCTCGCCGATTATTTCGCCGCCAAGAGCTGGCCGGCCGATCCGGCCGGCAACGCCGCCGCGGCGCCGCCAGCCGACATCGCCGGCAAGATCGAAATGTGCAAGGCCTGCCATCAGCCGCATTTCGAGGGCGGCGCGCCGGCGCCGCGGATCGCCGGCTTGAGCCACGACTATCTGCTATCCGCGATGAACGCTTTCGCCGACGGGCAACGCACCAACAATCTCGACATGCCGGGATTTATGAAGGTGCTGAGCGAAAGCGACCGCGACGCCATCGCGAAATATTTGTCCGGACTATGAGCATCCGGCGCGCGGCGTTCGCCATTTTCACGCCGTGACTGATTGCCGCCGCCCCTGGTGCGGCGCCGTCGCGCCGCCTATCCTGGCGCCCGGCATGATCCAGCGGGCAACATCTGGGGGAGAGAATGGCGAAAAAGAAACGGAAGAAAGCGGCCGCCACAGTGGCGAAGAGAAAAACGGCTTCGGCTAAAGGGAAAAGCGCCAAGAAGAAAGTCGTCAAGAAAAAGATCGGGGTCGCGAGGAAACGCCGCAAGCTCCCGACGGCGAGCAAGCCGAAGCCGGTTGGCAAGACAGCCGTCGCGAAAACTCCGGCACCCGCAGCACCCGGCCAAAAGCCCGCCGCCCGGCCGCGGGAAAGTCTACCGCACAAAATCGAAAGCGCGATCGCCGCGGTCGCCGATATTTTTACTGACGCCGAGCGGCTGCATCACAAGCTGGAGCCCGACATCTCGAACGAGCCGGAATAAGGTCGCGGATCGCAGGCGCCTCGCGACCGCCTCGCGAGCCGCCTCGCGGCGGCGAACTCGCTCGCGGCCTAGTTCTTCCGGCCCCGCTCGGTCTCGGCCGCGCTCTGGATGGCTTCATCGTGATACCATCCGCTGCCGCCGGACACGAGCTTCACGCCATAGGGCAATTGCACCTTCGGCGCCGGCTCGTCGCCCTGAACCCGAAGCGCAAAGCGGCCGCGGGGTGGGAACGCATAGATCTTCGCCGATCCGGAAATTGTCGTTGTCATTGTTCGGCTCCATCGCCGTGCGCGCAGCATCAACGCGCGTCGTGAATGAGTCTGCTGAGTCGTCCTTAATATAATGCTTTGCTTGTCATTTGTTCGATGTGCCTCGCAGAAAATAAGCAATTGGCTACAATATGTGCATTCAAGCCCCGTTCATGTCTTTGCATAATTGATCGGCACCTCTCCACATCGCGCGGATTGCCGCGGTTTCTTCGCAGCGCACCCATCGGCGCGAACAAGGCCCGTTTGGCACACAAAATGCTTGCAAACCGGCGGGAGGCGGCGGGTGGCCGCATATTCGGCTGCGCACGCTTCGATGCACGCTCACATCAGCCAAGAGAGACGGGTATGACAAAATATAAGCTCGAATACATATGGCTCGACGGTTACACGCCGACACCGAACCTGCGCGGTAAAACACAGATCAAGGAATTTTCCGCATTCCCAACGCTCGAACAGCTGCCGCTGTGGGGTTTTGACGGGTCCTCGACCATGCAGGCGGAAGGCCACAATTCGGACTGCATCCTAAAACCCGTCGCCGTCTATCCGGACGCGGCGCGGCCCGATGGCGCTCTTGTGATGTGCGAAGTCATGCTGCCGAGCGGCGAGCCGCATCCGTCGAACAAGCGCGCCACCATTCTCGACGATCCCGGCGCCTGGTTCGGCTTCGAGCAGGAATATTTCTTCTATAAGGACGGCCGGCCGCTCGGCTTTCCTTCGAGCGGCTATCCGGCGCCGCAGGGCCCGTATTACACCGGCGTCGGCTACAAGTATGTCGGCGACATCGCCCGCACGATGGTCAACGAGCATCTCGATCTCTGCCTCGCCGCCGGCATCAATCACGAGGGCATCAATGCCGAAGTGGCCAAGGGCCAGTGGGAATTCCAGGTGTTCGGCAAAGGCTCGAAGACTGCCGCCGATCAGATGTGGATGGCCCGCTATCTGCTGCTGCGGCTGACCGAGAAATACGGTGTCGATATCGAATTCCACTGCAAGCCGCTCGGCGACACCGACTGGAACGGCTCCGGCATGCATACCAACTTCTCGACGACCTATATGCGCGAAGTTGGCGGCAAGGAGTATTTCGAGGCGCTGATGAAAGCGTTCGACGGGGCGCGTGAGGACCACATCGCGGTTTATGGCCCTGACAACCACATGCGGCTCACTGGCAAGCACGAGACCGCGGCGATCACCGAATTCACCTACGGGATCGCCAACCGCGGCGCCTCGATCCGGGTGCCGCACAGCTTCGCCAACAACGGTTACAAAGGCTATCTCGAAGATCGCCGGCCGAATTCGCAAGGCGACCCGTACGCGATCACTTCGCAAATCCTCAAAACCATCGCGTCGGTGCCGACCAGCGGCAAAGTCAGCGCGGCCGCTTAAGGCGACGCGACTTCAAGCATCAGGCGTAAGAGTTCTTGTGAACTCTCACGCCTCTCATCATTTGAATTCACATTAGAAGCGTGTTGGCGTCGCTTCTGCAGCGGCGCTGCGCGCGATCGTCGCATTTGGCATCGGTCTCATTCGAGCTTCGCGCTCGACCAGCCCGATGCCGCGGGGGAGGTGATTGGCGTCCCTCCCCCGATCCCTGTGACATCAACTCCGCTTTGGCTGCGCCCCGCTCCCAGTGTGGTCTGGGGGTTTTGCGCAAAATGATCTGCGTGTCGGTGGTTAGCGCGGCCAAAAAGGGCGGCCCTCTTCATCACAGTGGTCTGGCCGGCGTCGTAGTCCTTTATTCGCACGTGCGAGCTCCCGGCTGATTTTTCGCCTTTGAGGCGGCCGGGGAACAAGCGCTCCTCTGATGAATTAGTGTGCGTGGCCGTCCGCTGAGAGAGCGCGGCCAGGGAACAACAACGACCAGTCGGGAACACACCATGGACAAAAGAATTGCCGGACTTCTCGGCGCTGCGGCGGCGCTGACGACCATGCACGCCGCTCAAGCCACACCGGCGGATTCGGTTCAACTCACTCCCGCCGCAAGCTATCGCGACCTTTTGGAACCGATCCCCAATGCATTAAGCGTGCTTAAGGCGGATGACGCCCGCCTTGTCTCCGGCGCAACCGAGCAGCAGCCGGTGCAACTCGCGCAGTATTTTTACCATCACCATCATCACCACCATCATCATCATCGGTATTTTCGTGTTGTCCCGCGGCCCTATTTCCATCATCACCACCATCATCATCACCACCATCACCACGGCTTCGGCATTTACATTCGCTGACGCCGCGCCTAAATCGCCAGTGGGCGCTTAAATCTCTAGTCCGGCGCCTAAATCAGTCCGCGTAAGATTCACGACTTGCAAAAATGCTGCGCGTCGTGACTTTTGTGGCCGCACGATCAGAGGAGCGAATGCCTCAACGGCTACACTACGGCACCACCGCCAAGGTCTTGCATTGGGCGGTGGTCGGGCTTCTGGTGGTTCAATATTCGATCGGCTGGCTCATGCCGGACATCAAGCGCGGCATGAACCCCGGCCTTGCGATGACGCTGCATATCTCCATCGGCACGCTGATCCTGGCCCTCATCCTCGCCCGCTTGGTCTGGCGGCTGACGCATCCGGTCGCTTCGGAAAGCTCGCTGGCGCCGTGGCAGCGGCTGAGCTCTGAAGCCGTGCATTGGCTGCTCTATGTGCTGGTGCTGGCAACCACGTTGTCCGGCTGGCTCTTCGCATCGGCGCGCGGCTGGACCGTAGCGTGGTTTTACATGGTCCCGCTGCCGATGCTGACGGCCGGCAGTCCGCAGCTCGTGCATACCATCGACGGTTGGCATCAGGACTGCGAATGGGCGCTCTTAATCCTGATCGGCCTGCACGTCGCCACCGCGTTGGTCCACCTGCTGTACTACCGCGATAGCGTGATGCAGCGGATGCTGCCGCGGGCTTTGGCGACCTGACCCCGCGACTTAAGCTTTGATGTGCTTGCCGACGAATTTCACCATGTCGGCAAACGCCCCGCCGATTTTCGACAGGTCCGGCGTGTGGCCCTTGTGGCGCTCCATCTCGATATAGACGAGCTCGATCTCGCCGCCGGCCTTTCGATAATTGGCGACAAAGCGTTGCGGCTCGTTGCCGGGGAAGCTCGAACTCCGTGTCTTTATAGTCGTGCACATCATCGCCGCGCGCTTGGAACCAGATCGCCGGCGGCAACTTCACCTTCTCGCCGCGCTCGAGCGCCAGCATCGGATTGCCCTCGGCCATATTGTCCTCGTTGCGCCAGTAGGCGTCATGGCGCGGCACGATGCTCTTGCCCCATTCCTCGCCGCGATCAATCGCACGCTTGGCATGCCGGTAGCGTGACAGCGGGTTGATCACCGGCCATGACATCACCACGCAGGGCACGCTGGCATCGACCTCGGGCGAACCCTGCGGCAGCGCGATCGCGGCGTAGCGCGAGTCGTGCGGCCGCATAGCGACCAGCATGGCGAGATGGCCGCCGCTCGACTGACCCGACAGCGCGATCAATTCCGGCCGCGTTTTGAGATCGCGGGCGTGCGCCTTGGCCCAGCGCACCGCGTAATTGATGTCTTGCACCGAGGCCGGATAGGCCGCCTCGTTGCCAGAGCGGAAATCGAGTGCAATGGAGACAATGCCGTGCGATGCCATGAATTCGTGACGCAGATGCTCCGTCTTGCGGTCGCTCATGCACCAGGCACCGCCATGAACCTCGACCAAAGCCGGGAACGGCCCCGCTCCGTGGGGCGTAAACACCCGCGCCAATAGCGGCTTGTCGCCATGGCGGAGGTACTCGATGTCCTTGGTATCGTAGCCGGTGGTTTGGGCGTCCAATACTGCGGTGGTCATTGCGGCTTCCTTCCTAGGTCTCGATCTTGGCCAGAACGGCCTGCATTTTTTCCAACACGTCGCGGGTCTTCTCGGCGTAGAACGCGTTCACGACCTCGCAAATAGCCTGCACGTTTGGATCGAGCGGATTGATCCCGGCCGCTTTCAGCCGGCCGTGCAAATCTTGGAGAACTTCGTCGCGTTCGAACATGGGGCCTCCAGGCCTGGCTAGGGTAGCGCGGATCGAGCTTTTGCGAAATCCGGGGTGGCGAACGGAACGCTGCCGAATTTTACAGCCTCATTATGGGTCTTTTGCCCTTGGCGGCCTTTTCGCTTGGCACTTTGACCAGCGCCTCACCGTCGAGCACGACTTCGCCATCCACCGCGCAGACGCAAGACAGCCGGGCGCGCGATCGGGCAGCGATCAGCTCTTTCACCGTCACTTTGACGACGACCTTGTCGCCGATCTTCACCGGCGCTCGGAAATTGAGCGTCTGCGAAATGTAAACCGCACCCGGTCCCGGCAGCCGGGTCCCCAGCACCGCCGAGATCAGGCTTGCGGTATAGAGACCGTGGGCAATGCGCTTGCCAAATGAGGTGCGCGCGGCGAAATGCTCCGACAAGTGGATCGGATTGCGGTCGCCGGTGAGCTGGGCGAAGCCGACAACATCCGACGACGCCACTGTTTTCTCCAACGTCTCGGTCATGCCGACCGAAAGGTCCTCGAAGAATAGCGTGCGCAGCGGCGGCAAATTCATCCCGGCATGTTACCAAAACATCGTTCAAGCGGCGCGCGAAGCCGCCTGGACGCCGCCGGTTGCCGGCAAGATGACGTTTCGCGTCATGGCACCGAGCCCGAGAGCGCCGATCACCAGCAGTATGCACGAAATCCATAAGGCCCAATCATAAGACCCCAGCCCGGAGACAACATAGCCGGTGACGATCGGGGCCAGCAGCCCGCACACATTGCCGCTCAGGATCGTCAGTCCGATCGCCTTGCCGACATCGCTGGCGCGGTGCACGAGATCGGTCACCAGCGACAGGTTGAGCGAGATCATGGCGTTGACGCCGGACAATGACAGCGCGAACAGCGCCAGGATCAACGTGGTGTTGTCGGTGAACGGCACGAACACGATCACAGCGGACAACAGGGTGCAGGCAATGACCATCGCGCGCCTGCCGCCGGCCAACAGCGTGTCGTTCTTCAACAGCCGGTCGCTGAGCAGGCCGATGGCGATACTGACGGGCACCGCGATGGCCCACGGTATTGCGGTGTAAAGGCCGGTCTTCATGATGGTGAGGTGCTTGGTGTCCTGAAGGTAGCTCGGCATCCAGAACAGCAGGAGGTAGAGCGTATAGATGCCGGACGCTTGCGCGATCATCGCGCCCCACTGCGATGGCGACCGCAACAGTTCCAGCACCACGCCCGGACTGCCATGCATGCCGACTTCGTCGGGCGAGCCGGCAGAGCGCTCGGTCAGTATTTTCTTGCGCTCGTCGGGCGACAGCCAGCTCACCTTTTCCGGCCGGTCGAACCAGAGGAGATTGCAGGCAAGCCAGATAAAGCCCAAGCCGCCGAGAACGACAAAGGCCGCGCGCCAGCCCCAGGCGCTGGCAATCGCCGCCGTGATGACCGCACCGAGCGCGGGGCCAAGGAAGCTGCCGGCGCTCCAAAAGGCGTTGGCGACGCCGCGCTCCTGCGCCGGCATCCATTCGCGCACGATTCTTCCGCAGGACGGAATCGAGGTTGCTTCGCCCGCGCCCATCACCATGCGCGCGACGATCAGGGTGGCAAAGCTCCATACCCCGGCAGTCGCCGCCATCGCCAGTGACCACAGCGCGATACCGATGGAATTGATGTTACGCGGCGAAAAGCGATCGAGCAGAATTCCGATGGGAAGCAGGAATATCACATAGGTCCATAGAAAAGATGAGAACAGATAGCCCATCTCGACCGGCGAAAGCTTGAATTCGCCGCGCACCGACTGCGCCACGATGCCGAGCGCCGAGCGATCCATGTAATTGATCGTGACCAGCGCCAGCGTCAGAACATAGACCCAGCCGCGCCGGAAATGGCTGGTGGCCGCCGTAACGGTCTGCACACTCATCGTCTACTCCCCAGCGTCGTGATGTTTTTATCCGCGGTGTCGGCTTTGGCGCGCAGCGCCGCGGTTGGGCTCTCTGCCCGGCCTATTGCTTCGGCGGCGGCGGCGCGCCGCCTGCCGCGGGCGGCGTTGCGCCCGCCGCAGGGCCGCGAGGATCGTTCCGATTGGCCATGCAGTTCTTCAAGAACTTGGCGCGCGCCGCGCCTTCCAGTTTCTGGTCGTCGGCGCCGAACTTGCAGGTTGCCATCTTCTCCTTCGCCGTCACTGCCAACGATGGAGCGCTTGGCAGCACGGCGATGAGCACGGCGGTCAAGAAAAGAGTGCGGGAGGTGTAGCTAAGCATGGCGTTTTCCCCTGACTGTCGGGACCATATAGTAGCACCGAATAGAGGGTGCGATACCATGGCGCAAATTGGCGCTATAAAGCGGCGGCATGACCTCCCCTCCCCGAATCAGCGACGTCCTCTCCCGGATCAAGCCGGGCCTCACCGGTTCATCCACGATCGTGGTCGGGCCCGAGCATACGGCACCGTTCGTCGGTTCCGGGCGGATCGCGGTGCTGGCGACGCCTGTAATGATCAACGTGATCGAGGCCGCAGCGCTGGCGGCGATCGAGCATCTCTTGCCTGCCGGCCACCAGAGCCTCGGCATTCATCTGGACGTCAGCCATACCGCCGCAACCCCGGTCGGCTTGCGGGTCACTGCAACCGCGGAAGTCGCGCGGCTCGAAGGCCGCACGGTGACGTTCCGTGTCGAGGCCCGCGACGATTTCGAACCGATCGGCGGCGGCAGCCATCAGCGGGTGGTTGTCAGCGTGGCGCGGTTCGACGAACGGGTGCAGCGCAAGCTGCGCGGCGCATCGTAGCGGCACGCTCAGGCGAGCGCGCCATGGCCCGGCGAAAAGATCAGCGCCGCCCGGAAAACCAGCCAATCCCGAACAGCACGACGGCGGCGACGAGCGCGGCATAGGCGTGCAGGTGGTGAATATGCGTCGAGCCCGCGTCGTAGCCCGGCATGAATGTCGGCAAGGAGCCGGCCTGGACCGTGTAGTACATCACGGCGACGATCACGCAAATAATGGCAAGCAGATAGGCGATTATCTTCATCGATCGATTCTCCCCATTGCACGCAGCGCGCGAACGCGCGCCATCGGCGGATCAATAAGGCTCCGTTAGCACGCCGCCGGCAGCTTTGGCGAGATAGGTAATAAGTACACGCGCTGGCCGCTTGTGTTCGCCGGCGCCCGCGGCGATGATCCCAGCAAAACAAGGGGGAGGATCATCATGGCCATCCGGCTTACCTGGCTTGCAGCGGCGTTGGGCTTTATTGCGCTCGGCGCGCTTCCGGCCCGAGCACAGTCGCTCGACGATCTCTATGCCAAAGCCAAGAGCGAAGGCGCCTTCGTGCTCTACGTCGGCGGTCCGACCGCACCGTGGGAGGCGATGGCGAAGGTCTTCAACGAACGCTATCCCGGCATCACCGTCTCGATCAGCGGCGGTTTCTCCAACGTGCTCGACAAGAAAATCGACGCGCAGATCGCCGCCGGCAAGCTCGAGGTCGACACGGCGATCTTGCAGACCATCGCCGATTTCGTGCGCTGGAAAGCCGACGGCCATCTCATCGATTTCAAGCCGGCCGGCTTCGACAAGATCGACTCGCGCTTCAAGGACCCCGACGGCGCCTATTGGGCGACGATGGTCAATGCCGTGCCCTACATGTACAACACCGAGAAGGTTACCGCAGCCGACGTGCCGAATTCAGCGCTCGATTTCCTAAAACCGCAGTTTAAGGGAAAGATCGTCACCGCCTATCCGGCGGACGACGACGTCACGCTCTGGGTCTTCTACCACATCGTGCAGAAATACGGCTGGGGCTACATGGATAAATATATGGCCGCCAAGCCGAACTTCATTCAGGGCCATCTCGGCGAGCAACGCAGCATTGGCTCCGGGCAGAACCTCGTCACCTTCGACTCGATCTACAACATCACGACCGTGCTGAAAAAGCAGGGCATGAAGGTCGACACGCATTTTGCGACGCAGGACGCGACGCCGTTTTGGCCGCTGGCGGGCACCATCTTCAAGGGTGCGCCGCATCCGAATGCGGCAAAATTGTTTCTCACTTGGCTGCTAGAGCCCAAGCAGCAGATCGCGACAGAAACTTGGTCCGGACGCAGCGACGTGCCGCCGCCCGCCGGATACAAGCCGATCTTCTCTTACAAGGTTGCGACCGACTATCAGGCCTTCCTAACCAACCAGACCAAGGTCGCCGACCTGCGCAAGCGGTTCGAAAAGTATTCCGGGCCGGTCGTCAACTCCGGCGGCGTTCGCTAGACGAACGCCGCTAGCCAATACTCACTCTGCCGCTACCGCCGTCGCCGGCGCGGCGTGGGCAACCTCCCCGCTCGCCAGCGCGGCGAGAATCCTCTCGACCAGCGCGCGCGCCGAATCGGCGGAGAGTTCGACCGCGACGCGATCACGCCCGCCCTCGCCTTCATTGGTGAAGTCGATAGCCAGCACGTGATCGAGCGTCGAGTAATAGGGATGATCGAAATAAACATTGGCGGTGTCGATCCGCATCCAGCCTTTACGGCCTTTGGCGCTGCCGATCAGCGCCGCTTTTTCGACGATGTAAGAGCACATGATCGTCCTCTCCGAATTTATTCCGCGGCAATGCTGGCGGCGGACGTCGCCAGATGGCGATTGTAGAAAGCAAAGACTTTCTTCCAGCCGTCCAGCGCCTGATCGGGCCGATAGGCATCGCGGAACGTATTGAAGAAAGCGTGCCCGGCACCGTCGTAGCGGTGAAACTCATAGTTCTTGCCGAGCTTCTTGAGCACGGCCTCGGTACGGTTGACCTGGTCGGCGGTCGGATTGGCGTCGTCGTTGCCGAAAATGCCGAGCAGCGGGCAGTTCAGCTTATCGGTCAGATCGATCGGCGCCACCGGGCGCTTGTCGTTAAGCTGCTTCGGATCGTCGACGATGACGTTGCCACCCCAGCAATCCACCACGGCGTCGATGCCCGGCAAGGTGCAGGCGGCGAGATAGGCATGGCGCCCGCCGGAGCAGAAACCGATCACGCCGATTTTGCCGTTGCTGTTTGGCTGCGCGCGCAGATAGGCCATCGCACCCGCGGTGTCACCTATGACCTGCGCATCGGCAACGCCGCCGGCCGCGCGCACGCGCGCGCCGATATCGTCGGGACTGTCGTTGCCCTCGCGAAAATAAAGATGATGCGAAATCGCCGCGTAGCCGTGATGGGCAAACTTGCGCACCACCTCCATGATCCATTCGTCCCACCCCGGCAAATGATGGATGACGACGACGCCCGGAAATTTTCCGGCACGCGTCGGACGCGCGTAATAGGCATCGCCCTGCTCGCCATTGTGGCCGCGGAACTGCACAGAGTCCGCTTGCAGGCCCTGATAAAAGCTCATTTTCGCACTTCTCCCTGTTCGGTAATTCGAGCGTTCGGTAATTCAAGCCGGCCGCGACATTGAGATCACTTGGTGGCCGCCGCGGCGCTTGGCGCCGAATCCGGGCAACGGTGCAGCACCGCCTTATAGGTGCCGTTGCTGTCGACGAATTCAATCGTGTTGTCCGGCTTGGGCGTGAACGTGATGTTGCCCATCAGCGGTCCACTGGGGAACTTGCACTCGACATGCTCGGCGTAGCTGTCGCCGTCCTTTTTCGTGTCCAGGATGCTGCAGACCCCGACATTGGACACGATCTCCTGAGCCGAAATCGTCACTTTGGCTGTGGCTGGATCGCTGCCGTCGCCTTTGCAGGCGACGTTCTGCGTGTAACTTCCCGCAAGCGGAAAATCGTCGGCCGCAAGTGCGGCACTCGATTGACCGGTTGCAATGACCACCAGCGCGACGCATCCGGCAAGCTGATGAATGGTTTTGCCCACGCGAACCTCGACCGATTGCTAATGCGCGGCGTTCGCCCCAACGCCGCAGCCGCTGTCCCACCCCAAAAATGTAGCGAAAGTCGCGTGCCGAGCCAAACTTTTTTCCGCGTCCGTTAATTCGAATTTTGCCGCAATGCGGCCACCCGCGAGCGAGCGTAGATCCGTCGGCTCCCGAATAAGCGTCTAGTGAGAGCGGAAGGCGTCGCTGATCACTCGCATACGCGCGGTCGACCAGTTCTTAGCTCCGTCGAGACCCCTAGCCGCGACGTCGTCGCAATTGATGTCGCCCTTGTCGGTGAATTGACCGTTCTGATTGTCGAACAACCATTGATGGCAAAGGTTGCCGATCTCGGGCATATAAAGGAGCGCGCCGGTGTAAATATCGTCGCCTTTCGCCGCTCGGTACGTTGCCGCGGCCTGACGCTTGGTCATCACTGCCAGATATTGGTCGGTCGCCACCGCACCGAGGCCAAGCACGGCGGCGAGTGCGATCACGACGACAAATACCTGCTGCGCACCGTTGCCGGCGCCCGCATGGCCTTTCATAGAGCGATGAGAAGGGGTCATTTTGTGCTGTTCCAAGACAGCATTTCGACAATACATCAGGGCTCATGGCCCGATACGCAGTCGACACCGATATGGCTAAGGAATCGATAATTGCCCCGCCGGCCTCGTCAGGCAAAAGACTTGGCACGCAAAAAGACTTGGCACGCAAAAAGACGACGCCCGGTAGGGCGCCGTCTGCAATTTGGGCTGACGCGTTCAGTGCGCGGTAAGGCCGGAAGAATCCTCTTCGACCACCGGCTCGGGAACGTCGACGGGCTTTGCCGTCGACTTTTCCCAGACGATGGGTTCCGGCTTGCGAGTCAGCGCGCGAGCCAGCACCTCGTCCATGCGCGACACCGGAATGATATCGAGCCCGCTCTTGATGCTGTCGTTGATCTCGACAAGATCCTTGGCGTTCTCTTCCGGAATGAGCACAGTCTTGATGCCGCCGCGGTGCGCGGCGAGCAGCTTTTCCTTCAAACCGCCGATCGGCAGCACGCGGCCGCGTAGCGTGATTTCTCCGGTCATCGCGACATCGCGGTGCACCGGGATACCCGTCATCACCGAAACGATCGCGGTTACCATGGCGACGCCCGCGGACGGACCGTCCTTCGGCGTCGCGCCTTCCGGCACGTGCACGTGGATATCGCGTTTGTCAAACCACGGCGGCTCGATGCCGAAGGCCACCGCCCGCATGCGGACGTAGGAGGCGGCCGCCGAGATCGATTCCTTCATGACGTCGCGCAGATTGCCGGTCACGGTCATCTTGCCCTTGCCGGGCATCATGGCCGATTTAATCGTGAGCAGTTCACCGCCGACATCGGTCCAGGCCAGACCGGTGACGACGCCGACCTGATCCTCGTCCTCGACTTCGCCATAGCGGTACTTTGGCACGCCGAGATAATCCGGCAGATTCTTGCCGGTGACGGCGACCGACGCCTGCTTAGAGATCGTAAGCTCTTTGACCGCCTTGCGGATCAGCGTCGAAAGCTCGCGTTCGAGATTGCGGACGCCCGCCTCTCGCGTGTAGCGGCGAATGATCGTGAGCAAGGCTTCGTCGTCGACCGACCACTCCTTCGGCTCGAGACCGTGTTTGACGATCGCGTGCGGGATGAGGTGCTTGCGCGCGATCTCAACCTTCTCGTCCTCGGTGTAGCCGGCGATGCGAATGATCTCCATGCGGTCCATCAGCGGCGGCGGAATGTTGAGCGTGTTCGCCGTGGTGATGAACATCACGTTGGAGAGATCGTAGTCGACCTCGAGATAATGATCGTTGAAGGCGTGGTTCTGTTCCGGATCCAGCACTTCGAGCAGCGCCGATGACGGATCGCCGCGGAAGTCGGCGCCCATCTTGTCGACCTCGTCGAGCAGGAACAGCGGATTCGAGGTCTTGGCCTTGCGCATCGACTGGATGACCTTGCCCGGCATCGAGCCGATATAGGTACGCCGATGGCCACGAATTTCGGCCTCGTCGCGCACGCCGCCAAGCGACACGCGCACGAATTCGCGCCCGGTCGCTTTCGCGATCGACTTGCCGAGCGAGGTCTTGCCGACACCAGGCGGTCCGACCAAGCACAGGATCGGGCCGGTCAGCTTATTGGCGCGCTGTTGCACGGCGAGATACTCGACGATGCGCTCCTTGACCTTTTCCAGGCCAAAATGGTCCGCGTCGAGGATCTGCTCGGCGAGCGTGAGATCCTTCTTGATCTTCGACTTCTTGTTCCACGGGATCGAGAGCAGCCAATCGAGATAGTTGCGCACGACGGTGGCTTCCGCCGACATCGGCGACATCTGCCGCAGCTTCTTGATCTCGTGCTGGGCTTTCTCGCGCGCCTCTTTCGAGAGCTTGGTGCGCTTGATCTTCTCTTCGAGCTCGGCGAGTTCGTCCTTGCCGTCTTCGTCGCCCAGTTCCTTCTGAATCGCCTTCATCTGCTCGTTGAGATAATATTCGCGCTGCGTCTTCTCCATCTGACGCTTCACCCGCGTGCGGATGCGCTTCTCGACCTGCAGCACGGAGATCTCACTCTCCATCAGGCCGAGCACCTTCTCCAGCCGCTCGGTGACGACCGGCGTCTCCAGGATCAGCTGCTTGTCGGGAATCTTCACCGCCAGGTGCGAAGCGACCGTGTCGGCGAGCTTGGCATAGTCCTCGATCTGCTGGACCACGCCGACGACTTCCGGCGACACTTTCTTGTTGAGCTTCACATAGCCTTCGAATTCGTTGACGACCGAACGCGCCAGCGCCTCGGCCTCGACCTGATCGCCCGCCGAATCCGCGATCACCTCGGCTTCCGCCTCGAAATATTCCTCGCGATCGGTATAGCGCTTGACCTGGGCGCGCGCGGCGCCTTCCACCAGCACTTTCACTGTGCCATCGGGCAGCTTCAACAGCTGCAGCACGCTGGCGAGCGTGCCGACGCCGAAGATAGAATCGGTTGCCGGCTCGTCGTCGGAGGCGTTTTTCTGCGTGGCGAGGAGGATGAACGTGTCCGAACGCATCACCTCCTCGAGTGCCTTGATGGACTTCTCGCGGCCGACGAAGAGCGGAACGATCATATGCGGGAAAACAACTATGTCCCGCAGAGGTAGCACCGGATAGGCCCGGCTTTCACCGGCTGTCAGGAGCGGCTTCGGTTTGGCGGCGCTTGTCATGGCCCCTATTCCTTATTGTAGGCACGTCCATCGAGACCCGCCGAATGCGCTGTGACGACGAACTGCGCACTATAGGTGGCGTCGCCCCACGGGACTGTCAAGAAAGGCCGGTTTTTCGAGCAAATTTGCGCGCCGCGGAGGCGGAGCGAATGACCGCGCACCGAATCGCGAGTGCGGGATGTGCCCACCCGTCAGGCGCTCGCTCCGCCGGTCTCGCCGGCGCGATCGGAGCGATCGGCATAGATGTAGAGCGGCCGCGCGCTGCCTTCGACGACCTCTCGCGAGATCACGACCTCCTCGACGCCTTCGAGGCTCGGCAGATCGAACATGGTGTCGAGCAGGATGCTCTCCATGATGGAACGCAGCCCGCGGGCCCCGGTCTTGCGGTCGATCGCCTTGCGCGCGATGGCCGAAAGCGCCTCGTCGGCGAGCGTGAGGTCCACCGTCTCCATCTCGAACATGCGCTGGTATTGCTTGACCAGCGCGTTCTTCGGCTCGGTCAAAATGCGCTTGAGCGAGGGCTCGTCGAGATCTTCCAAGGTCGCAACGACCGGAAGCCGGCCGACGAATTCCGGGATGAGTCCGTATTTCAACAAATCTTCCGGCTCGACCTCACGGAAAATCTCGCCCTGCTTGCGATCCTCGGGCGCCGCCACGCGAGCGCCGAAACCGATCGAGGTGGAGCGGCCGCGCGAGGAGATGATTTTTTCGAGCCCGGCGAAAGCGCCGCCGCAGACGAACAGGATATTCGTGGTGTCGACCTGGAGGAACTCCTGCTGCGGATGCTTGCGGCCGCCCTGCGGCGGCACGCTGGCGATGGTGCCTTCCATGATCTTGAGCAGCGCCTGTTGCACGCCCTCGCCCGACACGTCGCGCGTGATCGACGGGTTATCGGACTTGCGCGAAATCTTGTCGATTTCGTCGATATAGACGATGCCGCGCTGCGCGCGCTCGACATTATAGTCGGCCGACTGCAACAGCTTCAAAATGATGTTCTCGACGTCCTCGCCGACATAGCCGGCTTCCGTCAGCGTCGTGGCGTCCGCCATCGTGAACGGCACGTCGAGAATGCGCGCCAGCGTCTGAGCGAGCAGCGTCTTGCCGGAGCCGGTCGGGCCGATCAACAGGATGTTCGACTTCGCCAGCTCGACATCGTTGTGCTTCGACTGGTGATTGAGCCGCTTGTAGTGGTTATGAACCGCGACGGAGAGCACCTTCTTGGCGTGATCCTGGCCAATCACGTAATCGTCGAGAACCTTACGGATCTCGCGCGGCGTCGGAATGCCGTCACGCGATTTCACCAGCGAGGACTTGTTCTCCTCACGGATGATGTCCATGCACAGTTCGACGCATTCGTCGCAGATGAAGACGGTCGGCCCGGCAATGAGCTTGCGCACCTCGTGCTGGCTCTTGCCGCAGAACGAGCAATAGAGCGTGTTCTTCGAGTCGCCGCCGCCAACCTTGCTCATTCCATTCTCCGTCTTCACCAGCGCAGCATCGCAACTCTATACCCTAGGCGAACCTGCGCTAAAATTCCGTAGCATCACCACGTCCCGGCGCCGGCAAGTCCCGCACCCTCAGCCGCCACCCTGCCAATAGTCACCTCTATGACACAAGCGGACATGCTAACGGCGTGCCAATCAAGAATCCATTAACGATAACGCGACATTGCGCCAGTGTGTTTTCCCGATCACACGCCGAGAAAACGCTTGACCTGGGGAGCCTGACCCCGCTTTGGACCGATGAATCGGCCCCTTTTGTGGCGGGAGGGCGCACCCGACTTAGCCTACCCCTTTGAGGACGGGCTCGCTCTTGAGGCCCGGTTCGTCCGGCCGTTTCTCGATCACCTTATCGATGAGGCCGAAATCCTTGGCCATTTCGGACGTCAGGAACATATCGCGTTCCAGCGCATCCTCGATCTTCTTGAGCGGCTGGCCGGTGTGCTTGACGTAGATTTCGTTCAGCCGGCGCTTGAGGTTCAGGATTTCCTGGGCATGCAACATGATGTCGGTTGCCTGGCCTTGGAACCCGCCGGACGGCTGGTGCACCATGATCCGGGCATTGGGCAGGGCAAAACGCAGATCCTTGGCGCCCGCCGCAAGCAGCAGCGAGCCCATCGACGCCGCCTGCCCGGTGCACAGCGTCGACACCGGGGGACGAATGAATTGCATCGTGTCGTAAATCGCCAGGCCCGAGGTTACGACCCCGCCCGGCGAGTTGATGTACATCGAGATCTCTTTTTTCGGATTTTCCGCCTCGAGGAACAGGAGCTGGGCCACGATAAGCGAGGCCATGCCGTCTTCGATCGGACCGGTGATGAAGATGATCCGCTCCTTGAGCAGGCGCGAGTAGATGTCATAGGCCCGCTCTCCGCGGTTGGTCTGTTCGACCACCATGGGAACGAGGTGCTGCATATAGATCTCTGACGGGTCGCGCATGGATCACCTGGAAGTGGACGCCTGAAACCGGGTCACCTGAATTTGGCTCACCGGGTCCGGCGCGCCGGGGATGGTCATAGTTACGAATACTACCTGCGGCCTAGTGTGGCTTGAGTTGGTCTGCTTGTCGAAGCCGCTCACCCACATCGCCTTACCGTTCGGGCAATGTGACGGGTTCGTCCAGGCCGTTACCGCAGATAAGCTCAGAAATTGCGCAGGCAAGGCGTTAAAACTAGCGGAAAGTAGCCTTATTCCTCGTCTTCCTTGAACAATTCTTCCCGCGATACCTGCTTGTCCGTTACCTCGACGAGTTCAAGCAGGAAATCGACAACCTTGTCCTCGAATATTGGCGCACGCAATGCGGCAAGCGCCCCCGGATTGTTGCGATAATAGTCCCAGACCCGCTGCTCCTGGCCGGGGACCATTCTGGCTTGCGCAACCACAGCTTGGCTCAACTGCTCGTCGGTCACTTTGATATTGTTTTTCTCGCCGATTTCCGCAAGCACGAGACCAAGCCGCACCCGCCGTTCGGCGATGGCGCGATAGTCAGCCCGGGCCTTCTCCTCGGTCGTTCCTTCGTCCGCGAACGTGCGGCCTTGCTGCTTGAGGTCGTTCTCGATTGTCTGCCAGACGTTATTGAACTCCTCCTCCACCAGCGTCGGCGGCGGCTCGAACTTGTGCCCGGCATCAAGCTGATCAAGCAGCGCGCGTTTGATTTTCTGGCGCGAGGCCGAAGTGTGCTCGCGCTCAATCCGCTCGCGCAGAGCGTCGCGCAGCTTGGCGAGCGATTCCAGTCCAAGCGTCTTGGCGAAGGCCTCATCCAGCGTGATCTCGCCCGGCGCTTCCACCGACTTTGCCGTCACTGCGAAAGTGGCCTCCTTACCGGCGACGGTGGCTGCCGGGTAGCTCTCCGGAAACTTGACGTCGAAGGTGCGGCTCTCTCCGGCCTTCATGCCGGTGAGGTGATCCTCAAAGCCTGGAATGAATTGACCCGACCCAAGCAGGATGGGCACGTCGTCGCCGGAGCCGCCTTCGAAGGATTCGCCATTCATGGTGCCTTGGAACGACACCGTGACGCGGTCGCCCTTTTCCGCCCCCTCGCTCTTGGCGGCGAAAGGCCGGTTCTGCTCGCCAATCGTTTGCAGCGCTTGATCGATTTCGGCGTCGGTAACCGGCGCGGTCAGCCGGTCCACCTTGATGGCCTTGAAATCCGCCAGCGTGATCGGCGGCACGATCTCCATCTCGACCGTGTAAGCTAGGTCGGATTTGCCCTCGATCACCCCCTCGACGGCACCTTCTTCCGTTGGCAGCACCACTTTGGGCTCGGTGGCGAGCTTAAAGCCATGGTCGCTGACGATTTTGGTATTGGCCTCGCGGACCGCGGCCTCAATGACCTCCGCCATGGCGGACTTGCCGTAAAGGCGCTTGAGATGCGCCACAGGCACTTTGCCAGGCCGAAAACCCCGCAGTTGCACGCGGCCCTTAAGGTCGTCGAGCCGTTCCTGGACTTTGGCTTCCAGATCGGTTGCGGGCACGACGACGCGGTATTCCCGCTTGAGACCCGCGGCGGCAGTTTCAGTCACCTGCATCGGCACTACTCTTCAACGGCGCGAGATAGCGCATCCCGGCCAAGTTTTTGAAAAACCGCCCAACTGGTGCGGGCGGAGGGGCTCGAACCCCCACGACTTTCGTCACGGGAACCTAAATCCCGCGCGTCTACCAATTCCGCCACGCCCGCGACGCGCAGGGCGGCCCGGTGGCGCGGCTTATATCATGCAAGGCGCGCCGGCTACTACAAAATTAGCCCGGGTTTCGGGCCAGCCGAACGCGTGACTTCAACCGAGCAGCTCCCGGTAAATGCGGGGCAGCGTTTCTGGCAAATCCTCGGAAATAAGACCGGGTCCGAACGCGCGTGCGGCCTCGCCATGGAGCCATACGGCGACCGAGGCGGCCTCGAAGGCGGGCATGCCCTGGGCCAAAAGGCCGGTCGCGATTCCGGTCAGAACGTCACCGGCGCCGGCCGTGGCGAGGTAGGCTGGCGCGTTTGCGGCTATCGAAGCCCGGCCGTCGGCTGCCGCTACCACGGTGTCGGCACCCTTGAGCACGATTGTTGCGCCGGCAATCTCCGCCGCCAGGCGGGCTCGCTCCAGCTTGGAACCCACTTTAGTTCGTGCGTCCAAGGCACCAAAATATCTGGAGAATTCCCCTTCGTGCGGCGTCAGGATCGTGGCCTTTTCGGCGCGCGTTTTCAAAGCCTCGGCGAGCCGCTGGGGCGATTGCGCAAAGCTCGTCATGGCATCGGCATCGAGCACCACGGCGCGGTCGCCGGAAAGCGCGGCGAGGACAAGCTCGCAGGTCTCCTCGTTGACGCCTATCCCAGGGCCGATAGCCAGCGCGTTCAGCCGGCGGTCGGCAAGAAAGCTTGCGAGTTCGGCAGCGCCGTCAACCGCTCGCACCATCACAGCCAGATTTGCTGCTGCATTGACGGCAAGCGCCTCGCGCGGGCTGGCGATAGTCACCAAACCCGCCCCGGCGCGTAGCGCACCGCGCGCCGCGAGCCGCGCCGCCCCGGTCGACCAGGACGGCCCGGAAACAACCACTGCATGGCCGCGGTCGTATTTGTGTCCTTCATGGCGGGGCACTGGAAAGCTTTCCCGCCACAGCGCCGGCACGTTCGCAAAAGTGCGGGGCGCGATGCGAGCGAGAATTGTCGCCGGAATCCCGATGTCGGCGACGGAGACGGAGCCGCAGTGCAACCGGCCGGGCAGCAGCAGATGGCCGGGTTTCTCGCGGAAGAAAGTTACGGTGTGCGCGGCCTTGACCGCGACGCCCATGATGGCGCCCGAAGTGCCATTGATGCCGCTCGGCAGGTCGACAGACACCACGGGCGCGGACTGCGCGTTCATGGCCTCGATCATGGCGCGCGCCAGCCCTTCAACGGGGCGATCGAGCCCTGCGCCAAATAGGGCATCGACGATAATATCGGCGCGATCGAGTCCGCCTGGCTCCGCCGGGGCGATTGGCTTGCCCCAGCTTTTTGCCGCAAGTGCTGCATCTCCTTTGAGGCGGCCGACCTCCCCGATCAGCATCACCTCCAGTCTGTAGCCCCGCTCGGCAAGGAGTCGCGCCGCGACAAAGCCATCGCCGCCGTTATTGCCGGGTCCCGCCACCACCGTCACGCTACTGGCGGGGCCTCTGCGCGCCGCGACCGCTTCGGCCACCGCTGCACCGGCGTTTTCCATGAGGTCGATGCCGGCGATGCCGCCCGAGATTGCGAGGCGATCGGCTTGCGCCATTTCAGCATTGGTGAGGAGTTCGATCATTTCGGATGGCACCATAGCGAGTGCATCGTTTTGCGAATATTGGCAGTTCTGTCATTCAACCTGTCCGTTCGTTGACGTGATTATAGGCAGTGTGCCTATCTAATTGGCGAGAGCCTATTCCAAACTTGTGCACCCACCGCCCAACAGCCCCATAACGCTATGATTTACCGGCGATTTCGAGGTGCCTGGGGCCTTGGCACGGGACCTGCTAACCAAGGCTCGGTTCCGAGGGTGATTTGCTCATCGAGGGGCCGGGAGAAGAGACGCGATGAAAAAAATTGAGGCGATCATCAAGCCATTCAAGCTCGATGAGGTGAAGGAGGCTCTCCAGGAAGTCGGTCTTCAAGGGATTACTGTCACCGAAGCCAAGGGTTTCGGTCGCCAAAAGGGACATACGGAGCTCTATCGCGGCGCCGAATACGTCGTCGACTTTCTCCCCAAGGTGAAGATCGAGATTGTCCTCGGTGACGACATGGTTGAAAAAGCCATCGAGGCGATCCGTCGCGCCGCCCAGACCGGGCGGATCGGAGACGGAAAAATCTTTGTCTCAAATATCGAAGAAGCCATCCGGATCAGGACGGGGGAATCCGGAACAGACGCCATCTGAACTGCTGGTTCATCTGTTCGCGGCCGGATGCGGGCCGACTTCAGTGCGACGCGACATTCATAAGCACCACCACGAAAGGGTACGCCTACCATGACGACGCCAAAAAATGTCATGAAGTTGATCAAGGACAGCGACGTAAAGTACGCTGATTTCCGCTTCACCGATCCGCGCGGCAAGTGGCAGCACGTCACTTTCGACATCGGCATGATCGAGGAAGACACATTCGCCGAAGGCCAGATGTTCGACGGCTCATCGATCGCTGGATGGAAGGCGATCAATGAATCCGACATGTGCCTGATGCCAGACCCCGCCTCGGCCTGCATCGATCCGTTCTTTGCCGAAACCACCCTCGTCCTGGTCTGCGACGTGCTCGAGCCAACCACCGGCGAGCCCTACAACCGCGATCCACGCGGTATCGCCAAGCGCGCCGAGGGCATGGTCAAGTCCATGAGCGTCGGCGACACGGTCTATTTCGGACCCGAAGCCGAATTCTTTGTGTTCGACGACGTCAAATACAAGGCTGAACCCTACAACACCGGCTTCAAGCTCGACTCGGTGGAATTCCCGACCAATTCAGACACCGATTACGAGGGCGGCAATCTCGGCCACCGGGTGTGGACCAAGAAAGGCTATTTCCCGGTGCCGCCGCAGGATTTGGTGCAGGACATGCGCTCGGAAATGCTCGCCGCGATGGCGCGCATGAACGTCAAGGTGGAAAAGCACCACCACGAAGTCGCATCCGCCCAGCACGAACTCGGCATGAAATTCTCGCCGCTGACCATGATGGCGGACCAGATGCAGATCTACAAATACTGCATCCAGCAGGTGGCGCAGGTTTACGGCAAGACCGCCACCTTCATGCCGAAGCCGATCTACGGCGACAACGGTTCGGGCATGCACTGCCATCAGTCGATCTGGAAAGGCGGCAAGCCGGTCTTCGCCGGCAACAAATATGCCGACCTGTCGGAGACCTGCCTGTCCTACATCGCCGGCATCATCAAGCACGCCAAGGCGATCAACGCCTTCACCAATCCGACGACCAATTCATACAAGCGCCTGGTGCCGGGCTTCGAGGCGCCGGTGCTGCTCGCCTATTCGGCGCGCAACCGTTCGGCATCGTGCCGCATCCCGTACACGACCAATCCCAAGGCAAAGCGCGTCGAGGTGCGTTTCCCCGATCCGCTCGCCAATCCGTATCTCGCGTTTGCGGCAATGCTGATGGCCGGTCTCGACGGCGTCAAGAACAAGCTCGATCCGGGCGAAGCCATCGACAAGGATCTCTACGATCTGCCGCCGAAGGAGCTGAAAAAGATCCCGACCGTTTGCGGATCGCTCCGCCAGGCGCTCGAAGAGCTCAACAAGGACCGTACCTTCCTCAAAGCCGGCGGCGTGTTCGACGACGACTTCATCGACGCCTATGTCGATCTGAAGATGAGTGAAGTCATTCGCTTCGAGCACACCCCGCATCCGGTCGAGTTCGAAATGTATTACTCGTCGTAGGCGTTGGTATCCTCCCCGCATTGCCAGTCAGCGATGCAACCTTAAGGGCGCTTCGGCGCCCTTTTTCTTTTGCGATGCCGTAGAACGGCTCGAGTGGCGCGATCGGGAACTGGTACGTCTATGCGCTCGGCCCGAACGACGTGCTCAACCAGATCAACGTCGCCTCGGGCACGCGCGCGACGCTGATCCCCGACGTCCAGGGCTCGTTCATCGGCGCACTCGATGCCAGCTCGGGCGCGCTGACCAAATACGGCTATCAGACCTATGGCGAGAGCGGCGCGACCGGCGGCAGCTTCCGCTACACCGGCCAGCGCATCGATCCGGAGACCAACGGCCTCTATTACTACCGCGCCCGCATGTACGCGCCGGCGTGGGGGCGGTTTATGCAGGCCGATCCGATCGGGTATGCGGGCGGCAGCAATCTTTATCGATACGTCAGGAATGATCCGCTCGACCTGACCGACCCTATGGCTTTGCGCCTGACAGTCCCCAGCCGCAGGCTGGGGGCGCAGGCGGCAATGGGGCGCAGCCGCCCGATGTCGCTGCGGCTGCGGCCGCAGAGGAGCCCGACACCAATAGCGGCAATCTAATTGAGGTCGCGCAGAACGGCCCAGCAATCGGGCTAACTCCCGAGGAACAAGCATTTCAGACTGGCCAGGCCGAGGCGTTAGGCGGTGGTGGGGTAGCGCCGCTGCCTGGAGGGGAAACGGTTTTGGTGCCGCCGCCACCAGGATTTACAACACTTTATCGGGCTGTCGGTCCGGAAGAACGTCTCAACTCTTCCAAGGTGGCGCGAAGTTATACTCTTTTGCCCGGCGACCTCGTAGTCTCAATAATATTTTTATCCATCGGCTGGGCAGGCCAGTAACTATGCGGCGAACCCCGCGAATTTCGCTAATTGGACCGTTCACTTTGACATCGACCAATGTTCCCTCTCCCTTATTAGTCCGACAAACATTGGTGCGCCGTGGCGGGAGAAGGAGTCGTTGTGACTATCCCCAGTGCATTATTGCCGCAGGTTCCGGCCCCTACCATCTGGACACGCCTTCATGCCGAGTCCCATAACGGTGTTCCATGAGATCGCGTTCGCATCCTCATTTCATGGTCGACGTCACGCTTTATCCGTTTGAGTGTGGCGGACGGAGAGAGCCAATCACGCGCGAAGGATTTGGTTGTCCCTGCAAACTCGAGGACAACAGCAACACCTTCGCGGACTGCCGCCTATTTCTAGGTGGGCAGCAAATTGCCCCTGGAGAGACGAAACGCGTGGGCATTAGATTCTCTTATGAACCAGCAGCGTCGGTCTTTCGATCAGCGGGAAAGTTCTTTCTCTGGGACGGCCGTGTGATAGGCGAAGCAGTGGTCGCGCCATCTTGAGCCGACGCATCAACGTGTCCAATCCGACAACCCGGTCGGCACCACCTCACCTCACCAAAATCGGCACCGTCAGCGTCGACACCGCAGGCATGGCGGCCAGCTTCATCTGCGCCCGACTATCGAGCTGGCGCTCGGCGCCGCTCGACACCATCATCTCGTCTGGCTCGACGCGATTGCGGCCATTGGCCTTGGCGCGATAAAGCACGGCATCGGCGCGCGAGATCAGTACGTCGATCGACACGTCGGGCATGCCGCAGGTGACGCCGATACTGACGGTCGCCGGAATCTGCGGGCTGCCCGGCGCCACGGCTGCGCGTTCGAAGGCCGAACGCACGCGCTCGGCGGCAATGCAGGCTTCGGCGAGCGTGCCGGAGATGACGGCGACAAATTCCTCGCCGCCGATCCGGCCGACGACGTCGTCGGCGCGCAGGCTCGATCTGGCCACTCTGGCGAACAAGCCCAATACCGCATCGCCGGACTTATGACCGTAGCGGTCGTTGATCGACTTGAAGTGATCGAGATCGAAGGCGAGCACGCTGACCGGGGTCTTGCTGGATTTGTTGCCAGTCATCAGCGCGGTGGCGGCCGAGAAGAAGCCGCGCCGGTTCAGCAGCGCGGTCAACGGATCGGTCTCCGCGGCCGCCTTGTAACGATTGACGGCGCGGTCCTTGGCGAGCACCAGCACGATAAAGGCCGCGCCGACCACGTAGAGCACGACTTCGATCGCGAAGACCGCGATCCAGCCGGTGGCGAGGCTCTTCACGCCCAGGCTCGCCAGCGCCACCGGGAACAGGAAGATGGCGCCGTGCAGCATCGGCACGAACAGCGCCGGCCAGCGCCGGATCAGCGATTTGCGCCGCTCGCGCCACAGCTCGGCGGCGATCAGGAACGTATAGGTGGCGACGATCACCGAGCTCAGCATGATGCGCGCGGCCGGCGAATGCGGCACCACCGATGACATGCAGCTCGCGGCCCAGACGGTGGCGCCGAAGCACATGGCGCCCCACCGCACCTGACGGCCGTGAAACAGCCGCGCCGCGCTCCAGATCATGCCGAGCGCGATCAGCAACAGCACGTCGGCGGTCCACGACGGCACCCACGGCGACAGCGCGTCGCCGAGCTGCCACAGCACGCCCGAAAATCCGCCGATCAGATAGGCCAGTCCCCACCAGGCAAGGGCCTGGACGCGATCCTGCATCCAGGCGAACAGGAGGAACAGACCGAGCAACGTGGTCACGCATGTTGCGATGACGAACAGCGTGCCGATGTCGAGCGACGTCGAGGCTTCCGCGAGGCGGGCGAACATAGTGGCGATGCTCCTCACGCGATAAGTACAATTACCTATCACGGATTTTGGAGCTGCGTAGAACGTTTGCCGATCAGGCTTTGCCGAACGTATCGGCTATCGCGCAGGTTTGCCGAAAAAAACATTTGAAAATTGAAGCGTCCTTGTTGCAAGGTTTTGCAACGGCGCGGGCGCCCTCAGCCCTCACGATGCGATACGCCAGCGCCGGCCGGCGGATTGCGGCGTGCTCGCCGAGCGATCCGGCCCGATGATCGGCACGATCGACGGCGTCCCGGAATTTGCTTCGGCCTCTGCCGGAGCTCCCAGCTCGACGCGATTGCGGCCCAATTCCTTCGCCCGGTACAGCGCCCGGTCGACGATCGAAAGCAATTCCGTGACGGTGACGCCCGGATCGCACCCCACCGTCACGCCGACGCTCACGCTCGGCGACAGGCTTTCACTGCCGAAGGGCGCCGCCGCGGCGGCAAAATTGCGCCGCACCCGATCGGCAATCGCATAAGCCTCGTCGAGATCGCCGACCGGCAGGCAGGACGCGAACTCCTCGCCGCCGATGCGAGCGAACAGGATATCGGCGCCGAGCGTTTGCGTTGCCGTAGCGGCAAAGCTTTGCAGCACGGTGTCGCCGATGGCGTGGCCGAATTGGTCGTTGATTTGCTTAAAATGATCGAGATCGAACAACAACATCGCGAGCGGCTCATGGTCCGTCTCTTGCCGAGCCAGCAATCCGGCGGCGCGGTCGAGGAAGGCGCGGCGGTTGGCCACTCCGCTGAGCGGATCGACCAGCGAGTTGATCTTATGCTTGAGCTCGGTGCGCTCTTTGGTCATGTTCAGCTGCAGGAACGCCAAAACGACGGTGAACAGCAGCGTGCCGAATGCCAAGAGCGTAAACGACGGCGGGCTTAGAATGAAATCGCCGCGGAAGGTGGCACTGAGCAAAACCGCCGGTACCCGCACCAGCAAGATCGCGGCATGCGCGATCAGCACGATGACCGTCGGCCATCGCGACATCAACGGTTCGCCGCGGCCGCGCCAAAACTCCTGCGCGGCAAGCAGCGTGAGCAGGGCCAGCATGCTCGAGGCAAAAATGACCCTGGCGCCAACGCTGTCGGCAAAAACCGGGATCCGGCAGAGCAGCAGCCAGACCAGTGGCGCCAAGAGGACAAGGAACGGCCGGATCGGGCGGCCGTCGAAAATGCGTGCTCCCGTCCAGGTCAGTCCGTAACCGAGCAGCACCAGGGCATTGGCGAGATCGATGGTCACAAAGCCGGGCACCGTGCCCCGCGACGTCAACAGCGCGAAACCGCTCGCATTGACGATATGGGCCGCCCCCCACCACATCGGCGCGCGAACGCTGCGGTTCTGCAGCCCGGCGAAAACCAAAAGCGCGCCAAGGAGCGCGGCTATAAAGACGGTGACAACCGATAAGGTTTGCAGATCGATATGCATGCCGCCATCACTCACCGCTGACGGCGGCAAGCTAATGGCCACGCGTTCCCTAGGGGTTACTACGGGCTGAAAGCTCGCGAACAGTCTTGCCGGACGGTAAACCCCTGCCGGACGATTTTAGGGACCCTTCCCGCCGCGACCTTCCGGCCATAAATTAAGGGGGAAACCGCAGGAGTTGCCGATGACACTGACTGCCGAGCTCGACACTGCCACCGATTTGGCTCCCGATACCATCGAGGCAACGCTCAACTACATCGTCGACGATGGAAACAAGGTCTTCACCATCGTCGCCAGTCCCGGCGGCAGCGACACCCGGTCCGGCGGCACGCCAGATCCGCGCCGCGTCACCATCCACAACGGCCGCCCGCACGCCAAGGACTTCGTGCTGGATCGCAACGGCTTCCGTTTCGTGCGGCACGACACCAAGGTCGCCGATTTCTACGACGAGACCGAAATCAAGCGCGTCTACTATCCGGAGATGGAAGCGCTGATCAAAGCCGAGAGCGGCGCCAAGCGCGTCGTGGTGTTCGACCACACGCTGCGCACCGCCGACGACGAACTGCGCGAGAGCAAGAAAATCCGCGAAGTCGTGCGCCGCGTGCACAACGACTACACCGAATGGTCGGCCCCGCAGCGCGTCCGCGATATTCTTCCCGACGAGGCCGACGAACTGCTTAAGCGCCGCTTCGCCATCATCCAGGTGTGGCGGCCGATCCGCTACCCGGTCGAGACCTATCCGCTCGCCATGGCGGACGCCCAAACTTTATCGCCCGGCGACATGATCGTATCGGAGCGGCGCGCCCCCGGCCGCATCGGCCAGACCTACGCCATCAAATATAATCCGGCGCACACATGGTACTGGTTCCCGCGCATGCGGCGCGAGGAGGCTTACGTTTTCAAGGTGTTCGAACTCGGAAAAAGACGGCCGCGCCCGCTGGACCGCGCATACCGCGTTCGAGGATCCGACCTCGCCGCCGCACGCGCGCCCACGCGAGAGCATCGAGATAAGGACGCTGGCGTTTTTCTAATTGGTTCTGCGACTCGTCACTGCGAGCGAAGCGAAGTAGTCCAGGCGGCTGAGCCGATCATGGATTGCTTCGTCGTTCCGCTCCTCGCAATGACGGTAGATTTACCGCTTCGAGAACTGGAAGCTTCTGCGCGCTTTGGCTTTGCCGTATTTCTTGCGCTCGACGACGCGCGAGTCACGGGTGAGGAAGCCGCCGCGCTTGAGCACGGGCCGCAAATCCGGCTCATGCCGCATCAGCGCTTTTGAAATCCCATGGCGCACTGCGCCGGCCTGGCCCGACAGTCCGCCTCCGGACACCGTACACACCACGTCGAATTGACCCTGGCGGTTCGCGGCGACCAGCGGCTGCTGGATCATCATGCGCAGCACCGGACGGGCAAAATAGGTTTCCACCGGCCGCGTATTGATGACGATCTTGCCGGCGCCCATTTTGATCCACACCCGCGCCACGGCATCCTTGCGTTTGCCGGTGGCATAGGCGCGGCCCTGCTTATCGAGCTTCTGGACATATTTGGGCGGCGCCGGCGCGGCGGCAGGCTTCAGTGAAGACAGCTCTTCGAGCGTCTGAATGGTCTCGGCCATTACGCGGTCCTCGTATTCTTGCGGTTCATGGCGGCAATATCGATTTTTTCCGGCTGTTGCGCCGCGTGCGGATGGTCGGCGTGCGGATAGACCCTTAAATTGCCGAGTTGGCGGCGGCCAAGCGGCCCGCGCGGCAGCATGCGTTCCACGGCTTTTTCGACGATCCGCTCGGGATAGCGGCCGGCCAGGATCGACTTCGCCGTGCGCTCCTTGATGCCGCCGATATAGCCGGTGTGCTTGTAATAGATTTTCTGTTCGACCTTGCGGCCCGTCAGCACCGCCTTGGCGGCGTTGATGATGATGACGTTGTCGCCGTCATCGACGTGCGGGGTAAAGGTCGGCTTATGCTTGCCGCGCAACCGTAGCGCCACGATCGAGGCGAGCCGGCCGACGACGAGCCCCTCGGCGTCGATCATCACCCACTTCTTCTCGACCTCGGCGGGCTTGGCAGAAAAGGTTTTCATTGTCCGCATCCGTTGCTGGCTACGGGATTGGTCCGCATCCGTTGGGGAGGTGCGGGTTTCTATCCGGCGAATAACCGCGCGTCAATCACATACAGCCATTATTTTCGCTATTTCTCAATCGCTTGGCTTAGAGGTATAATCTTACCATTAGCGGTCTTTGGCAGGTATCGAGTAGGTCGCGGTGACATGGGCGACGAGGTCGTCATCGCCATCGGCGCGAATGCCGACCTCACCCACGGCAAGCCGCTTGCCGAGCTTGATCAAGCGCGCCTCCGCGATCAGGTCGCGCGCCGCAGGTCTCTTGAGGAAGTTGATGGTCAGGTTGGTCGTCACCGCGAGCGGCCGCCAGCCGATAGCGGAAAGGACGGCCAGATACATGGTGAAATCGGCAAGCGCCATCATGACCGGCCCCGAAACAGTGCCGCCCGGGCGCAGCGATTTCTCGTGGTGACTCCGGCGCACCCGGCAACCGCCGTGCCACAGCTCCTCAATTTCGTAATCGCCCACGGCATGGGAGGCTTCGGGGAATTCGGCGCGCAGGCGCTCGATCAGCTCCGCACGTGTCAATTTCGGCGCCGTCTTTTCTTTGCCGCCGGTCATGTTTAGCTCCCCCGTACCCTCGCTGTCGGATACAATGGCTCGAACAACGCCGCAAAACAGCAAAATTCCCTCCGGCCCGAGCATCTGGATCGCCGCATGAACGCTCAACCCGCCACCGCAGCCACATCCGCAGCCTCATCGCCGATCCTGTTGCGCGAGGATAAAGGCGGCGTCGCCATCCTCACACTCAACCGGCCGCAGGCGCGCAACAGCTTGTCCGAGGCCTCGCTCGAAGGCTTAAGCGAAGCGCTCACCGCGATTGCGCGTGATCGCACCGTGCGCGTCGTGGTGCTCGCCGCTAACGGCCCGGCATTCTCCGCCGGCCACGATCTCAAAGAGCTCAACGTGCACCGCCAGGACGCGGATCACGGCCGCGCCTATTTCAAGCACATTATGAACCTCTGCAGTGGGGTGATGCAGCAGATCGTGATGCTGCCGCAGCCGGTAATTGCCGCGGTCCATGCCACGGCGACGGCAGCGGGTTGCCAGCTAGTGGCGAGCTGCGACCTTGCAGTCGCTTCGCAGACCGCCAAATTCGCCACGCCCGGGGTCAATATCGGACTGTTCTGCTCAACCCCGATGGTGGCGCTATCGCGCAACGTCTCGCGCAAACACGCGATGGAAATGCTGCTGACCGGCGAAATGACCTCGGCCGAGGATGCGATGCGCATCGGCCTGGTCAATCACGTCGTTGCCGCCGGCGAAGAGCGCGCCGAAGCACTCAAGCTCGCCGAAAAGATCGCCGCCAAATCGACGCTAACGGTCAAAATCGGCAAGGAAGCATTTTATCGGCAGGCCGAAATGCCGCTCTCCGACGCTTATAACTTTGCCTCGGAGGTGATGGTCGAGAACATGCTGGCGCGTGACGCCGAGGAAGGCATCACAGCCTTCATCGAGAAGCGCGCGCCGAAATGGCAAGACCGTTGAGAGAGAACGGCAAGTGCCCGAAATGAATCACGACTCTTATCCCGACAGCTATATTCGCGGCATTCTCAATACCGTGAAGACGATCGCCATGGTCGGCGCTTCGGAGAAGGAAAATCGCCCGAGCTATTTTGCCTTCAAATATCTGCTCGAGCGCGGCTATCATATGATTCCGGTCAATCCCGGACACGCCGGGCAGACGATGCTCGGTCAGCGCATATATGCGCGGCTTGCCGATATCACCGAGCCAGTCGACATGGTCGATATTTTCCGCGGCTCGCAATATGGCCAGGCAATCGTGCAGGAAGCGCTGGCGCTAAAGCCGCGGCCGCAGGCGATATGGATGCAGCTTGGCGTCCGTAATGACGAGGCGGCGGCGCTGGCGGAGGCTAACGGCCTCAAAGTCGTGATGAACCGCTGTCCCAAGATCGAATATGGCCGCCTGTCGTCGGAGATTGCCTGGATGGGCGTCAACACCCGCACGCTGTCGTCCAGGAAAGCGACGATGGGCGGCATCCAGCGCATGACGCTCAACCGGACCAGTGCCCAAGGCGGCGCGACCGCGGCTGCCGACAAGGCGCAGCGCGAAGAAACCGGCCGTTGACCTCGATTTCGCCCTATCGAACTTTCTTACTGTCTCGGACGTCTAATGCATTCGGGGCCTGCCCGGCACCCGCGGGGATAAAGATCATGAAATTCCGCCTGGTACTTTCGCTCGGGTTACTCTGCCTGGTGCTCGCGCCGGCCGGCGCCAAGGCAGACGCGCAACAGGATCAAAGTGCCTGCATGATGGACGCCCAGGTCTATTGCGGACAATTCATCCCCGACCGCGTGCGCGTCGCCCACTGCCTGATGTCCAATCGCAGCAAAATCACGCCGGCGTGCCGCGAGGCCATCAAACACTTTCGCTAGATCTCCCTGCCCCATCGATCCACCGTTTTGTCCTGACTTAAACATCCAGCCGCTAACCACGGCAGGTTCCGGCCCCCCGCGGCGCGGCCCGGAACCTTCTTTTCGTTCGCGCGTCTAATAAGTGAAGCCCTTGATATTTCGGCAGCCTTTTCAGGAGGATGCTATGAAGACGCGCACCATGATTGCGTTTGCGTCGTTTACCGTCGCGATCGCGTCGGGACCGGTATTCGCGGAAGAGTCCGGTCAGCAAGCGTGCATGCAGGATGCCATGTCGGTCTGTGCGGCCTACATTCCCGATCGCGAGCAGGTGGCGACGTGCCTGATATCGAACCGCGCCCGCATCTCACCGGCCTGCCGCAGCGCGCTCGGTCATTTCCATCCGCATACGGCGTCCGCGCGCTAAAGCCTGCGCGCGGCTCTCACGTTAAAGAAGACAATTCTGGTCACCCGCGTTGGGACGATAGTGTCCTTTCGGGACCCGACCTATTAAGGCAATAGATCCCCTCGCCTTGACGCCCTCCGCCGGTCCTATAAACCGGGAACAAATGCCGGTTCCGCGGCCGAGAGGGACAGACGATGAGCGAACGCATCCCGGGCTTCTCCACGCTAGCCGTGCACGCCGGCGCGCAACCCGATCCGACCACCGGCGCGCGCGCCACGCCGATCTATCAGACCACCTCTTATGTATTCGAAAGCGTCGATCACGCCGCCTCGCTGTTCGGTCTGCAGACCTTCGGCAACATTTATACGCGGATCGGCAACCCGACCACCGCGGTGCTCGAAGAGCGCGTTGCCGCGCTCGAAGGCGGCACCGCGGGACTTGCGGCGGCATCCGGCCACGCGGCGCAGGTGTTGATTTTTCATTGCCTGATGCAGCCCGGCGACGAGTTCGTGGCGTCGAAAAAACTCTACGGCGGCTCGATCAATCAGTTCAATCATGCGTTCAAGAATTTCGGCTGGAACGTGGTATGGGCCGATCCCGACGACATCGGCTCGTTCGAGCGCGCCATCTCGCCAAAGACCAAGGCGATTTTCACCGAGTCGATTGCCAATCCGGGCGGCGTCATCACCGACATGGCGGCGGTTTCGCAGATCGCCAAGCGCGCCGGCGTGCCTTACATCGTCGACAACACGCTGGCGACGCCGTATTTGTGCAAGCCATTCGAGCACGGCGCCGACATCGTCGTGCATTCGCTGACCAAATTCTTGGGCGGCCACGGCAATTCGATCGGCGGCATGGTCGTCGACGGCGGCACCTTCAACTGGTCGCGCGAGCGGCGCTATCCGATGCTGAGCGAGCCGCGCCCGGAATACCACGGCATCGTGCTGCACGAGACCTTCGGCAATTTCGCCTTCGCCATCGCGTGTCGGGTGTTGGCGTTGCGCGACATCGGACCGGCGATCTCGCCGTTCAATTCGTTTCTCATCCTCACCGGCATCGAGACCTTGCCGCTGCGGATGCAGAAGCATTGCGACAATGCACTCGCGGTGGCGCAATGGCTTGCCGGGCATCCGCAGGTCGCGTGGGTCAGCTATCCGGGCCTGCCGGGCGACCGTTACCATAACCTCGCGCAGAAATACTGCCCCAAAGGCGCCGGCGCGGTTTTCACCTTCGGGCTCAAGGGCGGCTACGAGGCCGGCGTGAAGCTCGTGTCGAACGTGAAATTGTTCTCACACCTTGCCAATATCGGCGACACCCGTTCGCTGATCATTCATCCGGCCTCGACCACGCATCGCCAGCTGAGCGATACGCAGAAAGTCCAGGCCGGCGCCGGCCCCGACGTGGTGCGGCTGTCGATCGGCATCGAGGACAAAGACGACATCATCGCCGACCTGGAGCAGGCACTCGCGGGATAGTGTTTACGCGCGTGCCGGCGCGGCGATAACGCGAGGGACGCGCTCGGCGACCGATGCCGCATGCATCGTCGCCACCGTGAGCACCACCATCGCCATGGCCTGGTGCATCAACGCGAGCGATATCGGCACCACCATCAAAAGCGTGAAAATGCCGAGCGCCGCCTGCAGCGTCACCGTCGCAGCAAGGATGATGGCGCCGGCGACAACAGGCCCTGTTCTCACCGTGCGCGCCGCGTTGACGGCGTGGATGAGCGCTAAAATCAAAATCGTGTAGGCGAGCATGCGGTGGTCGAACTGCACGGTAAGCGTATTTTCAAAGAAATTGCGCCATAGCGGCACGTCAAAAAACAGCCGTGAGACGTCCGGCACCAAAGCGCCATCGATCAACGGCCACGTGTTGTAGACGTAGCCGGCGCGCAAGCCGGCGACCAAGGCGCCGAGATAGATCTGCCCAAGCACCATGACAAGGAGACCGACGGCGCCAGCGCGAATTGCGCCGGGTGCCGGCGCAGAGTCCTGGTCATCCAGCCGCTGTGCGGTCCACAGGATCGCGATGTAAATGATGCAGGCCAGCACCAGATGCGTCGCAAGACGGTATTGCGAAACTTCGACGCGATGGACGAGGCCGGACGCCACCATCCACCAGCCGACCGCGCCTTGCAGCGCGCCGAGGCCAAAAATCAGCCAAAGCCGTGTCCGCAATCCGGGACCGATCCAGCCGCGCCAGAGGAACCACAACAGCGGCAACAGGAACACCACGCCGATGGTGCGGCCAATGAGGCGGTGCGTCCATTCCCACCAATAGATCGTCTTGAACGCGTCGAGGCTCATGCCGTTGTTACGTTCGCGATATTGCGGAATGGCCCGGTATTTTTCGAACTCGGCCTGCCATTGGGTGTCGTCAAGCGGCGGTACTACGCCTATGACGGGCTGCCACTCGGTGATCGACAGGCCGGATTCGGTCAGCCGCGTCGCACCACCAACCAGAACCATGGCAAGGACCAGCGCGGCAACGGCGTAAAGCCAGAGCCGGATAGCGCGTGTCTGGTATGAAACCTGGCTTGGCATCTCGATCGTTTGACGTGGCTGCTTGTGGTGCCGCTTGTCGCGGTCGCGCGGACCATATAGTGCTGCCCCCTACCCTCGCAACACGGTCATCGTCGCCGGAAACCGCGCCGCCATGCCCATACGCCTGCGCAAATTTATCGGCACGGTCGTGCTTCTCGTCCTGGTGACCGTATGGGCGCTGGTGGCCATGGCGCTGGCGCAAGTTCCCGCGATCCACGACAGCACCGCGCTGTCGATCACCTATTATGTGGTCGCCGGTCTGGGCTGGGTCCTGCCGGCCATGCCGATCGTTGCGTGGATGAGCCGAACGCCGGGCTAAGCGGCGTCCAAACGCCGAAATCCATTCCACATCGCCGTCGCCGCGCCGGACAGCAGCACGCGCACATAACGGATGCGCTGGTAATCGCCATTGAGCGAGAGCCGCGGCAACGCCATCAGGCGTTGCGCATGTTCCGGGAATAACACCCCGGGGCGCGTCGTCACCGCGGTTTTGAAGCCGAGTTCGGCGGCGATCTCGAATTCGCGCGCGCCGGCCGAAGTGCGGTCGCCAAACGGATAGGACAGATGCTGCGGCCGCACTGCCAGCGCCGCTTCGATCACCGAGCGGCTTAAATCCATCTCCGAGCGCACATTGTCCTTAGCCAGCTTCGCCAGCATCGGATGGGTCACGGTATGCGCCCCGATGGTGACCAGCGGATCGGTCGCAAGCTCGGCGAGTTCGCGCCAGCTCATGCACAATTCGCTGCAGAACGCGGCGATGTCGACGTGATAGAAGGCGGCGAGATTGCGGACCACTTCGCGCAATTCGGCTTCCGTCGGACGGCTGCGCAGCCACCAGTAAAGGTCGTCGAACAGCGCGCGCTTTTCCGCAACCGTGCGGCAGTCGAACTTGCGGTCACGGCCGGCAATCACCAGACCGACGCGATCGTTGCGCGCGATCACCGCTTCGAGCACCAGCCACCACAATTCGCCCAGCCGATCCGGAAAGCTTGTCGGGATGTAAATCGCGAAAGGCACGTCGGCTTCCTTGAGGATCGGATAGGCCCATTGCAGCGTGTCGCGATAACCGTCGTCGAAGGTGAGGCACGCGAACCGCCGCGAAAAATCGCCTTCGATCATGCGGCGATGCATTTCGTCGAGACTGACGAGATCGAGGTCCGACCGGCGCAATGCCTTAATGACGCGGGTGAGGAAGCGCGGCGTCACTTCGAGCAGGCGATTAGGTTGAAAGCGGTCCGGCCGCGGCGGACGGACATGATGCAGCGTCAGAATTGCGCCAACGCCGCCGACAAACGGCCGCAACGCAATATGCGCACCGGTGAAATAGAGCGACTCCAAGCCGCCGCGAATGATCGTGTGTTTCAGGCCGGCCACCGACGGTTCCTCGTCGACGTGAAGCAATGATCTTTTGCCAAGGCGGGAGCCTGGTCAACCGTGCTCGGAAAAACAGGCATTTACGCGGCGGCAGCGGTCTCGCCGGGAGTTCCGTAACCACCCACAAGGGTCCGCACGTCGCCAAATCCGGACGCCAGCAGGCGATCCCGCGCCGATGTCGTGGAGGCACTCGACAGCATGTCGGTGATGAGCACGGCGTTCGGAGCAATCTCGGAGATGCGCTCGATCTCCGCCCCGGCGGCTTCGCCGGCGTCGACGACGACATGGTCGTAGGCACGCGCCAGGGCGTTGAAGCTCGTGACCACGCCAGGCGCAGCGAGAACACCAACCCGATCGACCAGGCCCTGTCCCGCCGCGATCAAATGCAGCGGCGAGAATTTATCCTTGGTGATGATGCTGCCAAACGTGGCCGCGCCGCAGGCGAGCTCGGCAAGCCCGGGGGCCGATGGTTCGTTCGATATGCCTCGGATCGCAGTATCGCCGGAGGCGAGCCCAACCAGCACGACGCGCGAGTCGTCCGCCAGCAGGCGTGCCAGTTTTATGGCCGTCTGGCTGGTATTTATTCCCGGCACGGCTCCGAATACAGCGAGCCGCTCGCCGGCGGCGCCGGCGTGACGCAAGCTGTCGGCGACGCTCACAATCGAGCCCGCGGAAACCCCGGCGGCGGGAACTCCAGCGGCAGGTGGCGGTCGCGGTTGGTCGTGCATGAATATCGCCGATCGCGCGCTCAACGCTGACGAATCCGCTGCGGCTGCGTTAGCCCGCACAGGGGCCGTTCCGGGCGGCGCAGCCAGAAACTCCCCAGTGACGATCACTCCGGAGCTGAGCATCAGCATCGCGAAGGTCGCGATAAGGAGTGTCGGCAACTTCTTCGGATAGTCCGGCACATTCGAGACAGTCGCGCGCGATACGACGCGCGCGTCGGCAGGCGAGGAGTCCGGCGTGTCGTGCGACATCGCCTCACGGTATTTGGCGAGATACGACTCCAACAGATCGCGCTGCGATTTGGCATCGCGTTCAAGCGCACGCAATTGGACGTCTTGCCCGTTAGTCGTCCCCGCTTGGTTCTTGAGCTGATCAAGGCTTGCAGTCAGCGTGTCGACGCGCGCACTGGCGAGCTTGGCATCGTTCTCGAATGAGCGCGCGATGATTTCCGCCTCGGCTCGGATCTGATTGTTGAGATCGGCGATCTGCGCTTTGAGTTCGATGATCCGCGGATGGTTATCAAGGAGCGTCGCCGATTGCTCGGCCAGTTGCGCGCGCAAGGTGACGCGCTGCTCCGCCAGCCGGCGGATGAGCTCGGAATTTAGGACATCGGAGGATTCGATCGGCTGGCCGGAGCGCAGCATGTCGTGTATCATCTTGGCCTTGGCCTCGGCGTCGTCCTTCTGCGCGCGCGCCGCTGTAAGCTGAGCATTGAGATCGCCTAATTGTTGCGCCGAGAGAGTCGTGTTGTTGGTGCCGATCAGCAGATTGGTCTTGGCGCGGAATTCCTCGACCTTGGCCTCGGCCTGCTCGACGTTCTTGCGCAACGTGTCGATCTGACCGGACAGCCACACTCCCGCGGCCTTGGCTTGATCTTCCTTGGCCTGCCGCTGACGTTCTAGATAGCCATCGGCGACCGCATTGGCGATCTCGGCGGCGAGCACCGGATCTTCGGAGAGAAAATCGATGTCGATAATGCGCGATTTCTCGATCGGAAACACGCTGAGCCGGTCGTAATAGGCCTGAAGCACGCGTTGTTCCGGCGTCATGCTCAAGGGGTCTTTGGCAAGACCGAACAGGCCGAACACAGCTCGAAGCGGCGAGACTCCGTTCAGCGTCGGATCGAACTCAGGTCGCTTCGCGAGATTAAGCTTCTTGATCACCTCAAGCGCAAGATCGCGTGACAGCATGATCTGCGCCTGGCTTGTGACCGCTTCGTCATCGACCGTCGGATCGGTAATGGTCTTGTCGACATCGGGGCGGAGATAGGCGTTGGCGTGCTCCTCCAGATAAACGCGCGCCTCGGACGAATAGCGGGGTGCGATCATCTCTACGACGACGAACGTGATCAGTGCCACGACAATCGTCGGCAGCAGCACCTTCCATTTTTTGCGCCAAAGCGTCGCGCCGAGCGCTGGCAGGTCAAGTTCACCGTTGTGCGAATATGTCGTGCCGGGCGGCGACGCCACGCGCATTGCACTACTCCTACGAAAATACTTACCGACAGATCGCAGAACCATGGCCCATCACAAACTATTAAGGTTGCCATTCGGTTAAGCCTGGGGTGCGATGTAAAAGAATGGTTAAGACCGCCGCCGCGCAGGCTTCGTCAGGGTTTGTTAACCGCTGACGCCCTCAATCCGGCTTAATACTTTGGCGGCAACTTTAAGGATCCGCGCGTGGGAGATTTGCAGCATCTGAGCATGACGCTCGATCTTGCGTCCTTCGGTCGCAACGCCGGCGAAAGTAGGTCGGCGTTCGCGGGCGACGCGCAACCCCCTGCGCCAACAAGCTTGAAGATCATCCATGTGTTGCGTGCCCCGCTAGGCGGGCTGTTTCGCCATGTGATGGATGTCGCCAGGGGCCAGATCGAGCGCGGCCACCGTGTTGGCCTGATCGTCGATTCAACTACCGGCGGCTCCCGTGCCGAATCGATTCTGCGCGAATTTGCGCCACGGCTAGCGCTCGGCGTCGAGCGCGTGCCGATCACGCGCCAATTAAGTCTTGTCGATGTGCGCGCCCTGCGCCGCATCGCACGCCGGATCAAAGCGCTGGCGCCCGACATCCTGCATGGACACGGCGCTAAAGGGGCGGCGCTGGTGCGCCTGACGTCCGTTGCGCCCTATGCAATCCGGGCCTACACGCCGCACGGCGGCTCCCTCGTCTATAGCCCCGGCACGCTGAGCGGTGGCTTTTACCGGACGATCGAGCGGCTCCTTAATCCACGCACCGATCTATTTCTGTTCGAAAGCAGTTACATCGCCGAACTCTATCGCAAAGTGGTCGCCCCGCCGCGTGCCATGGTTCGCATCGTCCGTAACGGCATCGCCGAGTCCGAGTTCGAGCCGGCGGTGCCGCGGGCGGACGCCGCCGATATCGTCTGCGTGGGGGAACTGCGGCCGGTAAAGGCCATGGATGTACTGATCGAGGCTTTGGCCATCCTTCAGCGATCCGGCCGCCGCGTGACTGCGACCATCGCCGGCGAAGGTCCGGACGCGGCAAAACTGCAAGCGCAAGCAAACCGGCTGGGGTTGGGCGATCAAGTCCGCTTTATTGGGCATTGTCCAGCGCGGACCGCCTTCACCATGGGACGCATGCTGGTCATTCCGTCGCGCGCCGAGTCGCTTCCCTATGTGGTGCTCGAAGCGGCCGCCGCCGGACTGCCCATTATCGCCACCAACGTCGGCGGCAACCCGGAAATTTTTGGTCCGCAGGCGGCCAAGCTCATTCCGCCCGATGACATTGCGGCCCTCATCGGCGCCATCACGGCCGCGCTCGACGACCCGGCAGGGATGCAAGCCGGCGCGCAGGTCCTCAAAACCCGGATCCGCAGCGAGTTTTCGTTGACGACGATGGTCGAATGCAATCTTGCCGCCTATCGCGAAGCCATCGCGACACGAAAACTTGCTCAATTCGCATAACCAATTTTTGAAGATTGTTCACTATGTTGCCGGCGAATTGCCGGTGTCAATCCGGGGGATCGCGCGATCTCGGGAGAAGCTTAACGATTATGTCCGCTCCGGAACCAAACACAATATTCGACACCGCAGCCGCGGTGTCGTCGGCAGTCAAAGCGATACCGCGAGCGGGTGCGAAAGCTTCGGGGCCGCATGCCCTGTCAGCCGCCGCACTGGCGGTCGCCGCACAACGATTCAAAGACGCGTATTCGCCAATCGTCGTCGCCGGCATCGTCCGCGTGATCGAGATCGCGCTGGTGGCGGCGATCGGATTTGCGCTGTATTTCTGGTCGGTCCCGCCACTCGCCGATTCCGCCCGCTATTATATCGGCGCCATCGCCGGGATCTCGCTGCTTTCGCTGTTGGCGTTCCAGACGGCCGACATCTATCAGGTCCAGGCCTTTCGCGGCCACGAAAAACAATATATGCGGCTCGCGTCGGCGTGGTCGGTGGTATTTTTGCTGACTATCGCCATGTCGTACTTCACCAAAACCGGCGACCAATTTTCCCGGGTCTGGCTCGGCAGCTTTTATGTGGTCGGACTGCTTGCGCTCATCGGTTTTCGACGTGCCTTGTTTCTCCTGGTGCGCCGCTGGACGCGGCAGGGCCGCCTCGATCGTCGCACCGTCGTGGTCGGCGCGGGCAATAGCGGCGATGCGCTGATCGCAGCACTCGCGGCGCAACGCGATTCCGACGTGCGCGTCGTCGGAACATTCGACGATCGCGGCGACGACCGCACCGCGACGAACTTCAATGCCGTGCCAAAGCTCGGCACCGTCGACGACCTCGTCGAGTTTGCCCGCCACACTCGCGTCGATCTCGTCATTTTTTCGCTGCCAATCTCCGCGGAAGGCCGCATCCTGCAAATGCTGAAAAAATTGTGGGTGCTGCCGGTCGACATCCGGCTCGCCGCTCACAGCAACAAATTGCGTTTTCGGCCTCGCGCCTATTCCTATATCGGCCACGTCCCGGTACTCGATATTTTCGATCGCCCGATCGCCGATTGGGACGTCGTGATGAAATGGCTGTTCGACAAGATCGTCGCTTCGCTGGTGCTGATTTGCGTCGCGCCGATCATGCTTTTAACCGCCATCGCCATCAAGCTCGACAGCAAGGGACCGGTGTTCTTCAAGCAGCGGCGCTACGGCTTCAACAATAAATTCGTCGAGATCTACAAGTTCCGCTCCATGTATGCGGAAGCGACCGATGCCAACGCCAGCAAACTCGTGACCAAGGGCGACCCGCGCGTCACCCGCGTCGGCCGGTTCATTCGCAAGACCAGCCTCGATGAACTGCCGCAACTGATCAACGTCGTGTTCACGGGGAACATGTCGCTGGTCGGTCCGCGGCCGCATGCCATCCAGGCCAAGGCCGCCGAGCATCTTTACGACGAAGCGGTCGACGGCTATTTCGCGCGGCACCGCGTCAAGCCGGGTATCACCGGCTGGGCGCAGATCAACGGCTGGCGCGGCGAAACCGACAGCCGCGAAAAGATCCTCCGCCGCGTCGAGCACGATCTTTATTACATCGAGAACTGGTCGATCCTGTTCGACCTATACATCGTGCTGCGCACGCCGTTCGCGCTGATCCGCGGCGAAGGCGCCTACTAGAGGCAGCGTCAGCGCAGCGCAAAACCTAACAGGCGCCGGCCGGTACCCTTGTTCTCGCAGTCACCGCGGTTCGACACGAAGTTCTCGCCGCTGTCGGAGACGCAATCGTACACGGCGACGGTGTCCGGTTGCTGTTCGCGGAATGCATAGCCCGCCGGACGGCGGCGCGCACTGCCTTCATCCTGACAGTGGCCCGCATCGGCAAGAAAACCGATGCCGGATATGTCGGAGAAGCATTCGTCGAGTTTAACGCTTGTGGCCGCCACCGGCGGCGCCGTCATCAGATATCCGAGCGTAGACTCGTAGGCGTATGAATGACCACGGGAAATCGTCGGACCGGTGGTGGTCCATGTTCGGCCGCCGGCGGCGACCCAGCGGGCGAGCGCCGTGCGTACTTGCGGATACTGCGGCAGCGGAGAGGCATCGATCCAGCCCTCCTGCGCAACCAGATACCGCTGACTGAAGTCCTCGTTAGATGGGACGTACATGTATGTCAGGTAAAAATGACCGGCGATATTATTGAGACCTTGGTCGCCGACCATACTCGGGTAGGCATAAAGCTCGGAAGGCGTCGGACGTTGCCAGTTATCTTGGTCGTAAAGGATTAGCGGCTCTGCGACGCCGGCGAAGTGCACTTTGTCCTCGGAAATGGACAGGCGAAATGAAGCGCTCGGCGAGATAAGGAGAATCAAGTTACCTTCAGTCCAGTAAGCCGAGCTCGTTCCCACATTTCCGATCAATCCAGCGCCGGCGCCTCCCAGGCCGGGCGCGTTCCAGCCACGTCCGCTCCATTTCATCCACTGTCCGGGAACCGGATTTTCGATCGGAGCGCGCGCGACAATGGCCCTGTTATCGCGGCGTCGCATACAGTAGGCATACCAATATCCGTCATGACCATCGACCGCGGTGCAATCCGCCTCGCTCGCGGGTCGAGCCCTGTCTTCATCTTGGTCGGTGATGATCGGCCCAAGTATACTCCACGTCAGCCCATAGTCCCGCGATCGAGCAATCGACATCCACTGATAGACACCCTTCGGATCATTGCATCGCGTTTCGTTGTGAACGAGGCCATAAAGAACGCCCAATCCCGGCATAGCCGTCGTGATCCATCGACCGCAGTCGGACTGGCTTCCTTGCGGTCCCGGCTTGAGGACCGTCAGAGCGGGCCCGCTCAGCGCCACAGGGGTTGGTCCATCTACGGCTAGAGTCGTTCCACCACCGATAAAGCCGCGAAAGTCGCCGTTCGGGAGCTTAATGACGCTGATTGGCGCGTCGGGTTCATGATCCGACGGGCCACGCACCACGACCGGATGTTCCAGTCGTACGGTGATGCATTGCAGGCATGGCGGCGTGCCGTCTGCCGCCACCGCGAGGCGGACGATCGCGAATGACGCCGCGAAGCTCCAACATACGATCCGGCAGATTTCAGTCCTTGAGACCATTTTGTCCCAGAAGCGTGTCGCCGCGCCGCCGCGATTCGATTGCGACGCTGCCCTTATAATCGGCGGAAGCGCCGATGCCAGAACGCAGATCGCATAAAACCAATTTTTGTGAATTGTTTACTATGTTCGCACAGGCTGCTTCTGTGCGGCGTTAGAGGCTGTAGAGCGTATCTTAATCATGCCGAGTTCAGTAATCATCCCGGGCTTCGCAAAGCCGCATTTCGACGTGGCGCTTGCGGGGGCCGAACACCCCGCGAACGCGCTCGCCGACAAGCTATTGCATGTCGTCCTTTATATCACTCTTCTGTCGAGCTTCTTCGTCACCATTGAACCGGCACCTTACGAATATCTCGTTGCGCTGCTCGGATTTGCGTGCGTACTTGCGCGCGTCTCGCTTCCCCGTTTGGTCCTGCCGCTTCTCGTTCTGCTGTTCATTCGCGATTTAGGTGGCGCAATCGGGCTGCTCAAAATTCTCAATTCCGGATGGATGAGACTCCAGGGCGATCCAACCGTTCATCTCGAGACCTTTGATTATCCCGATTCAATTCGTTTTCTCGCCATCTCGTTTTACCTGGGAATCTCCGGGATCATGATCGCCTGCATAGTATCGCAAGATACGACGCGCCGCATTGCAACGATTCGCTCCGCCTATGTAACGGCTGCCCTAATCGCCTCGATCCTTGGCCTGGTGGGATATTTCGGTTTCAATTACAAGCTCCTTTCCCACTTCGACATCCTTACCGAGAATGACCGTGCGACAGCCGGCTTCAAGGGACCGAATGATTTGGGCGGCTTCCTGATCGCGCCACTCATCTGGCTGATTTAAGGGTTTATTACCGACAGAATTCGGCTGCGAAATCTCATCGCCTGCATCGTTATTTTCGTTGCGCTACTGCTAACCTTCTCACGAGGCGCATGGGGCAGCGGCTTAGTCAGCCTCACTTTGATGATCTATTTTCTATTCGTCACCCATAGAGATCGCCGCTCGCACAACCGGATCATTTTATTCGTCCTGGCGGGAGCGGTTTTTGCGATTGTGATTTTCACGCTGCTCAGTTCACTCGACGTCGTACACCACATGTTCGCGGAGCGTAGCCAGCTTCAGTCCTACGATATCAACGCCGATAACCGATCTCGTCTCAATCTGGAGGAAGACAGCTTTCGCGAGATGTTCAACCATCCGCTCGGCATGGGCCCGTGGGGCTTCGCGCACGCTACCAACTGGGTATCGCACGAGGTCTATATCGGCACTTTTTTAAACCACGGCTGGATCGGCGGTTTCGCCTTTCTCACGCTTATCGCGCTCACTTTGAGTGTCGGCTTTCGCAGCATTTGGATGCGCACGCCTTGGCAGCCATTCATGATCGCGACCTATGTGTCCTTTATCGCGATGACGTTTGAAGGGGTCTGGGGCGACATCGACCATTGGCGGCATTTTTACGTGCTCCTCGGACTCGTATGGGGATTGGCGGCGGCGGCCAAAAGAAACGGTTGGATGGTGCACGCCGGCGTCTTTCGCGACGGGAACAATCCTTTAAGTCCGGATGTGCCATTGTCGCCGCAAAACTTGGAAGCATCGCCGTGATATCAAAATTGTCACATCGTCCACGGTCGATCGTCTTTCTCGGCACCGCGCATGACAATGGCGGCACTTCGATACTGGCAAGCAATCTTGCGCGTGCCATGCGCACCCGCGGCCATCACGTCGAAGAATGGTATCTGTTCGGGTCGGACGGAGATATGCCGGTCGGCAGTCGGGTATTCGAACCGACACAACGCTCGCATTCGCCCCTCGTGTTGACTGCGCTGTTTTTTCAACTCGTCGCCACGCTGCGGAAGCGAAAGCCTGACGTATTGTTTGGACTACAACCCTACTCGAATGTGCTGGTGGGCGCGGCGGGCCGCATTGCCGGCGTTCGCAACCGCGTACCCACCTATCACGGTCCGCGCGCGTTCGTGACGCCTTCGCTGATGGTGCTGGATAATATCGTCCATTGGCTCGGCCTCTACACGCAAATGGTTGGCTGCGCGAATAGCGTCGTCGAGACCTACCGCCGGAACGACATGGCTGTGGTCGTCAACGGCCACGACGTTCCGCAAGTGTTTTCGCGTGCGGAGGCGCGCGCGGCGCTCGGCCTGCCGGCTGATGGTCTTATCCTCGGCCAGATCGGCCGGTTGAGCCATCAGAAGAACCAGAGTTTCAGCCTCGATCTGCTCCAGCGTTTACCCGAGGCGACACTGGTTCTCCTTGGCATTGGTCCCGATGAAGCTTCCCTAAGATCGCAGATCGAGGCCGCGGGACTGACGCAAAGGGTCCACATCGTTCCCGCGATTGCGCACGGCCGCATCGGGCTGTTTTATTCGGCCATCGATCTGGCGCTGTTTCCGTCGCGCTACGAAGGATTGAGCCTCGCGGCCATCGAAGCGATCCATGCCGGCGTGCCGCCGCTATGCACCGATATCGCTTCGTTCCGCGAAATGTTCGCCGCCTCGACGCTGCTGAGCGCGCAACTCTTGCTACCGGAGGGTGATGAGGCCGCCTGGATCGCGCGCATCGGAAGCATTTTGCCAGACCAAAAGCTGCGCGATGAGATCCGCGGTGAGCTGGCGCGGTTGTCGCCGGTTTACGGGTTTGAAGTGATGGCAGAGCAGTATTTGCGCCTGATCGACCAGTGGGACGCGCCGCCGCACCAACCGGTCCGCGCCGCCGTTCAGACCGGGCTTTAAGGCCTCGTTCACGCCGGCTGGAGCGATGCCGACGCGGCCGTCGGAAAGGCGGCTCAGTTTACCAAATCGTTAGCACCGAGCGGCTAGGATTTGCTGCAATTTCCCCTGTTTGCCAAGCCGATAGGACCAATGCTCGCGCCTCAGCAACCGTACTCGCCTGACACGCCTGGCACTTCTCCTGATCCCGAGGCAGCGGGACACGCGCCGCCGCGGCGCCATCCGCTGCGCCGGCTCTGGCAGCGATTACCACCGGATAGGCGGACGCAAATTTTGGGAAGCGTCAGCCGTCTGGTCGCTCCGTTGCCTGACCGCGGGCCGCGAGGCGGATTTCCAATCGCTATTGCCGGACTGTTCTCGACCATGAGTGGCATTGGCGAAGGCGCGCGCCTTGCTTATGACGCGCTCGAAGCTGCCGGCATGCAGCCCGCCGCATTCGACATCAGCGGCGCTTTCGGCCAAGCCGAGATCGAGGGCCCGCCGCGGCGTGCCATCGTTCCCGGATCGGGCGGCACGCTTGTCGTCCATCATAACGCGCCGTTCCTGCCGCATGCGCTGTGGGCGCTCGGCCGAACGCGCGTGCGCGGCCGCCGCGTCATCGGCTATTGGGCCTGGGAGTTCCCACGGGTTCCGGATTCGTGGCGCCTCAGCTTGCCCTATCTGCACGAAGTCTGGGTGCCCAGCGAGCTGGCCCGGCAAGCCGTCTCTTCCGCCACCGATCTGCCGGTTCACGTGGTGCCACATCCGCTGCCGCCGCCCGTGGCAACGCCAAACATGCGCGCACGGCTTGGCCTGCCGCTCGACGCGCTGATCGTGCTCACGGCCTTTCACATGGGTTCGGCATTTACGCGGAAGAATCCGTTGGCCGCCATCGCCGCTTTCCGCCAGGCCTTTGGCGACGCTTCCGACCGCACCCTGGTCATCAAGCTGATCGACCACGGCGCGTCGCCGATCGCCCGCGAAACGCTCGAGCGTGCGATCGAAGGCGCAACCAATATTCGACTCATTAATCTCATGCTGCCGCCGGCCGACATGTCGGGTCTGATGGCGGAAGTCGATATCGTGTTGTCGCTGCACCGGTCCGAAGGATTCGGTCTGGTGCCGGCGGAAGCGATGCAACTCGGCAAGCCGGTCGTGGCGACCGGCTGGTCCGGCAATATGGATTTCATGAATGAGCGCAATTCGGTGCCGGTGTCCTTCCGGCTCGTGCCGGTAGAGGACCCCTACGACGGAGCCTTCGTATCCGACGGTCAGCTTTGGGCCGATGCCGATGTCGGCAACGCCGCCGAATGGCTGCGCCGTCTTGCCGCCGATCCGAGGCTCCGCCGGCATCTCGGCGAAACCGCCCGCGCCGATATCGCCCGGCAGCTTTCGCCGGCGACCATTGCGCAGCGGATTGCAACTCTTCTCGAAGCCGGAAAGGCGGGCTGACGTGCAACGCAATGCCCTTCGCTCGCCGCACTCGCCCGGCAAGCCCCGTTTGCACCGATGAGTCAGAAGCGCCTCGTCTCCTACCGCTACATGACGCTGCGCGCCTCGACGGCGGCCGGCACCTTGGGCACGGGTTTGTTGCAGACCTTCGTGTTCGCGCGCGCGCTCACGCCGGAGCGGTTCTCGCTGTTCATCTTTCTAGGCGCGCTCGGTTACATGCTGTCCATGGCAGACGCCGGCATGGTCAAAGTGCTGTTTGTCGACTTGCGGCAGCGATTCTTGGACAAGCGGCCGCTGCGCCGGATTGCCGGCCAAGCGACCGCAATGTTCGTTTTGTATTGCGGCATTGCCGTGCTGGCCTCGCTGATCTGTTTCGTTACGCTCGTGGCTTTGTTGCGCTATTCGAGTACCGACAGCACGGAACTGGCGCTGTTTTTTGTTTTCAACGCGGTCAATCTGCCGTGGATGGCGCTACGCTATTTCAGCATCGCCATCGATGAATACGTCTATTTTGAAACACTCGAAGCCATCCGGCGCGGACTAACCACCTTTGCATTGTTGGTGCTGCTGTTCGGGCTGCCGATGCTCGTTTTCCTCGCGGTTATCAACGCCGGCTGGCTCGGCCTGATTGTCGCCGCCGCAGCGAGACTGCATAAACGCCGCGTCCTGACCGCCAATATCCGCACCGGCGTGGCTCACTTTGTCGGCTTTGTCCGCACCAACGGCCACAAGATCTTCAATAGCGGCGTCTACATCTTCAGCGAGAATTACATCTACAATTTTCCATACTTCCTGGTGCCTTGGGCTTATGGTCTCGGCGCGCCGACCATCATTCTCGACACGACGTTCAAAGTGTGCCGCGCCGCCAACCAATTCTACAGCGCAGCCTGCGACAGCCTCGTGCCGCGGCAGACCAGTGCGCTCGCCGAGCGCGACGGCGTGGCGATGGTCCGCGCGACTTGGCTCGCCATCGCGCTATGCGGCATCCCGGCGGCCGGAGCCAGCGCCGTTCTGATCGTCGCCGGAGCCAAGGTCTTCGCCGTGCTGCTCGGCCCCGCCGCGGTGATGCCGCCGGAGGTGACGCCGATCATCATCATGCTGCTTGCCGGCAATATGGCGCAAATGGTGTCGCACAGCGTGTTGGTACATACCGGCTACTTTAGGGATGTGGCGCGTGTTTCCTTCGGTCTTCTCGTCGCCATGACCGGCGTCGCCGCTTTCACGCTGTGGGCGCACCTCGACATTGTACAATTCCTGAATGCCTTCGCGACCGTCTATACGCTGGGAGCGCTTGTCGCCATCGCGCTGATGATCCGCGGACCGATCCGGCTCGCGCAGGGGATTGGTGCAACGCCCATGGTGGTGCCGCGATGAGCGTAGGCACGCGCGTCGGCGTTGTGATCGCGACAAGAGGCCGCCCGCAGCTCGCGGCTCTCGTGATCGATGAATTGACGCGACAGACCGTACTACCAGACGCCGTCGTGGTCGTGGTCAGCGATATTGCCGACGCGCCGCAGGTCGAGGGTGGCAATCTAACGATCGTTACCAGCGCGCCCGGGCTCACGGCTCAGCGCAACGCCGGCATCGAGGCGCTTGGCAATACAGTCGGCGTTATCGTGTTCTTCGACGACGATTTTTTTCCTTCGCGTTATTGGGTCGAGAACGTGTGCGCGCTGTTTGCATCAGCCGGCGACATTGTAGGTGTTACGGGTCACGCCCTGGCGGACGGTAGCAAAACGGCGGGCCTGACCTGGGACGAAGCTGCTCACCTCGTTGAACGCGCGGATCGGCAGCCCAAACAGCCGCCCGGCTTCATCAAAGAAAATTTTTCACCCGTCGGGTGCAATATGGCCTTTCGAGTATCGGCGATCGGTGAGTTGCGGTTCGACGAACGCCTGGTGCTGTACGCCTGGCAGGAGGATACCGATTTCGGCGCCCGAATAGCCAAACGTGGACGCAGCGTTTTCAGCGACGCCTTGTGGGGCGTCCACCTCGGCACCAAGGGTGGCCGCACCTCGGGCTGCCGGCTTGGCTATTCGCAAATGGTCAATCCGCGCTATCTCGTCGCCAAAGGAACAATGCGGCCGCCCAAAGCGTTTGAGCTTGCCGGCCGCAACTTTCTAGCGAATGCGTTGCGCGCTCTTTATCCGGAGCCCTATATCGATCGGCGCGGTCGATTGCGCGGCAATCTCATCGGATTGTGGGACGTTGCAACAGGTCGGTGGCGCCCGGAACGCGCCGTCGAGCTTTCTTGATGATCGTGGGGTGACTGTCGCGCGGTGGTATCCGCCACGATCGCCCAGCCCGACTCCACATCGGGCGAGCCTGTTTCAAAACGCAATTCCATCCGCTGTGCCGCCGTAAGGGGCAGTCACGCGTTAATCATCTTTGCTCGGTTACCATTCAATCAAATATGGGACCAGCATAGCTTGCTTTTGTGCACCGAAAGCTCGACAGAAATTGCCCGTACATATCGATCCCGGAGAGTTCCATGAGTGCGGCACTGCGTCTTGCTAAAGCGATGATCCCCGGGCGGGTGCGGGAGTCGCGCACGTTTCAGATCACAACGCATCTGCTCAGGTCGCATAACGCCATTTACAGCCAAGGTTACTATGCTCAGGATGTCGAAGATGCAGCCGCAAAAAGCGCCGCCGCGATGGCAGGTGTAATCTTCGACCGCTTTCATCCGTGCGCGGTTATCGACGTTGGATGCGGGACTGGAGCGTTGCTGGAAGCGTTTCGTAATCTGGGCTGCGATGTACGCGGTCGATAATATTCGGATGCCGGCCTTGCTTATTGCAGACGTCGTGATCTTCTCGTCGAAAAATTCAATATTGAAAAAGATTGCATCGCCAACGGCGAGCAATACGACTTGGCGGTTAGCTTCGAGGTTGCCGAACACTTACCGAGTTGGAGTGCCGATCGATATGTCGAATTGCTTTGTGGGTTGGCTCCGCTCGTTGTGATGTCTGCGGCGACGCCGGGACAGGGCGGACACGGTCATATAAACGAACAGTCGCATGCCTATTGGATCGAGAAGTTCCGCGAGCGCAGCTACCCTATGGACGAAGTCGCTTCGAGGCACCTTTCGTCGCAATGGAATGCATCCGGCGTGGCTTCTTGGTATTGCGATAACGTCATGGTCTTTAAGCGCCGCTAATTGGTTCGTCACACGCGTCGTGTCAGACAGCGGTTCGGCAATCCCCTGGTAAACAGCCGCCGCGTAGCGGAGGCGACTATATGGCCGAGCGTACGCCTCTCCCATAAGTCGGTGGGATGAAGTCGCAATGTGTCCACGCCGGGCCGTTAAGGTCGCGTTACACACTCCCTGCCATGTTTTGGTTTTAGCCGACTTACCCGAGCCGAATGCCAATTCATGCATGCCAATATCGGACCACTCCCGGAGGACGCAGCGATCGCGCTGCCGCGCCAGCGGCTGATTTCGCTCCGCTACGCGCTGCTGCGCGCCGCCACCGCCGGCGGCGCGGTGGCGATGGGGCTGATCCAGACCTTCGTCTTCGCGCGCGTTTTGACCCCGGAGCGGTTCTCCATCTTCATCGTCGTTGCGGCGACCGGCTACACGCTGTGGCTCGCCGACCTCGGGCTGGGCAATATCGCCTTCGTCAATCTGCGCGGTTCTTACCTCGCGGGAACCAGGAACGAACAAGCGGCCCGGCAGGCAACGGCCGTCATTTTATTCTATGCACTGTTGGTGGTCGCCGCAGCCTTGATTTGCTTTCTCGTCACGCTGGCGCTGCCGTCTTCGACGCTTCTCGGCGCGTTCGAGCTGGCGCTGTTCCTCCTCTACATCGCGCTTAATCTGGCCTGGTCGTCGCTGCGCAATATCAGCATCGCCGTCGACCTGTTCTTGTTCTACGAAAGGCTCGAGCTCGTCCGCCGCGTCGCCGTCATCGCGACGATGCTGGCCATGCTCGGCGGCCTGCCGCTTGGCGCCTTCCTGATCGTGTCCAACATTTTGTGGGGCGCGGTGTTCGCCATCGCGGCGGCAAAACTCGCGCAACGCGGCGCCTTGGCGTCCCGCCTGCACGGCATGCCGCGCGAGTTCGTGACGTTTATCGTCGCCAACCGCCGTTCGATCGCCCGCAGCGCGACCGGCGCGTTAAGCGGCGTCTTCATCATCACCTTTCCCTATTACGTCGTGCCGCTCTGGTTCGGCCTTGGCGTCGCGCCGATCATCCTGGAGGTGACGTTCCGCATCTTTCGCGGCTCAAGCGTCATCTTTGCCGCCATTTGCGATCTGGCCATCGCCGGACAGACGCGCGCGCTGGTGGCGCGAGATGTCAGCCGCCTGGCGGGCACGACGCTGTTGGTGGCGGGGCTGTGCTGCGTGCCGGCCGCGATTGCCTGTGCCTTGCTGATCGTCGCAGGCGGCCCGCTGTTTACGTTCCTGCTGCGAACGGCAGCCACTATTCCTCCCGCCATCACGCCAATTCTCGTTGTGCTGCTCCTCGCCAGCATCCTGCAGATCGTGTCGGAGGCCTTGCTGCAATTCACCGGCTTCTTCCGCAGCCTCGCCTATAACGGCGCCGCCGTCGCCGCCGCGATGATCGCCGCGACAGTGTTCGCCTACACCGCCGGCTTCGACCTGGTCGAGTTTCTCGCGCTGTACGCCGCAATCTACGCGGCGGGAGCGGTGGCCTTGACGATCGCTGCGGTGTACGGCCCGATCCGCGCCGCGGCGGGCGAGCCGGCTGACGGCCGGCCGCTCACTGGTATCCTCAGAGCAATCCGCAGCGCACCGCGATCGCCAGCAGCCACACCAAGCCTGTAAAGCAGAGCGCGCAAAACACCGCCGCCGAGCCGAAATCCTTGATGCGGCGAATGTCCTTGTGCTCTTCGCGCGTGACGTGATCGGAGAGTTTCTCAAGCCCGGTGTTGAGGAATTCGACGGCCAGGATGAAAAGCACGGCGCCGATCATGGCCGCGAACCAGGCGGCGCTGGGGGCCAGAAAAAACGCCAGCGGCACAGCGACGACCAAGAGCACCAGTTCGTCGCGCAAGGCGGGCTCGGTGGCAAAGCCGTCGCGAAGCCCGCGCAGCGAATTGAAGGTCGCGCTGAAAAGCCGCTTCAAGGGGGATCCGGCGAATTGGGCATTCGGCAAGAGACTCAATGACCAATCCTGCCGACTGTATGTTGCGAATTTGCGAATGGCGAGCCGATGTTGCGGGTTAAGGGACCGCCCCCTATAGTCCCCCCGATTTCGGAGCGTAGCGCAGCCCGGTTAGCGCACCAGTCTGGGGGACTGGGGGTCCCGAGTTCAAATCTCGGCGCTCCGACCAAATAATCCTTGATATTCAACGATATCTGAGACCGGCCGAACGGCCTGCTTCCACGCACGTCTTCTTTGGAAGCAATATGGAAGCACAATTAGGCCAGAACTTCGCAATCAAAAGCGATGTGCCAACGGCGAAGTGAGTAGCGGCTTTGCGATCGCCACAGGCTGCCCCCTGCAGCGGCGATACCGGGATCTCGATACACCCGCCTCAACGAAGAGGGATGACACCGTGCGACTATACTGGACGATCTAGGCGCCTCGGACCCTGATCTGTCGCGTAGGGGGCAACCGTGGCAGAATCCAGCTTTCCGTTATCAGCCTCGCCCGTGCCTGAATTGCATCCCGGTCGTAGCTTGATCTGTCTTCTAAGCTGAAGGTCGCTGGGTTCGAATCCAGCCGGGGTCGCCAATAAAATCAACGTGTTACGGTGAGTTCTGCCGACAAAATCCTCCCCAGAAATCGGCCTGGAAGAACGGCGCACTTTTATTGTGGTCGTGCGCAGCGGCCACGGCGATCGCGTTTGTCGTGCTGCACCGCGCCGATCAATGGAATGTTGGCGGCGCTTACTATCTAAACCGAGACTATGGAGTTTATTTGCTCCTGGCCGCTCCGGTCCTTGGCGTGTTTGCGATCTTTAAGACGTACAGTGAACGCACGGGGCGCCCGCTGTCATTGATTGCGAACGATCAGCGAAACATGTGGGGGCGAGCGAGACAAACATCCGGCGTGATAATAACGACGATCAGTCTCGACTTTCAGGCAACCAATATGTCCGATGGGACAGTCCAAATATCAGCCGTTCGTCTGTTCTGGCCGTGGGTATCGAGACGCGCCATCTTGCAAACGATACTTTTAATCGAGTCGCCAGATCCGCGAGACAATACCTATAGCCACCGAAATCCGATTTTGGCGCATACGCTCAAGAATGTATCGGTACATTTCTCGATTGATCATGCGGTCGGACGGCCCGGAAAGCCTATGCACGTTATAATTAGAGCGCAGGACCACGCGCGAAATTGGTATTGGCTCACGTTTCGGAATGTCAGAAGCGGGCCGCTGCGGCAGCCGGCAGCGCCGGCCGTCCAAGCGCCAGCGCAATAAGAATAGCGGGCTGTCATGCCATCGCCACGGCGCTTCCCGCCACCCTGGTCGATCGATCGATTGGGTGGGCGGCCCGAGCATTGCACCCGCTTGGCGGCTGCCGCAGCAATGTCTACTTTATAGGTTGTAGTTGGGTGTGTGAGGATTCCTGCCCTTGCCCCACCCGGATTGGCCGCGAGAGTTACCGCATCCGCTTAAGATCCCCGACGTTATGACGCTGCGAACACTGGCCGATGTGCGGTCATTGATGGGTCATATGCCGGCCGAGTGGCGGCAGCGGGATACCTGGCAGGTCGTGGCGAAACGGCTGGAAGAAGCAGCGCAAAATGGCAATGTCGGGGAAGCGGCAATCGCCCTGCGAATGGTGCTGATGCTGGAAAAGGTGCCCTGCCTGCCGCAGTGATGGCGCGGCAAATCCGAACCTAAAACGTTCCCAACACGTATGCGATGCTGACGACCATGCAAAGCGTAGCTGACGCGAGCAGTGCGGCTTCGGCAAGGTCATACGTTTTGAAAATGCGCACTAACATGGGGACCCTCGCAGTCCCCCGACCACCGCAACAATTATCCGGACGTAACCTAGGCAAAAATATGCTGTCTGGCTCCTAATCGACTCGACTCCATAGGCATCAGTTCCTATTAATTGCACATGTTGCGTAATATGCGTAGCCGCAGTCTGGCGGCCTTTGTTGAGCCGTGCTTGCCCTCACCCGCTAAGCGACCGCCGGCCGGGTCGAACTGGATTTACGAGATCAAGCACGACGGTTTCCGCATCATGGCTCGGCGCGACAGTGCCGGCGTGCGGCTTCTCACCCGCAACGGGCATGACTTCACGGCGCGCTTTCCGCTTGCCGCGGCGGCTGTCACGGCTCTGCCCGGCCGCTCCTTCCTGATCGACGGCGAGGCGATCGTCACCGACGCCAAGGGCCTTGCGGTGTTCGAGCTCATCCGTCGATCGCGTCATGGGGACGACGCCGCGTGTGCTTCGATTGATCGAGCTTGATGGCGAGGATCTGCGGCGAAAGCCGATCGAGGACCGCAAGCGCACCCTATCGCGGCTCATTCGCACCCCGCGTCCGGGTATCGTTCTCAATGAGCATTACGAGGGCGACGGCGAGATCGTTTCAACACGCCTGCCGGCTCGGCTGCGAGGGCATTGTGTCGAAGCGGCTCGGCTCGTCGTATCGTTCGGGACGCGCAGACTGTTGGGTAAAGGTGAAAAACCCGAAGGCGCCAGCGGTGAAGCGCGAGGCTGAGGAAGACTGGGGCCGTTGACCGTGGCCGCTTCCCGGCGCCTTGGCCGATCGACAATTAATAATCGTGCGAAACGGACTGTCTGTCGCCCTGAAATCGTCTCGCTTGCGTCGCGAATCATAGAAAAGATCAATTCGATGAATGATCCATACGCGCCAGACACGATTGAGGGCGTGCGGAAGGCTCTCGGCGGCCTCGATCATACCATCAAGGTCGAGATTGGACCCGGCATACCGCTGGCCGCAAAGACTGTGTGGGACCTTCGCGCCCGCACGACTTGGCCGCCCGGCCTACGCTTGACAGTTCCCAGCGGTCCTGAAGAAAGGATCGTGAAGGTCGAGCGTCGGCGGTGACTAAGCCACGCCGCTTTCCCCCGCCTTGGTCGATCGAGGAAACCGACGCCTGCTTCATCGTCAGGGACTGCACTGGCCGGCGGCGCGGCAAGTCCGCTAATGCCGCTGCCTGTTAGGACTTCAAGTTGTTCGGCGGGGCGCATGGCAAACCCATAGCCAGCGTGCGTAGCTCCTTCAGGCAGCGGCGCAATGCCAAGCGAATTTGCAGGTCAGTCGAGGTCTTTGCCCCGAGTGACCGCTCTATGATTTGCAGGTCGAGAATGGCTTGCTCAAGCACGAACTGACCCCCCTGCTCGCACGGTGCGAGCAAGGGCTCGCTTTAGCTGATTCGCTTACCAAATCGTTCATCCGCCAGCCCCAACATCTTCGCAAGGTGGTCTACCGTGTCGAGTGGGGAAGCAGTTTCCGAGGTCTTAGGCACCGGGTCAGCAGCTATGGGAGTGGACTCGTTTAAATCTATTTGTGGAGCGCCCCGTGTCTCTGGAGTTGCGTTGGCGCTTTCACCCTCGGCTAACACGCCGAGAACTTCTGAAATTTCCGTGATCGATTTCTCGACCGCGAGCATTGCTTGGTATTCTCGGATGGTCAACAGCCGGTCCATAATTTTTTGTTTCGCTGACTGTAAACCGTCCACAAGATCGGGAACATGCGAGACTTCCGAAATCGACATCTCCACTGCCAAGAACGCTCGGAATTCTGGCACTCTTATCAACCGCTCTCGCACCCTCTCCTTAACGCGCTCAAGCGTTTGGATGACGCCGGGCGACTGAAGAAGCTCGTGCGACTGGACCACTGACTGCGACTGCGACATGACTGACCGCCTTTGCCACGCTGACGATATTGAGCTGGTGATCAAATAGCTTGCTAAGGTGTGAGTCAATTCAGGCGCTGGCCTATGTCTATTACGAGGAGGAGCCCGGACGGCGATCGGCTGCCAAGCTGCTCAGCAACGACGAGGCGCGGCGCATTGCAGCGAACGTGGCGAAGCTGCCAGAATTACTAAAAAATCTTAGCCTCGATCCGACGCCTAACGATGCTCATGCGGAGCTTGAGCGACCATTCTTTCCCGTGCTGCCGAAAACCACGTCAGGTAACTCAATGCGGCTCGGCGCGCCTCATGCATTGCGCCGGCCGGTTTGTGATACGCAGTGCCAATCGCGTCGACCGCGAACTTGTACGTCTCGCCCGTGCGCCGGCAGGTCACAAAAATCTCTGGATGCTCATATTTCATAACTTCGAACATGCGCGAACCCCATGTAGACGCCCGATAGAGAAGTCACCGTTAGCCCAGATACAGATGTCACTCTCCACGCTTTCGGTTGGGGAGTATTGGGCCGATGACGGTGATTACGATGAGCCGGACGGAGATCGACCGGATGAGCGTATTGCGCGATCTAACGGAGGGCAGGATCAAGGTAACGGCGGCATCGACGCTGATGGGTCTTGGCCGGCGTCAAGTGTTTCGGCTGGCGAAGGCTTACGGACGACACGGCCCTGAAGCGTTGGTATCGCGCCGCCGCGGCAGGCCGAGCAACCGGAGCTATCCGAGCGCGTGGCGTGTCGAAGTCCTCGGCATTATCCGGGAGCGTTACCCGGACTTCGGCCCGACGCTGGCGGCGGAGAAGCTGGCCGAGCTGCACGGTATTCACATTGGACGCGAGACGCTACGGCAATGGATGATCGCGGCGGGCCTGTGGAAGGACCGGCGTGCGCGATTGAAGGCTGTTCACCAGCCGCGGTACCGACGCGATTGTTTAGGCGAACTGATCCAGATTGATGGGTCGGAGCATTGGTGGTTCGAGGGCCGCGGTCCGCAATGCACCCTGCTCGTCTACATTGACGATGCCACCAGCCGGCTGATGCATCTGCAATTTGTCGAGAGCGAAAGCACTTTCGATTATTTTGCAGCGACGCGGGCGTATCTGGAACGTTATGGCAAACCGGTGGCGTTCTATTCCGACAAGCACGGTGTGTTCCGCGTCAACAAGAAGGATGCGGTTGGCGGCGATGGGATGACCCAGTTCGGACGGGCTTTGCATGCGCTCAACATCGACATCATCTGCGCCAACTCCTCGCAGGCCAAAGGCCGCGTGGAACGGGCCAATGGCACGCTGCAGGACCGGTTGGTCAAGGAGATGCGATTAAGCGGCATCGACACCATTGAGGCCGGCAACGCATTCCTGCCGGCGTTCATGGAGAAGTACAATGCGCGCTTTGCCAAGACGCCGTTTGAGGATCGCGACTTGCACCGGCCTCTCGCCGGTCACGATGATATCGATGATGCTTTTGCCTGGAAGGAGGAGCGGTCGGTTTCTGTGAACTTGACCCTGCAATACGACCAGGTGCTGTTCATCCTTGAGCCGACCGGCATTGCTCGTTCGCTGGCGCGCAAGCGGGTCACGGTGATTGATTACCCGGATGGGAGACTGGCGATCCGGTACAACGGGGTCGACCTGCCCTACCGCACCTTCGACAAGCGTCCGCAGATCAACCAGGCCGCGATTGTCGAGAACAAACGGCTAGGTCCGATTCTGGCCTACATCGCCGAGCAGCAGAAGCAACTCGACATGTCCCGCTCGTCCAAAGCACCGCGCCGGCGTGGCCAGAAGAACCACATGTTCAAGGTCGGATAGATGGCATTCGGGCGGCGCGTTGCGCAATGCGAAGGCTTCACGCGCTGCCCTCTCAAGAAGCAGAATTCAAACCTAACCCATAGAAAGGCGGCTAAACCTACTCCCCAACCGAGTGACATTTCTAACGGGCGCAAATCGTGACTTCCCTAAATGGCGGCGACACCCCTCGGTGATTCCCGGCATCGAGAGATTCCGGACCTGAAAGATTAATTTCGCGCTACGGCCGGCTCCGCGATCTTTTGGGCGTCGGGGCTCGGCGTACATCCGGGCTCGCGCCCCCGGCCCTTCCGCTTCGCGCCGATATTCGGATTTTTATGGAGTTTGTCACCGCTTCCTTAAGCTCAGCGCGGTATCAGTGTGTGATGCTTGATTACGTCCAAGACGAGGTCGAGAAGATCATAGAGCGGCGCGCAATTCAGCGAGCCAAATGGCTCAGCGTTGTCGAAGAGTGCATGCTATCGATGCCACGCGAACAACGAACCCCCAAAACCAAGGCCGAACAGAACTGAAGCGAGGCGCATTAGTTCACATGGTCGAGCGCCCGCGGCGGTCGCGAGCGCTCGTGGGTAGGTCTGAATAGATGTCAGCAATTGAGAGTGGACCTCAATCACTCTCACTAACCGCCGCTAACGAAATATCTATACCACGTTTCTTTACGACCGCATCTTAAACACTAAGCATTGGTTAAAATCGCAGTCGAAGAACGTGGGCCGGGTGGCTAACCCCGCATCTAACGTTCGCAAATCGCCCGCCGCGGGTACTCCTCGCGAATCTCATCCGCAAAGATTGTGCACGATCGCCGTGCACATCGTGTCTTAGTTTGAATCCTGAGGTAGGAAATCCGATTTCGTGTGCTACACGCTCCTTATGGAGCGCGGGATTTGCAAAATTGCCGATGGCTGGTGGGCACAGCACAGCGTATTGGTCGAACACGAAAGCGGCAGAAGATTCGAGATGCCAGAGGAGCTATATCGCGCGAGCAAATATGAGCCGCCCTTTGAAGGACTGCCCGCATGTACGAAATTGTCGGAATGTAAGTCCAAATAGAATGCCCGCGGCTTTCACTCGCTCAGCACTCGCGGCGTATGCTCGATCCGCATCTCTTCCGCAATACTGGTCCGCGATAGCCGCAAGAGTTCAGCAAATGGCGCGTTCGGCCGGCATGAGCGGCAGGATAGCGCCGGGACAAGGCTGGTCACTGCCGCGTCGGGGTGACGATCGAGCCTGCGCAGGGGCCGACTTCAAGTGCGGAATTTGCTATGCTGCCGGGCATGTTTCAGGACGATGAGCCATACATGCCGTACGCCTTTGCCATGGCCGGGCTAAGCGTTGCTCTATTTTTGACGCTTATCGGCGGGTGGCTCATCCGATGACAGAACGCCGCTTCCCGCCGCCATGGTGTATCGAGGAAACCGACGCGCGCTTCATCGTCAAGGACGGCTTCGATCAAGCCTTGGCCTATGTCTATTACGAGGAGGAGCCCGGCCGGCGATCGGCAGCCAAGCTGCTCAGCAAGGATGAGGCGTGACGGATTGCGGCGAATGTCGCCAAGCTGCCGGGTCTGCTAAAGCCAAATGCAAATTCAGCATAAGGTGAGCCCCTACGCCGCCGGTTGTAGTTGGGGACCATGCGGGAGGGGGAAAGGGTATAACCCCCTAGCACCGGGCTCGACCTTGACATTACCCTCACTCTTTGGCAAGCGGCTGGACGATGTGGATCACAGTCGAGTGACGAGTGACGTGCGTCACATGGCTGATGCTGGAACGTGTGCAAGTCTCTGCATGTTGCAGGGATTGGCACGCTTCACAGGAGTCCCCCTAGTCGCGTGCTTTGTGGCCCCGGTGCTCGTTCCCCCGACACCCCAACCGGGGCCACACCTGAACCTTCAGCTGCAAAATAAAAGCGGAGCACGGCCGTACATCCGGACCGCTCCCCGACACCCCACAGCCCATATTATGCTTGCTCAGTAAAGTTCAGAACGAGCAACGACCTGTGCATGAAGTTACGACGCCATTGTTGCCCAATGAATTTTGAGGAGCGGCCGCCGTTCCCAAACTTCGCGTCGCTGGTACAATGCGAATCAATCCGTCGGACTGACGCCTTAGGCCAGCGTCAGTTTACAGATGGTTTTAGGGGAAAAGCTTGGGCCCCGGCGCTGCCGGGGCCATTTTTCTAGCCTGCATCATCATAAGATTGCTCACTCCCCACTTTCTAAGGTGTGTTCGAGCGGCGGCTTAAGTAAAAATGCGAATTGACCAACCAACGGGATTTGGTAGAGCTAAACACGAACGCTTGGTCCGCAATGTGTTTGAGCTAGCCGCGCCGTGCGGCAAAGATGTCAGACTAACCTGAGCCCTGGTCATGTGACCGGGGCTCTTTTTTTTATGCATCACAGCGCGCCACTGAGGAAGCGACTAAGCTGTCATTCGGCGTGCAATTTTGACCCCCTGAGCCGGGGGATCGGCGTCCAAATTGACCCCCTACAGTTTGGCCTGATGCGCTGCTCGCTTTGATTCCAAGCGAGTGGTGGGGGAATGCTGACAGTGGAGACGATCGGCCGGATTCGGCGCGAGCATTTCATCAAGGGCAAAACGATCAGGGGT
>CAWARC010000011.1:0-64157 GCA_963784325.1 uncultured Alphaproteobacteria bacterium | reverse complement strand
ATTGGCCCTTCCATTCAGATGAAAAGTATTGCCGACGTAATCCTCGAAATTTGCCGCCGATCTCAAGCGTGCATCGCACAGATCGCCGTCGGTGAAATAGGCCAGAACCCGGCGCCGGTTCGGGATTCCCGCGCTGTAGAGCCAGCCGTCCGGCGCCGATTCCAGATAGATGCGCTGGTCCTGGTCCGGCTGAGCGATCAACTCCTCGGCAACGCACCAAACCGCAATAAGCTTGTCGTGAATTTGCCGGCGCGCGCCGGCAGCGACCGCCAACCTCGCCGTTCGCCCCGCGCAGTCGACAGCGTAATCCGACCGTACGCAAATCTGCCGCCCTGCTTTATCGATGCGGAATAGCCATCCCGCAGGTCCCGATTTCGCATCGATCCTGGTGCAGTGCTCGATCAGGACCGCGCCGCCCTTTACCGCGGCCTCGATCAATTGCCGCTCGAACAACGGGCGGTCGAGATGCCACCCGCAGCCGAAAGGACTGAGGATTGCCTCGCGAAAGTGAGCGACTTCCGAGCCCCATCGCACCATCGTCCCGGCGCTTGGTAAGTGCAGATCCGCGTTGAGACAATCGAGCCCCAGACCGTTGAGCAGCTGTCGTGTTTCCGCAGGGATTGTTTCACCGACAGCGAAGGCCGAGTGGGGCCGATCGCGAACGATCAAGGCCACGCGGGCGCCGGCGCCGGCTAACACGTAAGCCGCAACCGCGCCGGCGGGTCCACCGCCAATGACACCTACGTCGAATTGGGTCTTACCGATTTGCTCGGCCATCGCGCTCAGTGGACGTAACCGATCCCGAATTCCTGCACCAAACTGCGAACCCGGCGGCGGGGCGCCAGCGGCTCGGAGCGGATTTTCGAAACCGGCGCGGGCTCGTGGGGCATCGGACAGCCGGCATTGATCCAACGCACGATCACCAGACGGCCCACTTGATTGCCGAGCGCCGGGAAGCGGGTATCCAAGGCTTGCGCCATGCGATTGCCGCCGGCGGCGAAATCGCGCACCAGCGGACTGTTTTCCGCATCCCACGGCACCACCCATGGATTACCCGGGCTGCCGAGGGCCCGCATGAGTTCGAGGAGGTCGCCGGCAAACCACTCATGCAGCGGTTTGCCCTCGAGCTTGTAGCGGAAGTGCCCTTCCGTTCCGACTATTGAGCTGCGCAGTTCGCGCAGCAATAGCAACATCGATTCTGCCTTGGTCTGGTATTGTTTCACCACCTCGGTATCACCGGTCCGCCCCAGCCAGAGGATCCAGGCGCGCCACAAGGCGACATCGTCGGCGTCAAAGACCTCGTACATCGGGCCGTCGAACGTCGTCAGATAATTCAGTAACCGGCTGGCCTGCGGATTGCCCGGAACGACAAAGGCAGAGTGCGCGAGCTCATCGACGAAGCCGTCCGGATCATCGAACCAATCGTTGATCCGGTTGGCTCCCATCTTTCTGTTGGCGTGGTTCAGACTGCCGTAATGCTGCTTGCGCGCCATCAGGCTTTTGATTTTGTCCGTCATCGACGGCGGCCGGCGATGATCGACCACGCCGTCAATGCCGAGGTAATTCATGCCGGCGGTCGCGAAAGCGACAAAGCCGGTCCAGATTTGTTTCCATTCACGCTGCATTGCTGCGCGCCCGCTCTCCTTCAAGACATTGTCGAGGTAGACGTTGACCGCGTTGCGCGCCTTGGCGCCATGGCCGTCGACGGCGTTGTCGATACCGACATGCATGCGCCAGAACTGGGAATCGATGCCGTGATAATCGAGCTTTTTGATCGTCTGGGCGAGTTCCAGGACCTCCCATTCCAAGAACAGTGTCATGCCGATGATCTCGGGGAAATATCGATCGGAGTTCTGCGATATCGCCATCTGGAAGACCGGGCTACAGAAGTCGGCATCATTGAATTTCGGATGATCGGCATAAGCGCGCGTGGCCACTCCGGGCAGCGTGATATTGAGACCGCGCAGGAACGTCGTGAAAAGATTGCCGTGGTGCGGCGCCGGATTACCGTTGCCGAATTCGTCGCTCCACACGTCGAACAGGAATCCCCGCACGTCGTCCAAGGTTCCGGTATTGGCGATGAAGCGCAGCCACGCTCCGTCGTTTTGATTGTATGGGTCGGAATGGATCCGATCGTTGACGATATCGGCCCGCGCCTCATCGAGCTCCCAAGGCTTCATGCGCGCGGCCTGGTTGCGATAGAAATCGTAAATCTCCTCCAACTTCGCCTCGAAGGTGTTCTTGTCGTAGTCGAAGTACTTCTCAAGGATGACGGCGCCAGAGTTGGTGTAAGTCTGATGTTCGATCGCGCGGCGTGCGACGCCGAGAAATTGATTCACGATCTTGGAACTGAATTCGTACATTTGCGGAAACTGGTCGATATTGCCTAGCATGTAGTAGAAATCGCGATATTCCAGGCCCTCTAACCCGTTTCGCTCGGTTTCGACGTACGCCTCCGAAGCCTTGGCGTCGGGCTGGTCGGACGAAACGAACGTGCGTCGAACGACAAAGCCCAGATTTCGACCAGTGCTTGACCATGCCGTTGTCGCCGCTGCAGTTGGACCAGTCGAGATAGACGATGTCGCCGGCGCACTGACCGAGCTCGATCATTCGCAAGTTGTGATAATGGCTGCTGCTGGTATCGAAGTCTTCATGGACCAGGCTCTCGTAATCGCCGACGCCGCTGGTGAAGCCGCCGACCGAGTTCGAAAGCGCCGAGATGCAATGGTAATATTGAGCCGCGGATTCTCCCGGCATTGAAATTGCTTCGAGAATTGCCCGGCAATAATCCGTGCAGCCATTCTTTATGAACTCGACGTAATCGGTATCCGCGCGCCGCGAAGGCATCGCGTCGGCCTTTTGGTCGCGGCGTGCAGGGGCACGCCGCCTTCTGGCCGGTTTTTCGTTCGCGGGCTTGCGTGGCGGATGCTCCTTTTCACTTTCACTGCGCTGGAAGTCGGCCGGCGACGGAACGACGAAATGAAAATACCGGCCGCCGAAACGGTCGAACTGCTCCTGGACGACAAACTGAATGCGATCGAGGCTGGGAAGCCGCTCCGCGGGCGTATGCTCCGCCGGCACCACAGCGTCCACGAGCTCGGAGAAGGCCGTTCTGAGGTTGTCGCACAGCGTGTCGATATAGTCCGACGGGGCGTCGGTCTCCTGCGGCGGCGGGAACAGGAAGGCTTCAACGCTCGCCGTATCGGGTCGCCGAAATTCGACGCCACGCGCCCACGGCTGCCGCACCAGCATGAGGCGATCCAACTCGCCGTGCGTACCCTCGTAGGGAAACGACGTCTGCAGTTCCTGCGCAGACCGATCGGTAATAACCCTATCCGGGCGTTGCGCGGGCCACCAATGCGTGTTGCATTCAAAAAAGTCGGCCTGCCATGGCACAGCCATGAACTTGGTGATATCGCCCGCCTCAAGATGATCGGCCAGCCGATAGGCCTCCGAATAGGCCCGCGGCGAATGCGCGATCGAGGTCATTTCAATTCCGGGATAGAACGGCCCGCCGGTGCAGGCATCGAGCGCGGTGCGGGTCAGAATCTCCGGTTGATGGGCGGAATCCGGGCGAACGGCAGCGGTATGGCGCGAGCCGGATTTGAATTGATGCTGCGCCCAGGCTTCCAACCGCCTGTATTGGAGTGCCGTGACCGTCAACCAAGTCGTCGGGTCGCCTGTCGTCGCATCGCCTTCGTTTCCCGACAGCGCCGGCATGTAATAGCCGTTCGCCTGCGCAGCCTGTTCTTCCTCGCTGGCAAGTTCGCGTGGTTTGCGAATGCGCTTGAAAATGGCTTCGCGAGATAGACGGCCGCTTTCGTGATGGGGATCGCTCAGTAACGCGAGAGTTCTTTCATCGGTAAAGTCGCCGGCTTTGCCTCTGGCATGCCCGCGCAGGGACAGATCGCTGACCCAACTGATCGCCGATGCCCGGAAGAGAATCGGATAAATGTCGCGCCAAAATTCGACGTTGTCGGCGCCGATCGGTGCCGGCAATCCGGGATGAGCAAGACCGTGGCTGAGCGCAACGTCCTCCATGACGTCGTACAGAGTGACAACGCTGCCGATATCGGGAGCAAAATCTGGCGGCGTCACGAGCACCCAGGCGCGGCCTTTGACCGGTATGTCGCGGCCGTCCAGTTTGACTTTGCGCTCTATCGGGCCATCGCTGGTATCGTCGTGCCAGAAGTCGTTATTGGCGTAATTGGTAATCCATTTTTTGCCGGAAACCTCGGCGCCGGTCGCATCGACGGCCGCGGAATGTCCTCGACCACCGAGCACTAGCAATCGTCCTTCCTCGTCGGTGCGCAGCTCGCCAAGATAGACGTCCTTCGTGTCCTGGAATTTCCCGACAAAGGCGTATTCTGCCGCCGGGGAGCCGCAAGTGCTCTTGCCGGTGATCGTGACAGGCGCGCCTGGATCGATGATTAGTCTGCGCTTACGATTGGCGCCTTTGATCGCCGCATTGCGCCGATCCCATGAGTCGTGCTCGGACTTTTCGAATTGCGCGAGGGCCTCAGCGCCGCCGTCGAATTCGAACCATTCCGGCTTCTTGTTTGCGAGCGATACGCTCCAGGTGAGTTCGGCTTTCTGCGCCGTAAGTTCACTGATCACCGCATCCTTGGTGTCGAAAGCATAGATCCGAAAACGTGCGGCTTGGCGCAGCACCGCGCCCGCAGCATCGGTGAAACGGCGCTCATCGGACGGCCCAGGCAGCGCGATGCCCTCGGGTCCGATAAAGAAGCCGTCGCGCTCCAGGCTGTTGCCGACACGGGCGATGCCGATCGGCGGAAAAATCTTGCAATAGGCGATTTCCTCACTCATTGGACGCTCCCCGCCACTGATCGTGATCTTCGCCGCGCCGACAAAGATTAAGGCCTACCCTGAGCCGTATTCCTTCCTTGCGCGGATCTTGCCTAGCCTGCAACTAATGATAGTATATTTACGTAATAAACGCTAGGGTTTTATGTCTCAGTTGGGTTGGACCAACTCCCAGGGGGAGACTGGCGCGGCATCGGGTTTTGGCGAGGAAGCCGCCAAATTGGCAACGGCTTAGCCCGTGATCAGGGTCCGCCCCTCGATAACCAAGCGGTAATGAGCGCCCTGCCCTGTCCGAAAGCTCAGTAAATCGTCTCTTCCATTGGTCCAACGAGAAAGCCGACGATCGAAAAATCCATATAAAAGCCCGACACAAACTCTGTGCCGGATGAGGCGGTACGTATCGAATCGGTCTCCGGCCTCAATTTACGGTCTTCCGCTCTGGCCGGTGTCGGTGAATGTCCTTCACGTCGGTAAAAGAAATATGGGGATTCTGCTTACCCGTATATTCGAGGTCGAAGGCGCTGCGTGCCAAGAAGACGAAATCGCCATCGAAATCCTCGGCGATGGCGGAGCGGCAGGTCGCTACAAAGCGATCGAGCATTTTAGGATCCTCGGCCGCGATCCAGCGGGCGAACTGAAACTCGGCCGTGCTCCAATCCATTTCTATCCCATATTCATCGCCAAGGCGGGCCTTCAACACGTCGAGTTGCAGTGGCCCGACAACGCCGACCAAAGCCGGGGAGCCATCGATCGACCGAAACACCTGGGCGACGCCCTCCTCGGCCAACTGCTCGAGCGCCTGCTTGAGCTTCTTGGCCCTCATCGAATCCGACAAACGAACGCGGCGGAGAATCTCCGGCGCGAAGTTCGGCACGCCGACAAAGTTGAGGTTTTCACCATCCGTCAGCGTATCGCCGATCCGCAAGGTGCCGTGGTTGGGAATGCCAACCACGTCGCCGGCGTAAGCTTCCTCGGCGAGCGCGCGATCCTGGGCAAAGAAGAATTGCGGCGCATGAAGGCTGATGGTTTTTTCAGTTCTCACCTGCTTGACCTTCATGCCGCGGGTGAGCTTGCCGGAGCATAGTCGCACGAAGGCGATCCGATCCCTGTGATTCGGATCCATGTTAGCCTGAATCTTGAAAACGAATGCAGACATGCGCGGCTCGGTTGCCGTCACGATCCGCTTGTCGGCAGTCTGCGCCCGCGGCGGCGGCGCCATCGCGGCAAGCGCATTGAGAAGATCGCCGACGCCAAAATTCTTCAGCGCACTACCGAAGAAGATCGGCGTCATATGGCCTTCGGAAAAAGCCAGGGGATCGAAGCGCTTGCAGGCATGGCGCACGAGATCGAGCTCATGATTGACGGCCTCGGCGTCGAGCTGCGGGTTCAAAGCGGCTATTTCGGCGACCGTCATTTCGCGCAGCCCGCCGGCAGTGCCCGCATCACCGTCGAGCAGGCGGACACCCCCGGTTGCCACGTCAATTGTGCCCATGAAATCGCGGCCACGTCCGACCGGCCAGGTGATCGGCGCGACGTCGAGCGCCAGTGTCTTCTCGATCTCATCGAGGAGCTCGAACGGGTCGCGGCTTTCACGGTCCATCTTGTTGATGAAAGTGATGATCGGAATATCGCGCAGCCGGCATACTTCAAAGAGCTTGCGGGTCCGCGGCTCGATGCCCTTAGCCGCATCGATCACCATCACCGCCGAGTCGACCGCGGTCAGCGTCCGATAGGTATCTTCCGAAAAGTCCTCGTGGCCGGGCGTATCAAGCAGATTGAAGACGCGGCCGTCATACTCAAAGGTCATCACCGAAGTCACAACCGAAATGCCGCGCTCGCGTTCAATCGACATCCAGTCTGAGCGGGTTGAACGCCGGGCGCGCTTGGCCTTGACCTGCCCGGCCAGCTGAATTGCACCCCCGAACAACAGGAGTTTCTCCGTCAACGTGGTCTTGCCGGCGTCCGGGTGGGAGATGATTGCGAAGGTGCGGCGGCGCTCTACTTCAGTCGCAAGAGCCGACTGAACCGGGGCGCTCTCGGGAGCGCGAATGGGTATGTTCATGGTGTATCGGATTTGGGGATTGGGGACATCGCGATCAAGGTTGCATAAGTCTAAGGGATTCGTGGTGGGCCCGGGAGGACTCGAACCTCCAACCAAGCGGTTATGAGCCGCTAGCTCTGACCATTGAGCTACGGGCCCGCGCGACACCGGCGCGGGTGACGCCAAACGACATATATAGCAGAAGCCGCCGAGGAATTTGCCCTAACCTTGCCGGCTCAGCAAGAACACCGCCTGCTCGCCGAACAAATTCCAGAACCACCACGGCATTTTCAGCCGCATCCGCCGGCCCCAGGCGTTGAGGGCCACCGCCTGTTCCATCTTTGCGCCGACCGCGTGGCACAGTTCGCGAAAATCCTTGATGCTGCAGAAATGGATATTCGGCGTCTCATACCACGCATAGGGCAGATTGTCCGTGTGCGGCATGTGACCGCCAAAGAACAGCTGCAGGCGTATCCGCCAATGTCCGAAATTCGGAAACGACACGATACCGTGGCGTCCGATACGCAACATGTGCTCGAGCACGACGCGCGGCCGGCGCGTCGCCTGTAGGGTCTGCGACAGGATGACGAAATCGAAGGCATCGTCGGGATAGTCTTCGAGATCGGTGTCGGCGTCGCCCTGGACGACGGCGAGACCCTTGGCCACGCATTCGTTGACGCCTTCGCGTGACAATTCGATGCCACGGCCGTCGACGCCGCGGGTTTCCAGAAGCCGCAGCAATTCGCCATCGCCGCAGCCGACGTCAAGCACCCGCGCGCCGGGCTGCACCATGTCGGCGACGACCAGCAAGTCGACACGCGAGCCGCCCGGGCCGCGGGCGGCTTCGGCCATGGTGAGATCGTATCTAAGACGCGTCAACATCGTCACCTCGCCGGCAGCCCGCGCGCCTTGGCGGCGCCTTCCAGAAAGCCGCGCACGATCGCGAACAATTCCGGCTCTTCGAGCAAGAACGCGTCGTGGCCCTTGTCGGTCGTGATCTCCGCAAACGAGACGCGCGCGCCCGCGGCATTGAGCGCATGCACGATAGCGCGCGATTCCGAGGTCGGAAACAACCAATCGCTGGTGAACGAGATCACGCAGAAGCGGGTCGGCGTCCCCCGGAACGCGCTCGCCGCCACGCCGTCATAGTCGCCGGCGAGATCGAAATAGTCCATGGCGCGCGTGAGATAGAGGTACGAATTGGCGTCGAACCGCTCGACGAAGGTGATGCCCTGGTGGCGTAGATAAAATTCCACCTGGAAATCGGCGTCGAACGAGAATGTCGGATTGTCGCGATCCTGGAAGCGGCGGCCGAATTTGCGGTGCAGTGCGGCGTCAGACAGATAAGTAATGTGCGCGCCCATGCGCGCGACCGCAAGCCCGCGGCGCGGATTGATGCCTTCGGCGAAATAGCGTCCGCCGCGCCAGTCCGGATCGGCCATCACCGCCTGGCGGCCGACTTCGTGGAAGGCGATGTTCTGCGCCGAATGCCGGGTTGCCGCCGCGATTGGCAGCGCCGCGAACACGCGATGCGGATAGCTCGCCGCCCATTGCAGCACCTGCATGCCGCCCATGGAGCCGCCTGCCACCGCGAACAGCGACTCGATGCCGAGGTGATCGAGCAGCATCGCTTGCGCGCGCACCATGTCGCGCACGGTGATCACCGGAAAATCGAGGCCCCAGGGCATACCCGTTACCGGATTGGTCGAAGCCGGCCCTGAACTGCCCATGCAGCCACCGACAACATTGGGGCAGATGACGAAATAGCGCTCGGTATCGATCGGCCTGCCGGCGCCGACCATGGTCTCCCACCACCCCGGCTTGCCGGTCACCGGATGATCGTTGACGACGTGCTGATCGCCGGTCAACGCATGACAAACCAAGACCGCATTGCTGCGCGCGGCGTTGAGCGTGCCGTAGGTTTGATAGGCAATCTGCAGCGGGCCGAAATCGACTCCGGCGTCGAGGCGCAATGGATTGTTGGCGGCAAACCGCACGACCGGCGAATGCGGAGCGTCCGCTTCGCGGGCGCGGTCGGCAAGATCGAGCGTGGCGCTGGCGTCGGCCATCAATAATGTTTCCTTGGGCGCCGCGCTTCCCGGCGTGGCATTGCCGCCGCAGTACAGTCGAGACTTGGCGGCCAAAACCGCGTAAATAGGCCGCTTGCGCCGGGAGTCAATGTTTTCTTTGCTTTCGGCCTTAACGGCACCTATCAATCGGGCCCGTTAGCGGGTTCAGCCATGCCAAAGCCCCCACGCCCGACCGACCCGTCGCTCGCCGATCTGCGGCAGAAGATCGACCGCATCGACGAACAGATGCACGAACTCCTGATCAAGCGCGGCGAAATCATCGACCATCTGATCGCGGTCAAGAAAACCGAAGAAACCGGCTCCGCATTTCGGCCGGCGCGCGAAGCCGACATGATGCGCCGTCTGGTCAAGCGCCATCACGGCAGCCTGCCGCTCGATACCGCCGAAAGCATTTGGCGGGTGATCATTGCGACCTTCACCTATGTGCAGGCGCCGTTTTCCGTGCATGCCGATCTCTCCGCCGGCGACGCGCTGATGCGCGATTCAGCGCGTTTTCATTTCGGCTTTACGGTGCCGTTTGTGCCGCATATGGGCGCTGCAAGCGTTGTCGAAGCCGTCAGCGAATCGAAGGGCGATCTCGGGCTTATCCCGGCCTTTGCCATTGCGGGTGCCGGCCCGTGGTGGGCGGCTCTCGAATTCGCTGTCGCGCCGAAAATCATTGCCCGGCTGCCGTTCCTCGAACGCGCCGATCATCCGGCCGCCATGCCGGTCTTCGTCGTCTCCCGCGCCGCGGCGGACGCCATGGTGACCGAGACCGAGGTTTGGAGCCTGCGGGTCGCCGGCTGGAGCGCCGCGGCGGTCAATGCGGTGGCGGCGCTCGCCGATGTCATCGCCTTGCCCGATCGCGCCTTCGACGGCGCCGCGCTGTTGGTCTCCGTGGACCGCGGCGGCATCGGGGCGGTCCAGGACGCGCTCGTCAAAATCGGCGCCACGATCCGCTCCTCGGCCCTCGTCGGCAGCCACGCGACCCGCTATACGATCCCCGCCAAAGGTTAAATCCGCTCCCGACTCCCGGGTGCGGATGAAGGAAGAGAGTAATGACTGCCATGCGTCCCCAGCCGCGGCCCGGCGTGCTCGATATCGAGGCCTATGTGCCCGGCAAGAGCAATGCGCCCGGGGTTGCCAAGGTGTTCAAGCTGTCGTCGAACGAGACGCCGCTCGGGCCGAGCCCGCGCGCTATTGCCGCCTATCGGTCATCGGCCGATCATCTGGAGGACTATCCGGATGGGTCGGCGAGCGACCTGCGCGAAGCGATCGGTCGCGCCTTCGGGCTCGATCCCGACCGCATCGTCTGCGGCGCGGGCTCCGACGATCTGTTGCATTTGCTGGCGCACGCTTATCTCGTCGACGGCGACGAGGCGATCTACACCACGCACGGTTTCCTGATCTATCCGATCGTGACGCTTGGCGCCGGCGCCAAGCCGGTGGTCGCGGCGGAGAAAAATTACACCGCCGACGTGGATGCGATCCTCGCCGCAGTGACGAAGAAGACCAAGATCGTCTTCCTCGCCAATCCAAACAATCCGACCGGCACTTGCCTGTCGTTCGACGAGGTCAAGCGGCTGCATCGCGGCCTGCCGGGCAATGTGCTCTTGGTGCTCGACGCTGCCTACGCCGATTACGTCCGCCGCAACGACTACGAAGCCGGTATCGAGCTTGTCGCCACATCCGATAACGTCGTCATGTGCCGCACGTTTTCGAAGATTCACGGCTTGGCGGCGCTTCGGCTCGGCTGGATGTTTGGTCCGGCTGCGATTGTCGATGCCGTCAACCGCGTTCGCGGCCCATTCAACGTCACCGGACCGGCGATCGCCGCAGGCGTGGCCGCAATCGAGGACTTTGAGCACCAGGAACGCTCGCGCGAGCATAACACGCGTTGGCTCAACTGGCTGACGGAGGAGATCGGCAAGCTCGGCCTCAAAGTGACGCCGAGCGTCGCCAATTTCGTGCTGATTCATTTTCCCGAGACCAAAGGCCGGACCGCCAAGGATGCGGACGCCTTTCTCACGGCACGAGGGCTCATTCTGCGGCAAACTACGGCCTATAAGCTGCCGAATGCGCTGCGCATGACCGTCGGCACCGAAGAGGCGAACCGGCTCGTCGTTGCCGCGCTTCGCGAATTTCTGGCCAAGCCGGCGTGATGCTGTGACCAAACCCGCACCGCTCTTCAACCGCCTGGCGCTGATCGGCGTCGGCCTGATCGGCTCGTCGATCGCGCGGGCGGCACGCACACAGGGCGCCGTGCGCGAAATCGCCGCGAGTGCCCGTTCCGCGGCGACGCGGCGACGCATCGCCGAGCTCGGATTGGCCGACCAGGTCCTTGAGACAAACGCCGCCGCAGTCGACGGCGCCGATCTGGTCATCGTCTGCGCTCCGGTCGGCGCCTGCGGCGAAATCGCCAAGGAGATCGCGCCGCACCTGAAAGCCGGAGCGGTGGTGTCCGACGTCGGCTCGGTGAAGGGCGCGATCGTCCGCGACATGGGCCCCCATCTTCCCGCCAATGTGCATTTCGTCCCGGCGCATCCGGTTGCGGGCACCGAGCATTCGGGCCCGGACGCCGGTTTTGCCGAATTGTTCGTCGGCCGCTGGTGCATTCTCACCCCGCCCGAAGGCGCAGACCCCGCCGCCGTCGAGCGGCTCGCCGCATTCTGGCGCGCGCTCGGTGCCAATGTCGAAGCAATGCCGGCCGCGCATCACGATCTCGTTCTGGCGATCACCAGCCATCTGCCGCATCTGATCGCTTACACGATCGTCGGCACCGCCGACGAACTCGCCGAAGTGACGCGCTCCGAGGTTCTCAAATTCTCGGCTGGCGGTTTCCGCGATTTCACCCGCATCGCCGCGTCCGACCCTACCATGTGGCGCGACGTGTTTCTGGCCAACAAGGACGCGGTGCTGGAAATGCTCGGGACCTTCAACGAGGATCTTGCGCAATTGACCCGGGCGGTTCGCCGCGGCGACGGCGATGCGCTATTCGATCATTTTAAGCGCACCCGCGCCATCCGCCGCGGCATCGTCGACATCGGCCAGGATTCGCCGGCGCCGGATTTCGGCCGGCCGCATCCCGACCTGCCGGCCGAGCCGCTGCCGCGGCCCTACGCCGTCGACGATCGGTAAGCGGTCAACGCGCCTTGACCGTCAACGCTTCCTCGACCGCGCCGCGCAGCGCGGCGAGCGTGAACGGCTTTGTAATCACATCGTGGATAATGGCGTCGAGGCCGTGCGCGCGCTCGCGCTGATCGGCGTAACCCGTCATCAACAGAATAGTTACATCGGGATAGTCGCGCGCCGCCGCAAGCGAAAGCGCGATGCCGTCCATGATCGGCATGCGGATGTCGGTCAGCAGCAGATCGAAACGGCCGTCCTCACGCTTGAGCAGATCGAGTGCGTCGCTGCCGTCACATGCGGTTTTGACGTCGTGGCCGGCACCCGACAGGGCGCGCGCACACATGGCGCATAAAGCCTCCTCGTCTTCGGCAATCAGGATACGAGCCATGATCAGCGTGCTCCGGCCAATAGGTCGTTGCGATTGAGGAAACGCACTACCACGTCGTGGGCGTCCGGCGGCGGCGAAGCGAGCCGGCTGTGGAATGCAACATCGCGGCCCGGCGGCAGCATGGCGAGCGGCGGAACTGCCGTCCACGCGTAGATTTCTTGCCGCGCAGCGTTGCGGACTGCAAAGCGCAGATGCGGCACGATCACGGTCCTGCCGGTGATGTTGACGATATTGCCGCCGATCACCAGGATCGGCACGCCCTCATGCTGCTCGGTGGTGGTGGCAAGATTCTCAAAATCGAGCCCACGTATATTCACCGGCAGATCGAGCCAAGCATAGAACGAGGCGGTCTGCGGCATGGCCCGCACGAAATCGTCCCGCCAACTGATAACAATCGCGTTGGCGACAATCAGCGCCATGATGCCCGACTGCAATCGCGATAGCGGCCATTGCAAACGCCAGCGCTTGCCCTCCCGGGGATAGCGGCGGGCGGCAATGGTCTCAATATCTTCGAGCGGTTCGGGGCTTGGCGGGACGTTAAAGTCCGCCTCGATGTCGATAGGCGGCTGGCCGGGCGCGATCGGCGGCGATTCTATTTCGACCGAAGAGTCCTCCGCCACTGCGGCAGATTCCACGGCGTCGGGCATATCGGAAGGCGGCGGAACGACAAACGGATCGGACTCGGACTCCGCCGCCGGTGCGGCTTCGGCGCCCTCGGCGGCATCGAATTGCTCCGCGGGAGGGTCCGCGGTTGCCGCCGCTTCCGCTGCGGCGACTTCCGCTACGGCCTCGACTGCGCGGCGCACCGGCGCCAGGGCCTCGGCGGCGGCAATAAGCCTTTCTTCGTGGGGCAATTCAGCGTGCCAGATCGTGCGACAGCGCACGCAACGCACCCGGCGCCCGTCCGGCCGCAGGCTTGCCACGTCGACATCATAGGATGTAGCGCAGTTGGGGCAAACGATCAGCATCGGGCGAATCAGGAGCGCGGCACCTCTGGACTCACCCTATCAGCCGATCCGTTAACGAATTGGAAACCAACCCGCCCCCGAAGCCTGCTCTGCCAGGGGATGCTAAGTTATCGGGGGACCGGCGAATCAGGGCCGCGGACCAGCCATCGGCGCAGGGGCCACGCGTGAGGTTTGACCGGAGGACCGCGTGATCCGATTCGAGAATGTCGGCTTGCGCTATGGGCTCGGCCCGGAAATCTTGCGCGACCTCAGCTTTCGCATCGACGGCCAGTCATTTCAGTTCCTCACCGGGCCGTCCGGCGCCGGCAAGACCTCGCTATTGCGCATGATGTTCTTGTCGCTCAAACCGACGCGCGGGCTGATCTCCATGTTCGACTTCGATACCGCCGCGCTGAGCAAGGACGACCGCGCGACACTGCGCCGCCGCATCGGCATCGTGTTCCAGGACTTTCGCCTGCTCGACCACATGACAACTTACGAGAACGTGGCCTTGCCGCTGCGCGTGCTCGGCCATGACGAGGCAAGCTATCGCGCCGAGGTCGTCGAACTGCTGCAATGGGTGGGTCTCGGCGAACGCATGTCGGCTTTGCCGCCGGTGCTGTCGGGCGGCGAGAAGCAGCGCGCCGCGATCGCCCGCGCCGTGATCGCGCGCCCGCAACTTTTGCTCGCCGACGAGCCCACCGGCAATGTCGATCCGAACCTCGGCCAGCGCCTGCTGCGGCTGTTCATCGAACTCAACAAATCTGGCACCTCCGTCGTCATCGCCACGCACGACATTGCGCTGATGGACGAGTACGACGCCCGCCGACTGGTCCTGCACGAGGGACGCCTGCATGTCTACGATTGAGCCCGCGAAAACGATGGCGGAGCCGTGGGACGCGCGCGCGCCGGCGCCTGCTGGGCTCATGGCGCAGCGCACGCCGACACCGATCGTGCCGCGCGGCTCGATTGCGGGCCGCTCGCTGACAGCCGTCGTCGCCATTATGACTTTCCTCGCCGCCGTGACGGCTGGAGCAGTGATGATGGTCGTCACCTCGGCGAGTGATTGGCAGTCGGCGGTCGGACGCGAGGTCACCATCCAAGTCCGGCCGGTATCCGGCCGCGACATCGAAGCCGACGTGAGAACCGCCACGGCGGTCGCGCGCGGCACCGCCGGCGTCGCCGACGTCCGCGCCTACACCAAAGAAGAATCGGAACAGCTCGTCGAGCCGTGGCTCGGCTCTGGTCTGTCGCTCAGCGAGTTGCCGATTCCGCGCATGATCGTCGTCAAGCTCGCCTCGAGCCCGGCGCCGGATTTTGCCGGCTTGCGAGCAGCGCTTGCGGTGCGGGTGCCGAGCGCCAGCCTCGACGATCACCGCGGCTGGATCGATCGCATGCGTGACATGGCGGACGCCGTGGTCGTCGTCGGCATCGCCATTCTAACGCTGGTTGTCGTCGTAACCGTTCTCTCGGTCACCTTTGCGACCCGCGGCGCCATGGCAACCAACCGGCCGATCGTCGAGGTATTGCATTACGTGGGCGCCACCGACGGCTTCGTCGCCAGCCAGTTTCAGCGCCATTTTCTGCTGCTCGGCTTCAAAGGTGGCGCCATCGGCGGCGGCATCGCTCTCTTGCTCTTCGGCATCCTGGGCGCGGCGAGCGCCTGGCTGTCCGACAGCGCCGGGGGCGCGGAAGCGACGGCTTTGTTCGGCACTTTCTCGATAGGCGTCGCCGGGTATTTCGCCATTATCGGCCTGATCGTGTTGATGGCCATGGTGACTGCGCTGACCTCGCGCCGCACCGTCAACCAAACGCTCGAATCCATCAATTGAGGCGGCCGCGACAATTGTCACGAACCGGTCGCTTGCGAAGTTCGCAATAGTGCCGGAATTGCGGGTATATTTCGTCGGGTTCTCGATTCTGACAATGCAATTTGGCGCGAGGGACGCGCGCGTGGATGCTTAGTCTCAGGGGCGCGGTGAGAAGGCGGCGCATCAGGTCGATCACCCTGAAGCTCGTTATGCTGGGTCTCATCCTTCTGATCTTTGGCTTCGTCGGATTCATTTGGCTCTTGCCCGAGCGGCAAGTCGCGCTTGGCGACAATGCCGACGGCATCGTGGTGCTGACCGGCGGCACCTCGCGCGTCAGTGACGCGCTGGACCTGCTCGCCTCCGGCCGCGGCAAAAGGCTGTTGATCACCGGGGTCAATACCGGCACCACGACGGGCGATATCGCGCGTGAAGTGGTGAACTACAACACTTTGCTGTCGTGTTGCGTCGACCTCGATTATTCCGCGCTGAATACATACGGCAATGCGGTGCAGGCGCGGCGCTGGGCGGTGGAGCACGGCTTCCAGTCGCTGATCGTCGTCACTTCAGCCTATCATATGCCGCGAGCGCTTGCCGAACTTGCACATCAATTGCCTGACGCCAGGCTGATCCCCTTCCCGGTCGTGTCCGACCGATTGCGCATCGAGCCGTGGTGGTCGAGCGGCGACACCACCAGGCTGGTGCTGTCGGAATATCTCAAATACCTTGCCGCCAAAGTGCGAATGCGGTTTTATTCGTTCGACACCAGCGAATTGGCGGCATCCGCGGTCCGTCGGGGGTGAACGCCGCCTTCGGCAGGTTTTCCGTGGCCAGATCAGTCGCGATTTACATCCGGTCGCTCGCCTTCAATGTGCTGTTCTATCTGAATTTGACCGCACACATGATCGTGGCGCTGCCGACATTGGCGCTGCCCTACCCGTGTCTTCGTGCCTTCATCCGCTCCTATTCGCGCACCAGCCTGTGGCTGCTGCGCGTCGTTTGCGGCACCAAGGTGGAATGGCGCGGCGTCGGGAAAATTCCGAAAGGGTCGTGCATCGTCGCCTGCAAACACCAATCGTTGTGGGAGACGTTTTCGCTTTACGCGATGCTCGATGATCCGGTTTATGTCCTTAAGCGCGAACTGATGTGGCTGCCGCTGTTCGGCTGGTACATGCGCAAAGCCGGACTCATTCCGATCGACCGCAGCGCCGGCATGGCGGCGCTGGCGCGCATGACGGCGCGAGCGCGGCAGGCGCTCACGGGCGCTCGGCCACGCCAGCTCGTCATTTTTCCGGAGGGCACGCGGCGGCCGCCCGGCGCCGAGCCAAGCTACAAGCCCGGCATCGTCCATTTGTACAACAAGGCCGGCGTGCCCTGCGTGCCGCTTGCGCTCAATTCCGGGCTGTTCTGGCCGCGCCGATCGTTGCGCCGCCTGCCCGGCACGATTGTCGCCGAAGTGTTGGATCCGATTCCGCCGGGCCTCGACAAAGACACGTTTTTCGCTCGCCTGCAGCACGCCATCGAAACAGCGAGCGCCCAGCTGATCCGGGAAGCGGAACAGGGCGCTGAAGGTCAACGGGCCGATTCCTGATCGCCGATGCCCGGCTGACCGATTCCCGATTGCAGATGCTCGGCGAGCAAATGCAAATCGCTCTCGCGATAGCCAAGCGCTTCCAGCGCCCGCACCGTCTCAAGCACGTAATCGCGATTGGGCCCCGACTTGCCATGGCCTTGCCGCACATGATGCAGGCTTTCCGCGAGCGTCAGCCGGCCGGCATATTGCATGTGGCTGCGGTCGACGATGTAGCACAGCGCCCGCACCTGCTGCCGCGCCACATCTTCAAGCGCGATCTGCCGCATGATTTCCAAATAGACCGTCGTAACCTGCTCGCGGCCCCGTAAATAGGCGATGGTTTCCGCACGCCTCGCGGCGGCGACCCGATAGGCAACGCCACGGCACATGCCGCCGCGATCAAGCCCGAGCACCAGGCCGGGCCGCTCCGGCGTACCGCGATGAACGAAGGAATAGACGCAAAGCGCCCGATGCAGGCCAATGAGCCGAGCTGGAACTCGCTCGACAAAAGCGAAGCCCGGACGCCACATCAGCGAGCCATAGCCGAATACCCAGAGATCGCCGCTTTCGTGCTCTGCAGTCGTGTGCATCTGGTTCTTGACTTAGGCCCTGTTTCGCTCGCCTAACAGCATGAGAACGGCGGCACAATGGCGCCGTCTTTCGTAGGCCATAACAGCGTATGTCCGGCGAATCCCCGCTCAGCATGATGCGTTCCGCGCCGCCGCGCCGTAAGCGACCGGCCGAAACGCGCCGATCGCGGCTGGGGCTCTCCGTGGCGCTGATCGCCGTGCTCATTATCCTGGCCATCGGCTTGAGCTGGGGCTGGTATCTTGCGGCCTCGATCGCCGACCGCACGCTGGCCGGATGGGTGGAGCGAGAGGCCAGACTCGGCCGGGTTTACGCTTGCGGTTCGCAGAGCATCGGCGGCTTCCCCTTCCGTATCGTCACCGACTGCGACAAAGCCGTGGCGACGTTCAACAGCAACAACCCGCCGTTCGACGTCACGGCGACGGATGTCACCTTCTCGGCGGCGCTTTACCGCCCGACCGTGTTGCACGGCGACATTATCGGCCCGGTGACGCTGGCCAATCCGGGCCAGTCCCCGATTTTCGTCGCCAATTGGTCGCGCGCGCAATTGGACCTGCTCGGCCTGCCGACGGATCCCGAGGGCATATCCGTCAGCCTCACGGCGCCGCGCCTCGATCGCGTCGCCGGCCCCGGAAGCGGGATGATATTCCAGGCCGACAGCGCCGACGTCGACGGCCGCATCATCGAGGGCTCGGCGCGCAGCAAACCCGTGATCGAAGCCACCGGGCACTTCACAGCGGTGCTGGCGCCGAGCTTCCATCCGTTGCTCGCGACGCCCCTGCAGGGCGACATCGACGCGGTGATGCGCGGTTTTAAGGATTTCTCGCCAAAACCCTGGCCGGCGTTGTTCCGCGAAATGCAGGCTTCCGGCGGCGGCATCGACATCAAATCGTTTCGCATCGAGCGCAGCGACGCCATCGTGGTCGGCGCCGGAACGCTGACCGTGAACGAGCACGGCCGGCTCGATGGCGTTATCAACGTCGCGGTCGCCGGTATCGAAAATATAGTGCCGCTGTTGGGCATCGACCGATTGATCGGGCAAGGCATCGACAAGCTCACGGGCGGCAGCGGCTCCCCCGATCAGGGGCTCAACGCCCTCGACCGTCTGGTGCCTGGGCTGAGCGGCGTCGTCCGCGATCAGACCAATTCGAACCTCATCGACAACATCAAAAAAATGGGCCAGCCGACCGAGATCGACAAAAAGCCGGCCATCGCGCTGCCGCTGCGGGTGGCCGACGGTGTAATCTATCTCGGCATCATTCCGGTCGGCGCGATGCCGGCGCTGTTTTGAGGTCGATTTTGTTCGGCAAAATTTTTCAATTGGCAGAAATTTGATCGCAAAGGATCGCAGGTGCCCTCCCCCAAGCCCATTCCCATCTTCGACGGCCATAACGACGTACTGTTGCGGCTGTATCGGCGCGCCGGCGCGGAGGCGGTTACGGCCTTCCTGCACGGCGAAGACAAGGGCCATTTGGATCTGCCCAAGGCGCGCAAGGGTGGATTTGCTGGCGGCTTGTTTGCGATCTTCGTGCCGTCGCCGAAACGCGAAAACAGCTCCGGCAGCAAAACGCCCCAGGAATCCGGCAGCGTCATCGGCAACGATCCTGCGCCGCCCGCGGTCGATGCCGCGGAGGCGCAGCGGACCGTTTTCGCCATGGTCTCGCTGCTGTACCGAATCGAGCGCGAGTCGCGGGGCCGCGTCCGCGTCTGCCGCAACGCCAACGATATCGAAAACTGTCTCGCCGACGATGCGCTGGCGGCGGTGCTGCATATCGAAGGAGCCGAGGCGATCGATGCGAATTTCGAGCTGTTGGACGTGCTCTACGCCGCCGGCTTGCGCTCGCTCGGCCCGGTCTGGAGCCGGCCGAACATATTCGCCCACGGCGTGCCGTTCCGTTGCCCGTCTTCGCCCGACATCGGGCCCGGCCTGACCGATCTCGGCAAGGCGCTGATCGGCGCCTGCAACCGTTTGCGGATTCTGATCGATCTGTCGCATCTCAACGAGCGCGGTTTTTGGGATGTCGCCGAACTCAGCAACGCGCCGCTGGTCGCTACGCACTCCAATGCGCACGCCGTCAGTCCGCACTCGCGCAACCTGACCGATCAGCAGTTGGCAGCGATCCGGAAAACCGGCGGCCTGGTCGGCGTCAATTTCGCGACAGCGTTCCTGCGTCCGGACGGCCGGCATGACAAAGACACTCCCGTCGAACTGGTCATGCGGCATGTCGATCACCTGCTCGAACATTTGGGCGAGGACGGCGTCGGATTTGGCTCCGATTTCGATGGCGCCATGATCCCGACGGAAATCGGCGATGCGGGCGGCTTGCAAATTCTGGTGCAGGCGCTGCGCCAGCGCGGCTTCGGCAAGCCGTTGATCGAGAAATTATGCTTCCGCAATTGGCTGCGCGTGCTCGGGCGCACGTGGGGAACGCCGGCAACCGAGTAGATCGCGCTATGAGCGCTTGCGCCCTTTGTGCCAGCCGACCTGCGCGTCGGGCACGGAATCCGTCGAGGCAAAGTACGGCTTGATGTCGATCAGTGGCGTATCGTCGAGGCAGTCGAGACCGACCACCGAAAGCGTGTTGCCGTCGATGCGGATAAGCCGCGCCACCGAAGCTGCGATCGGGTTCGGCCGCGCCGGCGAGCGCAGCGCAAAAGTCCCGCGGCGCTCGACGTAATGCCGCGGCGACTGCACCAAAAGATCGCGCCGCGCCTTGTCCATCCAATAGAGCAGCAGCACGTGGCTGACGGTCTCGAGGCCGGTCAGTCCCTCGGCCCAACGCGGATCGAGCTCGACGGTGCACACCGCATCGGACTCGCGCGGATTTTTTGGGCAATCCTCGCGCCGCTTCCATGGCGTATGGATGCGCCCGATGTAGTAGAGCGAGGCGTCGAAGGCCTTCGGCAACGTAACGGCGACCTCGCCCTCGCGCAGCCCGTACCAGTCGTCGGACGATGCCGCGTTGGGCGCCGGATCTTTGGGTTCGGCCGTTCCCGCCATAGCCGCAAAATGGCATGCGTTCCGGCAAGTCGCCAGGGTCGGGGTGACGAGAGTTCCCACGGGGCCAAATCCCATAACCAATGGGCGCTTGCCCCATTTGGCTTAATGATATAAAGATATCTTTATATGCCATAGCGTAAGCTGAGACACGGATGGCGGCGGGAAGTGCGCGATGACTAATGAGCAACTGAGTTTTGCCGCGCTGACCGGAACGCTCAAGGCCGCCGGCGAAGCAACCCGCCTGCGCATCCTGGCGCTGCTTGCGGAGGCCGAGCTGACCGTCTCCGACCTCACCGACATTCTGCGCCAGTCTCAGCCGCGGCTGTCGCGACATCTGCGGCTGCTGGCGGAGGCCGGCCTGGTCGAGCGCTTCCGTGAGGGCTCGTGGGCCTTTTTCCGGCTAGCCGAGCGCGGCGGCGGCGCCGACATCGCGCGTGACTTGATCGCACGGCTCGATTCCACCGACGCTACGATCGTCCGTGACCGAGAACGGTTGACTGCGGTGCGCGCCGCGCGCGCCGCCGCGGCGCAGAATTATTTCCGGCGCCATGCCGCAGAATGGGACCGCATCCGCAAGCTCCACGTCGCCGATGCTGCGGTCGAAGACGCCATTAGCGGCGCGCTCGCCGACAAGCCGATCCGCGCGCTGCTGGATCTCGGCACCGGCACCGGCCGCATGCTCGAACTGTTCGCCGGCGATATCGAACGCGGGCTCGGCCTCGACCTGTCGCTCGACATGCTGGCGCTCGCCCGCGCGCGGCTCGACCGCGCCGGCTTGAAGCATTGCAGTGTGCGCCAAGGCGATATCTACGATCTCGCTTTGCCGCGCGATTCCTTTGACGCCGTCATTATTCACCAAGTGCTGCACTTCCTCGACGACAGCGCGCATGCCCTGCGCGAGGCCGCGCGGGTGCTGCGCCCGGGCGGCCGGCTTCTGGTCGTCGATTTCGCGCCGCACGATCTCGAATTCCTGCGCGAGGAGCACGCTCATCGTCGCCTCGGTTTCGCCGTGGACACGATGACGCAATGGCTGGAAGGCGCCGGTCTCGACGTATTGCGGCAAGAAACATTGCCGCCGGGACCGGAAGGCAGGATCGCGGTGTCGCTATGGCTGGCGCGCGATCCGCGCATCATGCTCGCGCAACCCGCCGCGCGCGAGGTGGCGTGATGAACGTGCCGCGCCTGAGCCGCATGGAAGCCGGCGACGAGCGCCGATTGCACGTCTCGTTCGAATTCTTCCCGCCGAAGACCGCGGAGATGGAACAGTCACTGTGGGAATCGATCCGCCGGCTCGCGCCGCTCAAGCCGGATTTTGTCTCGGTGACCTACGGGGCCGGCGGCTCGACCCGCGAGCGCACCCATACGACGGTCAAGCGCATCCTGGCCGAGACGCTGCTGACGCCGGCGGCGCACCTGACCTGCGTCGCCGCGACGCGCGTCGATATCGACGCGGTGATCGAAGCCTATGCGCAGGCCGGCGTGCGCCACATCGTGGCGCTGCGCGGCGATCCGGTCGGCGGCGTCGGTGAACGCTACGCGCCGCATCCGGGCGGCTATCGCAACGCCGCCGATCTCGTCGCCGGCATCAAGCGGATCGCCGACCTCGAAGTCTCGGTCTCGGCCTATCCGGAAAAGCATCCGGACAGCCCGTCGATCGCCGACGACATCGACATGCTCAAGGCCAAGGTCGATGCCGGTGCCACCCGCGCAATGACGCAGTTCTTTTTCGAGAACAGCCTTTATTTCCGCTATCTCGACCGCGTGCGTGCGGCGGGCATCGACATCCCGATCGTCCCCGGCATCCTGCCGGTGCAGAATTTCAAGCAGACGAAAAATTTCGCCGCGCGCACCGGCGCGTCGATACCGGCTTGGCTTGCCGAGCGTTTCGAGGGTCTCGATGACGATCCGGCGACGCGCAAGCTGATCGCCGCCGCGGTCGCCGCCGAACAGGTGATCGATCTGGTCGATCATGGCGTGACCGACTTCCACTTCTACACCATGAACCGCGCCGACCTGGTTTATGCGGTCTGCCATTTGCTCGGGCTGCGCCCTGACCACGGGCACGGCGCGCTCCCTCTCCCCGCAGGGGAGAGGGTCGGGGTGAGGGGGCTCGGAAGATGAAGGCAAGCCCCAAAACAGCGAGGCGACTCCGCCGCAATCAGACCGCCGCTGAACGCACGCTGTGGTTCCGTCTGCGCGATCGCCGGCTCGGCGGCTGGAAATTCCGTAGACAATTTCCCATCGACCGCTTCGTGGTCGATTTCTCCTGCGCTGATGCTCATTTGATCGTTGAGCTCGACGGCGGACAACACGCGGTGCAAACAGCCGCGGATGCACAAAGGACGAATATTTTAGAAGCAATGGGCTACCTCGTTCTTCGTTATTGGAACAACGACGTGATGCAGAACATCGATGGCGTGGTCGAGGACATTGCGGCAGTGCTTGAACGACATAGGTCCGAACCCCCTCACCCTACCCTCTCCCCTACGGGGAGAGGGATCGATCGCAGCTAATGGCCGAGCCAGTGCCCAACTCGATGCCCGTTTCCAAATCCGAAGCCGCGCTGCGGCGCTTGGCGGCCGAGCGCATTCTCGTGCTCGACGGCGCCATGGGTACGATGATCCAGGCGCTGGGACTCGACGAGGAAGGCTTTCGCGGCGCCCGCTTCGACGCCTGGAACCGCGAAGTACGCGGCAACAACGATCTCCTCAATCTCAGCCGAGCGGACGCGGTGCGCGCCATCCATCTAGAATATTTCCGCGCCGGCGCCGACATCGTCTCGACCAATACCTTTTCCTCGACCCGCATCGCGCAGGCCGATTACGGCATGGCCGAGATCGCCTATGAATTGAACGCGGAAGGCGCGCGGCTCGCCCGCGAGGCGGCGCGCCTCGCCCAGGACGAGGACGGCCGCGAGCGTTTCGTCGCCGGCGCGCTCGGCCCGACCAACCGAACCGCCTCGATCTCGCCGGACGTTTCCAATCCGGGCTTTCGCGCCATCACCTTCGACGAGCTGCGGCTTGCTTATGCCGAGCAGGTGCGCGGGCTCCTCGCCGGCGGCGTCGATGCGCTGCTGATCGAGACCATCTTCGACACGCTCAACGCCAAGGCCGCGATTTTCGCCATCGCCGACGAGCTTAAATCGCGGGGCATCATCGTGCCGGTGATGATTTCCGGCACCATCACCGATCGCTCCGGCCGTTTGCTGTCCGGCCAGACGCCGGAGGCGTTCTGGAACTCGATCGCGCATGCCGCGCCGCTGTCGCTCGGGCTCAATTGCGCGCTCGGCGCCAAGGAGATGCGCGCACATATCGCCGAGCTGGCCCGCGTCGCCGACACGCTGATCTGCGCCTATCCCAATGCCGGCTTGCCAAACGAATTCGGCGGCTATGACGAAGGGCCGGACGTGATGGCGGAGCTGATCGGCGAATTCGCTGCGGCCGGCCTGGTCAATATCGTCGGCGGCTGCTGCGGCACCACGCCCGAGCACATCCGCGCCATCGCCCGTGCCGTCGCCGGCAAGGCGCCGCGTGCGATCCCAGACATTCCGCCGCGGTTGCGGCTCTCCGGCCTCGAAGCTTTCACGCTGACGCCGGAGATTCCCTTCGTCAATGTCGGCGAGCGCACCAACGTCACCGGCTCGGCACGCTTCCGCAAGCTCGTCACCGCCGGCGATTATCCGGCTGCGCTTGCGGTGGCGCGCGACCAGGTCGAGAACGGCGCGCAAATCATCGACATCAATATGGACGAGGGGCTGCTCGATTCCGAGAAGGCGATGGTGACGTTCCTCAATCTGGTCGCCGCCGAGCCCGACATCGCCCGCGTTCCGGTGATGATCGATTCCTCGAAATTCTCCGTGATCGAGGCCGGACTCAAATGCGTGCAGGGCAAGGCGGTGGTCAATTCGATCTCGCTCAAGGAGGGCGAGGATGCCTTCATCCACCACGCGGAGCTGGTGCGCCGCTACGGCGCCGCCGTCGTGGTCATGGCCTTCGACGAAGCCGGCCAGGCCGACACGCTCGAAAAGAAACAGAAAATTTGCGCGCGCGCCTACGACATTCTGGTCAACCGCGTCGGCTTCCCGCCGCAGGACATCATTTTCGATCCGAATATCTTTGCCATCGCCACCGGCATGGAGGAGCACAACGGCTACGGTGTCGCCTTCATCGAGGGCGCGCGCTGGATCCGGCAAAACCTGCCGCACGCGCATATTTCCGGCGGCGTATCGAACCTGTCCTTCTCGTTCCGCGGCAACGAGGCGGTGCGCGAGGCGATGCATTCGGTGTTCCTCTATCACGCCATCAAGGCTGGCATGGATATGGGCATCGTCAATGCCGGCCAGATGGCGGTCTATGACGATCTCGATCCGGAGCTGCGCGAGGCCTGCGAGGACGTCGTGCTCAACCGCCGCGCCGACGCCGCCGAGCGGCTCCTGGCGCTGGCGGAGCGGCATCGCGGCCACGGCAAGGAAAAGAAAGAGGCCGATCTCGCCTGGCGCGAATGGCCGGTGGAGAAGCGGCTGTCGCACGCGCTCGTCCATGGCGTCACCGATTTCATCGAAGCCGACGTCGAGGAGGCCCGGCTGACGCTGCCGCGGCCGCTCGCCGTGATCGAAGGCCCGCTGATGGACGGCATGAATGTCGTCGGCGACCTGTTCGGTTCCGGGCGGATGTTTCTGCCGCAGGTGGTGAAATCGGCCCGGGTAATGAAGCAGGCCGTCTCCTACCTCCTGCCCTACATGGAGCAGGACAAGGACGGCCGCGCCCATGTCTCGGCGAACGGCAAGATCGTGATGGCCACGGTCAAGGGCGACGTGCACGACATCGGCAAGAACATCGTCGGCGTCGTCCTTCAGTGCAACAATTACGACGTCGTCGATCTCGGCGTCATGGTGCCGGCGGAGAAAATTTTGCAGGCCGCGAAGGAAGAGCGGGCCGACATTATCGGACTGTCCGGCTTGATCACGCCGTCGCTCGATGAAATGTGCCACGTCGCCGCCGAGATGGAGCGGCAGGGATTTGACGTGCCGCTCTTGATCGGCGGCGCCACCACGAGCCGCGTTCATACCGCGGTGAAGATTCATCCGAACTACCGGCGCGGCCAGGCGGTGTACGTCAACGACGCGAGCCGTGCCGTCGGCGTGGTGTCGGCGCTGCTGTCGCGCGAGTCGCGCACGCGCTATGTCGGCGAGGTGCGCACCGAATATGCGCGGATCGCGGCAGCGCATGCGCGCGGCGAAGAGAACAAGCAGCGGCTGTCTCTTGCCGACGCGCGCGCCAACGCGCTCAAGCTCGACTGGTCCGGTCGCTACGCGCCGCCGGCGCCGCAGTTTCTCGGCACGCGCAAATTCGCCGACATTCCGCTTGCCGAACTCGTCGACACTATCGACTGGTCGCCGTTCTTCGCCACCTGGGAGCTTAACGGCAAATATCCGGCGATCCTCGATGACAAGAAAGTCGGCGAAGCGGCGCGCGGTCTCTTCGCCGACGCGCAAGCCATGCTGCGCAAGATGGCCGACGAGCAATGGTTTCGCGCCGGCGCGGCCGTCGGATTCTGGCCGGCCAACACCGACGGCGACGACGTGCTGGTGTTCGCCGACGAAATGCGCAGCAAGCCGATCGCGACGCTGCACACGCTGCGCCAGCAACTGGCGCGCCGCGAAGGCCGCGCCAATGTCGCGCTCGCCGATTTCGTGGCGCCGCGCGCCAGCGGGCTTGCCGATTATATCGGCGCTTTTGCGGTGACCGCCGGCCTCGGCGAGGACGCGGTGGCCGAGCGCTTCAAGCGCGCCAACGACGATTATTCGGCGATCATGGCCAAGGCGCTGGCGGACCGTTTGGCGGAAGCGCTCGCCGAGCGCATGCATCAGCGCGTGCGCAAGGAATTCTGGGCCTATGCGCCCGACGAAACGCTCGGCAGCAGCGAGCTGATCGGGGAAAAATATCGCGGCATTCGGCCGGCGCCAGGCTATCCGGCGCAGCCAGATCACACCGAGAAGGAAACGCTGTTCAAGCTCCTGGACGGCGAACGCGCCACCGGCATCAAGCTCACCGAAAGTTTCGCCATGTGGCCGGGCGCGTCCGTATGCGGTCTCTATTTCAGTCATCCCGAGAGCTATTATTTCGGCGTCGGCAAGATCGAGCGCGACCAGGTCGCCGATTACGCCAGGCGCAAAGGCCTCTCCCCCGCCGAAGCGGAACGCTGGCTGGCGCCGATCCTCAATTACGATCCGCTGGCCGGCGCGCAGACCGCCGCGGAGTAGAATTCTCCCGCCCCGCGATAGCGGGGAGGGGGGACCGCCGAAGGCGGTGGGCGGGGCGCGGGCCGCGAGCATCTTTTTGCGACGTCAACGAAGCTCCGAGTCAGAAGCCCCCTCCACCACCCTGCTGCGCAAGGTGGTCCCCCTCCCCCACTTTCGTGGGGGAGGATGCAATACGATCCCGTTCCCGCGCGCGCACTTGCCCGCGAGAGCGGCGCCGATATCTTCATGTTCGACAGTGCGGACGCTTAGGCTAATGCGGTAGAGCATTGACGACGCCGTTATCCTGAGGTGGCCGCGAAGCGGCCCTCGAAGGATGCTGCTCCGCTCGGGCCGTCGCCCTTCGAGGCTCGCTGCGCTCGCACCTCAGGGTGACGGATAATGCGATTTACCCGCCCACCTTCCGCTTGATCGCCTGCTCGACAAACAGCGCCGCTTCGAGCGTTAAGCGGTCGCGGCCGAAGCGGCCGACGATTTGGACGCCGAGCGGCATTTCGTTTTCGCTCAGGCCCGGCACGTTGACGCATGGCGCGCCCATCAGCGTCCACAGCCGGTTGAACATCGGATTGCCGGTGGCGCCTAAACCCGCTGGTGCGGCGCCCGGCGCCGACGGCGTGAGGATGACGTCGAAATCCGCCATGGCGTCGGCCAGCGCCTGCCGTCCGCGGCTCGCGGTGCGCCGCGCGGCGTCGTACTGGTCGGCGGTGATCTTAAGCGCTGCGGTGAGGTGCTCGCGCAACAGCGGGTCGATGCGATCGCGGTGGCGGTCGTATTCGAAGGCGAGCGCGCGGACATTCTCGTAATCCTGGATGGTGTATTGCGCTTGGTAGGCGTCTTCCAGGATCGGCGGCAGCGTCAGTGCCGTCACTTTGGCGCCGGCCGCCGCCGCGATGTTACCCGCGCCCTCGACCGCTTTTTGCATCGCCGCGCTCGTTTCTTGCCACAGATGCGTGCGGGTGAGCGCGATGCGCGGCGCCGCCGGCGCGGCGCGATCGACGCGCAGATCGCGATCAAGCACCGCCGCTGCCGCGAAGGCAACATCGGCGACGCCGGCGCCGAACAGGCCGGCAGTGTCGAGATGCCAGGACACGTCTTTCACGCCGACCATCGGGATCAGCCGGTAAGACGGCTTGAATCCGGCGACGCCGCAAAACGCGGCGGGCCGGATCACCGAACCCGCGGTCTGCGTGCCAAACGTGATCGGCACAAAGCCGGCGGCGACCGCCGCGGCGGAGCCCGCCGACGAGCCGCCTGGGGTGTGCGCGAGATTATGCGGATTGCATGTAACCGAGGGCACCAGCGAGGCGAACTGTGTCGTCACCGTCTTGCCGATCACCACGCCGCCGGCGCGGCGCGTCAGCGCCACCGCGGTGGCATCGGCCGGCGGCCGATAGCCGGCATAGATCGGCGAGCCGTATTGCGTCGGCAGATCGGCGGTGGCGAAAATGTCCTTGAAAGCCACTGGCACGCCGTGCAGCGGCAACGCCGCGAGGCCGGGCGCGTTTGCGGCGCGGCGCGCGGCATCGAGATCAAGCGCGGCGAAGGCGCCGACGTCTTTCTCGCGCGCGGCGATCGCCTCGGCGCAAAGCTCGACCGCGTCGCGCGGCGTTAAGTCGCCGGCCTCGATGCGGCGGGCCAGATCCAGCGCGGAAAGCATTTCCATCCCCTCTTGCGTAGCCCCGATGTGGCCTGAAAGAGTTCCGCGGAGCAAGGGGTCATGGTTAACGGACTGCTGCCGGCGCGACTGCTTATCGTTGAACAGTCCTTAACGGAATTCCTCGCATTGTCGGCGCATGACGCGTGGAGTTCGCTGGTATCTCGTCAGCTCCCTCGTCCTCGTCGCTCTGGTCGCCGTCGCCGGCTGCAGCCATTACATGCTGGCCGAGCGCGAGCCGTGGCGGCACGAGGCGGAGTTGACGTGCCTGAATTCCGGCGCGGTCAACGACACCGCAGGACGCGTACGCATCGCCGCGATCGAAGGACCGGGCGCCTGCGGTATCGACTATCCGCTGCGCGTCTCGGCGCTGGGCGAAAGCGGGCCGCTGTCCTACGACGACGAGCCGGTACCGCCGGGATCGATTCCCAATTCATCCACGCCGCGGACCGCAATGCCGCAGAATTGGCCGGGCGCTTCGCCGGCCATTCAGTCGAATCCGTTGCCGCCGGTGCAAGCCGGTGCGCAATCTTATCCGCCGCCGCAAAGCTATCCGGCGACACAGGTTTACCCGCCGCCGCAATCCTATCCGGCGCCGCAGCCGGCCGCGCAGATCGGCGGCCCACTGTCGCTCGAGCCGCCGGGAACGCCCGACGACGACGAGAACATCCCGGGCGGCCCGCCGCATCCTTATTACGGCGAACCCAACGCGCCGAATTATTCGCCGGCTCCGTATCCGCAGCGTTCGATGCCCTCACAGGCGGAGCAGCCACCACCGGCGTCACCGATCCCGCCGCTCGGCCCCCCCGCGCCGGCGACCGCCGTCTCCAACGTGCCGGTGCAAGTGCAGCCGCCGGCGACGCTCGCCTGCCCGGTGATGTCGGCACTCGATCAGTGGATCGCCAATGCGGTGCAACCCGCGGCGGCGCATTGGTTCCGCCAGCCGGTCGTCGAGATCAAGCAGATCTCCGCTTATTCATGCCGCGGCATGAACGGCAATCCCAACGCGCATATTTCCGAGCATGCCTTCGGCAACGCGCTCGACGTCGCCGAATTCGATCTCGCCGACGGCCATAAGATCAGCGTGCAATACGGCTGGCACGGCACGCCCGAGGAGCAGGGTTTTTTGCACGATGTGCAGGCCGCCGCCTGCGAAGAGTTCACCACCGTGCTGGCGCCGGGCGCCAACGTCTATCACTACAATCACATTCACGTCGATCTGATGCGGCGCTACAACGGCCGCCACATCTGCGAGCCATCGGCGATCCCCGGCGAAGTCGCCGCGGCGCGGGCGCGATCGCAATTCGCCGAACGGCATTACGGCGAGCCTTCTTATGGCTCTGGCGTCACCGGCTCGATCAAAGGGAGCGCGCATGAGCACGAGCACTCTTCCGGCGAGGACGACGACAGTTTGCCGGACGCGGTACCGGGGGACGATTAGCTCCTCCTTCTCCCCGCGTGCGGGGAGAAGGCCGGGATGAGGGGACCTATCCGCCGGGACCAAAATTGCGGCGGCGTCTGCAACGCTGCCGCATCGATCCGAAACGCTCAGACTAGCGGAGAGGCCCCCTCACCCTCGCTTCGCTCGACCTCTCCCCGCGCGGCGGGGAGAGGTTAGATAGGCATGCGCAGCACCGGTTTGATGGTTTTGCCGCTCGAAGATTCCTGGGCCGCCAGATTAATGTCGGCAAGCTCGTAGAACGTGATCATCTTCTCGATCGGGAATTTGCCTTCGACCACGAGGTCGACCAGCTTGGGGATGAACTCTTTCGGCACGCTGTCGCCTTGCACGACGCCGCGCACGCTCCGGCCCTGTTGCAAAAATGGCATTTCGAACGACGCGTTGGTGCCTTTCGGCGCACTGCCGAGAAGCGTGCACATCCCGCCAGGCATCAGCGACTCGATGGCTTGGCGCAGTACCGCCGGCAGCGCCGACGTCTCCGCCGCATAGCGCACGCCGCTGCCGGTGATGGCGCGAATGGCGGCCACGACATCGGGGCAGCTTTTGTAGTCGATCGTGTGGGTGGCACCGAGCTCTTGGGCTAGCGCCAGCCGGTGCTCGTGCACGTCCACCGCAACGATGGGATCGCAGCCGGCGATTTTCGCCGCCATCAGCGCCGACAGTCCGACGGCGCCGACGCCGAAGATGGCGATGGCCTCGCCGGGAGTGGGTTGCATGACATTGAACACCGCGCCGGCGCCGGTCTGGCCCGAGCAAGCGAGCGGGCCGAGCTGTTCGAGCGGGGCATCCTTGCGCACCTTCACCGCCCAGCGCGCTTGCGTCAGCGCGAACGTGCCGAACGAGGATTGCTGAAAGAATGCGCTGTAGACCGGCGCGCGGTTCTTCGACAACAGCGTCGTGTCATCGAGCCGCGTGCCGAACATTTTCAGCTTGCGGCCGGCCAAGCAATGATTGGTCTGGCCGTCGCGGCAATTGGCGCAGTCGCCGCACCACGGATAGGACATCACCACGTGGTCGCCCGGCGCAAAGTCGCGCACCGCGTCACCCACCGCGTGGACCACGCCGGCCCCTTCGTGGCCATAGACCGCCGGATAAGAGCTGCCGAAATAACCGTCGCGGCCGTGCAGGTCGGTTTGGCACATGCCGCTCGCCACGACACGAACGATCAGCTCGTCCGGCCGCGGCGCGGTGAGCTCGAGCGTGTCGATGACGAACGGGGCTGATTTTTCCTTGACGACGGCGGCCGTGATTTGCATGGGCCGCATTGTGAGAACCGCTTGGCGCCGCGTCAATGTAGGGTGGGCAAAATCGTCGCGGCGCGACCGCGTGGGCACCGCGCTTGCAGATTTTGCCCACGCGGCGAAGCCTTCCGCGCGGTGCCCACCCTACGGTGCGCGTCAATGCGGCTGCTTACCCGTGCTTGTCGATCTTGTCCTGCGTCTTGGTTTCGAAATCGCGGGCGGCATGGCGTTCGCGCAATTGTCCTTCAAGCGGTCCGGTGGCGCGGTTGACTATCCGCCCGCGCTTGACGGCCGGGCGCTCGCCGATCTCTTTGGTCCAGCGTGTAAGGTTTTTATAGTCCTGTGTCTGCAGGAATTTGCGTGGGTCGTTGTAGGAGTTGCCGTTCAACACGCCGTTGCCGTACCACGGCCAGATCGCCATATCGGCGATGGTATATTCGTCGCCGGCGATGAATTGATTGTCCGCAAGCTGCCGGTCGAGCACGTCGAGCTGGCGCTTGAGCTCCATTGAAAAACGGTCGATGGCGTATTTGATCTTGACCGGCGCATAGGCATAGAAATGCCCGAAGCCGCCGCCGAGATAGGGCGTCGACCCCATCTGCCAGAACAGCCAGTTCAGCGCCTCGGTGCGCTTGCCGTGATGCTTTGGCAGGAAGGCGTCGAATTTATCGGCGAGGTAGAGCAGGATCGCGCCGGATTCGAAAACGCGTTGCGGCGGCTGTGCGCTATAGTCCATGAGCGCCGGTATTTTAGAGTTCGGGTTGACCCCGACAAATCCGCTGCCGAACTGGTCGCCCTCATTGATCCGGATCAGCCAGGCGTCGTATTCGGCGCCGCTGTGACCGGAGGCCAGCAATTCCTCCAGCATAACCGTCACCTTGACGCCATTAGGCGTCGCCAGCGAATAGAGCTGCAGCGGATGCTTGCCGCGCGGCAACGCCTTCTCATGCGTCGCGCCCGCGATCGGACGATTGAGATGGCCATAGCGCCAATTGGGAGTGTCAGCCTTCTCCCAGACCCAAACTTCCGGCGGCGTGTATTGAGAGGTGTCAGTCATGTCGGGATCTCGCGTCTCGCTTGATGGGTGCGGCATGGATATCGCCGCAACCGGGCGCTGTCCAATTAATCATCGGTCGTTCGCTTCCATCTGCCGCAACACCGCCGCGCTTGGCCAGCAATCGACTTTCAGGCCGTTTTTCTTCTGATAATCGCCGAGCGCGGCCCGCGTCAGCATGCCGGCCTTGCCGTCGATCTTGTCGTGGTAATAGCCGCGCGCGGTGAGGATCTGCTGCATGCGGTCGAGATCGGCGGTCGGCAGCTGCGCCACTTTGCTCCACGGCGTCTCGAATGTGGCGGTCTGCGGCCGCGGATCGGCGATGCGGTCGCTCAAATGGCCGACGAACAGCACGTAGAGGTCGGAGAAATTATATTGCTTGATGGCGAAATAGTTCGCGGTGGCGAGGAATGACGGGCCGTAGAGCCCGGCCGGCTGCAGGAGCGACGCCGGCACGGCCTGCTCGGCCGGCGAGATGACGCGGCCATAGGCCGGCACAAAGCCGCGCTTGAGCCATTGCGCGATGGGCAAGGTGTCGTCGGGCACGCCAGTCGTGCAGTCGACCCCGGCCGGCGGATGCACCTCATAGGCCCAATGCACGCCGCGCTGCCAGCCGTCGCCGACGAGCTGCTTCGCCGCGGAGGCGAGCGCATCGGGCACCGAGGTCCAGATATCGGCGCGGCCGGTGTGCTCGAAGTCGACGGCGTATTTCAGATAGTCCGACGGCAGAAATTGCGTGAGCCCCATGGCGCCGGCCCAGGAGCTTTTCATGGCGGGGCGGGCAATCTTGCCCTCATCGAGGATTTTCAGCGCCAGCAGGAATTCTTGGGCGAATTTATCTTTGCGTTTGCCGTAATAAGCCTGCGTCGCCAGCACCTGGATGGCGTCGTGCGTATCGGCGACGCGGCCGTAATCGGTCTCGCGGCCGAAAATGGCAAGCACGATGCCAGGCGGCACGCCGAACTCTTGCTCGATCGCGGCGAGCGGGCCGCGGTACTGCGCATAAAGCTTGCGGCCCTCCACCGCGAGCCGCTCGATCACCGGCTGCTTCAGATAATCCGCCGGCGTTTCGACGAATTCCGGCTGGCCGGGCGGCGGCCTTTGCGGCCGGCCGGGAAGAACGAGATCGGGCAGCGCGAGGTCGGGCTCAAGCCCGCGCGTTGCGGCATCGAATGTGGCGCGCGAGACGCCGAGCGACGCGGCTTGCGGCCATAGCGATTGCAGGAAGGCCGTGAAGGCGGCGTCGGCGTGGGCGGGCGCTGTCGCGTGCGAATGTCAGAGAGACCGCGACCACTTTCATCGTCATGCCCGGCTTTATGCCGGGCATCCACGTCTTTGCCGCCAAGAAGCAAGACGTGGATGGCCGGAACAAGTCCGGCCATGACGGATACCTAAGCCTCATCTTACCGCCAGGATGAACAGCCGCGGGAAGCGGAGCAGCACCTTGCCGTCGTAGCGCGGCTTATAGGCTTCGACGCATTTGGCGGTATAGGCGGCGAGAAATTTCTCGCGGTCGGCGGCGTTAAGCGGCGACAGGAACGGCTGCAGCGACGAGCCCTTGAACCATTCGGTGATCGCCGCCGGCGATGCCATCACGTGATTATAGACGGTGTGCCACATGTCGAGACGCGAACAGGCCGGCTTGAGCAGGTCGTAATACTCCTCGATCGACGGCAGATCGTCGCGCGGCGCCGCCTTGATCTCAGGATGGTCCTGCCACGGGCCGGCCTCGCCGACTTCTTTCTGAAAGCGCAACGCCGGTTCGCGGGTATTGTCCGGCATCTGGATCGCCAGCACGCCGCCTTGCGGCATGGCTTCGAGCAGCCGCCGCATGATCGCCGGATGATCCGGCAGCCATTGCATCACCGCGTTGCCAAAAATGAGATCGGTGGCGGGATCGGGCGTCCAGGTCGCGATATCGCCTTCGACGAATTTGCACTGCGGCAGCCGCTCGCGCGCCTTGCGCAGCATGTCCGGCGAGGAATCGAGTCCGACGACCTCGGAATGGGGGAAGCGCTCGACGATCAGCTCAGTCGAATTGCCCGGCCCGCAGCCGAGATCGACGGCGAGGCGCGGCCGCTGCAGCGGCACCTGTGCGAGAAGATCGCGCGGCGGCCGGGTGCGTTCATCCTCGAACTTGAGATATTGGCGGGCGCTCCAGTCTTCCATGGCGTTCGGCGTCCAGACGTTGCGACTTTAGCGGTCGATTCGACTATGCTGGCGCCGTACTAGCAGGAGTTTTTGCCGATGTCCTCCCGGAGTGCAGCGATCGCTGTATTGGTCGCCGCAAGCTTCGCCGGCATGGCCGCGGCCCAGGACAAGCCGAGCAACTCAATCCCTTGCTCCGCGATCGACAGCATCGGCACGGCGGAGATGGCCAATGACGGCACCATCACGCTCCACCTGCGCTCGCTATGGCCGGATCCGATCGCCGAGGGCGAGCTCGTCTACGCACCCGACGATCCGCAATATGCGGACATCAAGCAGCACCTCGGCGGCATCGCGCCGGGCGACGTCAAGCCGGTCAAGCCGTGGTGCTGACGGCTTGGTTTTTTTGATTGATCAGCGCCGGCGATATTGGTTGCGCTGCGGCGGGCGCGGACCGGTGCTGGCGCGCTCGTCCTTGTGGCGGAAGATCATCCGGCCTTTTTCCAGGTCGTAAGGCGAGACTTCGACCGTCACCCGGTCGCCGGCCAGCGTCTTGATCCGGTTCTTTTTCATCCGGCCGGCGGTGTAGGCGATCAGCGCGTGGCCATTGTCGAGCTGCACGCGATAACGCGCGTCGGGCAGGATCTCGATCACCAAGCCTTCGAATTCCAGCAGCTCTTCTTTGGTCATATCATGAGCCTCTCGATTTACCGCTCCAGCGCGGCGCGCGTTGCCGGCGATCCGTCGCGCCATCCCGGCGCAGGAAGGCGACAGCGCCGATATCGGTCTCTTGCGTTTGATCGCTATGCGGCTGCGCGTTGCGCGGCTGGCCATTTTGCGGCTGCGCACGGTGCGGCTTCCCCCGATGCGACTGCTCGCGACGCGACTGCCCGTGATGCGCTTGCTTGCCGGCGCCATTGCCATCACGCCTTTGCTGCCGCTCGCGGTGTCCGTTGCCATTGTGACGGCCGGGTGCAGCCTTGGCGACAGGCGCCTCCGCGCGCTGCGGATGCGAGCGCCGATCGGTCATCGGTAGCGATATGCGGATGAGCTTTTCGATGTCGCGCAGGAACGGCATTTCCTCGGCGTCGCACAGCGAAATGGCGATGCCGTCGGCGCCGGCGCGGGCGGTGCGGCCGATACGGTGCACATAGGTTTCCGGCACGTTCGGCAGATCGAAATTCACCACATGGCTGATGCCGTCGACGTCGATGCCGCGCGCGGCGATATCGGTGGCGACCAGCGTCTTGACTTTGCCGGTGCGGAACGCGGCGAGCACGCGCTCGCGCTGGCCCTGCGACTTGTTGCCGTGGATCGCTTCGGCGGCGATGCCGGCCTGCACCAGCCGCCGCACCACTTTGTCGGCGCCGTGCTTGGTGCGCGTGAAGATCAGCGCGCGGTCGACGGCTTCGCTGCGCAGCACGTCGACCAGGATTGCCGGCTTGGCGGCGCGGTCGACGCGGATGACGCGTTGTTCGATGCGCTCCACCGTCGAAGCGGCCGGCGTGACCGCGACCTTGACCGGATCGCGCAGCATATGCGCGGCGAGATCGGCGATGGCGCCGGGCATGGTGGCGGAGAACATCAGCGTCTGCCGGTTGGCCGGCAGCTTGGCGACGATTTTGCGGATGTCGTTGATGAAACCCATGTCGAGCATGCGGTCGGCTTCGTCGAGCACGAAACAGTCGACGCCGTTAAGCCGAAGCGCGTTGCTTTGGACGAGATCGAGGAGCCGCCCCGGCGTTGCGACGAGAATATCGACGCCGTGCATGACACTGCGCACTTGCGCACCCATCGACACGCCGCCGATCACCAGCGCCGATTTTAGCCGCAGATGCCGCCCGTAGGCGCGGAAGCTGTCGAGGATCTGGCCCGACAGTTCGCGCGTCGGGCTCAACACCAGAACGCGGCAGGTTTTGTGCTCGAGCGGGCGCGGGTTGCCGGCGAGGCGATGCAGGATCGGCAGCGCGAAGGCCGCGGTTTTGCCGGTGCCGGTTTGCGCAATGCCGATGACGTCGCGGCCCGACATTACGGTCGGGATTGTCTGCGCCTGGATCGGCGTCGGGGTTACATATTTCTCTTCGGTCAGGGCTCGGGTGATGGCGTCGTTAAGCTTAAAGTCGTGAAAGTCGGTCAAAGAATCATCTTTCCGTTGTGCACGTCTTCACGGCCGCTGCGCGATGCGCTGCGGCCGGCGGTGCGGGAGATAAAAGGACATCCCGCGCGATCTGGGCTGTCGATGAGGTGAAAAAGAGCGAGCCAGAAGCCAATTAACGGCGATTAGTCCGTCGGGATCCCGTACACGCGGCTCGCAGCAGGCCGATAAGGCCGCGAATCACATATGGACTATTGCTGTGTCGGATTCAAGGCACTTCGGGCGCCGTCCAAGCAGCGCCGGCCCTGCCAGCACTAACGCTTCGTGACGCGACGTGCTTTTTTAGCGGGTTCAGGCGGCGGCACCGGGGCTGCTGCGGCCGCGGCCTCTTTGGCCAGCCGAAGCGCCTTCAAACGCGCCATTTGCTCGCGAACGACGCGGCCATTGGCCTGATACTCCAGCATCGCCTTGGCGCCCTCTTTGGCGCGCTCTTCCTTCTTGAAACTTGCTTCGGCCCGGGCCTTGTTCTCAGTCGACCGGGCCTCACTTGCTCGCGTTGCCAATATCTTCTCCTTTTGCGCGGGAAGCGCGCAATCCAACCTCCGGCAATACCTGGCAAAAAACCCTCGGAGGCGACCTATACCTTATATATGAGTCGCGACGGGGAAGCGCCATCCTCGCAAATGTCGTTAACAGGCCGAATTACCTTGAGAATTTCTTGTACTTGATCCGGTGCGGGATGACGGTATCGGTGCCCAGCCGCCGCATCTTGTCCTTCTCGTAGTCCTGGAAATTGCCCTCGAACCACTCGACGTGGCTGTCGCCCTCGAAGGCCAGCATGTGGGTGGCAATGCGGTCGAGGAACCAGCGGTCGTGGCTGATGATCACTGCGCAGCCGGCGAAATCCTCCAGCGCTTCTTCCAGCGCGCGCAGCGTGTCGACGTCGAGATCGTTGGTCGGCTCGTCGAGCAAAAGCACGTTGGCGCCGGATTTGAGCATCTTGGCGAGATGCACGCGGTTGCGCTCGCCGCCGGACAGCGAGCCGACCTTCTTCTGCTGGTCGGCGCCCTTGAAGTTGAAGGCCGAGCAATAGGCGCGCGAATTCACCTCGCGCTTGCCGAGCTGGAGCATGTCGGCGCCGCCGGAGATTTCCTCCCAGACGCTCTTTTTGCCGTCGAGCGAGTTGCGCGACTGATCGACATAGCCGAGTTGCACCGACTCGCCGATCTTGATCGTGCCGCCATCGGGTTGCTCCTGCCCGGTGATCATGCGGAACAAAGTGGTCTTGCCGGCGCCGTTCGGCCCGATGATGCCGACAATGCCGCCGGCCGGCAGCTTGAAGGTGAGATCGTCGATCAGAAGATTGTTGCCGTAGCCTTTGCGCAGATGCTCGAAGTCGATGACGTTCTGGCCGAGCCGCTCGGCGACCGGGATGACGATCTGCGCGGTCTGCGTCTGCTTCTCGCCGGCCTTCTTTAGCAGGTCCTCATAACGCTCGTAGCGCGCCTTGGATTTGGCCTGCCGCGCGCGCGGCGAGGCGGAAATCCATTCCTGCTCGCGGGCAAGCGTGCGCTGGCGCGCTTCCTCCTCGCGGCCTTCCTGCTCCAGCCGCTTCTGCTTCTGGCCGAGCCAAGACGAATAATTGCCCTCATAGGGAATGCCGTGGCCGCGATCGAGTTCGAGAATCCAGCCCGTCACGTTGTCGAGGAAGTAGCGGTCGTGGGTGACGATCAGGATGGCGCCCGGATAATTGTGCAAATGGTTTTCCAGCCAAGCCACCGATTCGGCGTCGAGGTGGTTGGTCGGTTCGTCCAAGAGCAGCAGCTCAGGCTGTTCGAGCAACAGCCGGCAGAGCGCGACCCGGCGGCGCTCGCCGCCTGAGAGCTTGCTGACGTCGGCCTCGTCGAACGGGCAGCGCAGCGCGTCCATCGCCAGATCGACCTTGGAATCGAGATCCCATAGCCCTTTGGCCTCGATCTCGTCCTGCAGCTTGGTCATCTCGTCAGCGGTCTCGTCGGAATAATTGACGGCGAGTTCGTTGTAACGGTCGACGATCGCCTTCTGCGACGCGACCCCCTCCATGACATTGTCGCGGACCGACTTCTGCGGATCGAGTTGAGGTTCCTGCGCCAAGTAGCCGACGCGGGCGCCCTGCGCCGCCCAGGCCTCGCCGGAATATTCGGTGTCGAGCCCGGCCATGATGCGGAGCAGCGTCGACTTGCCGGCGCCGTTGACGCCGAGAACGCCAATCTTGGCATCGGGATAGAAGGATAGATTGACGTCCTCCAAGACCTTCCGGTTCCCCGGATAAACCTTGGTCAGGCCTTGCATATGATAGACGAATTGACGGGCCATCAGCGCCCTGCCCCTTGGCTCGGCGCTGCGCGGCCGATCCGCCGGCAAGGGCGTGACGACCGTGAAGGCGCTCATTTCGGGAAAATCCTGGGGTTGATGTAGCGATCCGGGCCATCGAGAGCAAGAACGGTTCCGCCGGCCGGTATTGGCGCACCGCGTTGCGGAACCTGGTTCCACTTTTATCGGTCCCGCTAAAGCTTCGCTAAGCCTGATCACATTTGCGGCCAAGCTCCGCCAAAATCGCAACAAATTTTAATGATTTCTCGCGACAATAAATGTCAAACACACGTTTGAAAATGGAACCTGTGTTTGACATCACGCGTTGGCCTCATAGGAGGTCAGGCGGCGGAATCCCAACAACGGCCCGTTGAAGGGCGAAGGGAGCGTAACATGTGGCGTGGTATATCAAAGGCGCTTCGCGAGCTATTGGAAATCCCCGGCTACAGTTCGGGATCGTACCGGCCGGACAAGCATTATATGCGCGGACCCGGCCCGAAATGGCACGCCAAGTACGGCAGCCTGATTAATAAGACGTCGCAGTCGTCGGCTCCTTCGCGCCCCGTGCTCAGCGACGTTGCCGAACACCGCGCCTAAACCTCTGCGCCCCCGAACCGCTTGTCTTGCCGCGGCCGTTATGAGACGGCTAACGCCAACGACAGGCGTGTATCGGGGTGGAAATCATGGCGGCTCGCTGCGCAATTCTCGACGATTACCAGAACGTCGTCCTCAAGGTCGCCGATTGGTCCAAGGTCAAGGGCGACGTCGAGTTTCAGGTTTTCAACGACCATCTCGGCGGCCCGGATAAAGTCATCAAGGCACTGCAAGGTTTCCAGATCGTCGTCGCCATGCGCGAGCGCACCGGCTTTCCGAAAGCCGTGATCGACGCGCTCCCGGACCTGAAGCTCCTGATCACCACCGGCGCGCGTAACGCCTCGATCGACACCGAGGCGGCCAAGGCGCGCGGCATCACGGTCTGCGGCACCGGCTCGTTCGGCAGTCCGACCTCCGGCATCGCCATCGGGCTGATGCTCGAGCTGACCCGCCATATCGGCTACGAGAACGCCCGGCTGCATGCCGGCGACACGTGGCAGATCACCATCGGCCCGGACCTCGAAGGCATGACGCTCGGCGTGCTTGGGCTGGGCAAGCTCGGCACCCGGACTGCCGCCATCGCCAAGGCCTTCGGCATGAAAGTGATCGCCTGGAGCCAGAACCTGACGCCGGAGAAATGCCAAGAGGCCGGCGTCGGCTATGTCAGCAAGGAGGACCTGTTCCGGCAGTCCGACTTCATCACCATCCATATCGTGCTGTCGGCCCGCTCGCGCGGCTTGGTCGGCAAGAGCGAAATCGCGCTGATGAAGCCTTCGGCCTTCCTCATCAACACCTCGCGCGGCCCGATTATCGACGAGGCGGCGCTGATTGCGGCGCTGCGCGACAAGACGATCGGCGGCGCCGGGCTCGACGTGTTCGACGTCGAGCCGCTGCCGCTCGACCATCCGTTCCGCAAGATGGGCAATGTGGTCATCACCCCGCATCTCGGCTACGTCTCCGAGCAGAACTACCGCGCCTATTTCGCCGGCGTGGTCGAGGACATCCGCGGCTTCCTCGACGGCAAGCCGGTGCGGGTGATGACGTAATCCGCTATGGTGCTGCCATGACCACACACGAACAGAACGACTTCCTCACGCTAACCGGCCCCGGCACGCCGATGGGCGACTTGGTGCGGCGCTATTGGATACCCGCGCTGCTGTCGTCGGAAATCCCGGAACCGGATTGCCCGCCGGTGCGGGTGAAGCTTCTCGGCGAGCGGCTGATCGCGTTCCGCGACACCGCCGGCCGGGTCGGCGTGATGGACGAGTTCTGCACCCATCGCGGCGTGTCGCTGTGGTTCGGCCGCAATGAGGAGCACGGACTGCGCTGCCCTTATCACGGCTGGAAATACGACACCTCGGGCCAGTGTATCGAGGTTCCTTCGGAGCCGGCCGAAAGCGGCTTCTGCAGCAAGATCAAGCTCGCCGCTTACCCTAGCGCCGAACTGGGCGACGTGATCTGGATCTATATGGGTCCGGCCGCACAAAAGCCACCGCTGCCGAATTTCGAATGGGCGACGGTTCCCGCGGCGTCGCGGTTCGTCTCCAAGCGCACGCAGGAATGCAATTGGCTGCAGGCGCTGGAAGGCGGCATCGATTCCGTGCACGTGTCGTTTTTGCACCGCCACGACCTGCGCAGCGATCCGCTGCATGTCGGCCAGGGCGCCGAATTCACCCGCGAGACCGATGCGCGCTTCGAGGTGATCGAGACCAAGGGCGGCATGGTCATCGGCGTGCGCCGGCCGGCGACGTCGGGCAAGCTCTATTGGCGCATCACGCAATGGATCATGCCGTTCCACACCATGATCCCGCCCTACGGCGACAACGCGCTCAACGGCCACGCCTTCGTGCCGATCGACGACGAAAACTGCATGTCATGGTGCTTTACCCACCATCCGGCGCGGCCGCTCTCCGCGCACGAGCTCGAGGTGATGCGCAACGGCGGCGGCATTCACGTCAATCTCATTCCCGGCTCGTTCCGCCCGGTGGTCAACAAAGACAACGACTACATGATCGACCGCACGGCGCAGAAGCACCACAAATCCTATTGCGGCGTCAAAGGCATCGCCATGCAGGACGCCGCGATCCAGGAAAGCTGCGGCCCGATCCAGGACCGCACCAAAGAGAACCTGGTCTCGACCGACAACGGCGTGATCATGGCGCGGCAGCGGCTGCGCAAAGCGGCGCTAGCCGTCGCGCAAGGCAAAGAACCCGATGGCCTCGATCCGGCGACGCATGCGGTGCGCTCGGCGGCGATCGTGCTGCCGGAAGCGCAGAGTTTCTATGAAGCCGCCGGCGATGCGCTGAAAGCGAAGAGCGGCGTCGCGCACGCGTCGGTGTAGCCCTATTCGTTTCTGTCATCGACCGCAAAGCGGTCGATCCAGTAAACACGAGAAAAACTTCGTCCGCGCGACATTCTTGGAACAGTGATTACTGGATCCCCCGCCTTCGCCGTGGAATGACAGGCCGTGGACTGCGCCGTTACGCTTGCCAGAGCGTACGGAATTGCGTCGCGACCAGCCGGTCGTAGGGTACCGGCTCGGCGATCAGCCCGCGGCCTTGGCAAACTTGTTCAAGCCGTCGACCGCTTCCGGCGAAATCGTCGCGTCGTAGAACGGCGCATCGCGTTCGATCAGCCGCGCGATCAGCGGCACCTCCTCCGGCGGGAACAGCCGCTGCGCAATCGCGGTGGCGCGCGAAGGCTCCGCCTTGAGCGCGGCCTGCGCCTTGACGATCGCGCGCACCGCGCCGGCGGCGATCTCCGGCTGCTCCTCGATCAATCGCTCCGTCGTCGTCAAAGCCGCGAAATTATAGCTCCGCGCGCCCGGCGGCCCGTCGCCGCGGCGCAGATCGAGATGGAGCTTGGCGATGCCGCGCGCTCGCCGATCGCGACCCGCATGCCGTTGCCCCAAAACGCATCGGCCAGATTTTGCGCGATGGCGTCGACGCCGGCATGGCCCATAAACGCCCGTCGACGGTCGGCGGCGGCGGCACGATTTCCACCTTGTCGCGCACGAGATCGATTCCGGCATCGGCCAACAGGTGCCGCAGCCCCAGCACCGGAAATTGCATCGACGACGAAATCCGCAAGCCCTTGAGCGCGTCGAGATCGCCGCGCTTGACGTCGAGGTCGGCGCGCACGCCGAGGAACCAATAGGAATGTTGCGCCAGCGCGCAAAGCAGCTTGGCGCCCTGCCAGGCCGGAAAGGCCCGCGTCGCGGCGTAGGCCGGACCGCCGAAGAAATGCAGCGAACCGTCGCGCAGCCGTTCCGGCCCGTTGCGGGCGCCATAGCTGTGCTCCAGCTCGATGTCGACACCCTCGTCCTTGAAGAAGCCAAGCTCGACCGCCGCGATGGCGACGAAATAAGAGGGCGAATCCAGATCGGCGACCGCAAGCCGGAACATTCCAAGCACTCCAGTGAAATGTCAGCGTTGCGCCAGCGCCTGCTTGCGCCACAGCGCCCAGGGCCGCGCCGAGGCGCGCAGCATGGCGTCGTTCGAGGTGATCGCCTCGGCGCGGGTCATGAAATTGATCGGGCCGCCGATGGTGATGGCGGCAAGCTGCTGGCGCGCATTGATCTCGGTGTAATAGGCGCGGAACACCGCATTGGGCAGCGACGGGCCGACCACGGAATCGCCGTGGCCGCGCATCAGCACCACCGCGGCATCCTTGCCGAGCTTTTTCGCCAGATCCTTGCCGAGGTCCGGGGTGAGGATCATCAGATCGGTGCCGTCGCCCACGCTTTTGCGAATCTCGAACAGCGGCGTGCCGAGCCCGAGGAAGCCGGCGTTGTGCAACAGCGGCCGCAACTTTGGCGCGCGTCACCGTGAACGGCACCACCGTCGGCGAGTGGCTGTGCACCACCGCATTGACGTCCGGCCGCGCCTTGTAGATCTCGCCGTGGATGAAGCGCTCGCGGTAAAGGAGCACGCCGTCATCCTTGGGATCGACGGTCTGGCTGTCGAGATCGAGGACCAGGATATCGGCCACGGTGACCGATTCCGGCGCAATCGAACGCGAGATCAAATAGCGGTGCGGATCGCGCGGATCGCGCACGCTGACATGGCCGAAGGCATCGAGCACGGAAAGCCGCGCCAGCGCGCGGTTGGCGGCGACGAGATCGTCGACCAGACCGGGATCGAGCCGGCCCGATGCAGGGGCCCGGCGGGACGGCGCGGCGCGCGACGATTTGGCATTCATCTATCGGATTTCCCTGCGAGATCGGGCGCGGACGGTAACAAGTTCCGCGCCCGCTCGCCATACGCCGTTAACCGCTCGTTAGGGTTAACGTTTTATTGCTGAACCAACCTGCGGCACGGGCGCGTCCGCGCCCCTGCAGCGATCTGGCAGCTATTCCGGCAGCGATCGAGATGCGTTCAACCCGATCCCGCTCTGCACGCCTGTTCGCCACCGCCGCGATCCTCACCGCCGTCGCCGCGGCAACGGCGGGATGCCAGACCACGCAAAGCGCCGAAACGACCGGCTCGCTCACGCTGGCATCGGGCGACCGCTCCGACGCCGACTGGCAGCACGACATTCAGGTCTACGGCCAAAAATATCGCGCCGATCCGTCCAACATCGACGTCGCATTGCGCTACGCGCAGGCGCTGCGCGCGACGCAGACAGAGCGCGCAGGCGGTCGCCATCCTCGAAGAATTGTCGATGCAGAATCCGAACAACAAGGTCGTGCTCGGCGAATATGGGCGGGCGCTCGCCGATGTCGGCCAATACGAACAGGCGCTCGACGTGTTCGATCGCGCCCATACGCCGGAGCAGCCGGATTGGCGCATCCTCTCCGCGCAGGGCGCCGTGCTCGACCAGATGGGCCGGCACCAGGAAGCGCAACGCCACTATCTCACCGCGCTCAAGATCGTTCCCAACGAGCCTTCGGTGCTGTCCAATCTCGGACTGTCCTATGCGCTGTCGAAGGACCTTAAGGACGCCGAAGCGACGTTGCGGCTCGCCGTCGCGCAGCACTCGACCGATCCGCGGGTGCGGCAGAATCTGGCGCTGGTGGTCGGCCTGCAGGGCCGCTTTGCCGAGGCCGAACAGATCGCGCGCGCCGACCTGCCGCCCGATCAGGCCGCCGCCAATGTCGCTTATCTGCGGCAGATGCTGGCGCATAAGGGCAACCGGCGCGCCTGACCAGCCAGGCCGCGCATGTACCGAGCTCCGGATCGAGCTAGACGTCCGCGGCGTGAATCGTGCTATTGCAGCGCCATAACGCGGATCGCGGCCGGGCCGAGAATGACGACGAACAGCACCGGCAGGAAGAACACGATCATCGGCACGGTAAGCTTCGGCGGCAGGCCGGCGGCCTTCTTCTCGGCCTCCGACATGCGCATATCGCGATTTTCCTGCGCCAGGACGCGCAGCGTCGTGGCGAGCGGCGTGCCGTAGCGTTCCGACTGCTGCAAAGCCAGACAGACCGCTTTGACGCCTTCGAGACCGGTGCGCTGCGCCAGATTTTCGTAAGCCTGGCGGCGATCCGGCAGATAGGACAATTCCGCCGTGGTCAGCGTGAATTCCTCGGCCAGCGCCACCGATTGCGTGCCGACCTCCTCGCTGACCTTGCGGAACGCCGCCTCGATCGACATGCCGGACTCGACGCAGATCAGCAGCAGATCGAGCGCGTCCGGAAAGGCGCGCTTGATCGAAAGCTGCCGGCGCTGGAATCTTGTTCTTGAGGAACAGATTCGGACTGTGCATGCCGAAGTAGGCGCAGCCGATGCACATCGCGATCTTCACCATCGGCGGATAGTCGAGATTGAGCACGACGAAGATATAAAACAGCGACGCCACCAGCATGACCACCGGCATCGTCATGCGGAAGAACAGATAGGTCACGTAAGGCGCCTGCCCGCGATAGCCGGCCTGCACCAGCTTGACGCGCGCTTCTTCCTGGCCGACCCACTTCGACAGATTGAAGTTGTCGACCGCCCGCTTCATGTACATTTTCGGCGATTGCCGCAGCGCGACCTTGCTGCTCTGCGCCAGGCGCTCGCGCTCGCGCTGCCGGATTTTCTCGCGCTCGAGCGCGACCGCCTTCATGCGCTTGCCCAGCGTGTCCGAAGACATAAGCGGCATCGCCAGCGTCAGCACCGTCGCGCCCGCCGCGACGGCGGCGAACATCATGGTGAGGACCTGCAGGTCGAGATACTGGGCGATAAGCGAGCTCATGACTGGAGCTGCCTCAGAAATCGAAATTGATCATCTTGCGCATCACCAGAACCCCGGTCAGCATCCAGGCGCCGGAGCAAGCCAGCATCACGCGCCCCATCGGGTCGGTCCACAGCAGGTCGATATAGGCCGGGCTGGTGATCCAGACGAGCGTCATGACCGCGAGCGGCAGGGCGCCGATGATCGCGGCGGAAGCCTTGGCTTCCTGCGACATCGCCTGGATCTTCGCCTTCATCTTCTTGCGGTCGCGCAGCACCCGCGACAGGTTGCCCAGCGCTTCCGACAGATTGCCGCCGGCGCGCTGCTGGATGAAGATCACGATGCCGAAGAAGTTCGCCTCGGGAACCGGCATGCTTTCGTACAGCTTCAGCGCAGGCCTCGCCGATCGGCATGCCGATCGTTTGGGTCTCCACGATCGAGCGGAATTCGCTGCGCACCGGCTCTTCGGCGTCGGTGGCGATCAGCTTGAGGCTATCGAGCAGCGGCAGGCCGGCCTTGATGCCGCGAACGATGACGTCGACGGCATCCGGAAACTGCGCAGAGAAATTTCATTCTCGCGGCGCTTCTTGAGAAACGACAACATCCAAAACGGCAGGCCGCAACCGGCGGCAAAGCCGAAGCCGAGCGCCGGCAATGAGTCCGGCGCGCACGATCATCATCGATGACGAAAGCCGCCGACGCCGAGCACGCCCGCGGTGATCATAAACCGCCGCTTCGACCAACTCAGGCCGGCCTGCGTAAGCCGCACCGAGAGCGGCGGACGCTTGGCCTTCTTCCGCCGTTGTTCGATCTCCTTGAGCGTGCCTTCGACCTGTTCGCGCCGCGATTTCTGCCCGCCCCGCGTGCCGGCGCGCGCGATCGGCTCGGCCCGCGCGACGCTCGCCATCCGCCGCTCGCGCTTTCTTCTCGCCGGAGAGGTAGCGGATAGACGAACACCCACACCACGCCGCCGATCGCGATCGCCACCAGGAAAAACAGGCCGTAGGTGCTCATGGCAATCCGCAATCCACCGCTCGATCGCGACGCGATCCGCACGCTGGCCTTGCCCGTCATTGGCGGCTTCCGCGGCATCGAGCGCGGCCGCCAGCCGCGCCTCCTCGCCGTAATAGCGCGCGCGCTCCCAAAACTTCGGACGGCCGATGCCGGTCGAGCGGTGGCGGCCGATGAGATTGCCGTTGGCGTCTTCGCCGATCAGGTCGTACAGGAAAACGTCCTGGGTAATGATGACGTCGCCTTCCAAGCCGATCACTTCGGTGATGTGGGTGATGCGGCGCGAGCCGTCGCGCAACCGCGCGGCCTGGACGACGACGTCGACGGACGCGCAGATCATTTCGCGGATGGTGCGCGAGGGCAGCGAATAGCCGCCCATCGTGATCATCGATTCCAGCCGCGACAGCGCCTCGCGCGGCGTGTTGGCGTGCAGCGTGCCCATCGAGCCGTCGTGGCCGGTGTTCATCGCCTGCAGCAGGTCGAATGCTTCGGGGCCGCGCACCTCGCCGACGATGATGCGTTCCGGCCGCATGCGCAGGCAGTTGCGCACCAGATCGCGCATCGTGATCTGGCCTTCGCCCTCGAGATTGGGCGGCCGCGTTTCCAGCCGCACCACGTGCGGCTGCTGCAATTGCAGTTCGGCGGCGTCTTCGCAGGTGACGATGCGCTCGTCGTCGTCGATGTAACGCGTCAGGCAGTTGAGCAGCGTCGTCTTGCCCGAGCCGGTGCCGCCGGAGATCAACGTATTGACGCGGCAGCGGCCGATGATTTTGAGGATTTCCGCGCCTTCGGGCGAAATCGTGCCGTACCGCACCAGCTGCTCGAGCGTCAGCTTGTCCTTCTTGAATTTGCGGATGGTGAGCGCGGGGCCGTCGATCGCCAGCGGCGGCACGATGGCGTTGACGCGCGAGCCGTCCGGCAGGCGCGCGTCGCAGATCGGCGAGGATTCGTCGACGCGGCGGCCGACCTGGCTGACGATGCGCTGGCAGATGTTCAACAGCTGCTGGTTGTCGCGAAACCGGATGCCGGTCTTCTGAATCTTGCCGGCGACTTCGATGTAAACCGTGCCCGAACCGTTGACCATGATGTCGGCGATTTCGTCGCGCGCCAGCAGCGGTTCGAGCGGCCCGTAGCCGAGCACGTCGTTGCAGATATCGTCGAGCAGATCCTCCTGCTCGGAGATCGACATCACGATATTTTTGATCGCGATGATCTCGTTGACGATATCGCGGATTTCCTCGCGCGCGGAATCGGCATCGAGCTTGGCGAGCTGCGCCAGATCGATCGCTTCGATCAGCGCGCCGAAGATCGTGCCTTTGACTTCGTAGTAGGATTCCGAGCGGCGCGAATCGACCGCCGAGGGCACCGGCTGCGGCGGCGGATTGGGCGGACCGCCGACATTCGGCTTGCCGGTCGGCGCACCGATGATCGGCGCGCCGAGACCCGCGGAGGGAAACGGCGTGCGGCCGGCCTCCGTGGGCGCGGCCTTTGGCGCCGGCGGCGCGGCGGCAGCGGCGGCGCGGCGGCCGGCGCCGGGCGCTGCTCCGCGACGTCAGAACCGCCGGAAGTGGGACGCTTGCCAAACACTAACGCAACTCCAAACTTTGCTCTAGCCCAGCAGCTTTTCGAGCAACGGCGACAGCAAGCCGGAACGCTGCTTCTTCGGTTCCGACCGGCCGGTCAGATGCTGCGCCATCTGCCGGAACAATTCCGCAGTGCGGTGACCCGACGAAATCTCGGCGATCATCTGCCCGTTATTGGCCGCCGCGCCGAACACCTGCGGCTCGAACGGAATGATCGCCATCGGCTCCTCGTCGAGCGCCTTGGCAAAGTCGGCGGCCTTGATCTCGGGGCGTTTCGGAACCCCGACCTGATTGAGGCAATAGCGCGGATGATGATCGTTCGGCCGCGCCGCCTTGAGAAAATCGTAGATGTTCTTGGTGTTGCGCAGATTGGCGAGATCGGGCGCGGCGACGATCACGACCTCGTCGGCGCCGACCAACGTCTGCTTGGTCCATCCGGTCCATTGATGCGGAACGTCGAGCACGACGCAAGGCACGGTGGCGCGCAGCGAATCGAAAATGGACTCGAAGGCGTCGGCGCCGAAATCGTAGACCCGATCGAGCGTCGCCGGCGCCGCCAGCAGATTCAAATGGTCGGTGCACTTGGCGAGCAGGCGGTCGACGAAAGCGGTGTCGATACGGTCGGGCGAGAACACCGCTTCCGCGATGCCCTGCGGCGGATCCTGATTGAAATCGAGACCGGCGGTGCCGAACGCCAGATCGAGATCGGTCACGACCGCGTCGAGCTTGAGATCGTGCGCGATCGAGAAGCCGACATTGTGGGCGACGGTGGAGGCGCCGACGCCGCCTTTGGCCCCGACCATCGCGATGATGCGGCCGACCGGCTTGGCGTCCGGCGCCGAATACAGCCCGCACACCGCGCGAACGATCTGCAAGCACATCGACCGGCGAAATCAGATAATCGCTGACGCCGCGGCGCACCAGTTCGCGATACAGCATGACGTCGTTCATGCGGCCGATGACGATGACGCGCGTGCCGGCGTCGCAATAATTGGCGAGCTGATCGAGCCCGGCGAGGATGTCGTCGCTGCGGTTCTCCGATTCGAGCATGATGACGTTCGGCGTCGGCGAGCTTTGATAGGCCTCGACTGCCGCCGTCAGCCCGCCCATCTGGATGCGCAGATGCGCCTTGGCCAGGCGCCGATCTTCGCCGGCCGCCTGGATCGCGGCGGCGGTGTCGACGTTCTCGCAGAACGCCTGCACCGAGACGCGCGGCGCCGGCGCAATATGCTCGTCGCGGGCGGCTGCCTCGGGCGGCCCGGCGTCTTCGCGGTGGGTTTGGTTAGCTCTGCTTCATCATGTGCCGACATCACATGTCGCCTTGCCTGTTCATGCTACTTGCCGACGTCGCTGATCTTGGCCGATTGGTTTTCCGAAGCTTCGCCGGTCGGCTTGGCCCGCGCGATATTTTTCCAGGACCGTGGTGCGCCGCGCTGCATAGGCCGGGGTCTCGGCGCGCGGCTGGACCAGATCGGACGGATTGGCGACTTTGGCGGCGAGATTGCGTTCTGAGTGGCGCAGCCATAGTTCCAGGGCGGCTGATTTTCGATATAGTCGCGATTGAAGCTTGGACCGATGTCCTCCGGCCACATGCCGCAAGGCCCGGCCTGGGCGTGAATTCTCGGATAGCTGATGCGGATCGTGGCCAGATTCGGTCCGGTCGCCTGATAGGTCTGCACCACGATGCTTTGCGGCGGCATGCCGCTTGCGGCGAGGATCGAGACGATCTCATGCATCGCATCGGCGGCGGCGTGCTCGTTGCTGCTGCCCACCGGCCGCGCGACGACCACGCCGCCGGTCGCTTCGCGTTTCCAGCCCAGGCCGAACGACAGCACTTGCGCGCGTTGCGTCGGATTGAGCTCGCCGCGGTTGGAGCCGATGAACAGTTCGAGCGTGCGGTTGGATTCCTGCAACGTGATCGGATGCCGCAAGCGATAGTCGGTCGGCACCTCGGGAGCGCCGGTGACCTGCTGGTCGGTATTGCAGCCGCAGACCAGACAGCGCACGCCGCCGCCGCAACGGCGCGCACCATTATGCGCGCGACGGAGCGGCGGCCGGCAGTCATCGGCTTGACAGTCTGCATCGTGGTCTCCTGCGGCCGCATCAATCGAGGATGAAGCCGTACTTGCCGTGATAGGTATCGGGCGGCGCGGGATTGCCGCCGACGCCGTAGATCCGGTTGAGCCGGCCGAGCAAAATCGTTTCCGGGTCGCTCGGATCGGCGAAGCCGTCGTCGGGGCGCGACAAATCCTTCTGCGCGACCGCGCGCACGACGTAGGGCGTCACCAGCACCATCAGCTCGGTTTGCTGGTTGATGTAATCGCGGCTCTTGAACAGCGGCCCGAGAATGGGAAGCTCCGTCAAGCCGGGCAGTCCGTTGATCGCCTGCTTGGTCTGGTTCTGGATCATGCCGGCCATCGCCAACGAGCCGCCGGATGGAATTTCCACCGTTGTCTCGGCGCGACGGGTGCGGATCGAGGGAATGGTCGCAGTCAGGTTGCTGCCGGGCTGGGCGATGGTCAGCGAATTTTGCGATAGACAGATCCGAGACTTCCGTCATCACCTTGAGGCTGATGCGGCCTTCGCTGAGCACGACCGGCGTGAAATTGAGGCTGACGCCGAATTTCTTGAAATCGATCGACGGCTGACAGCTCTGCACGCTGCTGCCGGTCGTCGCGGTCGAGCAGCTGTAACCGTTGAGCACCGGAAATTCGCCGCCGGCGACGAAAGTTGCGGATTCGCCGGAAATCGCGGTCAGGTTCGGCTCGGCGAGCGTATGAATGACGCCGGCCTGTTCCATCGCCTGCAACGTCGCGCTGACCGAGGAAAAGCCGCCGGTGATGCTCGAACCGCTGAGCGACTGCCCGGTGGCGGAAAACGGATTCGTGTTGTTGAAATTGACCACGGCGGTGCCATAGTTGAACGAGCCGGCAAGATTGATGCCGAGCTGCTTGATGACGTCGCGCTCGACTTCGGCGACGACGACTTTGAGCATGATCTGATCGCGGCCGCGCACGACGATGGCATTGACGATTTTGCTGCCGTTCGGAATCACATCGGAAGTCGCGACCCCGAGCAGCCGCGCCGCGATATCGAAGGCCTGCTGCGACTCGTCCGGGCTCGATACCGAGCCGGACAGGATCACGCCGTCGCCGATACCCTCGACCGTGATGTCGGCATCCGGCAGGACCTGGTGGATCGCCTGGCGGATGCCGTCGAGGTCGCGCGTAACGGCGATATCAAATCCGGCGATTTGCTTGCCTTCGGCATCGAAGAAGTACACGTTGGTCTGTCCGACCGTGCTGCCGATGATGAAGACGCGGCGCGAGGAGCGCACGACGGCGTTGGCGATCTTGGGATCGGCCACCAGCACATCCTTGACGTCGCGCGGCAGATCGATCACGACCGATTTGCTGATCGCCAAGCGCCATCGGCTGCGATTCATAATCGCTGGCGGCGACATGGATCGGCTGCGCCGGCGGCGTGTTGAACACGACGTTGCCCGCCAGCGCCCGAGGAACGAGGCACGAGGCGACGAGCAGCGCCGCGAGAGCCGCCGCCGCTCGGATCGATGTCGCTCGCCTCATGTCAATTCCCTCCGCGCGCTCAATGCCCGGTTCCCGCCGTGCTCACGCCGAAGCGCACGGTGTTGATGGACTGATCGTGCTCGTTGTCTTCGTCCCTCGGGAGCCCCTTCAGGGGAATCGAGGATGCTGCGCAGCGTGAGCGAAATCGTGCCCAGCTGATGCGACAATTCGAGCGTCTCGGCTTGCGACTTGGTCAATTCGAGCGTCGCGGTTTTGCCGAGGGCGACCTTGCTGTCGCCCTTCTGATCGATCGTCTGATCGACCGCCAGCACCCGCACATTGCGCAAGATCGTGTCGCTGACGAATTTCTCGACGCCGGTCGACTTTTCCGCCGCTTTGTCACGGCGCGTGAGCACGACATCGACTCGATCGTCGGGCAGGATGAAGCCGCCGGCGCTGGTGACGGCGGAAATGTCGATCGCGACCGCGCGCATGCCTTTCGGCAGTATCGCCGCCATGAAGCCCGAACCCTTCGCCATCACGACATCAGGTGCCGCGAATGGGATCGCCCGCCACCATCGCCACGCGAACGATCGCGCCGACGAAATCGTTGATGGCGTCCGGCCGCTCGGACTTCTTGATGAAATTGGCGTTGGCGGCCGCCTTCGGCCAGGTCTGCCAACCGATATCCTGACTTCGATCACTTGCCCTCGGCTCAGATCCGATTTGGCCACCAGCACTTCGACCGTTTCGAGCGGCGGCGCGGCCGCAACCGGCGGCGGCGGCGGCGGCGCCTTGCTGCCGGCGGCCAAATACGCGGCGATGCCGCCGGCGGCGACAGCGACACCGAGTACGACCAGACGCGCGGCTTTCATTACGCTTCACTTTCCACGAGATGGCACGGCCGAAAACGGCCATCTGCGCTGGATTTCAGCAGCTAAACGTCAAGGCATGGTTAATGAGGCGTATCCAAATCGCGTTAATCTTGCGTTGACGCGCCCGCGCCTGGCGGCACGCCCCCGTGCAAGAGCGGCTTGGCTGAACTTACAGGCCGACTGCCGTCATCCATTCGGTCTGCGGATAGACGAGCAGCGCAGCGGCGGCGAGCGCAACGCCATAAGGCACGCCGGCGCCCTGGCTGATGCAGCCGTTCCGCCCATTCCCGCCCCGCGAGCAGGCGCGGCAGCGGCATGGTGCGAAATTGCACGATAAATAATGTCAGCGCCCCGCCAAGCAGCGACGCATAAACGAGATAGTTAAAGAGACTGCCAAAACCGAGCCACAGGGCGGTGACCGCCGCCAGCTTGGCGTCGCCGCCGCCGATCCAGCCGCAGGCGAAGCAGACGAATGCGACGCCCAGCACCGCGGCCGCCGCTCCGGCATGGGACATCACATCGGCGCCGCTCAGCCCGCACAGCAGCGCCAGCGCAACAAACCCGGCGATCAGGATGAGCGAGACGCGATTGGCGATCGTCATCGTCAACAGATCGCTCGACGCGGCAAAGGCCATCATTGCCGGGAACAACGTCAACCTGACCGCTTCAATCAGCATGGCACTCGCCGTTCGATGTCGTCCGCTTGCCGGCATTGCGTCCGCTGCAAAGCGAAAAGGCCCCGGCATGCGACCGGAGCCCTCTCGTAGCACTGAAGAAGAACGACTGTTACTTGAGGGCGCCGGAAACGCTGCTGAACGTGGTGTTCAGCTTGGTGCCGAGGCCTTGGACGACGGCGATGATCGCGACCGAGATGCCGGCGGCGATGAGACCGTATTCAATGGCCGTGGCGCCCAACTCGTCCTTCACGAAACGCGAGAAAAGGGTCTTCATGAGTTGGCTCCTTAAGGTCCACACGTGGCTGTCTGAGCTGACCCAGCGGCTTTTGTCCGCCGTTTGGATCGTGCCAGACCCTATCGGGGATAAATTTCGAGGGGGTTAAATCGTTCGCAGAAACCCGCCGCTAGTCGTGCTTTGCGCGATGTAGTTAACATCGCCTTGCGGCGGCGGCGTGCATTTCGATGCTTGGCCGCATCACATGCGCCGGCAGCGGCCGGATTTTCTTTACGATCGATATACCAAGCCGCGACCGCCGGCGCTCGCGAAACTCCAAGACACCGCATTGCCTAACATGAGATTGTTGCCGTCGCGTAAGCGGGCGTCGCTCAACTTGCATCAAACACGGATCAGCCGGTCGCCTGCCGCAACGCTTCATCGCGCCGCCATTCACGGCGTCTTAATGCGCATGCCTCGATATCAATGAGCGACATCAACAAATCCGCTGGACGCAACCGCGCAGGCTTCGCAATATGACCCAAGAATTCCTGTCTTTCTTCATCAGTTTCGGCCAGACATTTCTCAAGAACATCCCGATCTCGCTGGCGCTGGCGGGCGTCTTCACCATCCTCACCTGGTTCTGGGCCTGCAATCCCGGCCAGGCGTGGTGGCACAAGCGCGATCTCGTGACCGACCTGTGCTACTGGTTTTTCATCCCGGTCATCACCCGCTATTTGCGCATCGGCATGCTGATCGTCGGCGCCGCGCTTCTGTTTAGAATCACCACCGCCGACGGCCTGATCGCGTTTTACGACAACGGCCACGGCCCGCTCGCGGCGCTGCCGCTCGTCCGCTCAGATGGTCATCTTCCTGCTCGGCGAGGATATCATCCTGTATTGGACGCACCGTATGTTTCATGGCCAGCGCATGTGGCGGTATCACGCGGTGCACCACTCTTCCGAAGAGCTGGAATGGATCTCGGCGGCGCGCTTCCATCCGGTCAATTTGTTTCTCGGCAGCGTCGCCGCCGACGTCATCATGCTTCTGCTCGGCATCTCGCCGAACGTGTTTGTCGTGCTCGGTCCCTTGACCATCGCAATTCGGCCTTCGTGCACGCCAATCTCAATTGGACGCTTGGCCCGTTCAAATACGTCTTTGCCGGTCCGGTGTTCCACCGCTGGCATCACACCGCGCCCGACCGCGGCGGCGAGAAGAACTTTGCGGCGACGTTCCCGTTTTTGGACGTCCTGTTCGGCACATTTTACATGCCGGCCGGCGAGCTACCCGATAAGTACGGGATCGCCGAGCGCGACTATCCCGAGAGCTTCCCGGGACAGCTCGTCCGATCCCTTCACGCTGTGACGGCCGGGGCGGCGAATACTTTGCCGCTTTCGGCATTCTGCGATCATCGTTAAGCAAGCGTCACCGGCGGCCGGCACAGCGCCTGCCGCATGCAGCGCCGGCCGCGCCGATTTGCACTTCATTCACGAATTTGCAGTCAAGTGGATCGGTCGGTGGACGGCCTGTGTAACTGTCGAATCCGCGTAGCGTTTCGGAGCGTATCGATGACGGCGTTTTGCGGCCGCGGCCGGTTGGCTCAGAGCGCGCTGCCTTGGCTGTTGCATTGGCTCTTGCCTTGGCTCTTGGCAGCGCTCCTTGCGGCCGCCGTTTTCGCCGCTGCCGCCTCGCGGGCGATCGCCGAAGAGCCGATTTCGGTTCACATCGACCAAGCCAGAATCCTCAAGCTTCCCGACCGCGCGGCCACCGTCGTGATCGGCGACCCGCTGATCGCCGATCTCTCGATCCAGCCCGGCGGCCTCGCCGTCATCACCGGCAAGGGTTACGGCGCCACCAATGTGGTGGTCCTGGATAAAAGCAGCGCGGTGCTGATGGAAAAGACCATCGAGGTCAAAGGCCCCGACGAACCGATCGTCGTGGTCTATCGCGGCATGACGCGCCAAACCTATAGCTGCACGCCCGACTGCGCGCCGCGGATGACGCTCGGCGATACCGGCAAGGACGACTTCGATAAGGACACCGGAATCCCGACCGACTACTTCAACAAGGTGCTCAACCAGGGCATCACCCGCAGCAACCAAGCCGTGGCCGCGGGCGCCGGCGCCGGGCGCTAGCCGAGAGAAATGACAGCGACCCGGGCGAACGGTTAGCGGCAGCTTAAGGCTGGCCCCGCCGTTTTCGGCGATCGCTGCAATAAATCGCCAACGCGCCGCTGCTATCGCTCATCCGTGAGGCTTCGCGTTATTGCGACCTTCATCGGGTGAGGGCGCCATGTCTGACAATAGGACTAAGTCTAATAGAGCCGCGTTCGCTCGACCTTTGCCGGTGCTCCGGCGCTTTCTCGCGCAAAGCGACGGCGGGACCACGATCGAATTCGCGCTGCTGGCGGCGCCTTTCATCGCCGGCCTGTTCGCCATCCTGCAAACCGCGATCGTCTTCTTTGCCGGGCAGACGCTCGAGACGGCGGCGGCCGCCTCGGCGCGGCTGATCTTTACCGGCCAGGCGCAAACCGCCGGCTGGACCGCCGCGCAATTCAAATCGCAGGTCTGCAATCAGATCCACGGCATCTTCAACTGCAACAGCGGGGTCTATGTCGACGTCGAGACCTATCCGTCGTTCGCGGCGGCCAATCTTGGCCTGCCGATACAGAATGGCGCATTGAATACCGGCGTGCTCGGCTACAATCCGGGCGGCCCGGGCGACATCGTCATGTTGCGGATCTATTATCAGTATCCGGTATACGTCAATTTGCTCGGCTTCAACCTCAGCAACTTGACCGGCGGCTACGATCTGTTCGCCGCCACCGCGGTCTTCAAAAACGAACCTTACGCATCGTCTTGAGGAGGCACGCGATGAATGTGCTTGCTGCGATCGCCCGTTGCCGCGCCGGCTTCATTGCCGACTGCCGCGGCATTTCGGCCGTCGAATTTGCCATGCTGCTGCCGGTGATACTGACGCTCTATCTCGGCACCGTCGAAGCCTCGCAAGGCATCGCCGCGGACCGCAAGGTCGAATTGACGGCGCACGCGCTCGCCGATCTTTCGAGCCAATATACCGACATCACCAACGCCGAAATGACGAATATCCTCAATGCCGGCTCGGCGATCATCGCGCCTTACGCGGCGGCCAACCTCAAGGAGGTCGTTTCGGAGATCGCGATCGATGCCCAGGGCACGGCCACGGTGGTGTGGAGCGACACGCTCAACGGCACGGCGCTCGCGGTCGGCACGATCGTCAGCGTGCCGGCCTCGCTTGCGACGCCAAACACCTATCTGGTGCTCGCCCAGGTCCAATACAGCTACAATCCGACTTACGGTTACGTGATGAACAGCACTTTGACTTTGAGCGATCAAAGTTTCATGCGGCCGCGGGAATCGGCCTCGATCGCGCGCACGGCGTCGTGATCGGGTATCAGGTCGGTATCAGTAATCAGCAATCGGATCGAATCGAGCATCTGATCCGATCACTGATTACTGTCATCTGACCTCCGGAATTGGCAGCGCCGTCGTCGATTTGATCTTTTCCATGGCGAAGCGCGAGGTGACGTTCTTCAGCGGCACCGTCGCGATCAGGCGCTTATAGAAGGCGTCATAACCGGCGATGTCCGGCACCACGACGCGCAGCATGTAATCGACGTCGCCGGCCATGCGGTAGAACTCCATCACTTCCGGCATGGCGGTAACGGTCTTGGCGAAACGGTCGAGCCAATCCTGCGAGTGATCGCCGGTTTCGATCGACACGAAGACACTGATGCCGAGCCCGATGCGGTCCTGGTCGACCAGCGCCACGCGCTTGACGATGACGCCGTCGGCTTCGAGCCGCTGAATGCGCTTCCAGCACGGTGTCGACGACAGGCCGACCCGCGACCCGATATCGGCAACCGACAGCGCCGCGTCGTCCTGCAAAACAGCAAGGATTTTCCGATCTATGGCGTCCATGAAACATTCTTCCAAAAAATGGCTTGGCAGCTATTTATATAGAAAAATATTCCAAATCAAGTGAACGCCAGGCTCTCCCGCCCATTCCCCGCATGGGGCCCCTGCCGGATTCCCGCTTAGGCGGGAATCTGTGGCATTCTCAGCGCTGCGGACAAACCCGGACAAGGTACGGGCGACCGGGCGCAAACTGCTCAACGAGGTAGCAGTTGCCGTAATACGAGTACCCCATGATGGGGAAGTAGCTGTAATCGTAGGGAAGAATGTCGGCCCGCTGCCAATGGCTGCGCCATTGTCTGGCATGATGCGCTTGGGCCGCACTCGATGCCGCGACGACGACGCCGATTGCGAGAGCCGCCGCAACGCATTTCGAGAAAATCTGCCGCATGGGTCCTCCTTGATCTCCTCCGGTTCACGGCGTCCGTGCCGGCTGGGATTGTAATGCGTCCTCGCTGTGCTCGGCGCAATGCGGCCGGAGCGGATTTTGCGCCAACAACGCCTCGACTTCGCCCCGCGTCGGGGCGCCGGCCGAGCCGCCAAGCCGCGAGCACTTGATGCCGGCGACCGCGGCGCCAAACCGCATCGCCTCGACCTCGCCGCGGCCTTCGGCCAGCGCCAGCACGAAGCCGCCGTGGAGCGCATCGCCGGCGCCGAGCGTATCGACGGCGTCGATCGTAAATACCGGCAGACCGCGCAGCGTGCCGCCGTCGCGATAGACGATATCGCCGGGGCCATTGCTGACGGCGAGGAACGCGTCGGTGTTGCGCGCAATGCGTTGCAAGCCGGCGCCGAGATCGGCGAGGCCGGTTGTGGCGCGCAGGCATTCGCCGGAAAAAATGACGTGCGTGGCGATGGCAAACAGCGGATCGTCCTCCACGGTCGGCCGGTCGCCGTCGAGCACCACGGGCAAACCGCGCGCGCGTGCCGCCGCGCAGATCGGCCGCACGAAATCGGGGTAGCGGTTGTCGGCCAGCACGGCATCGGCTGCAGCGACCGTGGCCGACGGATCGGCCGGCGCGGCCGTGGCGATGCGTTCGTCGCGATAGGTCACGATGGTGCGGTCGCCGCGCGCATTCATGACGATCGCCGACAGCGCGGTGGCGAGCCCGTCGATGCGCTGACAGAAACTGCAGTCGACCTGCTCGCGCACCAGCGCTTTGAGCACGCGGTCGCCGTTATCGTCTTCGCCGGCGGGACCGCCCATCGGCCCGGCGAGCGCGGCGCGGCCGCCGAGCCGCGCGATCGCCACCGCCGCGTTCGCCGCGCAGCCGCCATTGACGACGAAAAATCCATTCGCCTGCACCTTGCCGTCGGCTTGCGGAAATTCTTCGACGCGGAACACTTCGTCGAGCACGATAATGCCGGCGCACAGGATGCGCGGCGCGCCGATCCCGCCGTGCCGAAGCTTCAGCCGACGACATCGCAGCCACCCTCGACAAAGCTGCGGATAATGTGATGGGCGATGGCGACCGGCGGCGGCGTGGTCAAGCCCGCCGGATGCTGCCGCTTGAGCATCGCCACGAGCTCGTCGCGCTCGAACCAGCGCGCATCTTCCAGCTCGTCGCGATCGACGACGATCGTATCGGACAGCGCCTGCGCATGGCAGCCGATCATGATCGAGGACGGAAACGGCCACGGCTGCGAGGCAAAATATTTCACCCGGCCGATCGCGATGCCGACCTCTTCCAGCACTTCGCGGCGGACCGCTTCCTCGATCGATTCGCCGGGCTCGGCAAAGCCGGCGAGACACGACCACATGGTCGGCGCAAAGCGCGGCGAGCGGCCGAGCACGCAACGCTCGCCGGCAACCGGCAGCATGATGACGACCGGATCGGTGCGCGGAAAATGCTCGGCTTTGCACGCCGGACAATCGCGCCGCCAGCCGGCCTGGACGAGCGCGGTCCTGGCGCCGCAATTCGGGCAGAAGCCGTGCCGCGCATGCCAGCCGAGCAGCGCCTTGGCTTCGGCGAGCGGCGGCAGATGCTCGGGTTCGACCAGGCCCTGTACCGCAATCGAGCGCAGATCGGTGATTTTCAGATCGTTGCGCGCCTGCAGCGGCTCGATCGATTGCGGATCGAGCCGAAAACCGAACCGCGGCGCCTCGTCGATGAGGCCAAGGAAGACGCTTTCGTGCACGCGGCCGAGCGCGCGCGCGTCGGCCGGAGCGAACAACGGATCGCAGCGTCGGCGAGGTCGCCTTGAGCACCACGAGCTCGCCGCCGACGACATAGACGCCGGCGCGCGCATGCCTGCGCAATTTTTCGAGCGCCATGTCGTCGCCGCGCAATCCGGCGGCGCGATCGAGCCGGCTCGGCGATATAGCCGAGCTGCGGCGGCGGGCCGAGATCGGGGCGGGAGGACACGTTCACACGTCATTCCGGGGCGCACCGCAGGTGCGAGCCCGGAATCCATATTCACAGGTCATGCAGAACGGGCACCGATAAAATTCTGAAACGGTTGTGAATATGGATTCCGGACTTGCCACTGCGTGGCAATCCGGAATGACGGGATCGGACATGGGCCGCATCACTCGGCCGCTTCGCGCAACGGCCGCGGATGAAAACTGTCGTAGAGCTCCGGCCGCTGCCATTGCGGGCCGAGCACGCCTTGCTTGGCGCCGCAGCTTGCCGACGAGCCGATTTCGTCGCGCGTCCCGCGCAGATAACGCACGCGATCGAGGCTGACATCGACGACGCTCATGCCCGCGGCCGTGCTCTCGAATAAAATCTCCTCCGGCGCCGCCACCATGGCGAGGCCGCGCTGGCCGTGCTCGAACAAATTCTGCGTCGTCACCACGATCGCCAGATTCTCGATGGCGCGGGCGAAGATCAGCGTCCGCCACGTCGTCCACAGCCGGCGTTTGTCGATGCCGGCCGGCATGAAGATCAGCTCGGCGCCGCGCAACGCCAGCGCGCGGGTCACTTCCGGCATATAGACTTCGCTGCACATGGCGAGCCCGACTTTGCCATGCACGGTGTCGAACACCGGATAGTCGTCGCCGGCGACATATTGGAATTCCCAGGTTTTGCCGCCGGTATAGATCCACGGCCCGTTCGGATGGCTGCGCCGGTAGCGCGCCGGCGCGCGGCCGTCGGGAAACGCCATCGCGGTGAGGTTATAGGCGGTCGCCGCTTTGGCATCGATCGGCTCGAGCGTGCCGAACACGACGTGCACGCCGTGCTTGGCCGCGGCTTCCGCCAGCGCCGCGATCGGATCGTAAGTCGCCGGCATGCGCCATGGCCCCGGATAGCTTTCCGGAAAACAGACGAAATCCGCGCCCTCGCCCGCCGCGCGCTCGACCGCACGCACCGCATCGGCGACGTTCTTTTCGTCCTCCGGCGGACGATGCGAGATCGGCTGCACAACGGCAATGCGGAAGGTCATGGTCGTGCTCCTTTGGGCGTCGGCGCGGCGGTCTTGATGGGCGGCGGATTGAAGCCGCGCCGCTGCGGCAGGTCAAGGCGCGACCTCCCTCTCCCCGCTGCGCGGGGAGAGGGTTGGGGTGAGGGGGCCTCTCCGCTGGGCGCGGATTTGCGGCGACGTCTGCAACGCTGTCGCATGATCCGCACCGCTCAGAATCGCGGAGAGGCCCCCTCACCCTCGTTCCCTCCGATCAAGTCGGGGTCACTCGACCTCTCCCCGCACGCGGGGAGAGGTGAACATGCTCCCCCGTTCTCGCGATGCGGCTTCGCATCCGAGCTTTGCTTCACGCTTTAAGAAAGCCCTTCCAGTGCCTCCCTTAAAAGAAGGGAGGCGGAGCGCCGAAAGGCGCACCACGGGTTCCGCCCCGCCGCAGAAAAGAAAGCCTGCCAGCGTATGCGGCGAGCACCATCGCTTCCTCCCGCGAACGGCGCGGGATCAAAGCGGCGGCGCCCTCGCCTTTCGGCGCCCCACCGCGGCACTACGCCGAGGGTCTTATCCCTCGACTCGGCTCCGGGCCGCGCTTCCTGGAATCACCGGATCCAAACGGGAGGACCCTCTCCGGCACCAGTGCAGCCAGCACCTGGCAGTCCGGTCACGCGCCGGACGGTCGATGCCCAAAGCCGCCCGGACGCGGGTTACAAGCCCGCCTCCGGGAACCGCACCCGCCCCATCGATCGGCTGTCACCGGTCGACGTCCCTTCGATGGGCGAGCCTGCCCGATGTAACGATAACGGGGACGAATGTCAAGGGCTCTGTCACTATCAAGAGACAGAGCGAACCGCAGGGCGTGAGCGCATGCGCAGCGAACCCATCATCTTTCCGCCGCGCCGCGGTGGGTTTCGCTTCGCTCAACCCACCCTGCAATTCGGTGCAGAAACGCAAATGGCCGGGACAAAATCCCGGCCATCATGTCTGTACCATTTCGGATGCGCCGCGCTAAACGCGACGCATCCCCATCGCGGCGGGATCAGTCCTCGTAGAACACGCCGTAGGCGACGTCGAGGACTTGGCCGGTGTTGACATCGACCAAGCAGCAGATCGGGTCCGTAGCGCACCCATTGCGCGCCGGGCGGCGGCGGCTCGAGCCCGAGCGCGGCCCAATCCGGATAGTAGTAATCCGGCACCAGGAACAGCGGCGGCAGGATCGCGCCGACGGCCCATTCCCGGTAGGCCCAGCCGTTCGGATAAACGAACGGATGGACATGGACGCGGTTGAAATCGTGGCCATGGAAAGTGAATTGCGGAGCGCCGGGCGGCGGGGCATGGGGGCCATGGACAAAGGCCGGATTTGGGCCACCCATCGGTCCGTGCGGCGGCAGGTTGAACGCCGGATACGGCGGATGGCGGGCCGCCGGCCGGGCCGGGCGGAGGCGGCGGCTTGAACGCCGGATGTGGCGGCGGCGGACCGCCGACCGGTCCGTGCGGCGGAACGGCCGCTTGAACGCCGGATGCGGCGGCGGGCCGCCGACCGGACCGTGCGGCGGCGGCGGCTTGAACGCCGGATGCGGCGGCGGCGGGCCAGTGGGATGCCCGCTGGGTGGCGGACCAGCTTTTTTCTTGTCGTGATCGTTCTGGGCCACAGCCAAGGCCGGCAGGACGAGGGCGAAAATCGCAGCAAGAGCGAGAGCTCCGGCGCATGGCGTTCCTTTCACGCGATTGGTGAAGACTCATCGCCGAGCCTAGCAGTTTGCCGCGGCAATGTAATCCGGGGCCGTCTCGCGGTCGGTCAATGTCGCGTGAGCCACGTGCGCGCGGCGCGCGGCGCGGCAATTCTCCATAAGGAGGTTTCCGTAAGGGGCGCAGGCAAAGTAGGGTGGGCAAAATCGTCGGCTACTGCGAAACCGCGTGGGTACCGCGCTGACACGATTGTGCCTACCCGCGAAGCCGCTCTCGCGTCATGGTGGCCGCCCGGTTAAACACGGCGAAGACGAGGGAGAGGAACCACGCATGCCACGGACGCCACGCATCGCCATCATCGGCGGCGGCATCGGCGGGCTTGCCGCCGCGCTGGCGCTGGAAGCGCGCGGCGCCGAGGTCATCGTCGCCGAGAAATCGGGCGTGCTGAGCGAGGTCGGCGCCGGACTTAACCTGTCGCCCAATGCGGTGAAGGCCTGCCGCGCGCTCGGGCTGGAGGCAGCGGTCGAGGCGGTCGGATCGGTGCAGGATTTTCTGATCATCCGCTCATGGAAAAGCGGCCGGGTCATTTCGCGGGCGCCGCGCGGCGATTACCGGCAAAAATTCGGCGCCCCGCATATCACCGTGCACCGCGCCGACCTGTTGGAGATTTTAAGCGGCGCGCTCAAAACGACGCAGCTTCGGCTGGGCATGCGCTGCGTCGGGGTCGAGCCGGGCGGCAAGAGCGCGGTGGCGCGCTTTGCCGACGGCAGCGCCATCGAAGCCGACATCGTGATCGGCGCCGACGGCATCCATTCGGTGGTGCGGGAAAGCCTGTTCGGCGCCGATACGCCGCGCTTCACCGGCTGCATCTGCTGGCGCGGCCTGGCGCCGATCGACGCCGTGCCGGCCGACATCAACACCAAGGACGGCGCGATGTGGATGGGGCCGCACGGCCATGTCGTGCACTACCCGGTGCAAAGCGGCAAGCTCCTCAACATCGTCGCCCATATCGACAGCGACGCCTGGACCGAGGAATCCTGGACGCACGAATGCGACGTGGCGGAAGTGACGACGACCTACGCCAAATGGCACCGCGATCTCACCCGCGTCTATCCGTGCAGCACCCGCTGGTACAAATGGGCGCTGTACGACCGCGATCCGCTGCCGCACTGGAGCAAGGGCCGCGCCACGCTGCTCGGCGATTCCGCGCACGCCATGCTGCCCTATCTCGGCACCGGCGCCGGCATCGCGCTCGAAGACGCCTGCGTGCTGGCGGCGACGGTCGCGCGGCAGCCGGACGATCTCGACGCAGCGCTCCTTGCCTACGAACGGCACCGCGCGCCGCGCGCCAAGGCCGCCGTGCTCGGCGCTCGCGCCCGCGCCAAGGAAAACCATCTCGCCTCGCCGTGGGCGCGGCTCAAGCGCGACGCCAAATTCGCCTTGCGCGAGCGCTTCGGCGCCGGCCGCCGCGGCGACACCACCGCGTTCCAGGTCGGCTGGCTCTACGGCTACGACGTCGCGGACGAGGTGGGGTGAGGGGCGCGCACGCCCTCTCCCGCGCTTGCTTTCGCCCCCTCTGCCGGACGATATAGGATCGATCCAACGCCCTAGTCCTGACCATGTCCGCATCGTCGGGGGAATTCATGACAATCGCCGAATTGATCTATGAACAAGTAAAAAGCCTTCCGGAGAATGCCGCGCGCGAAGTTCTCGATTTTGTCGGCTATCTCCGCGAGCGCGGCACGCGCGCCGATTGGCGCGATTTCATGATTGCGCAGTCGTTATCGCTGAACTCGGTTTGGGATAATCCAGAGGACCAAGTCTGGAACGATGTTTGAGCGCTGCGATCTTTTGCTCGTGCCGTTTCCCTTTATACCCCGAAACGCCG
>CAWARC010000010.1:0-37385 GCA_963784325.1 uncultured Alphaproteobacteria bacterium | reverse complement strand
ATCGCTTCACTTTTGCGATGTCTGCATTACGTCGGCTCAGCCTCGGATAACGGACTCAGAGCAGACATCGCGCGAGGTCCGTTCGGGGCCGATTTTGTTGCAGAAGTAGGTTTTGCAAGGATCGTTTAGCACGGAAGATATTTTGGATTCAGCCGGGGGATGGCTTTGCGCCAGGCCCATGGCGAGGCGGCGCTGACGCTTTGGAACCCCTTCGCTACCCACTGAACGCTCTGCTCAGGCTAGGCGCACGACGGAGGTGAGCGGCGGGGGACGAACTACAAGCTTGGCGAGACGCCTCAGGTTTTGTGCGATTGCCGCCAACGTGAACTCGAACTGTGCTCCGCTCGGGCCGCGAAGGCGCAATCGGTCAAGCCGCAGAATGCGCTTGAGGTGCGCGAACAGCATCTCGACCTTCTTGCGATAGCGGCGCGATTGCGCGAAGGCTTCCGTTTTGGCCAGCATGCGGGCGGTGTCGCGTGCGGCCTCATTCACGTCGCGGACGATCCGTCGCGCCGGCATGTTCGGGCAGCACTTCGCTTTAAGCGGGCAGGCGCGGCACGCCGGCACGGAGCCGAGATAGCGAAGCGCGTGATCGCTGTTGACATGGCCCGTCGTGGCCAGCGTCTTGCCGGCCGGGCATGTATAGACGTCGCGCATCTCGTCGTAGATGAAGTCCTCCCGTGAGAACGTGCCGTCCTCACGCTGGGATTTGTCGATGACCGGCACATGCGGTGCGATCCCCTGCTGGTTGACCAGCCAATCGAGATTGGCGGCTGAGCCGTAGGCGGTGTCGGCCGCGAGCCATGTGGGCTTGATGCCAAAGCAGGCCTCAGTCCGCTCGATCATGGTCCGCGAGGCGCCGACCTCGGCCTGCCGGATGGCGCGCGAAGCCTCGACATCCATGATAATCCCGAACTTCACGTCGATCAGATAGTTGTCGGCGTAGGCGAAGAATGCGGCATTGCGCAGCGCGCCAGTCCATTGGGCGGCAGGATCGGATGGCGAGACAAACTTCGGCGTGACGTCACTGGCCGCGCCATAGGCCGGATCGTCTAGCGTCGCCAGATACTCCTTGACCGCGCGCCGCGCCTGCACTGGATCAATATCCTTGGGCCACTGCGTGCCGGGGATCGAGCGATGCTTGTTGGCGTCGGCCTCGATCAGGCTGGCATCAACAGCAAAGCCTTCACCACCGACCAAGTCGGCCGCAATGCAGGTCCCAACGACACGCTCGAACACGCTCCGGAAGATAGCACTGTCGCCAAATCGCTCGTTGCGTGCACGTGAGAACGCCGAATGATCCGGAACCCTGTCCTCGATCGAGAGCCCGCAAAACCAGCGATAAGCAAGGTTCACCTGCACCTCACGGCACAGCGCTCGCTCCGAGCGGATTGCAAACACATAGCCAACGATGAGCATCCGGATCATCAGCACCGGATCAATCGAGGGGCGGCCGATCCTGGGGTAATAGCTCGCCAGCTCGGCATACACCCACGACAGATCAAGAACCGCAGCGAGCTCGCGCACCGAGTGATCCTCAGGCACGGCGTCATCAAGGCGGAATGAATAAAAAAGCTGTCCCTGCTCGCGCTTGCGCTGCCCCATCATGCTCCGCTCCCGTCGCGAATTGTCTCACAGCGACGGAATCACTGAGCAACGCAGCCTTCAACGGACTTCTGCAACAAAATCGGCCACAAACAGACATTCCGTAAGCATCCGGCTACGTCCGCCACAGTCTGGAGCGCAGGCCTCTCACGTCGCCGTTTCCGATTGGCCCGGATGTTGGCCTGCTTTCTGTGGGAGTATCAGAAGACACGCTATGATAAATGCCCCGATCACCGCCGACGCGATGGGTCGGCTCAAGGCCAGACCGCCGCCACTCACCGGTTTGTCGAGGAAATCGCCAACCGTCGCGCCGAGCGGCCGCGTCAAGATAAATGCGGCCCAGAACAAAAAGACCCGCGACGTGTTGGTCCAAAAATAGACCGCCGCAAGGACCGCCAATCCGGCGGCGAAGAGCAGCGCGCCGCCGTCATAGCCCAGTCCAGTGTCATCGGCGGTCCAATCGCCCAAAGCCGTTCCCAAAGTCTGCGAGAAGGTAATCGCAACCCAGTAGAATGCTTCGACCTTTGGTGTGTCGACAGTTGCGACCGAGATCGAGCCTTGCGACCAATACCATGCGGCGAGCGTGGCCATGAGACAGGCGAATAGAAGCGACGATCCGCCCGCATAGCCGATACCGAGCGAGCGGTCGGCAAAATCGGCCATGGTGGTACCCGCGGTAGTCGAAGCGACGATCGTCGCCCAGTACAGCCATGGATGAAACTTGTTCGCCGCGATCTGGATGATAACCAGCACAAGAAGAAGCGAAAGGAACAATGCCGTTCCAACGTAGGTAGCCCCAATTCAACGTCATCGTCACGGTGTCGCCGCCGGTCTCGCCTAGCGTCGTCGCTGCAATCTTGATGATCCAGAAAACCAGCGTGACTTCGGGCACCTTGCTTGCGGCTTGTGATAGTGCATCTTTCATCGTGTCTTTAACTCCACCTGATCGGCGATTCCCGGACGGGCCACTCCGGTAGATGTAAACTAGACGGACAGAACGCGTAATCTCCCGATTTAGGAGGCAATCTTGCGTTTTGGCTTTCTCCTGGTGCTTTGCGGCGCGCTAGTATTGGGAAATATCGTCCCCGCCATGGCAGGTCCGCCATATTTGACCGATGACCCTGAGCCGACGGATTACCAACACTTTGAAATTTATACATTTGCAAATGGGACGGCGACGCGGGATGGCTCCAGCGGAGAAGGCGGCATAGACTTCAATTACGGCGGAGCGCCCAACCTTCAACTTACGGCGACGTTGCCTGCCGGTTATAGTATCTCACCCACCGGGCCATCGGCTTTTAACCTCGGGAACGTGGAACTTGCCGCGAAATACCGCTTCCTGACGCAACAAAATTTCGGGCTCGATATCGCCATATTTCCCAGAGTATTTTTGCCGAGCCCATCGCCAGCGGTGGGCGAGCAGCACGTTTCTTTCTTGCTTCCTCTATGGCTGGAAAAAGACTGGGGCCAATGGTCCGCATTTGGCGGTGGAGGATGTGAATTCAATCGCGGCGGCGTCTCCCAGGATTTTTGTTTGATGGGCGCGGTTGTCACGCGGCAATTTACAACGAATTTTCAACTGGGTTTGGAGTCTGGCCATGGCTACGCCTATATCCACGCCGACGTGCGCGGCTCGGGCCGTTCCGACGGTGAGTTCGAGTTCATGGGACTCAACGAGCAACAGGACTATGTCGATCTGATTGCATGGATCGTAAAGCAGCCTTGGTGCAACGGCCGCGTCGGCGGCATCGGCCAGTCCTATTACGCGATGGCGCAGTGGCTGATGGCGACCTACAACCCGCCAGGTCTCGCCTGCATCGCACCCTATGACGGCCTGGTCGACCAGTATCGCGGCTCGAATTATCACGGCGGCATCTACTGCTCGTATCGCTCGGTCTGGTACACCTCGCTGCGCGCCGACAACCAGCATCGTCTCGCCGGACGACACGGCCGGAAACCAATGAAATTCGACCTCGTCGGCGCCATCGTCGAGCATTCGCTTGACGACGAGTTCTGGCGCCAGCGCTCGCCCTATTGGCGGCTCAATCGGATCAAATGCCCGGTGCTGTCGATCGGCCATTGGGGCAAAATGGGCTTGCACCTGCGCGGCAACATCCTCGGCTACGAGGAGGTAAAGGCGCCGAAAAAGCTTGTCGTCACCGGCGCACGAAATACCTTCGAAGCGCATCGCATGTTCGATCAGATCGATTTTCACGAAAAAGAGCTGCTGCCGTTCTACGATCTGCATCTGAAGGGCGCCAATAGCGGCTTCATGGACGCCGAACCAGTGCGGCTTTACGTCCGCGGCGCTAATTGCTGGCGCGCACCAGAGCAATGGCCGCCGCAGAGCGCGACCGACCTCATTTATTACCTGCGCAAAGGTCCCTCCGGCAGCGTCGCCTCGCTCAACGACGGCGGACTGTCGACCGAAAAACCGGCGCCGGACGAGGCGGCAACGAGTTACACCTATCCGGATTGGGAATGGGTCAACGGCGTCGCGGTGATCGGCCCCGACGGCAGGGTCGATCCGCCGCGGCGCGTGCTTACCTTTACCACTGCGCCGCTCGCCGAAGATCTCGAAGTGGTAGGCCCCATCGTGCTAAAGCTTTACGCATCATCGACGGCGATCGACACGCAATTCATCGTCAAGCTGACCGATCAGCATCCGCAAGACGCAGCGGCGCGCGCAAAGGGCGAGCAGCCGGGCTATACCCCGGTGTCGAAGGGTTGGCTGAAAGCATCGCATCGCGAGAAGGATGCGATGCGCTCAACGCCACAGCGGCCCTTCTACACCCACACCAATCCGCAGCCGCTGACGCCCGGCGAGATTTACGCCTTCGACATCGAAGTGCTGCCGATCGCTTATATGTTCAAGAAGGGACACCGCATCCGCCTGGAGCTCGCCAACGGCGATTTGCCGGCGACCGACGGCGTATTCTCACATCCCTACCATCCGTCGCTGATGGGGACGGACACTATCCATCACGACGCGACGCACACCTCGGCGCTGGTCCTGCCGCTGATGGAAACCGAGTAATCAGGCAAGCGCTCGAACGCGAATCACGCGGCGCGATCGAACTTCTGCTGAAACGAATGGTGTTCGAGTTTGGCCTGTCTTTTCTCAGGCGCCGTAAAGACGCAGCCACAATATATCCACGCCACCATGGCGGCGAGAATGAACCAGAGCACCACATCGACAGCCATGCTGTCCTCCATGGCCGCCCCCGGCATGACAATTCAATCACGCACCGGTCGGAACGGTTCATGGCTTAATGTCGCAGGACCCCGACGTTAATGTCGCAGGATGGATGGCGGGGGAATCAATCCGGGCGGCGAACAAGTCGCCATCGAATCGGCGCCGGGCCATACTCGCCTGCTGCCGCCGCTGGCGACCAAGCCAAGGACAAAAAAGCCGCCGGACTGACCGGCGGCTTCGTTGATCAAAATCTAGGCAAACTAAAGCCGTGCGCGCCAGCCGAGCCGGCGCGCCTATCGATTCGAGACCCGGAACATACGATCGTCGTCGCTACGAAGCGCGGGCCCGCTTCAGGTCACTTCGGCATCGGCAAGACGAGCGCGTAACAGGCAGAAGACACCGATCCGTCGAGATTATAGCACGACACGCACTTGCAACCGCTGGCACCGGCGCACGAGGCGATCATCTTGTGATGCAGCATGATCCGCGCGTGGTTGTTTACGGATGTTCCGACGGCACAAGCCGGGAAAGCCGCGAAGGCCGACCCCGAAAAAGCAACGGCCGACAACGCAAGCGCGAGACCAACCGAGAGTCCGAAACGGCGCATAAGTCCCTCCACCTCTTGAAAGACACCCTAGGAAGCAGCCCCTGGGGGAACACGGCAGTCTCACATACCGGAAAACGCCGCGCAAGATTGCAGCGTCATTATGCGCGCCATTTTTGTAAGATGTCCGATGGCTCCAGTTGCACCGTGGCCGGCCGGTGCATCGCGTCGCTGCAACTATGGCGGTAACGCGCTACGGAAGTGGGGAGTAGGTCGATCTCGTTGGCACGCCGGCGGCGTCAACCGCCCAAGGCGACGAATTTGTAGCCGTCGCCCCAGCGCCGCACGCGTCCTATCGAAGGCGCGGGGAAATGGCTCGCGCACATGATCGTCGCCTCCTCGCAAAAGCGGTCGAAGATCTTACGCCGCGTCACCCCGGCCTGCGCCGAATTATAGTCCGACATCATGCCGATGTCGGGATACTTGCCCTGCAGCGGCGAATGGATCATGTCGCCGGTGATCAGCGCGTCCTCACCGCTGCCGCCGACCAGCACCGAGAAATGATCGATGGTGTGGCCCGGCGACGGAATGAACCGCACCGCCTCGTTGAAGGCAAAATCGCTTTTGACCACCTGCTCGCGCTTGGCGGCGACGATCGGTAGCACCGAATCGGTAATCCAAGGCACGCTTTGCGGATTCTCCTTCTCGCGCGCCGTCCAATGCGCGAGCTCGCGATCCGCCATGACGTATTTCGCCTTCGGGAAGGTCGGCACCCAGCGGCCGTTGTCGAGGCGCGTATTCCAGCCGACATGATCGCCGTGCAAATGCGTGCACATCACATAGTCGATGTCGTTCACGGTGAGGCCGATGCCGGCAAGGCCCTTCTCGAAACGGTCGCTGTTCATCATATTCCAGAACGGACGCGTCGGCCGCGGCTTATGATTGCCAACGCAGGCATCGATCAAAATGTTGTGGTGCGGGGTCTTGATGACGAAGCTCTGGATGCAGAGCATCAGCATGTTGTTGGCGTCGACGAATGTCGGTTGCAGCCACGCGCGGTTCTCCTCGAACAGCTCCTTTGTGAGGGAGGGAAAAAATCCGAATAGTTCGAAGAACCCGCCCTGCTGCTCGACGACCGGATGAATGGTGGCGTCCTTAAGCGCGATCGGCCAAGGTGCTGCAGTCGACATCGGGAGCGCTTCCTCAGGCTGGTGTTGTTCCGATGAATGTGACCGGCGGCGCACGGCAAGGCAAGCCCGCTCGGGAAGCCGCAAATCGCAATCCGCAGGGTCGACTAAGGCGCGACCAGACCCAACGAGCGGAGATAGCCGGCGTTGACGTGAACGTTTTGGAATTTGGCGGCTTCGAGATAGGCGCCGAGAATGGCTTGCGCTTGATCGCGCGGCGGCAACGACGGGTTCTCGGCACTCCCTGCCGCCGCGATCAGATCCCAGCCGGCCGGCTTTTGAATCGTGGTCACGGCGAGCTTCGAGTTGAGGTTCTTATAGGGCCAGAAAATCCAGCCGAAGCCGAAACGCTCGTTGAGGCGGCGGAATTTTTCGTTCCAGCCGTCGTTGTACTCGCCGGTTTCGCCGATCAGCACCGGGACGTGCCAAAGATTGCTGAAATTCACGTAGCTTTGCACCGCATCGCGCGTCGGGTTGGCCCAGAACTTGTGATAGGTGTAGACCGCATTGCGGTCGAACGGCTGGCCGAACACCGCGAAGTTGGTGTCCCACTGTGCGCCGCCGAGCAGCACGACATGATTCGGGTCGACGCTGCGAATGGCCGCCACGATGTCGCGATAGAGCGGCTCGAGCCGCGGATTAAGGTAGCCGACGTCGCTGTATGGCGAGATCGGCTCGTTCATAAGGTCATAGCCGAGCACAGCGGTTTGGTCGCGATAACGCGTGGCGAGCTTTTGCCATAGCGCGATGGTGAGTTCTCGGTAGCGCGGCACATAGAAGGTCAGCGGAAAACCGGGGCCGTCGTCGTGGTTGACCCCGGTCTGCCCGCCGGGCGCGGCGTGCAGATCGATGATCGCGTGCAGACCGGCATCGCGGCACCACCCGATGAGCCTGTCGAGCAAAGCCCAGCCTGGACCGTCGAAGCGGTCATCGCCGGCCTGCGCACCGGGTTCGACAAACAGCCGCCAGTTCAGCGGCACGCGTACGGTGTTGAAGCCCGCCGCTTCGAGAAAATCGATATCATCCTTGCCGACATAAACATTGCGAAACTGCGTCCAGAAACGATCCGCCGCCGCCGGACCAACTAACTTCTCGACCACCGCCGCGATTTCAGTCGGGCTCAACGCCCGCTTGAACTTGAACATATAGCCTTCGGGCACCAGCCAATTGCCGAGATTGATGCCCTTGACGGCAAAGTCGGCACCTTGGCCGTCGACAAGCCGCGTGCCGTCGGCGTGGATGAAGCCGGCCGGCTCGGCCACCGCCCACCTGTTTCCCATCGACAGCCCCGCCGCAACCGCCAGCGCGCAAAGCTGGCGCCAAGCACGGCTGCGGTTCTGTCGCGCTGCGTCGCGTGCACTCATAGACCGCCCTTCCCGGCATCAAGTCGCGTCCGGCTGCTTGTTGCCAGATTTGTGCCAGATCGCCCACTGTCGGCAACAGGGCAGGCCGCGAAAATCGGTGACGCGTTTTCACGATCATGCTTTAAGGGGCCACGCGCCACCAATGGCGCTATGAGCATAGCCGGGCCCTGCTCCGAACAGCGAGATTGATTGTTTATGTACGGCATGCCGTTATCGCAGGCGCTCGTCTTTGTTATCGCGGTCATCCTGATCATTGGCACGACACAGCGGCGGTATCTTCATCCGTTTGTTGCAATCGTCGTCATCGCGGCCGCATTCGGTTATGTCGCCGGATTTACAACCTCCGTCCTGACACAAAATTTCGGCAGCGGCTTCGGCGCAATGATGTATTCGCCGGGTCTGGTCATTATCGCCGCCGCATTCATTTCCGGTCTCGCCGAAACCACAAGGGCGTCCGACCGGCTGGCGGCAAAGCTTCTCGACTGGCAAAAGCGCTGGCCGTGGCTTTCGTCCGACAAAATCGCGGCCTGTCTCGGCCTGGTCGCAGGCATTGGCGCGGTGCCGGCGTCCGCGTTTGCGCTCCTCACGCCGCTGTTGCGGCCCATCGCCGGTGGCTCGGCGCAAAAGCACGAAAGCGGCACGATCTCGCTGGCGCTGGCGATCTCGGCGAGCCATGGCCTCATCTGGCTGACCCCGGTACCGATAGCCGCCGCCGCCATTCTTGGCGCCGAGTGGCAACGCGTCGCTCTGTTCGGCCTGCCGCTGGCAGCCCTACTCGTCGGCTTTGGCGCGGTCTTCGCGCGGCGGCAATCGATGATCGGCGTCGCCGACCGATCATTGCCGCCGCCGGCAAGCGCGCCCGAGTCTCGCCCGGAACGGCCCAGCGGTTCTCCGCTCGTGCTCATCTTGGCGATCACAGTGCCGCTGCTGCTGCTGATGGTGCAATCGGTCGGTGACATTCCAAGCGAGCCGCTTGGCGGCGGACCAACCCGCGAATTGATCCTGGGCATCGGTCGGCCGCTCATTCTCTTCCTGCTCGGCGTCGGCATTATGGTCGCCGGCAATCCCCGCATGGGCTTTCGGTGTCTTGGCGATTCCACTTGGACGACGGACGTCTTCGGCAAAGTCGGCAATATCCTGCTCATCGTTTGTGCCGCCGGCGGCTTGCAGCGGATCTGCCAGGAAACCGGCATGGCTGAAATGTTCGGCGAGCGCTTATTGGACTGGCATGCCGCGGCTCTGGGCGGCGTGCTGGTTGCATTTCTTATCGCTGCGGCGATCAAGACCTTGCAGGGTTCGTCGCTGATCGCCGCCATCACCGCCGCCGGAATGGTGCAACCGCTGCTGCTGCAGGTCGGCTTGGGCGACCCCACCGGCAAAGCGCTTGCCGCGCTTGCGGTCGGCGCCGGCGCCATGACCGTCAGCCACGTCAACGACGAGTTCTTCTGGCTGGTCGCGGATCAAGCCGGGCTGCCGCCACAACGTGCGCTCGCCACAATCGGTCTTGGAACACTGCTGCAGGGCCTCACCGCTGCGGCGGCGCTATGCCTTCTGGCCTTACTCTTCTCCCACACCTGAACGGGACCGGCTCGTTCCGCCGTCCAATGTCTGGTACCTAAATTGCATATTATTCGGCGAAATCGTTACGGCCGCCGTCCCAGGTAGCAATGAGCTCAAAGAAACCTCCGCCACCGACCGCGCAAGCGCCCAGCCCCTCCCGCCGGGAAATGATCAAATGGGCGGGCGCCGGTGCGCTCGCGGCGAGCCCCGCGGTCCCTGCGAGCGCAAAGCCGATCCCGCATACCGCGGGCGAACAGCCAAGCTCACGGCTCGGCAAGCTGCCGGCGGATTTTCTCTGGGGCGCCGCCACCTCGGCCTATCAGATCGAAGGCGCGTGGAACGAAGACGGCAAGGGCGAGTCGATCTGGGACCGCTTCGCGCACACGGACGGCAAGATTCGAAACGGCGATACTGGCGACGTCGCGATCGACCATTACCATCGCTTCAAGGACGACGTGCAGCGGATCAAGGCGCTGGGCGCGCGGACCTACCGCTTTTCGATCTCATGGCCGCGCATTTTTCCGCACGGCACCGGCGAGGCCAATTCTAAAGGCCTGGATTTTTACGATCGGCTGGTGGACGAGCTGCTCGACAATCACATCGAGCCGTTCGTGACGCTCTATCACTGGGATCTGCCGCAAGCCTTGCAGGACAGCGGCGGCTGGGAGTCTCGCGACACCGCGGTCGCCTTTGCCGATTATGCCGGCTTGGTCGGCGCCAAGCTCAGCGACCGGGTTGGACATTTCTTCACCGTCAATGAACTGCGCACATTCGTCGAATTGGGCTATGGCAGGGGCGACTTCGCGCCGGGCCTGAGGCTGCCACCTGCGCGCCTCAACCAGGTCCGCCACCATGCGGTGCTTGGCCACGGACTTGCGGTCCAGGCGCTGCGAGCCGCCGCAAAGGCCGCAACCAAGATCGGGCTTGCCGACAACATCGTGGCGGTCGTTCCGGTGATCGAAACGCCGCCGCATATTGCCGCCGCCGAGCGCGCCGCGCGCGAACTCAATGCCGGCTATCTTACGGCCATTCTCGAAGGCCGCTACACCGACGCTTTCCTGGCGACCGCCGGCGCCGATGCGCCGCAATTTACCGACGCGGATTTGCGGCCGATCGCAAGCCCAGTCGATTTCGTCGGCATCAATGTTTACACGCCGACTTATGTGCGCGCCGCCGGCAGCTCATCTGGCTTCGAGGTACTGCCATTTTCGCAGTCGCACCCGCGGATGGCGTCGTCCTGGCAGTTCTTCGGCCCGGAGGCGCTGTATTGGGCGCCGCGCCATCTGCAGAAAATTTGGAACGTCAAGGAAATCTACATCAGCGAAAACGGCTGCGGCACTGCCGACACGCCGGCCGCCGACGGCGTCGTCTATGACAGCGACCGCATCATGTTCCTGCGCAACTACCTCGCCATGCTGGAGCGCGCGATCGCCGACGGCGCGCCGGTGCGCGGCTACTTTCACTGGAGCGCATTCGACAATTTCGAATGGTCGTCCGGCTATGCGACGCGCTTCGGCTTGATCCATGTCGACTATGCGACGCAAAAGCGCACGCCGAAACTGTCGGCGGCGTATTTTGCCGAGGTCGTGCGGCGGAACGCCTTGGCCTGAGCGGGCGCTATTCGGCGGCGATGAGTCTGTTTTCGAGCAGCGCGGAATTTTGCCGGGCGACGAAGTTTTCTTCGAGTTCCGCGAGAATCACGTAGTTCTTGGCGAGCAACCGGTAGCAATCGCCGAACTTGTGCGAAACGCTGTCCTTGGCCGCCTGTTGGCATTTGGCCGCGTGGCGCCGCAATTCGCGCGCTCGCGCCAAATGATCCAGCATCGAACGCTTACCCACCGACAAACTACTGACCATTGCGTACTGACCACTCACCGACCCATTCCACTCGCGACATTGCGCGGCCGGAGGCGGAGCGTCAAAGCGGCAATGTTCCGGGCTGTGGAAAACTTCGCGGGGAGAGCTGCGATCTTGGCCACCAACGGGCCGCGCTTTACTTCTTTTCCGCCGGATCGCGGTGAACCGGATCGATCCAAAGCACCGTTTCCGGTTTCTCCACCGGCTCGATGTCGAGGTTGATCGCTATGGCTTCGCCGTCGCTGCGCACCAGCACGCATTCCAGAATCTGGTCCGGGCTGGCATTGATCTCCTGGTGCGGCACGTAGGGCGGGATGAAGATGAAATCGCCGGGACCCGCTTCGGCGGTGAATTGCAGTTGCTCGCCCCAGCGCATGCGCGCTTTGCCGCGCACCACGTAGATGATGCTTTCGAGATGACCGTGATGGTGGGCGCCGGTCTTGGCATCCGGCTTGATGGTCACCGTGCCGGCCCACAATTTCTGCGCCCCGACGCGGGCGAAGTTGATCGCCGCCTTGCGATCCATTCCCGGCGTCGACGGCACGTTGGGATCGAGCTGATTGCCGGGAATGACGCGCACGCCATCGTGCTTCCAGCGGTCGGCTTCAGTATGATCGTGCTCGTGAATTTCGGTCATGGCTCGTGATACCACAGGTACCCGAAGCTTCGCATCAGGCTCGATCGAGGGTCATCACCCGCTCAGCCGCCGGAGATCCGCGACCGGAATCGGCTCCATCGTGCCACCGATCCGGCTCCGCAGCAGCAGAGCGGTTGCCGCAATAGCGTCCACCGCGCGACTATAGAGATAGCCCTGCGCGTTATCGCATCCTGCGGACGACAAAAAGGATGCCTGCGCTTCGGTTTCGACGCCCTCGGCGATGACCTCGATGCCGAGTTCATGCGCAAGGCGAATGGCCGCCCTGACCACTGCTGCATTCCTTGCATCGTCGCTGACGCCAAATACTAGATCCTGCGCGATCTTCAGCCGGTTAATCGGATAAACGGTCAGGTATTTAAGCGACGAAAAGCCGGTTCCGAAATCGTCGATCGCAATCCGCAGGCCCATCTGCCGAAGACGCTGCAGCGCGTCGTTAAGCCTCGGTGAAGCCTCCATTAGAACCGTCTCGGTCAGTTCAAGTTCGACGACACCGGGATCGATATTCCATTTGGCGAGACTCTCGGCGACATCGCGCTCGAAGTCGTCAATCCTCTTCAGCTGCTGGCCCGAGACATTCACAGCCAGAGTTTGCGGTGCAATTCCCTGCTTCACCCACTGCGCAAGCTGGCCACAGGCCGTGTCAAAAACCCATTGTCCAAGCCGCTGGATGATCGCCGACTTTTCCGCAACTGGAATGAAGATTGACGGCATAAGCAAGCCGCGCTTCGGGTGATTCCAGCGGACCAGCGCCTCAAGCCCAAGAATTCGCCCCGATCCGATCTCGACTTGCGGCTGATAGAAAAGCTCGAGTTCATTGCGCTCGACGCCGACGCGAAGCTCCTCCGTCAGCGTCGTCCGCGATCGAATTTGCTGATCCAGTTCGCCGCTATGCGAGCGATAGCAATTTTCGCCATCGTCCTTCGCCCGGTAGAGCGCACGATCGGCCTGCATCATCAGCGTCCCGGGCGCCGGGGTGTCGGCGGCATAGGGCGCGATTCCGATGCTCGCCGTGACGTTTACGTCGGTGCCCGCGATCACGAAGGGAACCGCCATGGCATTTATGACTTTTTGGGCCAGCGCCGCGGAGGACTCGGGATCGTTCGCGTCCGCCTGCAGAACGGCAAATTCGTCACCACCGAACCGAGCGAGGACGTCGGTCTTGCGGACCAGCTGCGTCAGGCGCGCCACGACCGCACGCAACAGCAGATCGCCCATGGCATGGCCGAGCATATCATTGACATCCTTGAATCCGTCAAGATCGATGAAGTGCACGGCAAAAACATTTCCGCCGCGCCGGCTGGCGGCAAAGGCAATATCGAGCCGCTCCTCAAACACACGTCTGATGGCGAGTGACGTGAGCGGGTCCGTTCGCGCCAGCTCATTCAGGCTGCCGGCGTAGCGAACCGATTTCCACATATAGGCCACCACCAAGCCTGTGATTAAGAGGCAAACGCCCAGTACAAGCCAAGCACGATCGTGACTGCGCAGCAACAATCGTTCCGGGCGTGGCATGATAAGCTTCCACTGTCTTCCGTTCGCGGAGAGGCCGCCAGACCAATGCGGCGCAGCGGTCAAAGCTTGCAGAGACAACGGTGCGGCCGGTATCGACCGAAGGCCCGATGAATGGACATAGATGGGCATGTCGCCCGGGAGGGCATTGGGTTCGAAAAGATATATATCCAAAGGCGGCGTCACATCGGCCAGTATGGCCTCAACCATCGCTCCGACCTGAAAAAGACCGATAACAAGACCTTTGAGGTTTTGACGCCGCTCTTCCAGAGTGCCGAACGGTTGTCCATACTGATAGATCGGCAGGACGACGAGAAAGCCCGTGCGATCGCCCGGCCCGCTTCGAACCAGCAGCGTCTGCGACGCGACAATCCGGTTTTCGTCACGCGCCGTGTCGATCATCCGCTGCCGAGGGCCGTTGTTGTCGAGAAGATTAAACCCGTACAATTTGGAACTGAACGGCTCCTTGGAGGAGTAGTAGATCGGAAAATACTCATCTTGCTGCGGCGCGATCGACAGGCTGCCGTCCGGGGCCGCGTTGCGGATATGGTAGTCGGCGATGCCGTCTTGCCGGGCCGCGAGTTCATAAGCTGCGCGTTCGCCGCGACTGACGCGGGGAATCCAACCCACCCCAAGGATGGCGGTTTGGCCCTTTAGAAGCGTCCTGCTGAAGCTGTCGAACTCTTCGCGCGTTACGGCATTTCTGGTGGATTCGAACAGCGCGCCTAGCGCGACCAGATTATGGGAATAGCGATCGAGCCCGCTTTCCAGCGCCATTTCGTTGGTGGTCGCATTTTCATTGAACACTTGCAGAGCGAGTCGTTCATCCGATGCTGAAACGGATAACCACGCGCAAATAGAAATGACCAGTCCCAACACCGCCGTACAAAGGGTCAACGCAAATGGATTAACCCGCCCCAACCTGGCGTATTCAGTCATCTCCATCATAAAGAGCCGAGAATTGACGTCTCGTCTCGGCTTATCCCTTCCGGCCGAGTTCCGAATATTCGGCCTTAGCCAATTTATACCTGCGACCCGCATCGCTTCTTAAGATGATTGCTACAAATGACCGATGTCGTTAACCAGGTTCGCGCTGTTCTTAATCGGCACCCCACAAAGGCCTCCCATGGTCGCGCGCGATTTCTCGAGTTGCAGCTTCGGCCCGATTTCCTTTAATGCATCTGCATCGACGAAAAACGGCGCCGAAATTGCACGCCACGTAGCGTTGCATCGTAAGAGGGACTTTGATTGAGAAAACCAGGCGTCAAGATGATTGCAAACGACGAGCCTTCGGGCTCGCGGCCATTGCATTATGACGCCGGACCGCGGAGCAAGGGATAGTCGGCGCTCTCGTACAGGCGGCGAATCTCTCCGCCATCGTATCTCTCTTCCTCGACTTCCAGATAGGCTCCGAGAAGAAACTCAGGACCAAGCTCTTCGATCGCGAAGCGGATGGCGTCCGCTGCATGGCCAAACCGTTTATACGCAATCGCTTGCCGCTTGGATTTTCCGTAACGGCTGGGGAACAGCTCGGCACCGGCGTTATAATCGAATCCGGCCTTAGACTGTTCGGCAATGTTTCGATGGGCTGTCATTTGTTCGGTCATTAACTTCCTACTTCCCCGTTGTCCCCGGGCCGCGACTTATGTTCTATATATGTTTGAAATACGAAAAAGTTAGCCGTGCCGGCATAAGTATTATTTCAGCTCGGAGGACGCATTGGCCAGCTGCCCGATGCGCTGCTAACCGCCTAAACTGTCCGGCTCCAGGATCGCCCGCGCTTTGATCGCCGCGCAGGTACGAGGATGCGCGTCATGCAGGAAGACGGCAAGTTGCGGTCGCATTCGCTCCCCACGGGAGCTTACGGTCTGCTCGAACAGAGCGCGTTGGACGTCGTGCGGCAGACGATCCCAGCTTCTGACAACGGCCTCGCCCAACGCGAGAGATATCTGTGTCGAAGTCTCTCAAGCGATCGGATTCATGACGCATCCCTCGAAACGATGAGAACCAACGCCGCCCGATCCGCCGCGGTTCCCAAATCCGAAAAGACCGGCAAGAATTTGCCTCAAGTCGGCGCGGAATGATTTCTTGACAATTCAACTGATCGGTCCAGAATTTCACCGCACCCTTTCCGACACGGAGGTTTCAATGCTTCCACCGGGTCAAGGAGCCGCGATGATTGTTGCGCGATCGGTTCGGATCGCAACATAGCGGCAACTATACGAACGGTTCGCCGGGCGCGACTTTCGCGGGTCGCATCAGTCAGGCAAGACCCCAATTCAGTCGCCCCGGCGTGCATCTTTTTTGTCCAGCGATCCTCCTACCGTATTGCGTTTTGCGGCGACACGGATGCCATCGCGCACGTTCCACAACGAGGTAAGCAAGAGTACCTATGGCTGCCGGTCAGTGGTGTTGCCGAGTTCCGGCGCTTGCTGCAACCCCCGGCTCACAAGCCGGTATTCGCGTTACGCAATCGCCGCGCCATGGTGCGCATCATGTTCAAGGCGAAATGCGGCGTGTTGCTGATGAGGAACAAAAATTGCTTCTCCGCAATCGGCACGACCTTCACGTCGGTCGCCGCCACGGCCGTGGCGCTGTGCGGCGCCGCGTCGATCAGCGCCATCTCGCCGAAAATGCCGTATTGGGACACCGTCTCCAGCAGACGATTGCCGAGGCGGATCTCGACTTCGCCGCTCTGAACGATGAACAATTCCCGCGCGTCATCCCCCTGTATGAAGATGACCTCGCCGGCCTTGAAGTCGCGCGCCGGCGAGCCGGCACCGGACAAGATCCTGAAATCGACCGCTGTATCCGCCATTTCCGCCATCCCGTCCCCAGTTAAGCCCAACGTGTGTAATCCCGCCGGCGTGCAGCGGCTGTGCACCCTCAGCCCGCCGCTGGTGCCGTCTGACGACCGATTCCGGAGTTGACGACGGCATGACGCGTTGCGGCGGCAGAGGTCGCCCAACCCGTCTTATACAATTTCTACCAGAAACTCGAACATTCCGAGCCAAGGCCGTTGAGGATCGACTGGCAGCGCATGCCGCGATGATTGATCCACGTCGCATTGTTGTCGCGCACGGTATTCAAGTAAGTCCAGCCCTGGCCTTTCATGCAGCTCTTGTAGCGTGCCGTCGTCGGAACGCCGTTGCGCTCCGGACCTAATTTAGCATCGCAATATTCACCGGCGGCATACAGATCGGCGTCGCTGCGCGGCGGGTTGGACGCCCAGCGCGATGTATCGGCGTGCGCGGTCGCGGCACCAACGACCAACAAAACGGTGACGAGCAACAAGCGTTTCATGATGAATCCTCCAAATCGAGCGTGTTACCTTCGTAGGTCGCGCGCGGAAGATTTACCGGTTCAAAAAGAGTAGATTACAAATTGGACAGGCGTCGGAAGCGGCGGCGTGCCTACTCCCCGCCGTTGTCACCCTCGCTGTCGCCCTCCTCGGAGAGCCGCTCTACCGAAGCCACCTTCTCACCCTCGCCGGTCGAGAACACGATGACGCCCTGCGTCGAGCGGCCGGCGATGCGGATGCCGTCGACCGGGCAGCGGATGAGCTGGCCGCCGTCGGTGACCAGCATGATCTGATCGGTTTCTTCGATCGGGAATGACGCGACCAGCCGGCCGTTCTTCTCGGTAATCGCCATGGCGACGATGCCTTTGCCGCCGCGGCCGGTGGTGCGGTATTCGTAGGACGAGGTGCGCTTGCCGAAGCCTTTTTCGGAAATCGTCAGCACGAATTGCTCGGCGGCTGACAATTCCACATAGCGGGTCTGGCCCAGTTCGATTGCGCCGGCCGCCTCCTCGCCGTCGCCGTCGCCGTTGCCACCGTTCTCTTCCGCCTCGCCGTTCGTCCCACGACGCACTGCATTGGCGCGCTTAAGATAAGCGGCGCGCTCTTCGGCGCTCACCTCCACGTGGCGGAGGATCGACAGCGAGATCAGCTTGTCGCCGTCAGCGAGAGCGACGCCGCGTACGCCCATCGAGGTGCGGCCTTGGAACACCCGCACGTCGGTGACGGCAAAACGGATGCATTGCCCGGCCGCCGAGGTCAGAAGTACGTCGTCGTCTTCCTTACAGATCTGCACGTCGACGATGGCGTCGCCGTCATCGAGCTTCATGGCGATGATGCCGGAGCGCCGCACGTCGGCAAAATCCGACAGCTTGTTGCGCCGCACCGTGCCGCGCGTGGTGGCGAACATCACGTCGAGCTTGTCCCAGGTCTTCTCGTCCTCGGGCAGCGGCATGATAGTAGTGATGTTCTCGCCCTGCTCCAGCGGCAGGATGTTGATTAGCGCCTTGCCGCGGGCCTGCGGCGCGGCTAGCGGCAGCCGCCACACCTTTTCCTTGTAGACCTGGCCTCGCGACGAGAAGAACAGCACCGGCGTGTGCGTCGAGGCGACGAACAGCCGGGTGACGAAATCCTCTTCGCGCGTCTGCATGCCGGCGCGGCCCTTGCCGCCGCGCTTTTGCGCGCGATAGGTCGACAGTGGCACGCGCTTGACGTAGCCGGCATGCGACACGGTCACGACCATGTCCTCGCGCTGGATCAGGTCCTCATCTTCCATCTCGCCTTCTTGGTCGAAGATCACGGTGCGCCGCGGGGTGGCAAACTCGGACTTGATCGCGGTGAGCTCGTCCTTGACGATCGCCTGGATGCGGGCGCGCGAGCGCAGAATGTCGAGATAGTCAGCGATTTCGCCGGCAAGCTTGTCGAGCTCGGCCTTGATCTCGTCGCGGCCGAGCGCAGTGAGCCGTTGCAGGCGCAGATCGAGAATGGCCTTGGCCTGTTCGGCCGACAGCTTGGTCGTGCCTTGCGGCGAGACGCTGTGGCGCGGATCGTCGATCAGCGTGACCATGGCGGCGACGTCGCGCGCCGGCCAGTCGCGCTCCATCAATTGCTCGCGCGCCTCGTTGGCGTCCTTGGCGGCGCGGATGAGCTTGATCATCTCGTCGATGTTGGCGACCGCAATGGCGAGGCCGACCAGCACATGGGCGCGGTCTCGTGCCTTGCCGAGGAGATGCTTGGTGCGCCGATAGACAACCTGCTCGCGGAACGCCAGGAACAGCGTGAGCAGGTCCTTCAGGTTCAATAGCAGCGGCCGGCCGTTGTCGAGCGCCACCATGTTGGCGCCGAACGACGACTGCAGCGCCGTGAAGCGATAAAGCTGGTTGAGCACGACGTCCGGCACCGCATCGCGGCGCATTTCGATCACGACGCGGAAGCCGTCGCGGTCGGATTCGTCACGCAACGCGCCGATACCTTCGAGCTTCTTGTCCCGCACCAGTTCGCCGATGCGCTCGACGAGATGCGCTTTGTTGACCTGATAGGGAATCTCGCTGATGACGATGGCCTCACGCTCGCCGCGCAACGTCTCGAATTCGACCTTGCCGCGCATGACGATGGAGCCCCGGCCGAGATGATAGGCGGCGCGGATGCCTTGGCGGCCGAGAATAATGCCGCCGGTCGGGAAATCCGGTCCCGGCACGATCGCGATCAGGTCTTCGATCGACAGCGCGGGATTTTCGATCAGCGCCACGCAAGCGTCGATCACCTCGCCCAGATTGTGCGGCGGGATATTGGTCGCCATGCCGACCGCGATGCCGCCGGCGCCATTGACCAGCAGATTGGGAAAACGCGCCGGCAGCACCATCGGCTCGCGCTCGGTATTGTCGTAGTTTTCCTGATAGTCGACGGTGTCCTTGTCGAGATCGTCGACCAGCGCCTGCGCGACCTTCTCCAGCCGCACTTCGGTGTAACGCATGGCTGCCGGCGCATCGCCGTCAACCGAGCCGAAATTGCCCTGGCCGTCGATCAACGGCAGGCGCATGGAAAAATCCTGCGCCATGCGAACCAGCGCGTCATAGATCGACTGGTCGCCGTGCGGATGATATTTACCGATCACGTCGCCGACGACGCGCGCCGATTTACGGTAGGGCTTATTCCACTCGTAGCCGTTCTCGTGCATCGAATAGAGGATGCGGCGATGCACCGGCTTGAGCCCGTCGCGCGCGTCAGGCAACGCACGCGCCACGATCACGCTCATGGCGTAATCGAGGTAGCTTTTCTTCATCTCCTCGGTAATCGATACCGGGCGAATATCGGACGGTCCGCTGTCGGCCGGCGGGGGATTATCCTGGTCTGACACTTATGAATCCTGCACGAATCGCGTGGAATTTTTATAGCCGATCGGACCCTTGAGGGCCATCTTTATCGGCAACCGAAAGATGGTATTTTTCGATTTATTTTCAAGGTCTTATTGGGACAATCCGGGCCGCTTTGGACACCCCGGCAAAGCCGCACCGGAACCGGACTCAAGCGATGCTGGTGTGGTCACATCCAGCCCCTATGATGCATACGAAAAAACGCGAACGAAGGAGACGCCTCTATGGTTCAACTTGCCGACGGCGATATCAGGACCCGCGAGGTGCTTGGCTGGAAAGGCGTACACGTGCTCCATTTCATGGGTTCGTCGTGTTCGCAAAAGCTGCGCATTTTCCTCAACCTCAAGGGCATTCCCTGGCAGTCGCACCCGATCGATCTGCCCGGCAACGAGAATTTTCAGCCCTGGTTTCTCGGCATCAATCCGCGGGGCCTCGTGCCGGTTTTGGTCGATGACGGCGTCGTCCACATCGAGAGCAACGACATCATCCAATATCTGGAGCAGAAATTTCCAGCGCCAAAACTTATTCCGGCAGGCCATGAGAACGAGGTCGCGGCGCTGCTCAGGCACGAAGACGATCTGCACCTCGATTTGCGCACGCTGAGCTTCCGCTTCGTGTTCGCGCCGCCTGGACCGCCGAAGCCCGCAGCGGCGCTGGAGAGCTACCAAGCCAACGGCACGGGCACGGTGCAAGGTCTTAAGGATCGCGAGAAGGATGTTCAGATCGAATTCTGGCAACGCGCGGCCAAGGAGGGCTTTACCGACGAGCGGGCGCGTGCTTCCGCGCAAAAATTCCGCGCCGAATTCGACGCGCTCGATAGGAAATTGGCGCAGCAGCCCTATCTGATGGGCAACGAACTAAGCGTGCTCGACATCGCTTGGTTCATCTACGAGCACCGGCTGTCGCTCGCCGGCTATCCGTTCGCGCGGCTGCATCCGCACGTCCATGCCTGGGCCGAGATGCTGCGCGCCCGGCCGGAATTCGCCAAGGAGATCGGCCAGCTTCGCCACTCGCCGGAGCAACTCGACGCCATCCATCGCGCGCAGGCGGGCAAGACGCTGGAAGCGGTCGCGGGGTTCTGACCGCGGCGTTGACTGTGAGACGTCATGTTTGCTGATTATGCTGTCTCCGCGCTGTTGACCTTGTTCGTCGTGGTCGATCCGATCGCGATGGCGCCAACCTTTCTGGTCGTGACCGAGGGTATGCCGCGCGCATCGCGGCAGAGCGTCGCCGTGCGCGCCAGCATTATTGCCGGCGTGATCCTGATCGGCACCGCGCTGATCGGCGATTGGCTTCTTGCCACGCTTGAAATCTCATTGTCGGCGTTCCGTATCGCCGGCGGACTGCTGCTGTTCTGGATTGCCGCCGAGATGGTGTTCGGCGTGCGCAGTCAGCACGAAGGCGAAGAGGCCGAACAGGCGCTGGAGGAACGCGTACGCAACATTGCCGCCTTCCCGCTGGCGATCCCGCTGCTCGCCGGCCCGGGCGCCATCACCGCCACTTTGCTGCTCGCCACCCGCGCCGGCGGCAATATGACCCTGATTGGAATACTCATTGGCGTCGTGCTGCTTATCGCGCTTTCTTGTTGGGTGACTTTCATTTCCGCCGAACGCATCAGCGGCCTTCTGGGCAAGACCGGCAACATCGTGCTGTCGCGGCTGCTCGGTGTGCTGCTGGCGGCATTGGCGGTGCAATACGTGGTCGACGGCATCCGCAGCGTTCTCACCGGGTGAGCGGTAAGCGTTCATTAACCATACAATTTCATGATCGCTTAGGATTTTGCTTCGGAGAAAGCCATGCCCGTTCCGGGAATTGCCGCCGCCGCGACACCGCCGCTGCCGCTTCAACAGTTGTCGCCAAGTGCCGGGCACCACAAGCATAACGGTAGTAACACACCCTCGATCAGCGACATCGACGGACAAAGCTCGACCCCCACGCCGCCGACCAATTCGACCGGCAGAATCGGCAGCGTGCTCGACATCAGGATATGACGGCGTTTCACGTGCGCGCGGCGGAGCCGCGGGACATCCCGGCGCTGATGCGGCTCAAGCGCCGGCTGGCGGAAGGCGAGGACTCCGCTCACGCGGTGTGCGCCAGCGAAACCGATTGGCTGCGCGATGGCTTTGGCCCCGAAGCCGGGTTCACCGCTTTCGTCGCCGACAGCGGCGAGGTTATTGGGATGGCCACCTGCAGCCGGCGCAAGATCACCGGCTGGAACGGCCCGGTGATCTTCCTGCAGGATCTGTTCGTCGAACCGGCACATCGCGCCCATGGCGTGGCGCGCGCGTTGATGGCGCGGGTCGCGGCTTACGCGAACGAGCTTGGCAGCCCGATCGTCGAACTGACCGTGCGCGCGGACAACCCGGCGCAGCAGTTCTATTTGCGTGCCGGGTTTCAGCTGCTGCCACAATGCCTGACTTACGTGTTGGCCGGCCCCGCACTGGCAACGCTCGCCGCGCAAGACGACTTGGCACCGGCGCGCTGAACCGACGAGGCTTCTAGCCGTCGAGCCGCGGCTGCCAGATCATGAAGGCAAACGCCGCGAGCATGCCGACCAGGATCGGGCCGGCCAGCACGCACCAGATATGGAACAGACGCCGATAGGCGGCAGGCAGCGGTTGGCTTGCGAGCGCCGCCTCGCGGGTCAGACCGCGGATGCGCATTTCGATCGAAACCGCAGCGATCCAGCATGCCACGATCGCAATGTAGAGCACGCTCGAAATCACGATCCAGAATTCGTAGAGCGGCGACAGCCCGATGGCGTAGGCCAGCGGAATGCCGCTGAGCGGCTGCAGTACCATCGCGGCGGCCACCACCATCAGTTCGACCTTGACGACGAACTGCGACGTCAGCGCGACGACCGAGGTATTGCCGGCGCGATGCGCGAGCAGCATAAAAATCGCCAGGCAGAACCAAGTGCCGAACGTCAACGCGACGGCGAGCACGTGCACGAATTTGATGGTGAAGATCAGATCGAGCATGGCTGTGACACCCGTCGACGGTGCGTCGCCACGCCGATGCCGCCCATTTCAGGCTCAGAACGGAATTTCGTCGTCCATATCGGCGCCGGCGCCACCGCGCGATCCGCCCGCAGTGGCCGCCGCCGCGACCTTGCGCGTCGGCCCGGGCGAACCAAACTCGCCGCCTTCATCCGCGCCAAAATCGCCGCTCCCACCGGCGCCCGCGCCGCCGGCACGGTCGAGCAAGGTGAGCTCGCCGCGAAATCCTTGCAGCACCACCTCGGTCGAATAGCGGTCCTGGCCGGATTGATCCTGCCATTTCCGCGTTTGCAGCGCGCCTTCGATGAAAACCTTCGAGCCTTTCTTGAGGTACTGTTCGGCGATCCGGCACAGATTCTCGTTGAAGATGACGACGCGATGCCATTCGGTCTTTTCACGACGCTCGCCGGTCGTCTTGTCTTTCCATGAATCCGAAGTCGCGACGCGCAGATTGGCAATCGGCCGGCCGTCTTGGGTGCGGCGGATTTCCGGATCCGCGCCGAGATTGCCGATCAGGATAACTTTGTTGACGCTGCCTGCCATGACCTTACTCCGCTCGCTCGCTTATCCGCCAAGTCTCATTGCCCATGGTCTCACTGCCCATGGTCTCGCTGCCCACAAGTCTCGCTGCCACCAGTCACTTGCCCATCAAGTGCAGCTAAACCGTGATGCAGATAACGCGGGCTATACCCATCCCGGCAAGAACCATCGGCGTTATCCACACCAGTCCCGCGCAGCTGCATCTATGCCGCGGGAATGTTCACTTTTCGTTCTAGTTAGTCTTCGATGCAAATGCAAGGGCGCCGGAAGGACGCCATAAGCGGCTCGTCGACGCGGCTACTCGCGGAAAAGATGAGTATCCGGGGAAATGCCCGTGGTGTCAGGGTGATGAAATCTCGCCGCGTGTTGCTTTTTGGTTACACCTTTTCCGTGCCAGATCAGGTACTTATTAGGGCGGCGACGGCGGTACGGAAGTGATTCCGTCGAGGTTTAGCGCATTCGGGGGCCGGTCCGACTGGACCAAGTTTGATTGGTAATTCGGCCGGTCGCGCAACGCACTGGAGGGTCGCAATGAAGCGATTATTGATAGCGGGAGCGTTGGCGTTGCGTTCGCTGCCACCGGACAGGTGCTCGCTGCAGATCTTCCACAGCCGGTTCCGCCGCCGCAGGCCCCTGCCGTCTACGTGCCGACTGTGGCGCCCGTCTACAACTGGGGCGGCATCTATTTCGGCGCCAACGGCGGCTATGGATTTGGCAATAGCGAGTGGAGCGATCCGAATAACGCGTCGGGCCTCGGTTCGACCGGCAATTTCAGCACGACCGGTTTCCTGGTCGGACCGACCGTTGGCGTCAATTTCCAAACCGACGCCTTCGTTTTCGGCATCGAGGGCGATTTCGATGCCTCGTGGCTGGACGGCAAAAGCTCAAGCGGATTTTGCGGTTCCGGTTTCCCAGGGGGTGGTGGCGGCGCCTTAGGCTTCGGCGTTGCCGCACAATGCGAAACCAAGAACACCTGGCTCAGCACGGTACGCGCGCGCGTCGGCTATGCGGCCGATCGCGTGTTGTTCTACGGCACCGCCGGCGGCGCCTTCGGCAGCATCGAGGCTGGCGCAAATGGCGGTCTGATCAGTTCGACCAAGGCTGGCTGGACGGCCGGCGCCGGCGTCGAGGTGGCTTTCGCCGACAACTGGACGGCGCGGGTCGAATATTTGTATGTCGATCTGGAAAATGCCACCTGCAACACGGCCAATCCCTGCGGATTGGATCGCTGCCGGCGTTCCCGCGAACCAGACCGTCAAATTCAACGCCAACCTGATCCGCCTCGGGGTCGACTACAAGTTCCGCTAAGGCATTCGGCCCGAACCTGAAGGACACGAGCCGGGGCCCAAGCAGCCTCGGCTCCATGGTTGGGGGCCTTCGGGCCCTTTGATTCCCGTGGGCTGTTGTTTTTTTGCACTATCCAGGGCAGCTCAGAACCATTGTATTAGGGCATGAAACACGTAAACCTCGTGCCCTGCGGGGGGTGGCGTATGAGGTCTGTCGGTCCCGGATTGGTCGCGCTGGCGTTGGCGGCAATGGCCGCCGCACCGGTCCATGCTGCCGATTTGCCGGTTGCGCCGGCCTACAACCCGCCCGCGCCGATGCCGCCCGCGATCTACAATTGGACCGGCTTCTATGTCGGCGGCAATGTCGGCGCCGGCCTGTTGTCCGAAAACATGGCGCCGACGAGCGCCGCCGCGCCTTTCACCCCTGGCGTCCCGTTACACCCCTCCGTCGTCGGTCTTGTCGGCGGCGCCCAGGCCGGGTTCGATTATCAGTTCTCCTCCATCGTCGTCGGCGCGCAAGCGTCGTTGAGCGACTCCTACATCAACGGCCAGAACACCGCAGAACAACACGTCGGCGGCGCTTACCCAGGTGCGGATGACGTCGGAGCCGACGTGGTTTGCCAGTGTGACCGGGCGCGTCGGTGTCGCCGCCAATACGCTGCTGTTCTATGTGAAAGGCGGCGGCGCCTGGATGCATATCGAGCATGTCCAAGATGTACTGACGGGCGGCGCTACCGCCGCCACGCAATCCATCAGCGATACCCGCTCCGGCTTCGTCGCCGGCGTCGGCCTTGAATACGCCTTGACCCAAAACCTGTCGGCGCTGTTCGAATACGACTTCTACGATTTCGGCACCAAGACCGAAAACTTCTGTCAACACGCCGCTGGCGATCCGCTCCGATTTGCACACGCTGACGGTGGGTCTCAATTACCGCTTCAACTGGGGCTCGACCGGCGAGCCGTTCTGCCCGACCTGCTGAGCCCGGTTTTCCGCGGCCGAGATTCCGCGCCCAAGCCAAAATTTGCGGCGAAAAGATTTGCGGGAATAGGTCCCGGCGCTGCACTGGCATAGGCTTGGCGTTCTCACTATGTTCGGACAATGATCAGCGCCCTCGCCGACCGCGGGGTACGCATTGCATTCCCGGCCGGTGTGAATGAACGACCTGTTCGATAAATCTGCCAAATCGGCGCAAAATCCGGCTGCGCAGGAGCGCCGCGACAGCGAGCGCCGCGCCCAAATCCGCGCCGCGCAGGACCGCCGGATCATCGCGATCCGCGGCGCGCGCGAGCACAATCTCAAGAACATCGACCTCGACATTCCGCGCGACCAGCTGGTGGTGTTCACCGGCCTGTCCGGCTCCGGCAAATCTTCGCTCGCCTTCGACACCATCTATGCCGAGGGCCAGCGCCGCTATGTCGAGAGCCTGTCGGCCTATGCGCGGCAGTTCCTGGAGATGATGCAGAAGCCGGACGTCGACCAGATCGACGGCCTGTCGCCGGCGATTTCCATCGAGCAGAAAACCACCTCGCGCAATCCGCGCTCGACGGTCGGCACCGTCACCGAAATCTACGATTACATGCGGCTCCTCTGGGCGCGCGTCGGCGTGCCCTATTCGCCGGCCACCGGGCTGCCGATCGAGAGCCAGACCGTGTCGCAGATGGTCGACCGCATCTTGGCGCTGCCGGAAGGCACGCGGCTTTATCTGCTCGCGCCCGTGGTGCGCGGCCGCAAGGGCGAGTATCGCAAGGAGCTCGCCGAGTTCATGAAAAAGGGCTACCAGCGCGTCAAAATCGACGGCGCCTTCTACGAGATCGCCGATGCGCCGGCGCTCGACAAGAAATTCACCCACGACATCGACGTCGTGGTCGACCGCATCGTGGTGCGGCCCGACATCGCCGCGCGGCTTGCGGATTCGCTCGAGCAGGCGCTGAAACTCGCCGACGGCTTGGCGGTCGCGGAGCTTGCCGAGACCACGCCGGCCGAAGGCGCCGCAACCACCAGCAAGGCCAACCGGCAGCGCAACCAGACCGCTGCCGAACGCCTGACCTTTTCCGAAAAATTCGCCTGCCCCGTCTCCGGCTTCACCATCCCCGAGATCGAGCCGCGGCTGTTCTCGTTCAACAATCCGTTCGGCGCCTGCCCGAAATGCGGCGGGCTCGGCGTCGAGCAGCACATCGACGCCGATCTCGTCATCCCCGACAAGGAACGCACGCTGCGCAAAGGCGCCATCGCGCCGTGGGCCAAATCCTCGTCGCCTTATTACACGCAGACGCTCTCCGCGCTCGGCAAGCACTACAAGTTCACGCTCGACACCAAGTGGAAGGATCTGCCGAAGAAGACGCAGGACGCCATCCTCTATGGCTCAGGCGACACCGAGCTCCGCTTCTCCTACGACGACGGCATGCGCGCCTACGACACCAAGCGCGCCTTCGAAGGCGTCATCACCAATCTCGAGCGCCGTTACAAAGAGACCGACAGCGATTGGGCGCGCGAGGAGATCGCGCGCTATTTCACCGACGTGCCGTGCGACGCCTGCAAAGGCTATCGGCTCAAGCCCGAAGCGCTGTGCGTGAAGATCGACGGCAAGCACATCGGCGAAGTGTCGGAAATGTCGGTCAAAGGCGCAGCCGCCTGGTTCACTGAGCTACCCCAGAGGCTGACCCCGAAGCAGAACGAAATCGCCGTGCGGGTGCTCAAGGAAATCCGCGAGCGCTTGAAATTTCTGATCGATGTCGGGCTCGAATATCTTACGCTGGCGCGCGCCTCGGGCACGCTGTCCGGCGGCGAGAGCCAGCGCATCCGGCTGGCCTCGCAGATCGGCTCCGGGCTCACCGGCGTGCTCTACGTGCTCGACGAGCCGTCGATCGGGCTGCACCAGCGCGACAATGCGCGGCTTCTCGAAACCTTGAAGCGGCTGCGCGACCTCGGCAACACCGTGATCGTGGTCGAGCACGACGAGGACGCCATCCGCACCGCCGACTGGGTGTTCGACATCGGCCCCGGCGCCGGCATCCACGGCGGCCATGTCATCGCCAAAGGCCAGGTCGACGATCTCATCGCCGCGCCGGACAGCTGGACCGGAAAATATCTGTCCGGCGAGCTGATGGTGCCGATCCCCGAGCGCCGGCCGCCGAGCAAAAGCCGCGTGCTGAAAATCGTCGGCGCGCGCGGCAACAACCTGAAAAACATCACCGCCGAAATTCCGCTCGGCCTGTTCACCTGCGTCACCGGCGTCTCCGGCGGCGGCAAGTCGACGCTGCTTGGTCGACACGCTCTACAAGGCGCTGGCGCGGCGGCTGAACAATGCCAGCGAGGCGCCCGCCCCTTACGACCGCATCGAAGGCGTCGAGCATCTCGACAAGATCATCGACATCGACCAGTCGCCGATCGGCCGCACCCCGCGCTCGAACCCCGCGACCTATACCGGCGCCTTCACGCCGATCCGCGAATGGTTCGCCGCGCTGCCGGAATCGAAGGCCCGCGGCTACGAACCCGGCCGCTTCTCGTTCAACGTCAAAGGCGGCCGCTGCGAGGCCTGCCAGGGCGACGGCGTCATCAAGATCGAGATGCACTTTCTGCCCGACGTCTACGTCACCTGCGACGTCTGCAAGGGCAAGCGCTATAACCGCGAGACGCTCGACGTGCTGTTCCGCGGCAAATCCATCGCCGACGTGCTCGATATGACCGTCGAGGAGGCGCTGGAATTCTTCAAGGCGGTGCCACGCGTGCGCGAGCCGCTGAAGCTTCTGCATCGCGTCGGGCTGGATTACATCCATGTCGGCCAGCAGGCGACCACGCTGTCCGGCGGCGAAGCGCAGCGCGTCAAGCTCGCCAAGGAATTGAGCAAGCGCGCAACGGGGCGCACGCTTTACATCTTGGATGAGCCCACCACCGGGCTGCACTTCCACGACGTGGCGAAACTGCTCGACGTGCTGCACGAGCTGGTCGAGAGCGGCAACACCGTCGTCGTCATCGAGCACAATCTGGAAGTCATCAAGACCGCCGACTGGGTCATCGATCTCGGCCCCGAAGGCGGCGACGGCGGCGGCGAAATCGTCGCCGCGGGCACGCCGGAAGACGTGGTGCGCGAGAAGCGCAGTTATACCGGGGCGTTTTTGAAGCCGGTTCTCAAAAGACAGGAAAAGCCAAAGAAGCGCATTCAGGCTGCGGAATAGGCGGTGCCTTGTCCGCCGTAGCCCGCAGGGCGAAAGCGGATGGCGCGGCGTGGCGCCGAGCCGCGGAAGAAGAAGCGCGTCGAGGCGGCGGAGTGATCGCTCTTCACCCTCCCCTGCAGGGGGAGGGTCGGCGCGAAGCGCGGGGGTGGGGTACTGGGGCGATGAGCGAAACTTTGCGCCGCGTGCAAACGCTCGTGCTTCGGCGCAAAATGTTCGCGTGTCGGACCATGGCTTTGATGAACTCGCGTAAGGATGGTATTGTTGCCGACGACGCGGTCGCTGGTATTGCAACCGCCAAATCGATCGAGGATTATCCCGATCGGGCGCGCGGGCCTAGCGTGCTGACGCTCCAACGCGACGCAAATGGTCGCCCGATCCACGTGGTTTGGGCAATTCCGAGCCGGAGAAGTCGGGCCTGCGGTTCTGGTGACTGCCTATAGGCCCGATCCGGCGTTATGGGACGAAGAATTTGAGAGACGGAAGACGACATGAATCGAGACAATCGGAAAACCACCGAGCTCATCCACGAGGGCAAATACGCCGCGGATGTCATGATCGAGCTTCATTATAGCGACGACAGCTGGTCGCCGACCATGTCGCTCGACGACGCGAGTAAGCTTGAGGCCGTTCAGCTCGCGTTGCAGCGCGGCGATATCGCCGAAGCCGCCAAATACGGCCGCGTGTACGAGCTGACGCCGGTGGCGGCGAAGTGATCCCCGCGTCCGACATCGATCGCCTGCTTCTTCCCTGCTGCGGCGCACATTGGCGCAAGGTCGCCAGAATCATCGGACGGACCTACGAAGCCTTGGAGGAGCGCGGAAGTGAGATTTCCGGCGGCATCGCCAAGCTCATGGATGCGCGCATGGCGATCCTGGTCCGCAGCGGAAAGTTGGAAGCCAAGGGAAATATAAAGCGCTGGCGTTACAGCGAAGTACGGTGGCGCGGGCGTGTCAATTGATCAAGACCGCCGACTGGCTCATCGACCTCGGCCCCGAAGGCGGCGACGGCCGCGGCGAAATCGTCGCCGCGAGCACGCCGGAAGACGTGGTGCGCGAGAAGCGCAGTTATACCGGGGCGTGGTTCTCAAACGGCAGGAAAAGCCAAAGAAGTGCATCTAACTGCCCATCCGGGAAGTTTGGATTTATGACGAGGGGTTTGCAGCGAGCCGCCTGAGCATGATGCGGATCATGGCGAGGCGGACGAAGGCGGCGACGGTTATGGCGTAACGCTCGAAGTCACGAGCCAGCCGGCGATTGCGACTGATCCAGGCGAACGTCCTTTCGACAATCCACCTTTTGGGCAAGACCTCGAAGCCAGAAACGTTGGATCGCTTCACGATCTCCAGCTTCCATGCTCCTGTTCGCCAGACAACGAGCGCCATCTTCTCTCCGGCATAGCCACCATCAGCAAAGATGCGTTTGATGAACGGGAACAGTCGTCTTGCTCGGCGCAACAGCAGGAAGGCGCCGTCACGGTCCTGAACATCGGCGGGATGAACGACAACGTTCAACAAGAGGCCCAGCGTGTCGACCAGGATGTGCCGCTTGCGACCCTTGACCTTCTTGCCCGCGTCGTAGCCCGAAGGATCGAGCCAAGACCCCCTTTTTGAGCACCCTTCGCGGTTTGCGAGTTAATAATCGCTACCGTCGGACTTGCGTCACGTCCGGCCTGCTCGCGTACCGCGACGTAGAGTGCATGGTGGATGCGCTCCAACGTGCCATCCCAGTTCCATAGCTCCAGATAGTCGTGCACCGTGCTCTTCGGCGGCAGGTCTTTTGGCAGAGCCTTCCATTGGCAGCCGGTCCATAGGATGTAGAAGATCCCGTTCAGCACCTCACGCACGTTCACGGAGCGTTTGCGCCCGCCGTGGCGTGCAGGCGGGATCATGGGCGCCACAATCACCCATTCGGCATCAGTCAAATCGCTCGGATAACGCAGGCCACTACGGTTCGCAGCTTGGCGGTGTTCTGGCTTCCACATCGGGCGCTCCATCGCGAATCAAGCGCCCAACAATGAATCACATCCGATTTATCAGATTCAAGAACTTCCCGGATCGGCTCTAACTAAGCGGAAGAATAGAAGTCGGCGCCATCTTCACTGTCTTGCCTGCCGACATCCGCCGCGCAAAGCAAGCGCTCACTTGCGAAGGCAGAAGGCGCTGGCCCGCTGAAGAAAAGACGGATTGAGACATGGGGAGCCGTTCAATTCACTACTACCTAAATCGTTGATGAAATCTCAGCGCTAGGCAGAGCGCACTGTACAATGAATCCCAGACGTCGGGCGGACTATTGCTGTCGAGATCAGCCCCCCAAAGTGGCTCAAGAGCCTTTTTTCTCTCCGCTCATAGATATCATGAGGGATGTAATCCCATACTTCTCGTAATCTGAATTTCGCGTTGTTCAGATAGTATCCGGCCGAATAAGCGCGTGTCGTTCGATCCTGCGGGTAATTTATTGCATTGTCCTCGATCAGAAATTTGAAAATGTCTTGCGTGTTCGTAAATGTCCTCCCATTTTCGATCTGGATCGGCCAGAAACGCCGCTCTCCACAACGAAAAGGCTGCAGCCAGAAGCGGCGAGAAAAAGCGCCAATCGGCCTTCACTGCAATTTCGTTCTTCTCCAAGTAATCGTAAAGCTCTAAACAGAGGCATTGGATGCGCCAGCGTCTCTCGATCAGCCATTTATTGCCGACCAAGGCTGGAAGTGGCGAGCACGGGTCATCCATCATTTTGCAGGCCTCCGCCTAAATCGCCGCCTGAGTTGCTTCTTTCTGGATGCCGGCCAGACGCTCCGCAATCAATGATCGCAACCAGTCGGCTGGCGAGTAAGAAGGAAACATCACATCGATCATTGGGCGTATCGTATCGGTATTCCAGCGCTGCGCTTCTCCGGTCGAGTACTTTCTGGCGCCTTTTTCAAACAAATCTCGGTAACGATACGGCGACAGGCCAATAAACCTTTGAAAAGAAACTAAGCCGCCTTTTCCGCTGCCATCCACCTCAATTGAGTCAGCGTGAAGTTCAGCTGCGTAGCTTTTGGCGTAAGGCTCCATATAAACGACACGCTTTATTCCAGCAGCAACTATGTGCTAAGTAATTCAACTCGCTTTACGTGGTTGGGATCGTGTCCATCGACAAAATCCCTCTTGTCACTTTTATCGCCTGGCCAATAAGTGCCTCCCCCAGACTTAGGTACCTCATTGCATCCCATGGAAATTATCTCGCCGGTAGGACGAAAGATTGCCGCGCCGACTTGTCTCGTGAGGGCAGAAGATCGGAGAGCCGCAGATTTCGCGGTATACATCCCGTACTCATCGTGATCAGGTGTGATCTGGTTGTCACCAAAAAGAGCGTTCACAAACCTTCGTAAGGTCAGCTCGCACGTCTTCTCGTCCGTGGAATCGATAAAGACATCGCCGAGCGGGAATGCATCGTGCACATTCTGCCCGTATCCCTTGTCTGCCTCCTTGTCGTCTTGTTTGACGAGCTCGCTGGCAGCGACCTCAGCATCTTTCCGTTCGATCCGGCCGAGTTTGAAATCTAGTTCCTTGCGAGTGATTGTATTGATCCTATGGGCCGCTGACGCGTGAACAGAAACCTGAATGAATTGGCGCCCGTAGATTGCGCGCAAGAGCTTGACTTCTTCGGGCCGCTTGAACTGATGAAGAATATACGCTTGCTTGCCTAATGGCTCTTCTTCGTCATTCCCATTCTGCAATCTGAATTCCCGAATCGCGCTTACGGCAAGGATGGCAAGCGCGTCATTTCGCTCCAGCTTGTGGCAGACCTCATTGGCGTACTCTATTCTTTCCCTAATCAAATCGATGTATCCTGTTGCATCCAATGGTAGCTTTAGCTGTACTTCACGCATCAGCCGAGTGATTCGGAACGGCTCGACGGCGTATGCCACATCGGCCAAGGCGCGAGTGAGCGTATTGTTTACAAAATCGAGGTCAACGCCGACGGGTGCGACGATGCCAAAGATGAATTCGGGATCCTTTACGAAGGGAAGATCGGTCCGCTTTTCGGAACGCTCCGGCTGCTCAGGCGTTGGAACTCATGACCCCTCGTGCTGTGAGAAACAGTAACTAAGCGTTTGCCATTTGCCGGTAGGCTTGGTTAGGTAGTTTCTTCTCAAACACGGACTCAATGGACGGGGGAACCTCATGCCGCAAGCTGCCGCGTTCGGAATTGGTTGGCTGAACAAGGACGTCGCTCTCGCTTCTCAGCGGGCCGATGAGCTTCAGGCAGCGCGGTCAAATTCGGCAGGCCTGTTACCGTGGTTACCGTGCAAAAGCGGCCATCCCAACCCTCGCAACAGCAACAGCAGCAATCCACGCCTTCCCGATCCGACTAAAATTTTCGGTCGGTTGCAATCCTTTTTTTTTGCTACCCCTTTATTTCGCGGAAAGGGGCTTAAATGTACGCCCTTCCCGACGAAAGCTATCGAGATTCGACCGCGAATCACGATGCAAGCGTAGCCCGGCTTGAGCGGAGCGAAAGCCCGGGTCGGCGCGCGAGCGAATACATCGTTCCCGGATTTCGATCCGCTCAATCCAGGCTACACGCCATTATCCCCTCACCCTGAGGTCCCCGCGCGCAGCGCGGGCCTCGAAGGGTGCCGGCGGCAATTCCGCGGCCGCATCCTTCGAGGCGCGCTTTTCGCGCGCACCTCAGAATGAGGGGAAAGCGCTGTCCGCCACGGTCATCGCCCACTGATTTCTACGTTCGCCCTTCAGCTTGTGGAGGCTCACGCTTTTGAGTGGGCTGAGATCGCTGAGCGCCTTCGCGACGTTCAACGCCAGCAGCAGGTCAATAGCCGCTTCGAAATCGAGGCTACGAACTGGTTCGGCCGTTCGCCTTCCCAGACCTTGCGGGTCACGAATTGCGCCACGACCGGATCATGCATAAATATACTTCGCCAAACGGTGAAGCGCAATCCGAGGGGCGCTCGAATAATGGTCCGACACGTCGGCGATTACTGGATCGTCCGCCTGCGCGGACGATGACACGCCGGGATAGCCGGACCAAGATGCGAAACGGCACCCGCTTGAACCCATATGCCGATCAGCGCGACGACACACCATGCCGCTTTACCCTTACGTCTACGTCAACGCCGATGGCACGGCCCGCGAGCTTCATGCCGGCGAGCGCGCCTGGCTCGAAACCGAATACGAGGCTCGGCGACGGCGCCATGCCGTCCATCAAGGACAGCTACGAGGAGCGCAACGGCTGGGGCGAGATCAGCGGCTATCTGGAGCGCGCGGCGCTGCCGGCCGGAACGCCGGTCGGGACCGCTCCCGCCGAAGACCCGCGCCGGCCGATGAACCGCGCGGACACCATCGCCTGGCTGCGCGGCAAGGGCGTCGACGTCACCGAGAACGACGACGGCTCGCTGACGGTGCATGGATTGCCGGGTCAGGCCCGGAAATGACCGCTGCACCGTCATGCCCGCACTTGTTGCGGGCATCCACGTCTTTACATTGACATTGGCGTAAGCAAGACGTGGATGGCCGGAACAAGTCCGGCCATGACGCGCATTAAATTGACACCCCCATGAAAAAAATCGGCTTCCTCTCGTTCGGCCATTGGACACCGTCGCCGCAATCGAAAGTGCGGACGGCGGCCGACGCGCTCCTGCAATCGATCGAGCTGGCGGTCGCCGCCGAGGAGCTCGGCGCCGACGGCGCTTATTTCCGCGTGCATCATTATGCGCGCCAGCTCGGCTCGCCCTTCCCGCTCCTCGCCGCGGTCGGCGCGCGGACCAAGCGCATCGAGATCGGCACCGCGGTCATCGACATGCGCTACGAGAACCCGATGTACATGGCGGAAGACGCCGGCGCCGCCGACGTCATCAGCGGCGGCCGCCTGCAGCTCGGCATCAGCCGCGGCTCGCCCGAGCAGGTGATCGACGGCTGGCGCTACTTCGGTTACGCGCCGGAGGAAGGCAAGACCGACGCCGACATGGCGCGGCGCCACACCGAGGTCTTTCTCGAGGTGCTGCGCGGCGAAGGTTTTGCGCGGCCCAATCCGCGGCCGATGTTTCCGAACCCGCCGGGCCTGCTGCGCCTCGAGCCATACGCCGAAGGCCTGCGCGAGCGCATCTGGTGGGGCGCGGGTTCAGCCGCCACGGCCGAATGGGCCGCCAAGATCGGGATGAACCTGCAAAGCTCGACGCTGATCTACGACGAGACCGGCGAGCCGCTCGCCATCCAGCAAGCCGGCCAGATCCGCAAATTCCGCGAGGCCTGGAAGGCGGCCGGGCACACGCGCGTGCCGCGGGTATCGGTCAGCCGCAGCATCTTCGCGCTGGTGGACGATCGCGACCGCGCCTATTTCGGCGGCGACAGCGAGAGCGCGGACTTCGATCGGCTTCCTCGGCGACAACCGCCGCGCCGTGTTCGGCCGCAGCTACGCCGCGGAGCCCGACGTGCTCGTCGAACAGCTCAAGCAAGACGAGGCCATCGCCGAAGCCGACACGCTGCTGCTGACGGTGCCCAACCAGCTCGGCGTCGATTACAACGCCCACGTCATCGAGGCGATCCTCAAGCACGTCGCCCCGGCCCTTGGCTGGCGGTGAGCGCGCGCTCTAAGCCTGCCCGGCCGCCTCCAGGATCAAATTCGCGATCGTGTCGGGCTGCGAGATCAGCGACACGTGGCTTGCCTTCACCTCGATGGTCTTGGCGCCCATGCGCTTGGCCATGAAGCGTTCGAGGTCCGGATTGATGGTGCGGTCTTCGGTAGACACCGCGTACCAGCTCGGCTTCGACCGCCATGCCGCATGCGCCGTCTTGCCGGCCAGCAAGGCGCGATTGAACGGCGCCTGCACGGCGTAGAGAACGCGCGCCTTGTCGGCGGGAACGTCGCCGGCAAAATCGCGCAGGAAGGCTTCCTCGCTCAACTGGCCCCAATCGCCGGACCAGACAATGCCGGCCGAGGCCGGCGGCACCGGAAATTTTTTTGCCAGCGCCGTGTAATCCTCGCCGGCATCGGGCGCCCGCGCGGCGACATAGACCACGGCCGAAACTTTCGGGTCGACGCCGGCTTCGGTGACGATCATGCCGGAGAAGGAATGGCCGACCAGCACAGTCGGGCCCTGCTGCATCGCCAGCGCGCGCTGCGCCGCCGCGACCGCTTCCGGCAGCGTCGTCAGCGGGTTCTGCACCGACGTGACATTGAGCCCCTTCGGCTGCAGCCTGGCGATGACATCTGCCCAGCACGAGCCGTCAGCGAACAAGCCGTGGACCAGGACGATATTTTGGGCCTTCGGTGCGGGCTGCGCCGCTGCGGCGTCTTGGACCAGCGGACTGGCCGCGCTGGCCGCCATCATGCTCACGAACGTGCGACGATCCATGGGATACCTCCGCTGCGTTCAAGTCGTTATTTTACCAAAAAGCCCCTCGGTTCCGCAACGTCTCCAAGCCCGGCCATGGCAGCCGCGTAAATTATCCGATGGCATAACCGCTCAACCGCCGTACATTCAGGCGCCGTGACAAAGCCGCGCTCCAACCGTATCCCGATCGCCATCATCTTCGCCGTGCTGTGGTCGGGCGGCATGCTGTTGCGGGCGCCGTCCATTGATCTGCGGACGGTCGTGACCGCCGTCATCGCGGGCGCGATCGTCGGCGGGCTGATGTACTGGCTGTTCGACAAGTTTCGCCCGCGTCCATGAGTAGAGCGCATGGCGCTGGTTAGACAGGTCGGCCCCAGCAGCTCTGCTATTTGAAATAACTCACCCCGCAGGCCTGATCGCCGACGCGGGCTTCGAGGGCCTGCTTGGCCGAGGGCTTGGTCTCGTTCGGCTTCGGCATCTTGTAGTCGACGCTGACGACGGTGCCTTCCGGCGCATCGTGGACGACGTCATAGCTGCGCTGTCCCATCGGCTCGTTGTAAAGCTTGAACTGGCGGATATCGGCGCCGATCAGCGCCGCCAATTCATAAGCGGTGAATTTGCCGTCGCCGGTATTGAAGCAATAGACGAAAAGATCGCGGTCGTGGAAATCCTTGTTGTGTGCGTCGTTGAAGGCGGCCAGCGCCTTGCCTTGATCGGCCTTGAGTGCGGCGACGGCGCGGTCGAGCAAGGCGCGGGCTTGTTCCGCCGTGCCGAGCGGTTCGCCGGCAAGCAACCCACGGCTCCACAACACCGCCGACGCCAGCAACGCAAACGCCAACACGACGAACGCACGCGCATTTTTCTTCACAGCGATCTCGTCCCTTTTGATTTCTCAACCCGACCTGATCGTAGTTTAGCGCGGCCCTAACGCGCAACATCCGTAACCCGACTGCGATGCTCGGTCGCGCACAGCGCCACGCTCATGCGGGTAACATCCGCCAAATTCATGGCGAGATCGGCGGCAAGGGCCCCCCGGGCACGGTTCCCTAACCGCTAGGAACGCACCTGTGCGCTGGCCGGTCGCGACGTGGAATTCCGCGACCTTCGTGACGTAGCTCCGAAGGAGCAGGGCTAAATACTGCATTCTCCACTCCTTAGCCCGGATGTGCTATAGGTTGTTCCATGACCATCGAAGACATTGAAAAAGCCGTTGCCAAGCTACCGCCCGACCAACTCGCGGTGTTTCGCGCTTGGTTCGAGGAGTTCGATGCCGCGCGCTTCGATCAGAAGATCGAGCGCGACGCGCAGGCGGGTAGGCTCGACCGGCTGGCGGATCAGGCTGTGGACGATTTTCGCAAGGGCCGCGCCCGCGAGCTATGAGGCACTTCGCGAGCCGCGCCT
>CAWARC010000009.1:0-71313 GCA_963784325.1 uncultured Alphaproteobacteria bacterium | reverse complement strand
CCGGCACAGTCGAGGAAGTTTCCATGAGAAAAAGTGCTTAGCTGTTCTCGTCTTCGCTCTCTTTATGGGAAGTCTTGCCATGATCGAACCGCTTCGCGCCGAGGATGCGCCGGGTGTGCGCGTGCTGCCGCCGGCAGTTTACGCACCGCCGTCGGTGAGATCGCCGCTGCCTTTGCCTACGCGACAAAAATCAAAGTGGCCACCGGCTTCGGTCCCTCGGGCGCGCTGCGCGAACGCATCGAGAAGGGCGAGCTACCGACGTCTTTGCTTCGGCTGACATGGGCAATCCGCTTGCGCTGTTTCGCGCCGGCAAAGCCGGTCCGGTCGTGCTGTTCGCACGCAACCGGCTCTGCGCGCTGGTGCGTCCGGAGTTCCCTCCCCCCTTCCTCGCCACCTCGCTCGATCCGCAGATCAAGCTCGGCACCTCGACGCCCAAGGCCGATCCGCTCGGCGACTACACCTGGGCGATGTTCGGCAAAGCCGATTCCATTCGTCCCGGCAGCCGCGCTACTCTGGAAGCCAAGGCGCACAAGCTGATCGGCGGCCCGCCGATCACGGCCGCGCCGCCGGCCGGTGTCGATGTTTTCGCCTGGCACCTGCAGCAGGGTCACGCCGATATCTTTATTGAATATTGCTCCGCCGGCGGCGATTTCAAAAAGGACCTGCCGGGCGCGACGGTGGTCGACCTTCCGCCGCAGCTCGCGACTGGCGCCGATTACGGCTTGACCTTGCTGCCGACAAAAAACGCGAATGCCGCGGACTTCGCCTTCTTCATCCTGTCGCCGGAGGGGCAGACGATTCTTTCGCACAATGGCTTCGATGCGCCGCTGTTGGCGCCGCCGAGCCATTAGTCGGGGCTGCGATATTCGCGGCATTCCCCGGCACTTTGCCGTCCCGCGAATTCCTTGCTAGGGTACTGTTTGACGCTGACGCGCCGTAAGCGCGTCTTCAATGCTTCGGACTGCGCCTCCGAAGTCTGTCCCAAAAAGCCACTGACCTGCCAACCGCGCGGCATCCGCCGCGCGCCAAGCTATTTTGAGGATGCGCTATGAAACTGAGCGCGCGCAATCAAATCAAAGGAAAGATTATCGAGGTCAAGAAAGGCGCCACGACCGCCCATGTGCGGGTCGAAATCGCGCCCGGCCAGGTCATCACGTCTTCGATCACCAACGAAGCGGTCGACGAGCTCGGCTTAAAGGTTGGCGACACGGCCATCGTCGTCATCAAGGCTTCCGACGTCATGATCGGCGTCGCCTAGGCAACCGCCATGATCCGCGTTGTCCTCTTTATTGCCGCCACGCTGTTGGCTGCGGCGCCGGCATTGGCGCAGGAACCCGTCGGCTGCGACAAGTTCAAATGGCCGCTCGACCATGAGCGCGCCTTGCTGGCGTCGCCGTCGCAAAAGCCCTCCGGCGCTGATCTGCCGCAACCGGTCGGCGCCGCCGTGGCGCTCGCGCTCGCGCCCCTGGCCGACGCGAAGTTGCCGGTCGCGCCCTCGCGCGCGCCGAAATCTCCTGAGAGTGACGCGGGATTTGTCAACGCTGCGGCCTTGCCGAAAGCCGGCACGTACCGCGTCACGCTCGCGGCGCCGGCCTGGATCGACGTCATCCAGAACGGGCACGCCTTGCAATCGACCGCTTTCAGCGGTGCGAGCGGCTGCGCCGGCGTTGCCAAAAGCGTGAAATTCGATCTCGCGGCGGCGCCGTTCACCGTCGAACTCAGCGGCACCACCGCGCACGCGATCACTTTCGTCGTCACACCGGACTGAAATCACTTACAGCTTCAAAGGAGATGTCCATGTCTTCCGTCGTTGCCACTGCTCGGCGAGTTGCAAAATTGTCTCTGTTGTCCAGCGCGGGACTCCTCGCGGCCGGCTTGGCACTGCTGGCGGCACCGCCGGCTTCCGCCGCCGGCAAGGTCAACGTGCTCTACGCCGGCTCGCTGGTGAATTTGATGGAGCACGGCATCGGGCCGGCCTTCGACAAAGCGAGCGGCGATACGTTCCAGGGCTATGCCGGCGGCTCGAGCGGTCTTGCCAATCAGATCAAGGGCAAGCTGCGCCAGGGCGACGTGTTCGTCAGCGCCAGTCCCAAGGTCAACGATGGCCTGAGCGGCGCCGCGAACGGCGATTGGGTGAGCTGGTACATCACCTTCGCCCAATCCCCGGTCGTCATCGGCTATAACGCATCGAGCAAATTCGCCGCCGACTTGAAATCGAAGCCGTGGTATCAAGTCCTGCAAGAGCCGGGAATCAAGATCGGCCGTACCGATCCCAAGCTCGATCCCAAAGGCGCGCTCACGGTGACCCTGATGCAACAGGCGGAAGCCCTCTACAAGAGCCCCGGCCTGTCGGAGAAAATCATCGGCGCGCCGGATAATCCCGCGCAGGTCTTGCCGGAGGAGACGCTGGTCGGCCGGCTGCAATCGGGCCAGCTCGATGTCGGCTTCTTCTATTCGACCGAAACCGCGGACGCCAAAATACCGGCGCTGGCGCTGCCGCCCGAAATCACGCCGAAGGCGGTGTACACCGCCACCATCTTGCACAATGCGGCGAATGCCGCCGGCGCCGACGCGTTCCTCGCCTTTTTCTTGGGCACGCAGGGCCACAGCATCATGAAGGAGCACGGCCTCGCGGCGCAAAAGCTGACGCTGACGGGTGACGCGGCGGGCGTGCCGAAGGACGTCCAGGTGCTGCTCGATCGGGCCAAGTGAATTCGGGTCAAGTGAATTCGGGCCAGGTAAATTCGGGCCAAGCGATACGGCGCGTCCCCGCGCCTATTCCCTGGCTCGCCGGGCTGCTTGCGATCTATCTGATCGCGCCGCTGATCGCCGGCGCGCAGCAGGCGGGCTTAGCCGACTGGAGCACGGTCGATACCGCGGCGCTGACGCAAGCCTGTCTGGTATCGGTCTTAAGCGCGACACTGGCGACGCTATTGATCGCGCTCGGCGGCATTCCGCTCGGTTATCTCTTGGCGCGCGTGTCGGGCCGCGCCGTGGGATTGCTCGGCTTTCTGGTCCAGCTGCCGTTGGCCTTGCCGCCGCTGGCGAGCGGCGTGCTGCTGTTGTTTCTGGTCGGCTATTCGACGCCGATCGGCCGGCTCACCGGCGGCGCGCTGACCGACACGTTCACCGGCATCGTGCTGGCCGAAGTTTTCGTTGCCGCGCCGTTTCTGATTATCGCCGCGCGCTCGGCTTTTGCGGCAATGGACCCAGGGCTCGAAGGCGTCGCGGCGACGCTCGGGCGCGATCCGCTTTACGTCTTCTTCCACGTCAGCATGCCGATTGCGCGGCCGGCGATCCTGTCCGGTTTGTTGCTGGCGTGGCTGCGCGCCTTCGGTGAATTCGGCGCCACGGTAATGGTCGCCTATCATCCTTATTCTTTGCCGGTCTACACCTATGTCGCGTTCGGTTCGCAGGGCCTGCCCGCAATGCTGCCGGTGCTCGTGCCGACGCTCGCGCTTGCCATCGCGATCATGGTGCTGAGCACGCTCGCCGGCAATCGGGCCGGAACGCGGGCAGCTGCTGCGGCATCGCCCGCCGCGTTGCCGGGCACGATGCCCGATATTGCCGCGCGCGCTCCCGCAACAACCCGCTCGGTCAATCTCGAGCTGCAACTGCGAAAGCGGCTCGGCAATTTCCAGCTCGACGTGGCGTGGTCGCCGCAGGCGCGCCGGCTCGCCATCGTCGGTCCGTCCGGCTCCGGCAAATCGCTGACGCTGAAGATGATCGCCGGCATCGAGGCTTGCGACCGCGGCAGTGTCCGGCTCGACGGCCGCGACATCGCTTCGCTCGAACCGGCCGCGCGTGGCATCGCCTACGTGCCGCAAAATTACGGACTGTTTCCCCATCTCACCGTGTCGGAGCAACTGGCGTTCCCGGCCGGCGCCGATCCGGATCTGGCCAAGCACTGGATCGACCGGCTCGGCCTGCGCGGCCTCGAAACCCGGCAACCGGAGGCGTTGTCGCTCGGCCAGCAGCAACGCGTTGCCCTGGCGCGGGCGCTGGTGCGCCCCGCCCGTTTGCTTTTACTCGACGAACCGTTCTCGGCGCTCGATGCGCCGCTTCGCGCGCGGCTGCGCCGCGAAATGCTGGCGCTGCAAAGCGAGCTCAGCGTGACGACCATCCTGGTCACGCACGATCCGGCGGAGGCGGCGATGCTCGCTGATGAAATCCTGGTCTTCGAGAACGGCCGCGCCCTGCAAGCGGGCCCGACCGACCAGGTGTTTCGCCGCCCCAACAACGAAACGGTGGCGCGGCTCCTCGGCGCGGATCACGCCGCCAAAGGCATCGCAGTGGGCGCGGATAGTATCGCGGTTGGCGCCGATGTGGTGCTCCAGGTGACCGGACCGGCGCTGACGCCGGCCGCGCATGTCGGCTGGACCGTGTCGCCGGCGCGCGTGCGCTTAAGCGAAACCGGCCGCTACGAGGGCACGGTCGAGGCCGTCATGCGCGTCGCTTCAGGCCATCAGATCACGCTGCGTTTCGGCGACGCATCGATCGAAGTCGCCGCCGGCTACGTCGATCCACCGTTGGGCAGCGCCTGTCGCTTCGACATCGATCCAGACGCAGTGCGGATTTGGCCGCTGTAGTGACGTCGGTCTCAGAGACGAGCCACGCGACTCACAATGGCCGATGCAATCGCCCCAGAAGCCAACCGATGCCGACCGCAACGAGTGCGGTGGTGTAGGGCTGCGTCTCGATTTGATTGCGCAGCCATTTGTCGAACGTCAAAGCCGTGTCGCGGGCCGTGTCGGCCGCTTGGCCATAGAGATCCTGCGCCGCGCCGGCGGCCTGATTGACGATGCCCTCGGCCTGGCTTTTGGTATCGCCCGTGACACGGCCAAAGCCTTCTTCGACCTTGCCGCCGAGGTTTCTGGCGGTGCCTGCTACTCGGTTTTCATCCATGACTGCGTTTCCTGAAAATAGGGATCCGAGTGACTGAACCTCCAGAAAGACCGTAAAGTTCCGAACGATGTTTTTCCCCTGGCCGCGGCCGCCTCGAGTGAGGTCGCCGACGGCAACGTCGATCCGCAGCGCCCGTCGCTTCGAGATCGAATCCCGATGCGAATTTGGCCTCCGGAGTGAGTGCGGGCGTGAGCGCGGCGAATGCGGAAAATATTTCAGGAAGAAATCATGCCGCTTGGCGCTCCCTAGGGGAATCGAACCCCTGTTTCAGCCTTGAGAGGGCCGCGTCCTAGACCGCTAGACGAAGGGAGCGTGGCTCCGAAATAGCTGCGATAAAGCGGCGGTGCAAGCCGTCATTCCGGGGCCGGCTCAACGGGCCAGCGCGAAGTCGCGCGGCCCGATGACAGGCTCCAGCCGGAGCCCGGAATCCATAATCGCTGACATCGAAGGATTTTTCCGGAGATTTGGTCGGCACCGTCTGTGGTTATGGATTCCGGGCTCGCCGCTTTGCGCCGCCCCGGAATGACGCCATCACTGCTCCGTCCCGAACCGCAGGCTGCCGGTCTGCCGCAGCGTCTTGAGATCGTAAATGCGGACTTCGTTTTGGCCGCCGACGTCCAGGGTGACGACGATGCGGCCGTCGCCGATGGTGGTGGAGACCACGTGCGCGCCTTTGGGCAGGAAGACGGTGCCGTTGGTGATGGTCCCGGCGCCGCTTTCGCCGGTATGGTAAACGCGGTAGCCGATGACGCCGATCACCGCGGCGATGGCGATGCCGGTCGTGACAACCGATATCAGCATCAGAAGCCGCACCTTCGCCAGCGCTTCCGGCGGCGGATCGGGCGCGGGGTCGTCGGATTTTTTAATTTCGGACTTTTGCGCCAACTGTGTCACCAAAGACTGTGCCAAAAGATTGTCACCATGACTATGCCTGCAACGCCAACATCGGTTCTGGTCGCCGCCGAAGAGGCCGGCGAGCGGCTCGACCGCGTGCTGGCCCGCCATCTCGCCGAGCCGCCCGCCGCGCTGTCGCGATCGCGGCTCAAGGTGCTCATCGAGCAAGGCGCGGTGGCGCTTGACGGCCAGACGATCCGCGATCCGAGCCATCGCGTCAATTCCGGCGCCGAAATCGTCGTCGCCGTGCCGCCGGCCGAGCCCGCCAAGCCCGCGGCGGAGCCTATTCCGCTCAAGGTGGTCTATGAGGACGACGACATCATCGTCATCGACAAGCCGCGCAATCTGGTGGTCCATCCGGCCGCCGGCCATTGGACCGGCACGCTGGTCAATGCGCTGATCGCCCATTGCGGCGACAGCCTGTCCGGCATTGGCGGCGAGCGGCGGCCCGGCATCGTGCACCGGCTCGACAAGGACACCACCGGGCTGATGGTGGTGGCGAAGAACGACCGCGCCCATCGGGCGCTGGCCGCGCAATTCGCCGACCATGGCCGCAGCGACGAAGCGTTCGAGCGTGGCTATCTGGCTTTGGCCTGGGGCGCGCCGGAGCGGCCGCACGGCACTATCGATAAGCCGCTCGACCGCGACACCCGGGCGCGCGACCGGATGGCGGTGCGCGAAGGCGGCCGCGAGGCCATCACCCATTGGCAGGTGCTGGAACGATACGAAGGCGGAAAGCCGGCCAAGATGACGGCGAAGGGTGCCAAGCCCGAGGCCGCCGGTGGCGAGCCTCCTGCTCTGCCGGCTGGAAACCGGCCGGACCCACCAGATTCGGGTCCATTTGGCTTCGATCGGCCATCCTTTGCTGGGGGACGAGACTTATGGCGCCGGATTCCGCACCAAAACGGCGCTTTTGCCGCAGGCCGCCCAAGCGGCGCTGGCCGCCCTTGGCAGACAGGCGCTCCATGCCCATATACTGTCGGTCAAACATCCCAGCAGCGGCGAATTCATGCGGTTCCAATTGGAACTGCCGCATGACCTCGCCCGTTTGCGTACAGCGCTGGCCGGCGGTCGGGCCGAGGCCGGCGCGAAAGCGTCAGGCGATAAGTAAGGAATTTACCGGTTTCTCGGGTTTTCACAGTCACTTGACTGAGATCAACGCGGTATCGCGTCGATTTGATGCCGCTTCACTTCCGTTCGCCTGATTCGACCGTGTATGTTGCGGGTGCGAGATAATGGACTGGTGCCGTCGGCTTCAGGCAAGCGGCGGCGCCATTCGCCCGCCGCTCCTGCGGGGGCACAGATAGATATGGAGGGCGCTAAAATGGCCCAGACTGCAGCACTGCCCATTTTGTCGGGCGAAACCGGTCTCACCCGGTACTTAGAAGAAATCCGGCGGTTCCCGATGCTGGAGCCGCAGGAAGAATTCATGCTGGCCAAGCGCTGGCGCGAGCACGGCGACCGCGACGCGGCGCACCGGCTCGTTACGTCGCCATTTGCGGCTCGTGGCCAAGATCGCCATGGGCTATCGCGGCTATGGCCTGCCGATCTCGGAAGTGATCTCCGAAGGCAATGTCGGCTTGATGCAGGCGGTCAAGCGCTTCGAGCCCGACAAGGGATTCCGGCTTGCGACCTACGCCATGTGGTGGATCAAGGCGGCGATCCAGGAATACATCCTGCGCTCGTGGTCGCTGGTGAAGATGGGCACCACCGCCAACCAGAAGAAGCTGTTCTTCAACCTGCGCAAGGCGAAGAGCCGCATCTCCGCGCTCGATGAAGGCGACATGCGGCCGGATCAGGTCAAGCTGATCGCCAAGCGGCTGGGCGTCACCGAGCAGGACGTCATCGACATGAACCGCCGCCTTGGCGGCGACGCCTCGCTCAACGCGCCGATCCGCGAGGACGGCGATTCCGGCGAGTGGATGGATTGGCTGGTCGACGATTCGGTCAGCCAGGAAAGCCGGCTCGCCGAAAGCGAGCAGTCGGAGAACCGCCACAAGGCGCTCGGCGACGCGCTGTCCGTGCTCAACGACCGCGAACGCCGCATCTTCGAGGCGCGGCGGCTGGCCGACGATCCGATCACGCTGGAAGAGCTCGCCGACGAATTCGGCGTCTCGCGCGAACGCGTCCGCCAGATCGAGGTGCGCGCTTTCGAGAAGGTCCAGAAGGCGGTGAAGACCAACATCGCCCATATGGAAAATCCGGAGCCGGCGGCCGCGGCGATGCATTAATCCGCTGTCTTGGTGCTTCTAACTCGTCATGCCCGGCCTTGTGCCGGGCATCCACGTCTTAAAGGTACAGTGAACCCAAAACGTGGATGGCAGGTTGCGTTTGTTTCACGGTGCTCTAGCGGCGATGCACTGTTCCATCCAGTTGAGAGCTTTTAGGATTTTAGAAGGCCCATCCGGGTCACGCAGTATTCTTCGTAACGAAAGTGATGGATATCTTTTGAACGTGGTTTCGTCGAAATTCGCTTCATTGACAGCACCAAAGCGCTTTACCAATTCTTTTCGAGGCTCCTGTGGCCCAAATACCGGTCGTCCCTCCCAGGAACCAAACTGAAAGTAGAAGTTGGCCATCCGTCTTCAAATAGATAGGTCTAAAGTCAATGCCTTGCGGCCTCAGGTCGGGAGCCACGGAACCGCCTTGCCCAGTTCCGAATAAAAGTCGCCGCCCGCTCCTCTCCATCCACGAAAGTATCTGAAGTGCGAAATTAAATTGCTCCGTTGTTACATCTTTATTTTCTTTCAGGTCCTCCAAAAAGCTCTCGCGATCCCAGGTTTGTCGCTGCGCGCCAGCTGCCTTCCTTGAAACCGCATTTTGGGTTTGCCCGTATACCATCGGTACGATGGTACGCGTCCCGGCTCCATCTGTGTATTGACGGAGCTCAATAGCAAGCACCTCCGCAGGGTTCATTTGCCGATTTAAAAATTCGACAATGCGTTTTAGCTCCGTCGGAATATTATCCGCAACAAAAAGCAATCTGATCCGATCCGCTTCAAGATTCGTTTTTACACGATCCCAAAAGTCCGCAGGGGTTTGGCCGGGCTTTAGGATATCACCCAACACTTCATCGCTAACGCGATTTGCAAGTGCGCAAGTCTTCTCGAAACCAGACTGAAGCATGTCAATCGACCAATAGGTCATGCAATTTGCCGCATAATCCAGCATTTGGCCGACTACTTCTCGCCTAATTCGCGAATCTGTTTGCCTCTTCACCTCAACGAGCGTTGGTATTCCATCCTGATCGAGAAACAGGTGATCGACAGACCAGAGCGACGCGCCCTCTTCGTTCGTAGCAATCGGTTGTTCGCGCTTTACAAGTACCCAACGTCTTGGCTCTTGCGGATTGATCTGATCGCCAACGAGGAGTTCTGGAAATCGCGAGAGAAGATTTTGGAAATCAGTCTCGGCAGCGAATTGCGTTGGCTGCATGGAGATGAGTGATCCTTCCCCCTGAAGCACGAAAACGCCAGATTGGGACGCCATTTAACCCTCCTAGATAATCGTCCGCTACCGCAGGAAATGTAGCCCGTAGGCGGATCGCTGCCGCAAGTGCCGTGGTGGAACGCCGGCAGGCGAGCGCGCCCGAAGCGGAAGGGCGGCGCAAGCCGCCTTCTCCGTGGCGCGCCCTGTACGCCGCTTGCGTACAGGCCGTGGACTACCGCGTCTGCCGGCGTTCCGCTTCCCTTCTTTTATTTGCCGGAAGCGAGTTGCAAACAGTTCGTAGCTCGGGTTGAACGAAGTGAAACCCGGGATGGACAGTGAAAGCTCGTTGATCGTACCCGGATTACGCTCCGCTCCATCCGGGCTACAGATTACTGGCCGTGCGGTGTGGGCTGTTTGACATCGTGGGCTGCGAACTCGCGCAAAATCGCGGCGCGAGAACAGGATGGTTCATATTCACCTCTCCCCGCGTGCGGGGAGAGGTCGAGCGAGCGTAGCGAACGAGGGTGAGGGGGCCTCTCCGCAATTCTGAGCGTTGCGGTTAGTGCCTCGTTGCTTCAGACGGTGCCGCAATCTGCGCCCGGCGGAGAGGCCCCCTCATCCCACCCTTCTCCCCGCGCGCGGGGAGAAGGAGCGCGCAGGCGCCGCGGAACGGACGGCGTTCTTTGATCGTGGGGCGCCTATGCCACTCCCCGCTGTCGCGGGGCGGGATGCTTATTCCCCCAGCGCTCCCTTCAGCGGGCGGTGGCAGGCGAGGATCATCAGGCCGGCGCAGGCGGCGATGGCCGCGATCATCAGGAAAAATTCGATATGCGGCATGCGGCTCCAGAAACTGCCGATATAGCCGGCGAGGAAGCCGCCGGTAAAACTCGTCGCCAACCAGATGCCCATCATCATCGAGAGGAGCCGCACCGGCGCCACCTTGGTCACAAGCGACAGCCCGACCGGCGACAGATAGAGCTCGCCTACGGTGGTGACCGCGATCGAGCCGAGCAGCCACAGCCAGCTTGCCTGACCGGCGCCGGCATGAAAGGCGGCAAAGCCCATGATCAGATTGGCCGCGGTGACGCCAAAACAGCCGAGCGCCATTTTTGTCACGGTCGACGGCTCGCTGCCGCGCGCCGCCTGCCGCGCCCACAGCGCGACGACGAACGGCGTGAAGGCAAAGATCATGAACGGATTGAAGGCGAGGAACCAGGTCGTCGGTATCCGCGCCGCCGACCCGAACAGGCCGATAGTGCGGTCGACATCGGCGTCGATCCACAGGATCGTGGTGTTGCCGATCTGCTCGTAGCAGGCCCAGAACAATGTGTTGGGCACGAACAGCACCAGCAACGCGGCGATGGCGCGCCATTCTGTGCGACTGAGCGGCCGGCCTTCGGTGTGCGCGGCTTTCGCCTTATGCATCTCGTCCTGGGGCAGATGCGGCAGCGCGTAGAGATAAATGCAAAGCCCGATGCACATGCCGACGCCGGCGGCGGCGAAGCCGTAGTGCCAGCCGACTTCCTCGCCGAGCGTGCCGCAAATCGAGCGGCGCCAGAAACGCGCCGACATTGATGCCGACATAGAAGATGGAATAGGCGCGGTCGCGGCGCGGATCGCCCGGCGCGTAAAGCCCGCCGACCTGGGTCGAGATGTTCGGCTTGAAGCAGCCGGAGCCGAGGATCAGCGCCAACAGCGCGAACAGGAACAGCTGTTCGACCGCCATCATGAAATGGCCGATCGCCATCAGCACCGCGCCGATGACGACGGTGCGGCGCTGGCCGAGCACGCGATCGGCCAACAGCCCGCCGAAGATCGGCGTGAAATAAACGAGCCCGGTGTAAAGGCCCCAGATTTGCGACGACAGCGGCTGCACGTCGAGCGGACCGAAGATGCTTTCGAGCCCGCGCTTGAGGCCGAGCAGCCCCACGACGTTGCCGGAATGATCGGCCAGCAGCAGATACTTCGTCATATAGAGCACGAGCAGCGAGCGCATGCCGTAATAGGAAAAGCGCTCCCACATCTCGGTGGTGAACAGGTAAGTGAGCCCGCGCGGATGGCCGAACAGCTCGCCCTGCCCCGCCGCAGCCGCGGAAATCGATGCAACGCGCTCGGTCAAAACGGCATCCTTGGCGTGATCCTTGGCGTGGTCCTTGGCATGGTCGCAGCGCAGCCGATGGGGCTTGAACAACCTTGACCGGACGTGATTACTGCACCGTCCGGCATTCGCCGATGATGACAATAAAGCAAGATCGACGCCACGGAGGAACCATGCTCGGCCGGACAATTTTCCTGGCGTGCGGACTATGGAGTTTCGCCGCTCTGGCTCCCGCAGCCGAACCTACTCTCATCCACGTCAACACATTCCCCAATGCCCGCGCTTTGCCGTTTTACGTGGCCGTCGAGCAGGGCTTCTTCGCCCGGCATGGGCTGAACGCCGACCTGCAATTCACCAAAGGCTCCAAAAGCCAGCGCGCCGCGCTGGCGAGCGGCGCCGCCGATATCGTGCATTCGGCGGTCGACAACGCGGTGGCGATGATCGACGTCGCCAAGGACGATATCGTGATCGTCGGCGGCGGCGACAGCGGCACCAACGAATTCTACGTGCAAGATGACATCAAGACGTTTGCCGATATCCGCGGCCACGCCATCGTCGTCGATGCGCCTAACACCGCCTATGCGCTGCAGGCGAAGATAATCCTGCTGCAGCATGGGCTCGAATTAGGCAAGGACTATACGTTCAATCCGGTCGGCAACGGCTCGTTTCGGCTGCACGCGCTATTCGCGGACAAGAACAATGCCGGCGCCATCCTCAATCTGCCGTTCTCGCTCGAAGCCGCTCAAAAAGGCATGCACAGCCTCGGCCGCACCACCGATCTGCTCGGCCCCTATCAGGCCGGCGGCGATTTCGTGCGGCGCGCCTGGGCGCGCGACCATGCGCGATACGCTGGTCGATTATCTCGCCGCCTATATCGAAGCGCTGCGCTGGTCGCTCGATCCGAAAAACCGTGATGCGTCCGTCGCCATCCTCGTCGACAAACTGAAGATGCCGCAGGACATCGCGGAGAAGAGCCTGACGCTCGATGGCCGAGCCCGGTTTCGGTTTCGCGCCCGACGCCAAATTCGACATGGCCGGCTTCAAGAACGTGCTGGCGCTGCGCGCCGAAGTCGAAGGCGGCCAACCGGCCGATCCGCAGCGTTATATCGACCTGTCCTACTACGATCGCGCCATCAAGCTCGTGAACAAGGAGTGACCATGCCCGCCTTTCCCGAAGAAGCAAAAAACTTTCGCCTGATCGGCCACGACGCGTCGGCGGCCTGGGGCGGCGGCTCGCTGGTGCAGATTCACAAGGGTCACGCTTATGTCGGCGCGGTCGGCGGCTCGAGCTATAACGGCCCGGAAGGCTTTACCGTGCACGACGTGCGCGATCCGAAAAAGCCGCACAAGGTCGGCGAGTTCCGCGCGCCGCCCGGCATCCATTGCCACAAGCTGCGCATCGTCGGCGACGATCTGCTCTACGTGAACTCGGAGCGGCTCGCCGGCGACAAGGGCAAGAACGCGCGCGCCGGCTTTTTCATCTTCGATATCTCGACGCCGTCGGCGCCGAAGCCGATCGGCTTCTACGACATGCCGGGCTCCGGCCCGCACCGTTTCGGCGTCGATCTGAAGCGCAAGCTCGCCTTCATGCCGAACGACGCGCCGGGCTGGACCAAGCGCGTGATCTGGACGCTGGATATTTCCGATCCGCTCAAGCCCGAAGTGGTCAGCATCTGGGGCCTGCCATGGATGAAGACCGACTCCGACGAAGTCGGCGACGACCCGCATCCGGCCGAGGAAGCCACCACGCTGCACGGCCCGCCGATGATCCGCGGCAACCGCATGTATTGCGCCTGGTGGGGCGGCGGCATGTCGATCATCGACTGCAGCGATCTGCGCGACATGAAGCTCGTCGGCCACACCAAATGGTCGCCGCCGTTTCCCGGCTCGAACCATACCTGCTGGCCGATCGGCGACCGCCCTTATCTCGTCGTCACCGACGAGGCGCGCGCCAAGCAGAAATACTGGGACGCGCAATTCATGTGGATCATCGATGCGCGCGACGAGACCAATCCGATGCCGATCGCGACCTACATGCCGGAGCGCGAGAAATATTACGACCGCCCCGGCCGCTTCGGCGCGCACAATATCCTGGAGAACCTGCCCGCCGAGGGACCGTGGAAGGACATCGTGTTCCTCACTTATTTCAACGCCGGGCTGCGCGCCATCGATGTCCGCGATCCGCTGCATCCGAAGGAAGTCGGCTATTACGTGCCGGAAACGCCGGACGGCGCGCCGGGCATCCAGTCGAACGACATCGGCTCAGACGACGACGGCCGGCTTTATCTGATCGACCGCTGGGGCCAGGGCATGCATATTTTGGAATATACGGGGTAGCGATCCGTCATTCCGGAAACCGCGAAGCGGTTGCCCGGAATCCATAGCCTCGATTTTTGCTGAATACTCGCGGACAGCGATTATGGATTCCGGGCTCGCGGGCCAGCGCCCGCGCCCCGGAATGACGAACTCACCCGTGCTTCTCCGCCGCGTGCCAGTTCGGCTCGTCAGGCGGCGGCGCCGGCGCAAAGCCGAACGTCTTCTCGAACCGCTTGGCGTAATCCGGCCAGACCTGCGGATTGATGATGCGCGGCACCGGCTTGCCGTCGAGCGCATCGAGCATCTGCTCGGCGGCGATCCGGCCCATCCTGATGCGCGCCTCCTTGGTCACGCCCGCCATATGCGGCGTCACCATCACGTTGTCGTATTGCATCAGCGGATGACTGGCCGGCGGCGGCTCCTTTTCCCACACGTCGAGCCCGGCGCCGGCGATTTTCTTGTCGCGCAATGCCCGTTCCAGCGCCTCCTCGTCGTGGATCGAGCCGCGCGCCGTGGTGATGAAATAGGCGTCCGGCTTCATCAGCGCGAATTCCCGCGCGCCGATGAGCTTGCGCGATTCCGGCGTCAGCGGACAATTGATCGAGACGAAATCGGAGCGCTTCAACAGTTCGTCCAGCTCGACCTTCTCCGCGCCGCGCGCTTTCGCCACATCGGCGCTGACATAGGGATCGTAGGCCAGCACCTTCATCTTGAACAAAATCCCGGCAAGCTCGGCGACACGCCGTCCGACATTGCCGAGCCCGACGATGCCGACGGTCCGGCCGTACGCCTCGCCGCCGGTATAATCGTTGCGGTTCTTGATCGTGCCGGCGCGCAGCGCGCGATCGAAGTCGGGGACGCGCTTGACCAGGCACAGCATCATGCCGAGCACGTGCTCGGCGACCGCTTCGGCATTGCCGCCGGATTGATTGACGACCAGCACGCCGCGCTGGGTGCAGGCATTGACGTCGACGGTGTCGTAGCCGGCGCCGTTGGTGGAAACGATCAAAAGGTTCGGCGTTCGGCCCAACAGCTCGGCGCGGGCGTGGTAATGCGGCGCCAGCTCGTCGCGCGCCGAGCTCATCTGATAGGCGTGCGCCGCGGCGAGGATTTGCAGCGCGGCATCGTTCGGGCCTTTTTGCTCCAGCATGTCGAGGCGGATATCGCCGCGCTTGCCGAGCATCTCGCCAAAGCCGATCGGCCGGTGTGGCTGGACGCAAAATACCCGCTTGCTGTTGACCACGTTATTCATTGCCGACGTTTCCCCCTCATTACCCGGACCACGAAAGACACCTGAAGCCGGCGCCTTTCCCTCCGGAAAACTGGTATCATCAAGCCACCATAAATTCCAAGCCGCCCCGCGCGCCAAGCCGGAGGCGGCGCGCAAGGGAGGTGACGAATGGTCGAGCTGTACCACTTTTGGAGTTCCGTCTGCTCGGTGCGCTGCCGCATGGCGCTCGAGGAAAAGGGCGTCAAATGGACCAGCCGCTACATCGATCTGTTCAAATTCGATCAGCTCAAGCCCGAATACCTCGCCATCAATCCCGACGGCATCGTGCCCACGCTGGTGCATGACGGCGAGCCGATCCGGGAATTGACCATCATCAACGAATATATCGATGCCGCCTTCCCCGGCCCCGCGCTCACCCCGCGCGGGCCGCTCGCGCAGGCGCGCATGCGCGAATTCATCCGCAAATGCGAGGACGGCTTCGACGGGATCGTGAAGCTGACGATGGTGAAATACATTCTGCCGAAGCTGCGCAATCGCTGGGGCGACGACGAATTGATCAAGCGCGCGGCGCAGCGCCCGATGCGCTATTACCAGGACGTCCACTCCCGGGCCGTGCGTGGCGAAATCACCGCCGCCGAGCTTGCCGACGCGCGCGTCGCGATCGAGGAATTGCTCGATCGCCTCGAGCGCACGCTCGATCCGGGACCCTGGATCGTCGGCAAGACGCTGACGCTCGCCGATATCGCCGTCGCGCCCTATGTGTTCCGGCTCTCAGCGCTGGGCAGCGACCAGTTCTGGTCGAAGGACCGCCGGCCGCGCATCAACGATTGGTACGCGCGCCTCTCCGCCAGGCCGGCGTTCCAGACCGCGGTGTCGTGGCCGGACGAAAGCGGCGGCGGCTACGAAGAAGTGGGCTTGCGGGCAAAATTGGCCGCCGAGATGCCGGCGGCATGACCGCGGCGATGGTTTCAGTGCGTAACGTTTGTGATCGTGCGTATTCGGTTCACCCTTGAAGGAGAAATCCAGTGGCTAAAAAGCAAACGGACAGCGTCTACCGTGTTGTCGACGTCGTCGGCGTCAGCGACAAATCATGGGAGGATGCCGGCCGGCGCGCCGTGGAAACAGCCGCCGGCTCGCTGCGCGATCTGCGCGTCGCCGAAGTGACCAAGATGGACATGCGGGTGGAGAACGGCAAAGTCCTGGCGTTTCGGACTCGCGTCGCGCTGTCGTTCAAATACGAATCTTGACCTGACTGAAGGCCGCGTTTGCCGCGAACGCGGCCGCAGGCGTTTGCCATTGGCCCGCGTAGCGCTGGCGAGGCGGAACAGCTTTATTGTTTCCTGCCGCTTTTCTTGCCGCCAGCCTCCGGAAATATCCACATGGCGACGACAAAGAAGACGGCGGTGAAGAGGACGAAGCTGTGAAAGTCCGCCTGGATCGGCGAGCCGCTCCACAGCACAAGCCCTAGCGCCACCGCGATGACCACCGCGGAAACGGCCGCTTTCACATCGGTCGGCATATCAGGCCCTGCTTCGCTTCAATGGACGCCGACCGGCGCGGCCGCGGCCTCTTCCGGCCCCTTCGGCTTGCCGCGCAAATCGCGCTTGAGAAAGCGCGTCGAATAGCCGTTGAACAGCGTGCCGAACAACCCGCGATCGAGGTCGGACGTGCCGAACGCCCAGTCGCCGATCGGGAAGGTCAGATTCATGTTCACCTCCATCATCAGCCGCGCATTGTGATGAGCGGTGTGGTGACGCCGCAGCGTGTTGACCAGCGGGCAGTGCTTGACGAACCAGCCCTCGTCGACGTGGCAGCAGAAATGCATGAACTCGTAGATCAGATACATGCCGGTGGTTACGGATATGAACAACCAGCCGACATTCGGCGAGAAGACAAGGCCGAGCGCGGCCGCGGGCAATATGGACATCAGCGTGAACACGACCAGCGCATAAGGCGGGAATACAGTGACGCGCCAATCCTTGTCGTCGCGGAAGCGCATTTCCTCGTCGCTGAAGAATTGATGATGATTGAGCGTGTGCCGCTCATAGATCGCCCGCAGACCCTTGATGTTCATCGGGCGGTGCATGACGTATTTGTGCACCAGCCATTCAAAGATGTTGGTGAACAGGAACGTCAGCGGCACCGTGAGCCATTCCAGCGGCGTCACGTTGTGGATATGCGAAATGTAGATATAGAGCACCGCCGCGCCCATCGCGTAGATCAGCACGATGTGGAAGTAGCCGTTGTACCAGCCGACGATGCGGGAGCGGTATTCGTTGCGGAAATCGATCTGGCGTTGGGTAATCATGGGCGTTCCATCCGATTGTCTTATTTTTTTGAAGTCTAGCACTTTTCAAACGGCGTTGCGAACTTCCCACTATTTCTGGAGATCGCCAAGCGCGGCATCGATTTCGGCGCCGGTGAGCCGCCAATCGTTATCGAAATTGGCCACGATCTTGGCCATGAACGGTTCTGACAGCCGGATCGCCTTGTCGTTGTCGCCGAGATAATCCGCCAGGATTGCCAGCGCGAGCTGCTGCGGACTTTCGCCTTCGTAAGTCCATTCGAAGCCGAACCGGGTGAAGCGCTTGACCTCGTAATGTTCGGAAAGAGGCTGGCCGTCGACGGTCACGACCAGACCATCGATAGTGCGTTTGCCTTGGTAAATCTTCATGAGCACACCCCGGCGGCATCGACCCCTTCATGCGCGCGGCACCGCAAGCGCCGCCAGTTTGGAACTGTCCTCGGCCTTGTCGAGGTCCCAGATCGCGGCGATCAGCGGCGCTACGTCATGGCGCGGATCCCAGCCCGCGGCGGCATTGCGCAATTTGTCTTCGAGGTCCCGGTCGCTCATCGGATTTAAGTCGCTGCCGCGCGCCGCGGTTTGCAACAGCTTGTGCAGCTTGCCGTCTGCGGTGACGATCTCGACCGCGGCGGCTACCGTCGCGAAGCCTTCATCGCGCGTCACCTCGACTTTGCCGCGCAGCGCGGCGACTTTCGGATCGTTCACGCAAGCCGTAGCGAACTGTTCGACGCCGGCTTTGCCGGTGACCAGCGCTGCGGCGACCGCGTGCTGCACGCTGACTTGCGATTGGGCGCTGGTCGAGATCTTGGGCCGGTCGGCGCGGAGCCCGAGCAGCGGATTGCCGGTGACCTTGACCCGCTCGACGACGACCGCCGGATTGTCACGCCGCCAATCGAGCACGCAGTCGAGCACCGGATGCAGCACGAAGCCGCACGGATAAGGCTTGTAGGAGGTCTTCAAGATTTCCCAGCTGTCGCCGAGACCCTCGGTAATCGCCGCCAGGTTCGGCGTTTCGTTGAGCGCGTTGTAATAGCCCTGCGTGCCGGTGAGCGGCTCGGCGGGACCGGCAAAATTCTTCGCCGCCAGCAGCGCCGACAGCAACCCGCCGCGCGCTGAATTACCGACGCCCACGCTCTTTGCCGCGGTGCCGAGGCATTCGCACAAGCCCGCGGCCTGCGTCGCGGCGCTGCCGAGCGCCCACACCATCTGTTGCGGGCTAAGCGCCAAAAGCCTGCCGCTGCCGGCGGCGGCGCCGAACACACCGCAGGTCGCGGTGATGTGCCAGCCCCTGTTGTAATGACTCGGCGACATCGCAAGCCCGACGCGGCATTCCACTTCCTGCCCGAGCACGAAAGCCAGAAGCAGATCGCGGCCGCTTACGCGCTGCAGCTCGGCGACCGCCAACAGTGCCGGCGCCAAGGGCGCGGTCGGGTGGATCGCAGTCGGGACGTGGGTATCGCAAAAATCGAGCACATTGGCGCCCGCCGCATTGAGAAACGCCGCGCTGAGCGCATCGATGCGCTCGTGCCGGCCGATCAGAGTGGCTTGCCGGCCACCGGAGAATGCGGCCAGCGTGCCAAGCGCAATCTCGAAGGTTTCGTTGCGGCAGCCGGTCAAGGCGACGGCGAAGAAATTCAGGAGCGAGCGCTTAGCTTGATGCGCGACCTCATCTGGCAGATCGCTCCATCGCGCCGCGGTTACGAAATTCGCCAAGCGCTCGGTCACGCCGGGTTGTTGCAGCATTGTCCTCCCTCGCCCCTTTACCGTTAGCATCGACTGGTCCAGGCAAAAGTGCAAGAATATGCACGTTGGTCGCGATTGACCCCGTGCTCGGACAATGAACAATACGAGCCCGTAAACAGCGACTCTGCCGCGAGCGTCCCGATGCAATCCGTCCTCATCACCGGAGCAGCTGGCGATATCGGCACGCGGTTGCGCAAATTGCTCAAAGGCGCTTACCCGTTCATTCGCTCGAGCGACATTCGGACGCCATCCGATCTCGCGACCGGCGACGATTTTGTCGCCGCCGACCTCGCCGATTCCGCGCAGGTCCAGGCCATGGTCGCCGGCGTCGAGGGCATTGTGCATCTCGGCGGATTTTCCGTAGAGGGCGACTGGGACACCATCCACCGCGCCAACATCGTCGGCTGCTACAATCTATTCGAGGCGGCGTACCGCGCCGGCGTCAAGCGCGTGGTGTTCGCCTCGTCCAACCATGCGGTCGGGTTCTATCCGCGAAACCGCCGCATCGACGTCGACGTCACTGTGCGGCCGGACAGCCGCTACGGCGTCAGCAAGGCTTTCGGCGAAGCGCTCGGCGCGCTGTACTCGGATAAGCACGGCCTGCGTGTGACCTGTTTGCGTATCGGCAATATCGCCGATGCGCCGGTCGACGAGCGGCGGCTGTCGATCTGGATCAAGCCCGAAGATCTGGTGCAGCTCGTGCGCATCGGTCTCGAGCATCCCGACATCCGCTATGAGATCTTCTATGGCGTTTCGGATAATGCGGCGAGCTGGTGGGACAACAGCAACGCCCGGCGTTTCGGCTATCGTCCGGCCGGCCGCGCCGAGGATTTCCGCGCCGAGGCGATGGCCGCGCAGCAGAAGCTGGCTGCGGACCCGGTCGCAGCGCTCTATCAGGGCGGACCCTATTGCAGCAACGAATACGACGCCGATCGCAGGGAATGACCTGCAATCGGATTAAGACGATATAAAAGACGAAACTAAGGGAGGAACAATATGCGCCGACGTGACATGCTTCGCGGCACAGCGGCCCTCTTTGGCACGCTGGCGGCGACCGGGGCGGCACGAATGCCCGCCCTAGCCGAGGCGAAAACGCAGTTCAAAGCCTCGGACGTTCATCCGCCCGGTTATCCGACCGTCGTCGCCGTCGAGAATCTCGGCAAGAAGCTCGAACAGGCGACCGATGGCCGGCTCGGCGTGCAGATGTACGCCTCGATGCAGCTTGGCGGCGAGAAGGAGGCGATCGAACAGGCGCAGGTCGGCGCCATCCAGTTCGCCCGCATCAGCGTCGGCGCCATCGGGCCGGTGATCGACGATCTCAATGTGTTCAATTTGCCGTTCTTGTTCCGCAACACTGCGCATATGCAGAAGGTGATCGACGGCCCGATTGGCCAGGAACTGCTCGACAAAGTGACGGCCAATGACAAGGCCGGGCTTGTCGGCCTCGCTTGGATGGATGCCGGGGCGCGCAGCTTTTACGACACCAAGCATCCGATCAAAAGCATCGCCGATCTCAAGGGCCTCAAAGTGCGCGTCATCGGCAATCCGATGTTCGTCGATATGGCCAATGCGCTCGGCGCTAACGGCGTCGCCATGGGCTACGACCAGGTATTCAGCGCGCTGCAGACCGGAGTCATCGACGGCGCCGAGAACAATCCGCCGAGCTTCGTGTTCGACAACCATTATCAGGTGGCGAAATTCTACACCCTCACCGAGCACCTGATCGTGCCAGAAATCCTGATCTTCTCGCGCAAGACATGGGACACGCTGGCGAAGCCCGATCAGGATCTGTTGCGCAAGCTCGCCCGCGAGGCGCAGGCCGACGAACGCGTGCTGTGGGCGGCCTACGAGAAGCAGGCGATGGACAAGGCGCAAGCGGGCGGCGTGCAGATCGTCGAGACCATCGACAAGGCGCCGTTCCAAAGCGCGGTCAAACCGGTCTGGGACAAATACGGGCCGCGCTTTGCCGAAATGGTCAAGCGCATCCAGGCCGTCGACTGATTGCGCAGACCATGGCGCATGCAATCCGCCGGCTGATGGACGCGCTTTATGCGCTGTGCGCGGCCATTGCCGGCACGGCGCTGGTGCTGATCTCGGCGATCATGCCGTGGGCGGTCTTCACCCGCTATGTGCTCAACAGCGCCGCGTCGTGGCCGGAGCCGACCGCGGTGCTGCTGATGATCGTGCTGACCTTCTTCGGTGCGGCGGTCTGCTACCGCGCCGGCCTGCATATGCAGATGTCGTTTTTCGTATCGCTGTTGCCGCCGCGCCTGCAGCGAGCGACTGCACTCGCCGTCGAGCTGCTGATGGGGTTGATCGCGCTATTCATGATCAACTGGGGCGCCCGGCTGGTGGCGGCAACCTGGCAAAACTCCATCGCGGATTTTCCGTCGCTCTCGGTCGGCGTCACGTATCTGCCCATCCCGCTCGGGGGCGCGGTCCTGCTTCTGTTCGTGATCGAGCGCGTGACGATCGGCGCGCCGGTCGAGGCCGGCCGCGCTGACAGCGCCGCTTTCGATTAGGCCAAGGTCGCGCCGATGGACATTTTCGTTTTGCTCGCCACGATGTTCGCCGGCTTCCTGATCGGCATGCCGATCGCCTACGCGCTGGCGCTAGCCGCAATCGCCGGCGCGCTGTGGATCGGCATCCCGCTGGAAGCGGTCATGCTGCAGATCTCCAACGGCGTGAGCAAAGTCGCGATGCTCACCATCCCGTTCTTCGTGCTGGCCGGCGCGATCATGGCAGAAGGCGGCATGGCGCGGCGGCTGGTGGCGTTCGCCGACGTGCTGGTCGGCTTCACCCGCGTGCGCGGCGGTCTCTCGGTGGTGAACGTGGTCGCGACCACGTTCCTGTCCGGCATATCCGGCTCGGCCGTCGCCGACACCTCGGCGATCGGGTCGGTGATGATCCCGCAGATGGAGAAGAGCGGTTACCCCCGCGTCTTTGCCACCAATGTCACGATCTCAGCTTCGGTGCAGGCGCTGTTGGTGCCGCCGAGCCACAATGCGGTGATCTATTCGCTGGCCACCGGCGGCACCATCTCGATCATCAGCCTGTTCATGGCCGGCGTGGTGCCGGGCCTTCTTCTCGGCGGGGCGTTGGTCATACTGTGCCTGGTCATCGCCTATCGCGACGGCCATCCGCGCGGCAGCGCGGTGCCGTTGCGCGAAGCGGCAAAAATTTCGTTCGACGCGCTGTGGGGCCTGATCACGCTTCTGATCATTCTCGGCGGCATCCTGGCCGGCGTGTTCACCGCGATCGAAGCCGGCGCGGTCGCCTGCGTCTGGGCGTTCTTCGTCACCATGTTTGTTTATCGCGACTATCGCTGGCGCGATCTGCCGGCTTTGGTGTACCGGACCATGCGCACGGTGGCGATGGTGCTGACGCTGATCGCCTGCGCTTCGAGCGTCGGCTACATCATGGCGCTGACCCAGATGCCGGCCAAGATCACGGCGTTCTTCCTCGGCATTTCCAGCGACAAATACGTCATCCTGATGCTGGTCAATGCGCTGTTGCTGCTGCTCGGCTGCTTGGTCGACATGGCGCCGTCGATCCTGATCTCGACGCCGATCCTGCTGCCGGTGATGCTCAAGCTCGGCGTCGATCCGGTTCACTTCGGCATGATCATGCTATTGAACCTCGGCATCGGGCTGTGCCATCCGCCGGTCGGCGCCATTTTGTTTGTCGGCTGCGCGGTCGGCAATGTCACCATCGAACAGGTGCTCCGCCGAATCTGGCCGTTCTATGCCGTGATGTTCGCAGTGCTGATGCTAGTGACCTATCTGCCCGCCATATCGCTATGGCTGCCGCATCGGCTTGGATTGTGAAAACATTCACTCCGCCGCCGCTAGCGCTGCGCCCACACGTCCGTCACGCACGAGCTTGCCCGGCAGTGCGCCGGTATGTTCGCCGCGATCGAAGATCTGCGTGCCGGCAACGAAGGTCGCCTCATAGCCGTCGACCTTCTGCACGAAGCGCCGGCCATTGGCCGGCATGTCGTGGACAAGCTCCGGCTTCTGCACTTGCAGCCGCTCGTAGTCGATCAGGTTGACGTCGGCGCGCAGCCCAGGCGCGAGCCGGCCGCGATCCGATAGCCCGAAGAAATCCGCGGTCTCGCTGGTCTGGCGCTTGATCAGCATCTCCACCGGCAGTTTCGGCCCGCGCGAGCGGTCGCGGCTCCAGTGCGTGAGCATAAATGTCGGCACGCCGGCATCGACGATCGAGGTGCAATGCGCGCCGCCGTCGCTTAAGCCGAGGAGGCAGGCCGGGTCGTTGAGCATTTCATAGATCGGCGCGTGATCGCCGGTGACGTAGTTCACCACGGGGAAATAGAGATACTGGCCGTCCTCGATGATGGTGTCGTAGGCCACTTCGTCGGGCGGCCGGCCGGTGCGCGCGGCGATGGCGGCGACGCTCTTCTCCGGGCCCGGCTCGTAGTCCGGCGGATTGCCCATGACATAGAAGCGCTCCCACTTGCGGGTCACGGCCTGACGGAACTGGGCGAGCTTGGCAACTTCGGCGTCCGAGGGCTTTTCGGCGAGGATTTGCGCCCGCACTTGCGGATCGCGCAGCCGCCGGCGCTGCTCCTCGATCGGCAAGCTTTCGAGCTTCTTATAGCTCGGCCGCACCGTGAACGGGTTGAGCGCAGTGCCGACGCCCATCATCACGCCGATTGGGCGGCCGGCCATCTGCGCGGTGATCGGCAGGCCTTGCGCGCGCATCTCATGCACCGCCTTGATCAGACGGCGCCAGCGCTGCGGATCCTCGTAGCGGTCGGTGAGCAGAAACCAGATCGGACGCCCGGTGTCCTTGGCGAGCTTGCGCATCCAGCGCAGCTCGAACTCCTCGTCATCGAAGTCGGAGTTCATGCCGAAAGCGCCACTGCCGGTGACGCCCAGCGCCGAGCCGATACCGAGCAATTCATGATCGTCGGCGTCGCGCGAGGCCACCAGCTCGCCGTCCGGCGTTTTGTGCGAGTCGGTGCGCGAGGTGGTGAAGCCGAAGGCGCCGGATCGCAGCGCCTCGACGGTGAGCCGGCGCATCTCGGCGATGTCGTCCGGCGTCGCCGGTTCCCGACGAACGGCGCGATCGCCCATGACATAGACGCGGGTCGGCAGATGCGCGGCCTGCGCGGCGATGTCGATTGCACGCGGCCGACGCTCCAGCGCATCCATGAATTGCGGGAAAGTTTCCCACTCCCAGGTGAGGCCGGCGGCCAGAACCGGATTGGGAATTTCCTCGACACCTTCCATCAGATCCATCAGCGCGCCGCGGTGCTCTTTCTTCACCGGCGCGAAACCGACGCCGCAATTGCCAAACATCACCGTGGTGACGCCATGCCAGCACGACGGCGCCAAGAGCGGATCCCACATCGCCTGGCCGTCGTAATGGGTGTGCACGTCCACCCAGCCAGGCGTGACCAGGAGTCCGCCTGCATCGACGTCGCGCCGGGCCGGTCCCTGCTTACCGCCGACGGCGGCTATGCGGCCGTCCGCAATGGCGACGTCACCGGTGAAAGAGGCGTTGCCGGTGCCATCGACAATGGTGCCACCGCGAATGACGATGTCGTGCATGAGGCCGCTCCTTGGGTTACGACTTTACGCCGTATTTTTGCGAATGATGCACCCGCGCCGGGGCTCGCGCAATGCGCCGTTAACGCTTCGTTCACCATAAGCTTCTAACGAGCGAACGGGGACGAACGCCACGGGGAACATCCATGCACAAGACATTTCTGACGGCGCTCGCTACGGCAACTCTCCTCTCCATCGGAATGCCTACGACCCGAGCCGACGCAACGGCCATCGCCATGCCATCGTCCGTTGGAAATTCGCGGCTTGTGCATGAAGCCGCGATCATCTGCGGCGGCAATGGCTGCAATCCGGTCCACACCAAGGCGGATAAGCGTCGCAAATTCAAGACGCTCGAATACACCAAGCCGGTCGCCAAAACTTCATAGTGTCTTTCGGCGGGATGGCCTGATCTCGCGCTCAGCGCGTCCGAGCGATAGAGATTCGTTCCAACTTCACGCCCGGGATAAGGATGTTTATTCCGCAGCTGCGTTCGTTCGCAGCAAGACATTTTTATTGCGGCGGCGATCCGCCAAGTCATTGAACCTTCGGCCCTAATACGCCAATTCAAACGCCCGATCCTGCTTGCTGCGGGCCTCAGGTGCGCTTGTGACCGCCATCCCAAATATCGTCCTCTTTGCCGGCCTGTTCATCGGCCTCGTCTTCGGTGCCGTCGGGCTCGTCAGCGGCTTTTGCCTGACCAGCGGCCTGCGCAATTGGTGGACGCAAGGCGACGGCCGCCTGGTGCGCAGCTTCGCGCTCGCGCTGGCGGTGGCGATTGCCGGCACGCAGTTTCTGGCCGCACGCGGTTTTGTCGACCTCAGCCAGTCGATCTATCTGCAGCCGGCGTTCTCCGCACCGTTGATGTTGTTCGGCGGGCTGTTGTTCGGCTACGGCATGGTCGCTGCAAACGCCTGCGCCTCACGCGCCTTGGTGCTGCTCGGCCGCGGCAATCTGCGCTCGCTGGTCGTGGTCGCCACTGTCGGCGTGACGGCGGAGATTACACTCAAGGGCCTGATCGCGCCGCTGCGCCTCACTGTCCTGCATTGGTCGCAAACGACGCTGCAGCATGACATTTCGGTGCCGGCTTTGATCTCCGCGTGGGGTCCAAGCGAATCAGTTGCGCGTTTCCTCGCCGTCGTGCTGGCGAGTGGCGCGCTTTCGGTGTTTGCCTTGTCCCATGCGCCGTTCCGGCACGCGAAGGGCCAGATCGCGGCGGCCTTGGCGATCGGGCTTCTGATCCCGGCCGGTTGGTTCGCCACCGGTTATCTTGGCGACGATCCGTTCACTCCGGCACCGGTGGCCTCATTAACTTTCGTCGCCCCGATCGCCGACACGCTGCAATATGCGATGCTCTCGACCGGCTCGACGCTTAGCTTTGGCATCGTCGTGGTGGCCGGGGTGCTGCTGGGCAGCTTTGCCACCGCGCTCGTCACGCGGCGCTTCGAAGTCGAAGGCTACAGCTCGACGCGCCACATGCTGCGCTCGATCGGCGGCGCGGCGCTGATGGGATGCGGCGGCGCCTTGGATTACGGCTGCTCGATCGGCCAAGGCCTGACCGGGCTGTCGACTTTGGCGGTGCCGTCGGTCCTGGCCGCGACCGGTATTCTGCTAGGCGCCGCGGCGGCACTGCGCAGCCCGGTGCGGCTCCCAGTGTTGGCGGCCGCTTAGCGAAACGAAAACTAAGCCGCCGCGCTGGCGCGCGCGTCCGCCAACACCATATCCGACCCCTTCTCGCCGATCATGACCGCGGCGGCGTTGGTGTTGCCCGACACTACCGTCGGCATGATCGAGGCGTCGATCACGCGCAAACGCTCGAAGCCGCGCACCCGCAACCTCTCGTCGACCACCGCGTTCGGGTCGGAGCCCATGCGGCAGGTCGAGGTCGGATGATAGACCGTGGTGCCGGTCTGCCGCGCGAAAGCGAGCAGGTCCGCATCGCTCGCGCATTGTTCGCCGGGCGCGTGCTCTTCAGCGATGTAACGACGCATGACCGGCTGGTTCATGACCCGGCGCAGGAGCTTCATGCCGTCCACAACGCAATCGCAGTCGGTGCGGGCCGAGAGGTAGCGCGGCTGGATCGCCGGCGGCACCGCCGGATCGCGCGATGTGATACGCACGAAGCCGCGGCTGTCCGGCCGCAATTGACAGACCGAGGCCATGAAGCCCGGGAACGCATGCAACGTCGCGCCGGCGGTGTCGGCGGAAAAGATCAGAAAGTGGAATTGCACGTCGGGCGTCGCCAAATCCGGTCGCGTGCGCAGGAAAGCTCCGGCATAGCCGGCACCGATGGTCAGCAGTCCCTTGCGCGACAACAGATAGCGCAGTCCCGCGGCGTAGCGGTGGCGCCAATTATTGATCACGTCGTTCATGGTGATCGGCTCGGTGCAGCGATAGAGCATGCGGATCTGCAAATGGTCCTGCAGATCGGCGCCGACCCCCGGCATGTCGGCGACGACGTCGACGCCAAGGTCGCGCAGTATCTTGGCCGGCCCCAGTCCGGAGAGCTGCAGCAATTGCGGCGAGTTGAATGCGCCGCCCGAGACGATGACCTCGGCATTGGCATGGGCGGTGTGCGTGCTGCCGCCTTGACGATATTCGACACCGACGGCGCGGCGACCGGAAAACAGAATGCGGCCGGCGAGCGCGTTGGCAACGATCGTAAGATTGGGCCGCCGCTTCGCCTCTTTCAAATAACCGACCGCGGTCGACCAGCGGCGGCCGTTGCGCGTGGTCAATTGAAAATATCCGGCGCCTTCCTGGGCCGCGCCGTTGAAATCGTCGTTGCGCGGAAAGCCCGATTTTTGCGCGGCCGCGATAAAGGCCTCGCATAACGGGTGCGGCTCGCACACGTCGGAAACTTTCAGATGCCCGCCGATGCCGTGCAATTCGTCGGCGCCGCGCTCCTGATCCTCGGCGCGCCGGAAATACGGCAGCACGTCATTAAATGACCAGCCGGCATTGCCCAACTGCCGCCAATGGTCGTAGTCCTCGTGCTGGCCGCGGATATAAAGCAGCCCGTTGATCGAGCTCGATCCGCCCATCACCTTGCCGCGCGGTTGGATCACCCGGCGGTTGTTGAGTTCGGGCTCAGGCTCGGTCGTATAGAGCCAGTTGACCTTGGGATTCGAGAACAGTTTGCCGTAGCCAAGCGGGATATGAATCCAGATATTGCGGTCGTGCCCGCCGGCCTCCAGGAGCAGCACGCGATGGCGGCCGGACGCAGTGAGCCGGTTGGCGAGCACGCAGCCGGCCGAGCCGGCGCCGACGATGATGTAGTCGAAAGCCGCCGTTTCCTTGGTCGCTGGCATGGCCTCCCCCGGGGGCGACGAGAAATGTCCTCCATTCTCATCGCGCTAAATCGCAAGTATACATTTCCTCACGCCCCGCGCAGCGGGGAAGGGATAAGAACCCGGGAGGGACTGCGTGATCAAGTTCGGCATCGGTCAGCCTGTAACCCGGCTCGAGGACCCGCGTTTCATTACCGGCCGCGGCCGCTTTGTCGACGACATCGACCTGCCAATGCAATGCCACGGCGTCGTGGTCATGTCGCCACACGCCCATGCCCGCATCAAGCGCATCGATACCGCCAAGGCCAAGGCCGCGCCCGGCGTGCTCGCCGTCCTCACCGGGGCGGATGTCACGGCCGACGGTCTCGGCGCTTTTTCGCCGGTCATGCCGGAGGACATGGGCGGCCCGAAGGGCTATCGCACGCTGCGCTCGATCCTCGCCATCGGCAAAGTGCGCGCGTTGGGCGAACGCGTCGCCTTTGTCGTTGCCGAAACGCTGTTCCAGGCGAAGAACGCCGCCGAGCTCGTCGACGTCGACTACGAGCCACTGCCTGCCGTGGTCAATGTCGAAGACGCGGTCAAGCCCGGTGCGCCCGCGGTGTGGGATGAGGTCCCCAGCAATGTCGCGGTCGGGCTGATGATGGGCAACAAGGAGGCGGTCGATGCCGCCTTCGCCAATGCCAAGCACGTCGTCACACTTAAGCTTATCAACAGCCGCGTCAGCGCCAACACCATCGAGCCGCGCGCGGCCCTCGGCCAATACCATCCCGACAGCGAGAGCTATACGCTTTATTCGACGACGCAAAATCCGCACGGCACGCGCCAGCATGTCGCCGGCAACGTGCTGAAAATCACCGAATCGAAGCTGCGCGTGATCTCGCCCGATGTCGGCGGCGGCTTCGGCATGAAGAACGGCGGCTATCCGGAGGATGCGCTCGTCGTATGGGCGTCGCGCCGGGTCGGCGGCCGGCCGGTGAAATGGGTATCGACACGCTCGGAAGCGTTCGTCGGCGATGCCCACGGTCGCGATCAGGTCGTGACCGGCGAACTGGCGCTCGACGACAAGGGCAAGATCCTCGGACTGCGCGTCAACGCGCTGCACCAGATGGGCTCGCATATTTTCGAAGCCGGCATCGTCGTGCCGCTCTACGCGATCAAGCTCGCGCCCGGCGTCTACAATATTCCCGCGGTGTTCGCCGCCGCCAAAGCGGTGCTGACCAATACCACACCGATGGCGCCCTATCGCGGCGCCGGACGGCCCGAGGCAACCTTCCTGATCGAGCAATTGATCGAACGCGCCGCTCGCGTCATCGGCATCGACCCGATCGAGATCAGGCGGCGCAACTTCATCCCGGCGTCCGCCATGCCACACAAGATCCCGCATTCCGGCATGACCTATGACAGCGGCGACTTCACGCTCGTCATGGACGAGTGCCTGAAGCTCGCGGACTGGGACGGTTATGCCAAACGCGCCGCGGAATCAAAGAAGAGCGGCAAGCTGCGCGGCCGCGGCATCGGCTATTTCCTGGAAGAGGCCGCGGTGTTCAACGAAAAGATGGTGATCCGGTTCGATCCGAGCGGAACCGCCACGATCGTTGCCGGCACGCATTCGCATGGCCAAGGCCACCAGACCGTCTATTCGCAGATGGTGCACGAGTGGCTCGGCGTGCCGATCGACTCCATTCGCTTCATCCAGGGCGACACCAACGAAGTGCCGATCGGACGCGGCACTTATGGGTCGCGCAGCATGCATGTCGGCGGCAATGCGCTCAAACGCGCCGCCGATGCCATCATCGAGAAGGCCAAGCCGATGGCGGCAATCATGATGGAGGCCGCAGCCGGTGACATCGAATTCAAGGACGGCAGCTTCCGCATCGTCGGCACCGATCGTGCGCTGCCGCTCACCGCGGTGGCGATGTCATTGCATCGTCCGATGATGCTGCCGCCGCAATTCGAGCTCGGTCTCGAAGCCTCTGGCACATTCTCGGCGGAGCCGTCCAACTACCCCAACGGCTGCCATGTCTGCGAAGTCGAAATCGATACGGAGACCGGCATGGTGTCGCTGGTCCGCTATGCAGCCGTCGACGACGTCGGCAAGGTCATGAACCGGCTGCTCTGCGAGGGCCAGATTCACGGCGGCGTCGCGCAGGGCGTCGGCCAGGCACTCATGGAATCCATCGTGTTTGATGCCGAGGGGCAGCTCCTTACCGGCAGCTTCCAGGATTACGTCATGCCGCGTGCCGAAGACTTCCCCGACATGGTGTCGGAGCTGACGGAAGTGCCGGCCACGACCAATCCGCTCGGCATCAAAGGCGCCGGCGAGGCCGGCGCCACCGGTGCGCCGCCGGCGGTGATCAGTGCCATTCTCGATGCCCTCAAGCCGCTCGGCATCGAGCACATCGACATGCCGGCAACGCCAAGCCGGGTGTGGGCAGCCATCAACGCACGCAGCGACCAAAAAGCGGCGGCGGAATAACGTTTCGCTCTGCTTCGGTGGAGCGTGAGGGGAGGAAATCGCATGGGCAGGCTTCTTGCGCTTGCGCTGACTTTGCTTGTCGCCTGCGGGCCGGCGGCCGCTGCCGACACCTATCCATCACGCACCATCACCATCGTGGTGCCCTACCCCGCCGGCGGACCGACCGACACCATCGCCCGCATCTTGGCGGAGAAGATGCAGGCGGCGCTTGGACAATCCGTCATCATCGAGAATGTCAGCGGCGCCGGCGGCAGTATCGGTGTCGGCCGCGTCGCGCATTCGCCGCCGGACGGCTACACGCTGAGCATCGGGCACACGCAAACCGCCGTGTTCAATCCGGCGATGATGAAGCTCAACTACGATCCGGTGAAAGATTTGGCGCCGGTGTCGCTGATCGCCGACACGCCGATCTGGATTGTCTCCGGCAAGGCGGTGCCTGCCGACGATGTGAAGAGCCTGATCGCCTGGCTGAAAGCGCAGAACGGCAAGGCGACGATGGGGACGGTCGGGGTCGGCGGCCCGACCGACGTCGCCGCGCGGTTCTTCGCCAAACGCACCGGCACGGCGTTCCAGATCGTGCCTTACACCGGCGGCGCGCCTGAGCTGACGGATCTGCTCGGCGGCCATATCGATTTCGTGTTTGGCCAGGCCGCGTCGCAACTGACGCAAGTGCAAAGCGGGCAGCTCAAAGCCTTCGCCGTGCTGCAGCCCAAGCGCTGGTGGGCGGCGCCCGATGTGCCGACGCTTGATGAACTCGGCATCCCCGACATCGATGCGAGCTTCTGGCACGGCATCTGGGTGCCAGCTGGCACGCCGCCGGACGTCATCGCCAAGCTCGATGGCGCCATCCGCATCGCCCTGGCCGATCATGGCCTGCAGGAGCGCTTTAAAAAGCTGGGCCAGGAGATCTGGCCGCCGGATCAGCAAACGCCCGAGGCTTTGGCGACAAAACAAAAAGCCGAAACCGCCAAATGGACGCCGATCATCAAAGAGACCATGCCAGCGCGATAATGGGATAGATACAGCGTCCAAAGGAAGCTCATGAACGCACCCCCAAATCTCTTTACCGACGGCAAGGCCTATGAGCGGCTGATGGGCCGCTGGAGCCAACTCGCCGGAGCAAAATTTCTCGATTGGCTCAATCCGCCAAAAGGCCTGCACTGGGTCGATGTCGGCTGCGGCAATGGCGCCTTCACCGAAGTGCTGATTGCGCGCGTCGCACCCGCAGCGGTGACCGGCATCGACCCTTCGGACGGCCAGATCGATTACGCGCGCACGCGGGCGGGCACGACGCTCGCGCAATTTCGCGTCGGCGATGCGCAGGCTTTGCCGTTCGCCGACGACAGTTTCGACGCCGCGTCGATGGCTCTGGTCATCACCTTCCTGAGTGATCCGGTAAAAGCTGCGCGTGAAATGGCGCGTGTCGTCAAGCCGGGCGGCATGGTCGCCACTTATATGTGGGACATTCCGGGCGGCGGCTTTCCGATCAGGCCGCTCTCCGTGGCGATGAAATCCGTGGGCTTGGAGGAACCGTCGCGGCCGAATGTCGAAGCGTCGCGGCGCGAGAGCATGCGGGCGTTTTGGCAACAGGTGGGATTGCAATCGATCGACACCACAGTGATCCGCATCCGCGTCGCCTATGCCGATTTCGACGATTTCTGGGCTTCCAGCAGCCTGCCGATCGGTCCCTCGGGCAAGGCGTTGGCGGCGCTGTCCCCCGACCAGATCGAGCAAATCAAAGCACGCCTGCGCGACCAACTGCCGTTCGCTGCCGACGGCAGCATTACATACGAAGCTTTCGCCAATGCCGTGAAGGGCCGCGTTCCGGCAAACCCGTAATCGCTACCGCAAGCCCTCGGGATTGATCGACTGACGGCCAAGCTGTTGCCAGGCCGCGGGGGCCGCGGCGTTCTTCGCCGCCTGTTCGGACGGCACTTTCGTATTCCATTTCGCGGCGATGAAACGTTGGCCGTTGACGCCATCGGAGGCGTTCGAGCACAGCCAGACCAGCGGCTCGACCATCACCTCCGGCGCGATCAGCGTCGAGCGATCCGGCACCGCAGTGCGCGACACCATGCGCGTGTCGGCGGCGCCGCCCGGCACCAGCACATTGGCGGTGACGCCGGTACCGTCGAGCTCCTGCGCCAAGGCCGCAAGCATCGCTTCGTTGGCCGCTTTGGAGCCACCATAGGGCTGCATCATGCCGCGCCACATGATGTCGAGACTCGTCGTCACATTGATGATACGGCCCCAGCGCTGCGCCAGCAGCGTCGGCAACACCGCCCGCGTCATCAGGAACGGCGCAACGACGTTGACCTCGATGATGCGGCGAAACTCTTCCGGCGTCGTTTCCCAGAGTTTCCCGCGCGGCGCGCCTTCGCGCCGCAGCAGACCGATATTGGTACCGGCATTGTTGAGCAAGATGTCGACGCGGCCGAAGCGCTCCGCGGTGGCGCGCAGGATTTTCGGGCCGCTGTCGTTCCAGGTGACGTTGGCGACGATGCCGTCGAAACGGCCGCGGGCGCCGCGGTCCTCGGCGGCATCCTGGGTTTCCTCGAGCGCCGGCCCGTCGAGCTCGACGGCGACGACGCTGGCGCCGGCGTCGAGCAAGCCGAACGTCATCACCCGGCCGAGGCCGCGCCCGGCGCCGGTTACGATAGCGACTTTTCCGTCAAGTGCTCCGGCCGAGGTCCCGTTCATGGCCAGCCTCCCCCTTTTTGGCGCGACGCCATTATAGATGACTGCGGATGAATGCACCGGCGCCGGTGAGTGCGTCTTGGCCGGCCTGCAGATGCGCGTTCCACATCGGCCATGCATGAATCATGTGCGGCCAGATCTCCAAAGTCACGGCGACATCGGCGCTGCCGGCGGCTTCGGCAAAACGCGTGGCGTCCGCCAGCAAGGTCTCCGCCGAGCCGACTTGAATGAGTGTGGGCGGAAAGCCTTGCAGATCGGAATAGATCGGCGACACGCGGGGATCTTTCCGCTCCATGCCTGCCGGAACATAAGCTGCGGCAAGTTCTTCAAGATAAGCTTTGTGGATCAGCGGATCGACGGCGTCCTTGGTCGCGAGCGTCGCGCCCGACATGGTGAGATCGATCCACGGCGAGATGAGCCACGCGCAGCCGGGAATCTCTTCACCGGCGCCGCGCAGCGCACTAATCAGCGCGACGGTGAGACCGCCGCCGGCGCTGTCGCCGCCGACAGCGACGTGCCGCGCCGCAATTCCTTGGCGGCGCAGGAAGCGCCACGCCGCCAGCGCATCGTCGAGCGCAGCGGGATACGGATGTTCGGGCGCAAGGCGATAAGCAATGGCGAGCGTGCGTGCCGCCGCAGCGCGCCCCGCCTCGGTGACCAAGCGGCGATGACTGCGGATCGAGCCCGAGCAATAGCCGCCGCCGTGAAAGAACAGCAGGACGCGGGATCGGTCGCTGCCGGACACCGTCGACCACTCGCCCGGAACGCCGCCGGCATCGACCGCCGTCAGCTCAACGTCATCGGCCACCGGCCAGACCGAGCCGACTTCCTCGATACGCGCCCGCCGCTCCGCCCAGCCGACGGGCCGCGGTTTCGCGCTCAACAGCGCGCGGATCGCATCGATCTCGTTCTGAACCACCGCCGCCTCGCCGGGCTTCAATGCCCTGGTTTACCTGCATTTTATCGGCATATTTGTGAAACGGCCAAGTTCCGCCCCCCGATATCGGCCGGTTGCGCGGGACCCGGCCCGCGCCTATATTCAGGCCGCTTTCCAGTCATCTTCGATGACTTTGAGTGGCTTCGCCCGTGTGGGCGGGCGGAGCACAGAGGAGATTTATCTATGGCGACCGCGCCCCTGATGCCCAAAGCGACTGCCGTGTGGCTGGTCGACAATACGTCGTTGTCGTTCGACCAGATCGCGCAGCTTTGCAACCTCCATCCGCTGGAAGTGAAGGCGATCGCCGATGGCGACGCGGCACAGGGCATCAAGGGTCTCGATCCAGTTCTCACCGGCCAATTGACCCGCGAGGAAATCAAGGCCGCCGAAGCCGATCCGAACTACCGGCTGCATATCGCCGAGCCGAAAACCCGTCTGCCCGAGGCCAAGCCGAAAAAGGGCCCGCGCTATACGCCGGTGTCGCGCCGCCAGGATCGCCCCAACGCGATCCTCTGGCTGGTGCGCAATCATCCCGAGCTCAAGGACAGCCAGATCATGCGGCTGGTCGGCACCACCAAATCGACCATCGCCGCCATCCGCGACCGCACGCATTGGAACTCCGCCAATCTGACGCCTCTCGATCCGGTGACGCTCGGCCTGTGCTCGCAGATCGACCTCGACCTCGAAGTGCAGAAGGCGGCCAAGGAAAAGCCGGTTCCGGTCGAGGAACAGGGCGCGACGCTGCTGCCCGCCTCCGTCACCACCGTGCCCAAGGAAGAGCCGGAGCCGACGCCCGCCGAGGTCAAGAAGGCCGACGAACTCGACGTCAATGCGGTGTTCGCCAAGCTCAAGCAGCTCGGCGGCAAGGCGGAGTAATCTAATCGTACTCCGTCATCCTGAGGTGGCCGCGAAGCGGCCCTCGAAGGATGCCGGCCAAAGCGATGGGGCCGCCGCCCTTCGAGGCTTGCAGCGCTCGCACCTCAGGGTGACGGTTCGCACTCACCCCCGATCGTTCCTTAAGACCACGCACGCCCCGCCGGCGGCGATGAGCTTGTTGCAGAATTTTTCCAGATAACGCCGATCGTCGTCGGCGATGCGGATGTTGTAGCGCATGGCGGCGCCGAGCCCGATGCCGCGGCTACGGATCACGATCGGCTCGCGATCGCCGATCAGGCCTACATATTTTTTCGCAATCATGCGGTAGATCGCCCACGCCTTACTCTCCGACCAGTTCGCCGTGAGCTGCATACCCCAGCGCGGCACGTAAGCCGCCAACCGTTGCGCCTCCGCTTTCGGCGCCAAGATCAAATTGGCGAGCCGCGTGCAAGGTACACCCTGCGGTATCGTGGTCTCCGCTGTCTTCGGCGGCGACGGCGACGCCCATTCGTCCGCGGTCCAGCCGGTGATGATGGCGACGTAATTGCGCGTCTCGCCCGGCAGTGGACGATGGTTCGTCAGAAATGCACTCACCCGGCCCGGGCCGGCATTATAGGCCGCGGCGGCGAGACCGAGATTGCCGAATTTTTGCTCCAGATCGTGCAGATAGCTCGCCGAATTTTTTAACGCTTCGATCGGATCGAACGGATCGACCAGCCCGCGATAGTCCGCCGTCGCCGGCGTGAATTGCGCGATGCCCTCGGCGCCTTTGCGGCTCACCGCTTGCGCATTGAAGCGGCTTTCCTGCCAGATCACGCGGGCGAAAAACTCGACTGGCAACTGGTTTTCCGCCGCGTCCTGTTCGATGGCACGGCAGATGTCGTCGGCGGTGGGGGGAGAGTTGGTGGTAACTGGTGTCGTGCCGGATTGAACAGGCGGCACAGGTGCACTGGGCTGAGTTTGTGCGGCAGGCGACGCAGTCCGGTCAGGCGGCGACTGCGCATTGGCCATCGCAGCGCAAAGCAGCGCAACGCCAATGGCGGCAAGCGATATCGACTCCGATTTCATGGCGTTAATTTTAGCAAAGCCGGCACGTCAACGCGAAGCGAGTCGCTCGGCTGGCCGGACGTTGCGGCGCACGGGAACGTGTTTTGCGGCAGCGGTTTGCCGAACGCTAGACTCGGCGCAAAAGGAGCAATAGGGAGGATCTGTCATGAATTTTACTGAAAATCGGATTTCGCGCCGCATCATGCTGACCGCCACCGCGGCGGGAGGTGCGTTGACCGCCGCGACGGCGGCCCGCGCGCAGAGTGGCGACGTGCCCGAACCACGGCGACCCGGCCGCGGCGGCAGCAATCCTGGGCCGAAGAATCCGGGTCTGATCGACCAAAATCCCGACATCATTTCGCCGCCCGCCACCGATCATGGCACACTGCCGAACCTGCGCTTCTCGTTCGACGACGCACATATGCGCCTTGAACGCGCAGGCTGGGCGCGACAAGTGACGGTTCGCGAGCTCGGCATTTCGAAGAACATCGCCGGCGTCAATATGCGGCTGAACGCCGGGGGAATCCGCGAATTGCATTGGCACAAGGCCGCGGAGTGGTCCTACATGCTCACCGGCTCGGCGCGCATCACCGCGATCGACGCCGATGGACGCAATTTTGTCGATGACGTCGGCGTCGGTGACCTGTGGTACTTCCCGCCCGGCGTTCCGCACTCGATTCAGGGCCTCGATCCGGACGGCTGCGAATTCCTGCTGGTGTTCGACGATGGCGATTTCGACGAGGACAACACGTTTTTGCTCAGTGACTGGATCAAGCACACGCCGCCCGAGGTGCTGGCGAAGAATTTCGGCGTGCCTGCCTCTGCCTTCGGCAGCGTACCTGACCCGAGTGAGCTTTATATTTTCAATGCGCCGGTGCCTGGACCGCTTGCCTCCGACAAGATCGCGGGCGCGACCGCGGTGCCGAACAGCTTTAGCCATCGCATGACGGCGCAGGCTCCGATCCGCACCAAGAGCGGCACGGTGCGGATCACCGACAGCAAGGGAGGTCGAGCCCGGCGGCATGCGCGAGATGCACTGGCATCCGAATACGGACGAGTGGCAGTATTACATTTCAGGTCAGGCGCGAATGGGCGTGTTCGCATCGTCGGGACAGGCCCGCACCTTCGATTTTTACGCCAATGATGTCGGCTATGTGCCGTTCGCCATGGGGCACTATATCGAGAATACCGGCAACACGACGCTCCGGTTTCTGGAAATCTTCAAGAGCGACCATTACGCCGACGTGTCGTTCGACCAATGGTTAGCGCTTACCCCGCCCGAGCTCGTCACCGCGCATCTAAGGACCGATGCGCAGTTCATTCACGCGCTACGCAAGGACAAAGTGCCGGTCGTGCCGGCCTGAGCATCAGCTCGGCACGTTTCCCGCCGCAGCACCCTACAAATTCTTACGCTCCCACGCCCTTGCCCTTGAGCGCACTCCCGATCTCATCGAGGATCACCGGATCGTCAATCGTCGCCGGCATCTGCCACTGGTCGCCGTCGGCGATTTTCTTGATCGTGCCGCGTAAAATTTTGCCGGAGCGCGTTTTTGGCAACCGCGCCACGGTGATGGCGAGTTTGAACGCCGCCACAGGCCCGATTTTCTCGCGGATGAGCGCGATGCATTCCTTCTCGATTTCGTTCGGCGGCCGGTTGACGCCCGATTTGAGCACGATGAAGCCGCACGGCGCCTCGCCTTTGAGCTCATCCTTGATGCCCAGCACGGCGCATTCGGCGACGTCCTGATGAGAAGCGAGCACCTCCTCCATGCCGCCGGTCGAGAGCCGATGGCCGGCGACATTGATGATGTCGTCGGTGCGGCCCATGACGAATATGTAGCCATCCTCGTCCTTGAAGCCGGCGTCGGCGGTTTTGTAATAGCCGGGAAACTCGTCGAGATAGCTTTCGCGCATGCGCGCGTCGGCCTGCCACAGCGTCGGCAGGCAGGCCGGCGGCAGCGGCAGCTTGATGACGATCGAGCCCATCTTATTCGCCGCGACTTCGTGACAGCCTTCGTCGACGACGCGGATGTCATAGCCGGGCATCGGCACCGTCGCCGCGCCGTGTTTCACCGGGAGCGTGCCCAGCCCCACCGGATTGCCGGCGATGCACCAGCCGGTCTCAGTCTGCCACCAGTGATCGAGCACCGGAATTTTCAGTAGGGCCTCGGCCCATTCCAGCGTCGGCGGATCGGCACGCTCGCCGGCCAGGAACAGCGTGCGGAATTTCGGCAGCTCGTGCCGCGCGAACAACGCGCCATTCGGATCTTCTTTCTTGATGGCGCGAAACGCGGTCGGGGCGGTGAACATCGCCACCGCGCCGTGCTCGGCGATGACACGCCAGAATGCGCCGGCGTCGGGCGTGCCGACCGGCTTGCCTTCGTAAAGAATCGAGGTCGCACCGTGCAAAAGCGGCGCATAGACGATGTAGGAATGGCCGACCACCCAGCCGACGTCGGACGCCGTCCACCACACTTCGCCCGGCTCGATGCCGTAGAGATTCTTCATCGACCATTTCAGCGCGACCATGTGGCCGCCATTGTCGCGCACCACGCCCTTGGGCCGGCCGGTCGTGCCGGAGGTGTAGAGAATGTAGAGTGGATCAGTGGCCGCGACCGGCACGCAGTCCCAGGCGTTGCGGGCGTGGACCAGCGCGTAGTCGCGCATGGTCTTCCAGTCGCGGTCGCGGCCTTCGATCAGCGGCGCTTCGGATTGCGGTCGCTGCAGAATCAGACAGGCATCCGGCTTGTGCTCCGCCAGCGCGATCGCTTCGTCGAGCAGCGGCTTGTAATGGACGATGCGGCCAGGCTCGAGCCCGCAGCTGGCGGAGAGAATGACTTTCGGCGTGGCGTCGTCGATCCGGGTCGCCAATTCCCGCGCGGCGAAGCCGCCGAACACCACCGAATGAATGGCGCCGATGCGCGCACAAGCCAGCATCGCGATCACCGCTTCCGGCACCATGGGCATATAGAGAAGAACACGGTCGCCCTTGCCGACGCCGAGGTCGCGCAGCATGCCGCCAAGCACCTGCGTCTCGGTGAGCAAGCGATGATAGGTGATGGTCCGCTTCACGCCGGCGAGCGGCGAATCGTAAATGATGGCGGCCTGCTCGCCGCGCCCGGCATCGACATGGCGGTCAACCGCGTTAAAGCAGGTGTTGCAGACCCCGTCCGGAAACCACCGGCCGTAGATGCCGGCCTTCGGATCGAACACGGTTTTCGGCTTCTCGAACCAGTCGATATCGCCGGCCGCCTCGCCCCAAAAGCCAAGCGGGTCGCGCTGCCAGCGCGTGTAGACCTCGTGATAGCGGCTCGAACGGGCGTTCATGGCGCAGCCTCCAAGACCTTTTCTCTATTTTCGGCCCCGCAACAGCCGGGATGCAAGAGCGTCGGGCATCACGGCACTGGCCCCCAGTTGCCGCCTTGATCTATGTCACGACGGCCCGTTTGTTCATCACTTAAATCCCGCCGTGATTACAAGGCTGGTGCAGCGAATAGTGAGTAACGGACAGGCTATTCTTCGCTCCCCGTCATTCGCTATTCGCTGGTTCGCGTATTTGCTAGGCTTGAAAAAACAGTAGGGAGGACAAACATGGCGGCGACGACGCCCTACGACACCGATCTCCCCCGCAACGCGGCGAATTTTCAGCCGCTCACCCCGCTGTCCTTCCTGGCGCGCGCGGCCGCAGTCTACCCTGACCAGACCGCAATCATCCACGGCGCGCGGTCATGGACTTATCGCGAGTTCTATGCGCGGGCGCGGCGGCTCGCTTCGGCGCTGGTCAAACGCGGCATCAAGCGCGGCGACACGGTCGCGGCGGTGCTGCCGAACGTGCCGGCGATGCTCGAAGCCCATTACGGCGTGGCGATGGCCGGGGCCGTGCTCAACACGATCAATACGCGGCTCGACGCCACCATTATCGGCTTCACGCTCGATCACGGCGAAGCAAAAGTGCTGCTCGCGGATCGCGAGTTTTCTAAGGTCGTGAAGGACGCGCTGGCGCGCTGCAAAGCGGAGCCCCTCGTCATCGACTACGACGATCCCGAATATACCGGCGCCGGGGAACGGTTCGGCAATCTCGACTACGAGGATTTGCTGCGCGAGGGCGATCCGGATTTCAGCTGGCTGATGCCCGCCGACGAATGGGACGCCATTGCGCTCAATTACACCTCCGGCACCACCGGCGATCCCAAGGGCGTCGTCTATCATCACCGCGGCGCTTACCTCCTGGCGATGGCGAATGTCATCACCTGCGGCATGGCCAAGCATCCGGTTTATCTGTGGACGCTGCCGATGTTCCACTGCAACGGCTGGTGCTTCCCTTGGACCTTGTCCGTGGTTGCGGGTACTCACGTTTGCTTGCGAGCAGTTCGCGCCGCGCCGATCTACGACGCGATCGCTACGCATAGGGTCACGCATCTGTGCGGTGCGCCGATCGTGATGTCGACGCTGCTCAATGCAGCCGAGCACGAGAAGAAGCCGCTGCCGCACGGCGTCGAATTCATTACCGCGGCGGCGCCACCGCCAGAATCGGTGCTGGCGGCGATGAAATCGGCCGGTTTCAACGTCACCCATGTCTATGGCCTGACCGAAACCTACGGGCCGGCCAGCGTCAACGATTGGCACCGCGAATGGGACGCGCTCGACGGCTCCGAGCAGGCTACGAAAAAAGCGCGGCAAGGCGTCGCTTATCCGGTGCTCGATGCGCTCGACGTGCTCGACCCCGCGACCATGCAACAGGTCGCCCGCGACGGCGCGACGCTCGGCGAGGTGATGTTCCGCGGCAATGTGGTGATGAAGGGCTATCTGAAGAACAAATCCGCGACCACGGCGGCGTTCGCAGGCGGCTGGTTTCATTCCGGCGATCTCGGCGTCATCCATCCCGACGGCTACATCCAGCTCAAGGACCGCTCCAAGGACATCATCATTTCGGGTGGCGAGAACATTTCCTCGATCGAGGTCGAGGACGCGCTGTACAAGCACCCGGCGGTGCAGGTGGTCGCCGTGGTCGCCAAGCCCGACGAGAAATGGGGCGAGACGCCCTGCGCGTTCGTCGAGTTAAAGGCGGGCGCGACGGCTAGCGCTGACGAGCTGATCGGCTGGTGCCGCGACCACCTTGCATCCTACAAATGCCCGCGCAGCGTTGTCTTTGCGGAGATTCCCAAGACCTCGACGGGGAAGTTGCAGAAGTTCAAGCTGCGGGACGTCGTGAAGCGAATGTAAAATTCCGTCATTCCCGCGTCAGCGAGAATCGAAGATGTTTGCAAAATGAAGACAAAGAAACACCGCCCCCGCAAGCGCGGGGACAAACTAACGCAGCGATTACAAGGTTATCGACTAATGGACGAGGGTGTCGTGCCTGAGCCGCTCGATCTCATCCTTGACCTGCAATTTTTTTCGCTTGAGTTCCGCAATCTGAAGGTCGTCGGCGGAGGGGTGGGTGAGCGCTTCGTTGATTTGGTGTTCTAGCGCCTGGTGCCGTTTTTCGAGTTCCGCAAGATGCGATTCAATCGCCATGTGGGCTGCCTCCTTGCGTATTTAAGCCTATTCGGATCATCCTACACCCTAACAACCAAAAGCAAGGATACTCCGTTTTAGCCCTTACGAACATCCCCCAAAGTTGGGCCTTGCATACCCATTGTGTACAATCGGTTGGGGTCGCTGCGTGGCCTTGTCGGCGATTGACCAAAACGCGATAATCGTGAGTGACTTACTTGGTCTCTGCGCACAGCCGGCCGGCCGCGGCGCGGGGCCGGTTTGAGGCTTTGACCAAGGCGGCGATGACACAAGAGGAAGAACGCGAGCTTCGGGCGCAACTTGCGCGCCTGCAGCAGGAGCATCGCGACCTCGATGCCGCGATTGCGGCACTTCAGGAATCGCCGGGCTCCGACATCATCCAGGTGCAGCGGTTGAAAAAGCGCAAGCTGCTACTGCGCGATCGTATCACGTTCATCGAAGACCAGCTGACGCCGGATATTATCGCCTAGAGCATGATCCCGAAAAGTGGACAGCGGTTTTCGGAAAAGATCATGCTCAATCAAAAAGCTAGAACCCGGTTTGATTCGATCAAAACCGGTTAAGCTCTAGCCGGCCCGCCGTTCTTTCCGTTCCGCCTTGCGCGCATACATCGCCGAATCGGCGCGCGCCATCGCTTCGGCCGGCGTATCGAGCCGTCCCGCCATCGCAACGCCTGCCGAAGCGCCGACGACGAAAGTCGAGGCGCCCCAGCAAACTTCGGTGGAATAGATCGCGGCCTCAAGCCCGGCGGCCTTGGCGGCAGCGGCGGCATCGTCGACATTCCACAGCAGCACGGCAAATTCGTCGCCGCCGATGCGCGCCACGACATCGGAGGCGCGCACATGGCGCAAGAGCACGGCCGCGACCGCCTTGAGCACGGCGTCGCCGGCGGCGTGGCCGTGACGGTCGTTCACCGGCTTGAACCCGTCGAGATCGACGTAGATCAGCGCCGCACTGGTGCCGTAGCGTTTGACGTAAGCCAGCGAGCGCTTGAGCTCGCGCTCAAAACCGCGGCGGTTGAGCACGTCGGTCAACGGATCGATGTCGACCCGCGCTTCGAGATCGGCGATACGCTCGCGCGAGGATTTAAGCTGTGCCGCGAGCGCCTCGACTTCCGCCGCGAGCCGCATGAAGCTCGATCGCGACGGCGCTCGCGGCGATTTCGGTTCGAGCGGTTCTCCGGCTTCCGTACGGCGCGAATTCGGCCGCGGCCGTGGCAACACGTTCGGTTTGCGGACCGGCTTTGCCGACCGGTTTTTCATGGCCCAGAAAGTCCCGCCGCGCGAATCGCAACGAAAGCATAGCGCACGATGCGCCGCCGATCAGCGAGTTGGAGGAAACCTCTGATTACGAAGATTTAATTTCGCGATGGACCGATTCTAGGATTTGTGCACCGCGTCATTGACCGATCCCACGCGCGAAACCCCGCCTTTTACCGTGCCCAATCCAATGATGGCTGGATTCAGGCATGTTCATTCAGTCTGCATTCACCAATAAATGGGAACTTAAGGCACGAGGGGCGGTTAGGGTGCGGGTCAATCCATTTGTCGAGGTGATGTCATGAGAAAGATCTTGGTTGCTCTGGTCGCGGCGGCAACGCTCGCGGGAGCGTCGGTGGCGACGTCAGGCCCCGCACTGGCCTGGCACGGCGGCGGATGGCGCGGTGGCGGCTGGGGCTGGGGAGCGGGCGGTTTCGTAGCCGGCGCCCTGGTTGGTAGCGCGCTCGCCGCACCGTACGCCTATGGCTACTATCCCTACGGATATTATCCCTCGCCCTATTACGGCCGCCCCTGCGTGTGGCGGCGCTGGTGGAACGGCTATGCCTGGGTGCGCGGCTGCGTCTAAGCGGTACGGCCGGGAGTCAGGTGGAAAGTTGCGGCGTCCCCGAGGGGGACGCCCGTCATGCGGGACATGGGCGCTATCCGCACCCAACTTCCGCCAAATAGTCGAACTTCAATGACTACGAGTTCGACATAGGATTCGGGGGTATCCGGGACTTCCCGCTATCAAATTCAGATCGGCGCCCGGCCGGTCACATGAGGAAGACACATGCACAAGACGCTTATTGGCCTCGCCGCGGCAGCCGGCCTTGGCCTCGCGACCGTGGCGGCCCCGGCGCCTGCGAACGCCTACTGCGTGGGCTGTGCTGTGGGCGCGGGAGTTCTCGGCGGAGTGGTTGCGGGCGCGATCGTCGGCAACGCCATCGCCAACAGCCCACCGCCTCCGCCGCCGCCCGGTTATTATCCGCCGCCGGCTGCATACTATCCGCCGCCCCCACCGGCCTATGGTCCCGGCTATGCGCAACTCGCGCCTGGCTGTTATTGGGGCAAGCGCAAAGTATGGATCGAGGGTGCCGGCTACCGATGGCGCACCGTCCAAATCTGCCAGTAATTACGGCAGCGCTGACGGCCAGCCTGTGACCATGCCAGTGCGCGTCGAATTCGGCCGGCCGGCTTCATAGGCCGGCCGTTTCTTTTATGCCTGCGTGGTATTTGTTGCTGCGCCGGCGGGACTCCAGCAACTTCATCGGTCGGCCTTTTCCATGCGGCGATGCCGATAGAAACGACCTCAGAGGCAGTGCAACCGCTCGCGGCGGCGCGCGAAGCCATCGGCGATGCCAAAGAACATAGCCGACCCGGCCAGACCGCCATTGAGAAAGCCCGACACGTCATCAAGCGCACGCCCGCCTTCGCGGCGGCGCTGCTGTTTCGGCTGCGGAGGAAAAGACGCCCGCGATCGCTGTCGCGAACAATGACCGTGCTCGGCTGGATCGCCGTCCTGGCGGTGTGCGGCTATGTCGGGTTGACGGCGATGATCTATCTCACGCAGCGATCATTGATGTATTTTCCCGAGCGGACACATGTGACGCCCGCCGAAGCCGGCTTGCCTGAAGCCACCGAAGTGCCGCTCACCACGGCCGATAGGGTCCAGATTCGGGTGTGGCATGTGCCGCCAAAGGCCGGTAACCCGGTCATTCTTTATTTCCACGGCAATGGCGGTGCACTGAACTATCGTGTCGAGCGATTTCGCCGGCTCGTCAGTGCCGGCATCGGTTTGGTCGGGCTGGAATATCGCGGCTATGGCGGCTTGGGCGGCAGCCCCAGCGAGCAAGGCCTGATCCGCGACGCCGAAGCGGCCTATGCGTTCGCCATCGCGCATTATCCGGCGCAACAGCTCGTCCTGTGGGGTGAATCGCTCGGCTCCGGGGTGGCGGTGGCGCTGGCGGCGGAAAAGCCGGTCGGCCGAGTCATCCTGGAAGCGCCGTTCACCTCGGCGCTCGCTGTTGCCGAACGCCGTTATTGGTACTTGCCGGTGCGGCTTCTGATGAAAGATCAGTTCCGCTCCGACGAACGCATCCAGAAGGTCACGGCGCCGCTTCTGATCCTGCACGGCATGCATGATCGGGTCGTGCCCTATGCGATGGGCGAGCGTCTATTCGATCTCGCCAACAAGCCGAAGCACATCGTGCGCTTCCTCGATGGTGGGCACGAAGACCTCGACAACAACGGCGCGCTCGACGCCGTCGCCCGCTTCCTCGCCGGCGATTTGGATTAGCCGCGGTTCAAAACGTCGGATAAGTCTGGCCGATCTTGCCGCCGACGCGAGCGAACCCCTCCGTTGCCGGCGGGTATTTGTCGTTGATGTTGAGCGCCTTCGCATAGGAGCCGGCAGCCTTGTCCTTCTGCCCGAGGCGCTCGTAAGCGAGGCCGCGGCTGCTCCAAGCCCGGGCGTTCTGCGGATCGAGCTGCACCGCCTCGTCGAGATCGGTCGACGCCGACTTATTCTCGCCGATGGCCAGATAGCTCAGTGCCCGCGCGATCCACGGTTCGGCATTGCCGTTTTCCAGGCCGATTGCAGCCGAGAAGTCATCGATGGCGAATTGGTGCTGCTGGCGGCTCTGATAGAGCAGGCCGCGATTGTAATAAGCGTCGGCATTGTCGGGCTTGAGCGCGATCGCCTTGTTGAAATCGGCGAGCGCCTCGTTGGCGTGACCTTGCGCGCGATAGACGATGCCGCGGCCGACGTAAGCGGGCGCATAATTGGCGTCGATGGTCAGCGCCTTGTCGTCGTCGGCAAGCGCCAAGTCGAGTCTGTTGGTCTTGCGATAGATCAGGGCGCGATTGGCGTAGGCCTGTGCGTAATTGGGATCGAGGCTGATCGCCTTGTTGAAATCGGCGAGCGCCTGATCATCGCGGCCGGCTTCGCCGTACACCGTTCCGCGCATATTGTAGGCCTGCGGGTCGTCGGGATGGTGGGTGATGACCTCGCCGAGCGAGGTCAGGTTCGCCTGCGACGTCGCCAGCAGACCCTCGCCGGCTCCGGTGTTGGACGCCGGCGGATTGCCGAGTGTCGTGCAACCAGCCAACGCCGCCAAAAGGCCCAACAGCGCGAAGCTGCCGGGCGCTATTCGCCTGATCTGGAAGATGGCGAGGGCTGACCGGGTCATCGCTGGCAAGATAACATCCCGGCACGCCAAAAAAACGGCGCAGGCAAAGCTCTGCGCCATTCGTCGAATACGCGGATATCTCAGCCGAACCGGGGCGCCCGCGGTGCGGCCGACCGGCCGGCCCCAGGGCCGGCTCCGGGACCGGTGGTCGGCTTCGGCTTCATCGGAAGCAGCCCCTCGCGCTGCAACTTCTTGCGCGCAAGCTTGCGGGCGCGGCGGATCGCTTCCGCCTTCTCCCTCGCCTTCTTTTCGGATGGTTTTTCGTAATGGCCGCGAAGCTTCATCTCGCGGAAAATGCCCTCGCGCTGCATCTTCTTCTTCAGTGCTTTGAGGGCCTGGTCGACATTGTTGTCACGGACGAGAACCTGCACGCGTGCTCCTTTCCAGTCGGGTTCGTGTGATTTCAGAACGGCTAGGGCGCAACGCCTAGGCCATCTTAGCGTGGGCGTGTAGCAGAAATGCGCTGAAAAGTCCACCACCGGGCACATTATGGGATCCTTCAGTCCAGAAACACCCGCGTCACATGGCCCATTTTGCGGCCGGGGCGAACCGCAGCTTTGCCATAGAGGTGCACCGCGGCTCCAGGCAGGACCAGCCAGCGGCGATACTCCTCCACCTCGTGGCCGATGAGGTTCGTCATCTCGACGCGACCGTAGCGCAACGGTTTTCCCAACGGCCAGCCGGCGACCGCTCTGATGTGCTGCTCGAATTGCGACACCGAAGCGCCGTCGATCGTCCAATGGCCGGAATTATGAACCCGTGGCGCGATCTCGTTGACGAGAAGGCCGCCGTCGCCAAGCACGAACATCTCGACCGCAAGCACACCGACATAAGCGAATTGATGGGCGATGGTTTCGGCGATGCGCACCGCCTCGGTTGCCCCTTGCGCGCCGAGCGTCGCCGGCACCCGTGAAAATTTCAGAATATGGTCGCGGTGCTCGTTCTCGGTGACGTCGAAACAGGCGACGGCGCCGTCGCCGGCACGTGCGGCGATGACCGACACTTCGCGCTCGAAGGGCACGAAGGCTTCCAGAATGCAAGGCTGGCCGCCGACGTCGCGCCAAGCGACCGTCGGATCGCTGCCGTTCCTGATCGCCGCCTGGCCCTTGCCGTCATAGCCGAAGCGGCGGGTCTTCAAGATGGCCGGGCGGCCGATCCGGTCGACTGCCGCAGCGAGCTCGGCCGGCGACGCAACCTCGGCAAACGGCGCGGTGCGGATGCCGAGCGCGGTGACGAAATTCTTTTCGGCGAGGCGATCCTGGGTGATCGCCAGGATCTTCGGGTCGGGCAGCACCGGAACGCGGGCGGCCAGGAACGTCGCGGTTTCTGCCGGCACATTTTCGAACTCGTAAGTGACGACGTCGACATTCTCGGCGAAGCGGGCCAGCGCTTCGGTGTCGGTATAATCGGCGCGGGTGACACGGCGCACCACGTCGAACGCCGGCGAATCCGGATGCGGCGCAAAGACGTGGCACTTGAACCCGAGCCGGGCCGCGGCCAAGGCGAGCATGCGGCCAAGCTGACCGCCGCCGAGGATGCCGATGGTGGCCTCGGGCTTCAGCATCGGCGACGCAACGTGCGAAGCCTGGCTCACGCGCCGTCCTTCGGCACTTCGGCGACCGATGCGGTTTGCCGCGCCCGCCACGCTTCCAGCCGCTCGCTCAAGGCGGAATCGCTCAGCGCCAGGACGCTGGCGGCAAGAAGCGCGGCATTGATCGCACCGGCCTGCCCGATGGCAAGCGTGCCGACCGGAACGCCCGGCGGCATCTGCACGATGGAATAAAGCGAATCCTGTCCGGATAGCGCCTTCGACTCCACCGGCACGCCGAACACCGGCAGGCTGGTCAATGAGGCGGTCATTCCCGGCAGATGCGCGGCGCCGCCTGCCCCGGCAATGATGACCTTGAATCCTTGCGCTTTCGCCCCCTTGGCGAAGGCATAGAGCCGCTCGGGCGTACGGTGGGCGGAAACGATGCGCGTTGCATAGGCCACATCGAGCGCATCGAGCGTCTCGGCGGCATGCTTCATGGTCTGCCAGTCGGACTGGCTGCCCATGATAACGGCGACTGATTTCGCTCCCGGCGGCGGCACGAAAATATCCCTGCGCGAAGGAAGCGGCGTATTATAGGGCCGCGCGTTACTGGTGCAAGGCGCTTAGTCTAATGTCGCCCGAATTGGCGCAGCGATATGCGGGAGCGGTTAACGGATAGACCCGACTATCGCGGCGCCAATCCGGGCTAACATAGGTTTGAAGACGGAGCAGCGGCGATGCAGATGAGCCAGTACCATTATTTGCCGCTGGCGCCCGGCTTCTTCGCCGTCTTGGTCGGGATTTTTTTCGCTGTTCTGCTCCTGCAAACGGTGCGCTTTGCCTATACCAGCCTCGGCATCAGTTCCGGCACGGCGCTGCTGTTGCTGTTTGGCTCGCTCATCGGCAGCATTTTCAACATCCCGATCGCGCAATTGCCGCCGGAGCGGGTAATGTCTGACCAGGTCGTGGATTTCTTCGGCATGCAATACGAAGTGCCGGTGGTCAGCCATTGGCAGGGCACCGTGATCGCGGTCAATGTCGGCGGCGCGGTCATTCCGACGCTGTTGTCGCTTTATCTACTCTTCAAGCGTGATTTGTGGGTCAAAGGCACCATCGCCACGGCGATCGTCGCCCTGGTGCTGCATTGGCTCGCCAATCCGGTTCCCGGTCTCGGCATCGCGGTGCCGGTATTCGTGCCGGTCGTGACCACGGCCGCGGTCGCGCTTCTGCTGACGCGCCGCGACGCCGCGCCGCTCGCCTACATCGCCGGCAGCCTTGGCACGCTGATCGGCGCCGACCTGACCAATCTCGACAAAGTCCGCGGGCTCGGCGCGCCGGTCGCTTCGATCGGCGGCGCCGGCACCTTCGACGGCATTTTTCTCACCAGCATTCTCGCCGTGCTCATCGCCAATCTCTATGCCGGGCCGCGCCAGGTGCAGCTCGGATAACCGCGACAACTCTAGGCGCCGCAATGCCAACAACCCCTCTCGACGCAATCACGGATTATCACGTCCACGTCTATTACGATCCGGCCAAGAGCCGCGACCGCGCCGCGCGCTTGCGCGAACGCGTCGGCGCCGAATTTCCGCAGGCCAAGCTCGGACGCTGGCACGACGAACTGGTCGGACCGCATCCGCAATCGATGTATCAGATCGCATTTCCCACCGAGATGCTGGCCGCCTTCGTGCCGTGGCTGATGCTCAACCGCGACGGCTTGACCGTTCTCCTTCATCCCGAGACCGGCGACGACTTCACCGACCACAGCGCATAGGCGGCCTGGTTCGGCGCCGTGCTGCCGCTGCGGCTCGATGTTTTTAAAAAATCCTAAGATGGATTGATTTGCCGGGTGGCGCGTCGCGTTGCGGCAATGCGATGCACCTACGCGAGGGAACGTTGCCGGATGCCGGCACGTTGCCGTGCAAAGGGCTGCGCGAAAGGGTTTTTTACCATGACAAACGACATGACAAACGAGACACCGAGCCAGCGCGAGACCGATCGGAAAAACGACAATCGATTACTGACGCCATTACTGCTGATGGCGCTGGTCATCGCCGGTGGGATTCTGATCTTCGCGATACTCGGCCCGCCACCGGTGAGTTAATTTGACGCGTCGGAGAAAAGCGGCCGCCGGAGATTATCTCTGCTGCCCGTCGTCGAACTTACGCTCGAAAATCTCGCCCAGCGCCGCATAGAAAAAGCCGTTGAGCCGGCCCATCGGATCGAGCTTCTTCATATCGATATAGCCGTCGGTCATGCAGCGTGGATCGACGTGCATATAGACCACCTCGCCGATCACCAGCGGGTGCCGGTTCGGACCGAGCTCGATCACTTGGTGCAATTTGCATTCGAAATGGATCGGTACCTCTTTGACCCGCGGCGCCGCGATCTTCACGCTCGGGATCGGGGTAAGGCCGGTCTCGGAGAATTCGCTGTCGTCCTCGGGAAACGCGTTGGCCGAATCGACCATTTCTTTCCAGACCGGATGCGTCACAACGTTGAAGCAGAACTCGCCGGTCTCGCGTACGTTCTTGAGTGTATGCTTCTCGCTTCCGTCGGGATTGCGGGCAATCGTCAGCGAGATCATCGGGGGGACGACGCAGACCACGGTGAAGAAGGAGAACGGCGCCAGGTTGGTGACGCCTTTTCTGCTGACCGTCGAAGCCCAGCCGATCGGCCGCGGCACCACGGAACCGGTGAGCAGGCGATAGACTTGGCGCTTGTCAGTGACGGCGGGGTCGAATTCGAGATAATCGGGCATGGCGAAAATATAGCCCGGATCGAGCGTCGGCGAAATCCGGGCGTTCGCGACGCCTAATGGACCCGAACCGGAATGATTTCGACCGACAGCAAGACTTCGTCGCCAAGGCCGTAATAGTAATAGGCTGGCTGCGACACCAGCCGGAGGAACATGAACAGCCGGAAGCGCAGCCGCTTCAAGAGGTTCATGCCGCGCACCGGCAACAGGTTTTCCTGCGACGCATGCACGATCCAGCGACGGCGGTCGGTCGGCAGATCGACTTCCCGGTGCCGCGCCATTTCCTCCAGCACACGCTCGACATTGGGCTCTTCCATAAAGCCGAAGCTCAACTCGACAGCGATGATGCTGCCGTGGCTCCGATCGCGATCGAACACGGTGACGCGATAGCGGTTGTCGTGGATGTAGGGCACTTTGCGATGTTGGACTTCGACCAGGATCAAATTACGCGGCAGGATGCCATGCCGCTCCCACAGCATCTGGATCAGTGCCGGCGCGCGGTCGCTGGGCAGGTTCATCGGTTTCGGCGTCATTACCACGGCATTGCGTTCCATGAAGACTTTGCAGTCGCGATGCAGCGTGACCAGCTCCGCCATGGTCATGGTCGGTTTCGCCGAATAAGCGGCGAAGGTCGCCTTGCGGCCCCATCGCCAAGTCGTCATCACCAGAAAGACCGCGACGCCGACTGAGAGCGGCACATAGCCGCCTTCAACGAATTTCAGCGAGCTGGCAAGTAGGAACGAGGCATTGACCCCCGTCAGCGCACCCCACACCAAGCCAGTCGCCAGCGCGCTCCACTTCCAATAATATCGCGAAATAGGAAACATCGCGAGCGAAGTGATCAGCATCACGCCGGAGACGGCCAAGCCGTAAGCGGCGGCCAGCGCGGAAGCGGAGCGGAAGGTCAAGACCAAGAGCACGCAGCCGGCAAACAGTGCCCAATTGACGAACGGCACATAGATTTGGCCGGCGTGCCTTTCGTGGGTGTGCAACAGCGCGAGCCGCGGAAACAGACCGAGCCGGACCGCTTGCGAGACTAACGAAAATGCTCCGGAAATCAGCGCCTGCGAAGCGATGACGGTCGCCGCGGTGGCGAGCAGCACCATCGGAAAAACCAAGGGTGCGGGCACCATGCTGTAAAACAGTTTGCCGGCCTCGACCGGTGAACCGCTGAGCACATAGGCCCCCTGGCCGAGATAATTGAGCAGCAGCGCCGGAAAGACGACGGCGAACCAGCTCGCCTGGATCGGCAGCGCGCCAAAATGGCCGACGTCGGCATACATCGCCTCGCCGCCGGTGACGACCAGCATCAGCGCGCTGAGAATAAGGAGCGTGTCGAAGAAGCCGGCGCGATGCAGATAGGTCATCCCGTAGATCGGATTGAAGGCGGCAAGGATGTCAGGATGGTGCTGGATCTGGACGACGCCCAGCACCGCAATCGCTGCGAACCAGACGATGAGAACCGGACCGAACACGACGCCGATGCCGGACGTGCCTTTGAATTGAATGGCGAACAACCCTGTCAGCAGGCCGATGGTGATCGGGATGACGGCGCTGCCGAGGGCCGGCATCGCCACATGCAGACCTTCCACCGCCGACAGCACGCTGATCGATGGTGTGATGATGCCGTCGCCGAACAGCAATCCCGCGCCCAGCATCAGCGCCCACAGCAACAGCGTGGTGCCGCGACGGCGCTGTTCGTGCAGCAGACCGTAGAGGGCAAAAACGCCGCCCTCGCCGTCGTTCTGCGCGCGCAAGACGAAAAGCGCATATTTGATGGCAACGATGATGGTGATCGTCCATATCACCAGCGATACGCCGCCAAGAACGTCGGCCGGAGTTTGCGTTGCGCCAGCCCGGCCGAAAAACAGCTGGTCCATTGCATAGAGCGGCGAGGTGCCGATATCGCCGTAAACGATGCCAAGCGCGCCGATGCTCAAGCCGGCGAAGCTGCCGCGCGGCACATGGCTTGACGCCGCGCCCGACGTGGGATTGGCGGCGCGCAATCGGCGCAGGCGCGTTAAAGCATTCATCAACCAAGACCGGGCGGCTACGGCAAACGGCCGTCGATTAACTAGCAAGAATGGGAACCGGAACTATTGATACACGTCAAAACGCGCTCCGATTTTGAACGCGCATTCCCCCCACCAGATCAAATCGCCGCGCACATTGTTGTGATGGCGCCGCGCGAATAAAGCGATGTCGCGGCCGATAACGAGGAGGTCCAGACAAGCACACCGGCCAATGCCGCCATGCAATGGAGATGATCATGATCGCGAAAAAGCTTATTTTGATTCTGGTGCTGATCGCCAGCACGTCGTCCGCGGCCTTCGCAAAAATGCCCAGAGCCGACTATTCCGGCGCACAGTCCGGCACAACCGGCACGATTTTCGAAGACGCCCAGCATGGCGCCGGCGCCGCCTCACAGCGATAATCCGAATGTTGACCTCAAGGCCGCCGAGCGATGCGTCGGCCCTGCGGCGCGCCTCGGAATCGAAGGCGCTGGAACCGACGACATCGGAACCGCATCGGAACTTCGTCCGGAATTGTGCAGTGCGGCAAAAGCCCTGAACAAAATCGCGCGGCAATAGTTTTTAGATGAGCGACAAAAAGGAGAATGGAGTCATGAAAAGATTGTTTCTCGCCGCCGGACTAGTCTTGGCCACAACTTCGGCATCGATGGCGCAGGGCTATGTTTACGGAGCGCCATACGGCGGCTCCGGTGCCTATGATTATAGCTCCGGCCCCGGCTCCGGGGTGTACGATTACGCCCCCGGTTACAGCTATAGCGGCAATTGGTACGACGAAGAGCGTTCCGATGGTCCCGGCCGCGGCAACAGCGCGGAGTCACAGCGCTGACGCTCGGTAGCCGGCTGCGCGAAGGTCCGCAAATCCGGGCATTTGACTTTCGCACGATCTCCCCGACCATGGCGACATGTCCGCGTCTGCAAATCAGCGTTCGCGCGTCGCCGTGGTCGGGCTTGGCAGCATTGGCGGTGTTGCCGCCGGCTGCCTCGCGGCGGCCGGCCGGCACGATGTTGTCGCCTGCACGCGCCGGCCGATCGAGCTATTTACGCTCGACCAGCCGGGCGGCTCCGTTGAGGTCAAGCTCAATGCGCTCACCGCGCCAGGAGACGCCAAGCCGGTCGACTGGGTGCTGCTTTGCACCAAGACGCATCAGACCGAATCCGCAGCGCCGTGGCTGGCTCAGTTGTGCACGCCGTCCACCCGCGTCGCGGTTTTGCAAAACGGTACAGGCCATGTCGCGCGCGTCGCGCCGCTCGCCAAGGGCGCAACCGTGCTGCCGGTGATCGTCTATTACAATGGGGAACGGCTGGCGCCCGATCGGGTGCGACTGCGGCAAGGCTCCGATCAGGATTTGGCGGTTGCTGACGATGAAGCCGGGCACGGCTTCGCCGCGCTTTTCGAGGGCACCCCGCTTCGCGTCCTGCGCAGCCACGACTTTGCGACGCTGATCTGGCGCAAGCTTTTGATCAACGCAGTCGCCAATCCGATCACCGCGCTCACGCTGCAGCGACAGGCGGTTTTGCGTCGCCCGGATGTGCAGGAGCTCTGCCGCGCCGTCCTCGCCGAAGCCGTGGCGGTCGCGCGCGCCGAGGGCGCCAAGCTTGCCGACGACGAGCCGGCCCGCGCCATGGCGACGCTGTTTACGTTTTCAGGCGAACTCGGCACCTCGATGTATTTCGACCGGCTTGCCGGCCGCCGCCTTGAAGTCGAAGCCTTGACCGGCGCCATTGTCGCGGCCGGTTCACGCCATGGCATCGCCACGCCGCTCAATACGGCGCTGTTGACCCTCTTGCGCGCCATTGACGATACCGCGGGACGGCCGAGCAAATAACAGGCAAACGCGCGTTGAAACACGAATGGTCCCGGCGTGTTGCCGCGCCAAAGGCGCGCTATAATCCAGGATTCGCTATATAGCCGTCACAGGAAGGTCACATGGCGCGCCGTCCAGCCGATCCTCGCTCCGCAGCCGAGCAGGCGTTCAAGACAGTCACCGCAAAGCCCATGGATGCGCCGCCGAAAGCGCCGCCGGCGTTACCCGGCGTGAAGGAAATGGTGTCGCTGCGGATCGACCGCGACGTGCTCGATTTTTTCCAGGAAGACGGCGCGGGCTGGCAGGATCGCATCAATGCCGCACTGCGCAAAGCCGCCGGCAAGTAACATTTTTCGGCTCCGGAAATTCAGCAGGGGAGCAATCCGATAAAAGGCGATCGACATCCTTCACACTTTATTGAACCGGCCACCGCAAGGATGACACAGAGGACCGGTAACAAGGTTCCATCCGAGCACGGAGGGATTCGCCATGGCGCTCCAAGTAACTGGGCAGGTCGCTGGCAAAGCAGCTGCCCCGATGCGCTTTTTCCATGAAAGCTATTTCGGACGGCCGTGCTGCCCGAAATGCGGCGAGCCGTTGATGGCAGCAGAATATCCGGAATTCTCGGAATGCCGCGGCGGCGACGAAATCCGGAATTACTGGCGCTGCGACAGTTGCGACCATCGTTTCGATACGGTGGTGAAGTTTAAGCCGCTTGCCGCTTGAAACGAAGCGTCGAGCAAAAATTTAGGCGCAGCCGAAGCGCCTCGGCTCAGGGCGGTCATGCGCGCATTGCGGCGGACAGCGTTTGCAGTTCCGCTGGCGCGTAAGCTAGTGGATCAATTCTGACATTTGAATCCCGGATGGGATTCCCGACGGAACTCGACCTGTGCAGAGTCTGGCGCATGCGAACCGGAATATCCATCGCCCTCAAGGCTGCTGATCGTCGCCGTCTGGCTGCGCTCGCGAGAAATCGCAACGCGCCGCATAAGCATGTCTGGCGTGCCGAGATCGTGCTGTTGAGCGCGGACGGCGTCGGCACCAACGAGATCATGCGTCAGACCGGCAAATCGAAGACCTGTGTCTGGCGTTGGCAGGAACGCTTCATGCAGGAAGGTTACGGCGGCTTGCTGCGTGACAAGACACGCCCCTCGCGTATCCCGCCCCTTGGACCGGATATTGCTGAACGTGTCGTGATGCTCACCCGAACCGAGCCGCCCACCGAGACGACCCACTGGACCGCCGCCTTGATGGCGAAAGCAGCCGGCATCAGCGCAAGTTCCGTCCAACGCATCTGGCGCGCGCATGGTCTCCAACCGCACCGGGTTCGGCAGTTCAAGCTCTCCAAAGACCCGAAGTTCATCGATAAACTGCGTGATGTTGTCGGGCTGTATGTCGATCCGCCCGCCCATGCCATCGTCCTCGCGGTCGACGAAAAGTCGCAAATCCAGGCCCTCGACCGAACCCAGCCTGGCCTGCCGATGAAGCGAGGCCGAGCCGGCACCATGACCCATGACTACAAGCGCCACGGCACAACGACGCTGTTCGCAGCTCTCGACGTGCTGGAAGGCAAGGTTATTGGCCGATGTATGCAGCGCCATCGTCACCAGGAGTTCATTCGCTTCCTCAATGCCATTGAGGCGCAGGTGCCGGCTCGAAAGACCGTGCACGTGATCCTCGACAATTATGCTGCCCACAAGCATCCGAAGGTAGCTCAATGGCTCGCCCGCCACCCGCGCTTCGCTTTCCACTTCACACCGACCTCGTGCTCGTGGCTCAATGCAGTCGAAGGATTCTTCGCCAAACTTGCCAAGCAGCGGCTCAAGCGCGGTGTCTTCCGGGGCGTGGTCGATCTTCAAGTTGCTATCAACCGCTTCGTCGCAGAGACCAACCATGATCCCAAACCCTTCACCTGGAGCGCTGACCCAGACAAAATCATCGTTGCTGTCAGGCGGGGGCACCAAGTGTTCGATTCGATCCACTAATTTAGTGATCCGCCGGTGAGCGCCGCTGTTCTCCAGAAACGGCAATTTTTGCTCGATCTCGAAGCCGGCAATGACGGTCTCGACCATGGGCTCGCTTTGCGTCCGCCGCCGCCGCCAATTCGAAACGGTGCCCTGCGGATCGGTCTCAAGCAGGCAGACCTTGTGGCCGTCCTGCATGGCCGCAATGGCAAGCCCGATGGCGAGCATGCTTTTACCGCTACCCCCCCTTTTGCGAAACCAAGGCGATGGTGTGCATGGTGTGTCTCTTCTGCTGGTCTGTCGCGCAGAGAGCCGCATAGGCCGCGCCGGTCGACTGGCACGGTTACGCCAACACCCACTGAGTTTGCTACGGGACACGCCGCGCCGGTCCACGCATGCGTGCACGTTCGGCAAAAACCGAATCAATGCCAGCGCGAATGTTTGGGCCATGCTCGCCGACCGTACGGGCGGCTATTTGTGGAAATACTTAGAGACCACGGCGATGCCGGCTTTCAGTCCTGGCGATAACGCTTGATCGGGTGTGCCGGTGCAAGTTTTGGCGGGCGATTGACTGCGTCTGCGAGCGACCGAAAGGCGTGGCTGATGATGACCGCTGAAAGGGTCAGCACGATCGTCTGAAGAAGGCCGCCGAACACTAAACCAATCATCATCTGCGGCGAACCCGTGACCTCGATGCGGCGCCCGAGCAGCACGGTGCCGCCGATACTGACGGCGACCCATGGCAGTAGCGCGAGAAAAAAGATCGCAAACAGCCGCAAAGCCTGGCCCTTGCTATCGGCGAGCGCATGCGAGGCTGTCGCGCCGGGCGCCTGCACGGCAAGTGCGGGAAGCAAGATCGTCAGCCGCAGCGACAGGCCGATTGCCGCGACGAGCGCGACGAAGAGTCCGAGCGTGCTCGCCCATAACGGCCAGCCGAGCATTTGCATCGCGCCGAGCAAGTCGAACGGTAGTCCTGACAAGACCTTCAGCGCGAACAGCCAGACGAAGACTTTCCGATAAACCGGATCGCCGAGTGGGAGCGTGTAATCCGAGGTAACGATGCCCTGGATCACGAAGCGATGAATCGCGATGACGACCGGCGTGAGCAGCATGGCCCAGATCGCGTCGTCGGCGAGATCCAGGGCTTGGCCGGTGAGATTTTGGCCCCATAGACTCTGCGGCACGAACTCCGCGATGGCAGCGAACGCGACGAGGATCAGAAACGCGCCAGCCACGAGCATACGCAGCGCAAGCAACGTCCGCGGCCAGTCGCGATAGGCCACCGCAAGCGGGCGCATGATCGGCAGTGGACGATGAGTCACGGCTGGCCTCGCAACGGAGTGGACGCCCTTTGTCGCGATCGCACGCCACGGCGGTTCAAGTGCCCTCAGCCGGTTTGACCCCCATGCCGTGTCCGATCCGGCTTGACTTAACCCAGGGTTTATGTTCCTGTTTCGTTCCAAAATCCATCGAAGGGCAAAATCTGCCGAAGGGAGAAGAGATATGAAAGCGCCCGTTCTGACTCGAGGTTTGGTCGTTGGCTCGGCTCTCGGTCTTGCCGCGGTCGCGGTGCCGGCTTTGGCGCAAATGCAGGTCATCGCGCCGGCCGATGCCAAGTCGCATGTCGGCCAGACGGTGACGATCGAAGGTCCGGTCGGCAATGTCTCTACCGCACGCTCCGGCATGACGTTCATCGACATCGGCGGCCGCTATCCCGACAACGCCTTTGCTGCGGTGATCTTCGCCGACGACAGCACGAAATTTCCCGACATCAAGGCGCTCGACGGCAAGGTCGTCGATGTCACCGGCGCGGTCAGTCTCTATCGCGGCAAGCCGGAGATCGTCCTCAAATCCGCCGATCAGGTGAAGGCGAAGTAGCATTTCGTGGCTTCTGAGTTGCGCGTGATCTTTCTGAAAACCTGCGCCACTTTTCGGGATCATGCTCTAGATCGTCCGGTAACCGCCATCGGCCATGACGATGGCGCCGGTAACGTAGGCCGACAGATCCGACGCCAGGAACAGCGCCGGGCCGACGATGTCCTCCGGTTTGCCGGTGCGGCCGAGTGGCGTGTGGTCGAGGAAGATCTGCACCAGCTCAGGCTGCGTGGCGCGCACCTTTTCGTTCAGCGGCGTCTCGATCAGTCCGGGGCCGATGGCATTGACGCGCACCCCGTCCTTGCCAAGCTCGGCGGCCAAAGCGCGGGTGAACCCGAGCACGCCGTGCTTCGACGTGGTGTAGGCCGGCGAGTTCGGCGTGCGCACATGCACGAACGACTGGATCGAGGCGAGATTGACGATGCGGCCCTTGGCGGCGCGTAGCGGGGCGAGGAAGGCGTGCGTGACGTTGAACAGGCCATTGAGATTGACCGCCATGATGTCCTGCCAATCCTTGATCACGGCGTCCGGCTCTCCGGCAAAGGCGTTGCGCCGGTTGATGCCGGCATTGTTGACCAGGATCGAGACCGCGCCGACGTCGCTTGCGATCTTCGCGGCGACGGCGCGGCACGCCAGCCGGTCGGTGATGTCGAGCGTGAAGGCTTGCGCTTTGCCGCCTTCGGCGCGGATGTCGGCTGCGGTCTTGGTCGCGGTTTCGCCGTTGATATCGAGTACGGCGAGTGTCGCGCCCTCGCGTGCGAAGCCGAGCGCAATTGCGCGACCGATCCCCGAGCCCGCGCCAGTGACGACCGCGATGTGACTGTGCAGAAGCCCGGGCATGAGCGTCCTCCCGCTGTGTTTGACGCCAGCATAGCGCGACCGTGCGCGCGGTGGCGCGCTAGCCCCTGGGCGGGACGGCGCCGCCGATGCAGATGAAATAGAACGGGCCTGATGGCGTGACCGGCGGCAGTTTCGGCAGCGCGAAATTGGTAACACCGTTGCCGCCGTAGCGCGTGCCGAGCAGGCTGAACAGCGCCTGGTTCGGCTCGATCGCCAACAGCTGGCCCTGGCAGGCGGCAAAGCCGGTCGGCGCGAAATCAAAGGCGAAAATCTCGATCTGTCCGAGCGTCGGTTGGGTCGGTGCGGGTGCGTCCACGATCATTCCCCTTAAGAGTGAATGCAGCGAGCGTACACGGGATGGTGGCGGCGAACAACTCTTGCCCACGCGTCCGTCGCGCGGCGGCCGGCACGACGCAGTACTGCTGCGCGCTGCGGCGGCCCGTCGCGGTGTTGCCGGCCGCTTGATAATCGGCAATTCTAGCGGCATGCGTCTTCTTTGTTGCTGCATGGCGTTACTGGCGGCGCTCACCACGGAATGTTCCGCGGCCACCCGCGCTTATGTGATGAACGGCCTCTTTGTCGGCCACGGTCTGGCGGTCATCGCCGACCAGCTGCGCCAGCGCGGCTACATCGTCGCTTACGGCAGCTACGAGAAAAATCGCCAATTCGCCGCCGATGCCTGCGCGCACATCGACGATCGCATCATCGTCATCGGCCACTCGTTCGGCGCCGAACGCGCCGCCGAGGTCGCGACGCAGGCCGCCGCGTGCGGCGCCCGCGACGTGACCATGATCGGCATCGACCCCTCGGAGTCCACCCAGGTCAGCGGCGTCGGCCATGCGGTGAATTTCGTCGGCGAACTCGGCGGCACCATTGCCGGCGCACAGAACATTCCGATGCCCGGCTACAGCCACATGGGCATCATCGAAAGTCCCGACGTGCAGGCACGCATCCTGCAGGAAGCGCAGTGATTTTACTTCTCGTCATCGCCGGATTGATCCGGCTTTGACTTCTATGTTTCTGTCGCATCCGCGTACGATCGCTGTGACCCTGTGCCGGACCACCTGGATGAATGAACTGCGTGGAACCCCCTACGGCGCAGGGCGATCGGCGCCGCAGTTTCCAGCAACAGTCAACTGTGCTATCAAAGACAATGGCCTGCGCAGCGACGATTGCCGCGCGGCATCTTTCTGAGCGTCATTGCGGATTCCAGCTCTACCCTCGCACCGTGCTGCGCGAGAGGCCCTCATTGCCGCAAAGCCAGGAGCGGATCGCCGCTCGAAGGAGATTGCATGCAGCGGGCTCAACCCAAATTCAAAAAGCTGCCGGGGGTCGAGGCCGGCATCGATACCCGGTCGGAAGACGAAGTCGCCGCCGGCGCGCTTGCCGACAAGATCGCGCGGCTGAAGGAGCTTCGGCTGGCGCGAGACGCTGCAGCGAGCGCCGCGCCGCGACCCGCGCCGGTGAAGAAGGGCCGCAACAAGAAAAAGCAGAAAAAGCGCCCCGCGGTCGCGCTGGCGGATTGGCTGAAAAACCGTCACGCCGCCTCGTAGAACGGCCGCCGCGTAGAACGCTTGGGCGTGCGGCGATGAGCGCCCGGCCCTCGCCATTGGAACACCATTGCCGCGCCATTCGGCCATTATTGATGCCCCGCACTGTCGCGTTGTCCATTCCGCGCGGTTTATCCGGAATGGCCTCGCATTGGCTCTGACGAACTGTTACGCCATGGGGGACCAGAACAAACCATAAAAAGGATGCTGCCCCATGGAGAAATCCAATAAGTACGAGGCGGGCGCGCAATTCGCCAAGGCGCAGCGCGCCAACGACGCCAAAAAGGCGACATCCGAATACGAAACCGCGGCCAGGGCGCTGCGCGCCAAGACCGAGCGGCTCAGGGCGCTGCGCTTGGCACGAGACGCCGCCGCACCGCCGCAACCGCCGGCCGCACCAAAACGGAGAGGCAAAGCCAAGGGCACATCCGGCACCTTATCGGATTGGCTGGATGGCCAGGCCAAAGAGGGTCGCGGCGGCTGATCGAAAAGACGCTCTATTGTGGCGACCCGACCGGGACTACGCTTATCGACAAGCCGGCAACGGTAAATCCCTCGCCGGCACGGAGTATAGGCAATGCCGCTGCAGCGAGGCGAGGTGCAAGGCTACGACTTCGACCGGATGGTCGTCGATTTCACCATGCGTGACGCGGACAAAATCGTCGTTTGCGCGATCAGCACCGCGGCCATGGACAATCTCGAGGACGGCCGCGCCTTGAAGCCCGAGCAGCGGGTCGACCAGTTTCTGCGCTTGCGCGACGTCATCGAGGGCCGCGCCTCGGCCAAGTTTTTTGAAGAGCACGCCCGGCCCGACCGGCCCGTGGTATTGCGCTCCAACGACTTCCTGAAATAGCCGTTTAAGCCGCTGCGCCAATCCGCCCCCATGAACGCGGGGACGGATGATTCTCAAGCGCCTCTTTCACGCCCGCTCGATGCGCGCGGCGTAGCAACCGGGCGCGGCGAAGTGCGCGTGCAGATAGGCCGTGCGCGGATTGGCAAACTGCCGTTCGATCGCCTCCTCGAGCTTGACGCCCTCGGTCAATTCCCAGCCGCTCATCATCGCGTTGGCGTCGAAGCCGCGCACCGCGAGCGTGCGCTTGCGCAACTGCTCGGGCACCGTGTCGACGGCGTCAAACGTTTCTTCTTCGGCGCGCACGTAGATCGCAAAGCGCATACGGTAGGGTGAGGAAACGGCGTGATGCTCGTAATTGACCAGGATCAGTTCGTCGCCGGCGCTGGCGTCGGTGAGGCTGACGCGGCAGGGGCGCGGCCCGTCAGCGACGGTGCGCACCGCGCCGCGTTCCTGGAGGGCGGCGTCGGACAGCGCGAACAGCGGGGTGAATTGTTCGGCCGGCAGGCCCTGAATGCGAAAGTGCATAATGAAGTCCTCCATGTATTGCTGCGAAACAGTTGCTGGCAAATACATGGTGCCAGAACGCGGGCGCCGACACCCGATTCCTGGACTCCCCTTCCCCGCTATCATGGACACTGAGGCTGGATTACGCTCCCTACGCCGAACAAGCCGCAATAACGGGGCCGCCTCATGCTCGAAGAGAAATTCACGCCGCCCTCGGGCGCCTTTACCCGCAGCGTGCCGATCCGCTTTTCGCATTGCGACCCGGCCGGCATCGTCTACTTCCCGCATTATTTCGACATGTTCAACGGCGTGATCGAGGACTGGTACAAGGACGAGCTCAAGCACGATTACGCCGCGCTGGTGATGGGAGAGCGTTTCGGCTTTCCCTTCGTGCACATCGAATGCGATTTCAAGATCCCGAGCCTGATGGGAGACGTCATCGAGCTGACTTTGCTGGTCGATCGCATCGGCCGCTCGTCGCTCGGCATCGTCATCGTCTGCCACCGCGGCGGGCTCGAGCGCCTGCGCGCCAATATGGTCACCGCCATGATGTCGCTCGAGACGAGGAAGCCGGTGCCGCTGCCGACGCCGTTGCGCGCGGCCATCGAGGCGTATCGGGCGAGGACGGCGGGCGGCTGAACGACAGAGACATTTTCTCTGACAATCGCGTGTAGTTTGTAACAACCAAATAAACCAAGGATTTATCCTGTGTTCCGCAATCGCGGAGGGCGAACGGCGCGACGCATTGCATCCGTATAAATGCTGACATTACAATCGCGGCCGGAAACGCCGCTGGCGACACCGCAATGCGAGAGAACAGACGATTCCATCGTGTCCGGCCGGCGGGATTGGTCGCCAAGACCGGGGTCATCTTCGCCGATCTCAAGGGCGCTCCGACCGTCTGCACCATCGTCGATCTCAGCGCCGGTGGCGCCTGCATCGACGTGCACGGCGGCGACGCCATTCCAAAGCGGTTCACGCTCAACCACGGCGGCGTCAGAAAAGCCTGCCTGGTGATGTGGCAGAAGGGCCGGCGCGTCGGGGTCAGTTTCTGATCGCCGCCGCCGCCCTCAGCCGAAAAACCACGACTCCGGATCGCCGATCGGTTCGCCGGCGTTCAGGGCTAAGAGACCTTTGACACATCGGATCAAGGTCCAGACGCACCACCACGCCAAGACCACTGCGCCAATCGCGATGTGCACCGTGATGATGCCGGCGACGAGATAAAGGAGCCCGATCCAAAAGGTCCTGACCTGAAACCGGAAATGGCTGCGGCTGACCGGGTCGGCGCGGTCGCCTTGCATCGACGCGATGATCAGGCCGACCACCGCGGTGAGCCCCGTGAAAAAGCCGAGCAGATATAAAACATAGACGCTGAGCGCCAAGCCGTAATCCGACAGCAGCGGCGGTCGCGGCGTGTCGGCTTTGTCGTCGTCAGCAGCCCTCACGCGGCAACCTTCTCAGCGGCTTTAGCCATTTGCCCCTCCCATATCTGACGCCGTGCAAGCGCGCCGCCGCGCTTTCGCAAGCGGCAGCGCCGGCGCCCGCCATCAGCTTGCCATGATCGGCGACCCCGTCACAACCCGGAGTGCCCCCGGCATAAAAACGCCGGCAGCTGTCTCGGTAATTCCGATTTATTTTCCGATGGTGTCCACTTTAGGACTGCTCGGGCCGGGGGCCGCTGAAATCATTGCTTAAATCATCACCGCGAAACGAGGTCTTCATTGCCGCAAAGCCCAAACCCCGTGCCGAAAAGCCGTGCTCCCAACTTGAACCGGGGCAGCTATCGGTTTCCCGCCTTTCGCGAAGCCGACTTTGGCAGGCTAAGCACGATAAAGCAGCCGGACCAGGCGCAATTTCGAAGGCCGCCGAAGCTCGGCGATGGCAACAGCGTCATGTCGGACGATGAAGCGGACGCGCGAAGCGCCAAGATCGCGCGGCTCAGGGAGCTTCGCCTGGCGCGGGACGCGGCCGCATCGGCCGCGCCGCACGCGGAGGAGCCCGGAAAAAACAAAAACTAGAACAAGCGGACAAGGCGGGAAAAGTTGGCGGCCTATCGTTGCCGGATTGGATGAAGGGCCGCCAGATCGTCAGTTACCACCACCGCCGCCGGCCCCAACCGCTGCCGGCAAAGCCGTAGCCGCCAAAACCGCCGCTCACCAGCCGAACTACAAGCAGCAGCAGGACGGCGCCGATGGTGGCGTTGATGATGGCGGGGACAAGTCCGGTGCCGAGCGCGATGCCGAGCTGCGGCAACAGCCAGTCGCCGATAAACGCACCGACAACGCCGACGATGAGATCGCCGATGAGGCCAAAACCGGCCCCGCGTACGATTTTGCCGGCGAGCCAGCCGGCGACGAGACCGACCAGCAGGATGACCAGAAGACTTTCATTCGACAGATGCATGGACGTGCTCCAAATTCTGTAATCGAAAGACCCAATGCGATTGCCAAACCGATCGCCAACGCCATACAACGCGCCAGACCGCAAAAGGTTACGCGTGGCTCGCGATCTTCCTGCCCCGCGGAAGCGGCGCGGGCCTCGACGATTTTTCGTGCAACGGAAACGAAGCGTCGAGTTCAAACGCCCCCTCCACCACCCTTGGGGTGGTCCCCCCTCCCCCGCTATCGCGGGGGCGGATAAAGTCACCCGGACAACGGCAATTCAGGGAGACGTTTCGTGGGCAAAGGGCATAAGGACAAGGTCGCCGTCATCAGCGGCGGCGCCAACGGCATCGGGCAGGCTTTTGCGAAACGTCTCGCCGAGGACGGCGTGCATGTCGCCGTCGCCGATCTCGCCGACGGACGGGAAACCGTCAAGCTCGTCGAAGCCGCCGGGCGGCAGGCGCTTGCGGTCGCCTGCGATGTGTCGAAGGAGGACTCGGTCGCGGCGATGGCCAAACAGGTGCAGGCCAAATTCGGCCGCGTCGATATCGTGGTGAACTGCGCCGGCATTTTTCCGCAGCAGAATTTTGCCACCATGAGCTTCGCCGACTGGCGCAAGGTGCTCGCCATCAATCTCGACGGCACCTTCCTCGTCACCGCCGCCTTCGTGCCGGGCATGCGGGCGCGCCAATGGGGGCGCGTGGTGAGCATGGCGTCGAGCACGTTCGGCTCGGTGACCACCGGTTTTGCGCATTACGTCGCGAGCAAGGGCGGCATCATCGGCTTCACCCGCGGGCTTGCCGGCGATGTTGCCTCCGACGGCATCACCGTGAACGCCATCGCGCCGGGCTTGACCCGTTCGCCCGGAACCCTGGTGCGCCAACCGCGTCCGGGCTTTGCCACCATGGACGAGGAATTCGTCGCGGTGGCGAGCCTGCAGGCGATCAAGCGCGTGGAGGTGCCGGACGATCTGGTCGGCGCGCTGTCGTTTCTCACCAGCGACGACGCGGCGTTCATGACCGGGCAGACATTGAACGTCGATGGCGGAAGGGTGCGGTCGTAGAGACGAGACTTCGTAGGGTGGGCTGAGCGCAGCGAAGCCCACGCGGATTTCGGCGCCGATAAACGGCGTGGGCACGGCGCGTTCCGCGCCTTTGCCCACCCTACGCAATCGCCGCCGAGCCCTTGGCGACCGAGGGGCATTCCGCGCGTCATGATGGTAGAGTGCCGAATCGTTCATGCGCTGCGGCGCTTTTGATCTGAGGGAGAACTAAGGATGAAATTCTTGTCGGGAATGAGAGCCGGCCTCATCGCGCTCGCGGCGCTTATCGGCGCGGTGTCGGTGGCGCACGCCGGGAGCGGCACCATCAGCATCCGCATCTTCAAGGCCGGATTCATCGTCGGCGGCTCGGCCGGCGAAGGCGTGCTGAACTTCGAGGGCCGCAGCTATCCGCTGTCGATCGGCGGGCTGAGCTACGGCTTCACCTTCGGCGCCTCGGAGACGCGGTTCCATGGCACCGTCAGCAATATCCACCGCCCGTCGGACGTCAACGGCGTCTACGGACAGGGCGGCGCCGGCGCAGCCATCGGCGGCGGCGCGCAGGGCATTGTGCTGGCCAACCAAAACGGCGCCGTGCTGGCGCTCTCCGGCGAGCAGACCGGCCTGATCGTTAGCGCGGATTTGAGCGGACTGGTGTTGACGCTGAAGTAAAAATCCATCCTGCCCCGCGACAGTGGGGGGCGGATTGCCGATCCACAATGTCAAACAGCGACGCGCCTCTCTCTTTCCCGCCCCGCGACAGCGGGGAGGGGGGACCGCGCAGTTGCGCGGTGGGAGGGGCGCGGGCATCGACGTTTCTCCTGCAACGACAACGAAGCGTCGAGTTAGAAGCCCCCTCCACCACGCTACGCGTGGTCCCCCTCCCCCGCTTCGCGGGGGCGGATGCACGATCTCGTTCTCGCGATGCGTCTTCGCATCCGAGGTTTGCTTCACGCTTTAAGAAAGCCCGTCCAACCGCCCCAAATAAATGAAGGGGGCAGAGCGCCAAAAGGCGCGCACTTTATTTGCCGTGCCCAGCGGGGCCCGGCGCGCGCCACGCAGACGAATGTTGCCACTCGCCGGCGCTTCGGGCGCGCTCGCCTTTCGGCGCTCCACCGCGGCTCTCGCCAGTCGGCTTGCGCCGACCGGCTCAGCTCCAGGCCATGCTTCCTGGGACGCGGGTCGGGCGGGCGTTACCCGCCCTCGCCTATCCCAGTCCAGGGACTGCACCTCCCGCACCGGCCGTAGTACCGGCGTGAATGATGCCCGAAGCCGCCCGGGAGCGGTTTGCGAGACCGCCCGCGGGAACCGCACTTGCTCCACCTTCTAGGTCGCACCCGGAATGTGCCCTTCGATGAGCAAGCTTTGACGGGGGCTATGTATCTATATCGGTGACAAGTGTCAACACCATTGTGATGGCAAAGGAGCCGCCATGCCGAAAAAATCTTCCGCCGCCGGCCGCCACGTGCGTGAGCTGGATTGGCTGACCGGGCATGCCAACGCGAGGGAGACGAGCGATATGGACGACTCTAATGCGCGGATTCAGTGGGGGAAATAACAAGATGCACCGAAAATCCGATTCGGGAGCGCGCAGGCCGTTGTCCGCGCCAACCGAAGCAGCGCCGCGCTGACGCCCAGCAGCGAGCAGAACTGCCTGATCGTCAGCGTGGATTTGAGCGGACTGGCTTCATCGCCAAAGCAAGCGGCTCGTTCTAACAAGGATGGGTAGAGCGGACTTGTCCGATACGGCGGCGAGGATTGGACGATCGGCAAATCCCACGGGTCTTAGCCTATCGAAGTGCTCCCTCGGTCATCAGTCTAATGCTCAAATCAACTAATCCGAGAACTTATAGACAACACACTCAAAGAATGATTTACATATACTACCACTTCGCGCCGCGGTTTTCGCTGCCATGGACAAATTCAGATTCGAAAGACGGGTTTCCCTTTTTACTTCGGTCTTCATTATCTTCGTTGTTGCATTTCTCGTGGTTCGTAATGAGCCTTTCGCTGATCCAAATCTCGTAATTCTCGCCAGGATCATCTTAGCTCTGGCCGTGGGCGCCCTTGGAGCAACGACCCCTGGATTTCTACACCTAACTTACAACTTTGCGGGATTCGCCATTCGTGCAGCGGGCGGTCTGGCTTTATTCGTTATTGTCTTCTTCGGAACGCCTCACGTCGAGGTTCTGCATCTTGCCGATACTCTAGAAATGCAAAACGAAATAAACAGGCATCTGTATGACGCCAATAATTGCTCGGCCGCCCTTCGCAGAGTCGGAGGCCTTGCAGCACCTCAATGACCTGGTCGATCGACGACTTGTCTTTTGCTGAAGGCACGTATTCTACTCCGAAGATCTCCCGAATTGCCTCCTTAAAAGCAGGATTGTCTCGGACGTGGTAAAACGCAGGCCAGCCTTGATAGCCATCCAGGCCGATTTCTTTTCCTCGGCCAAGTTTTTTCATTAAGTCTGCCGCTTTTTCAACGTCTCCCCGAAATCGCTGCTATGCATATTCTGAATTCAAGAGCGCTCGATGACCAATCTTCCGCCCTTAGCACCGCCTCAGACCTTTCAGCATTTCCGGCAAGTTTATGGGCGTTTGCCAAGTTGACTATCATCATTCGCCTGACCTGATCAGATGACAGGTTTCGAAGAGAGCACCCGAACTCTAAAACATTAATTGCAAGATTAGATTTGCCTCGCACCAACAGTTCATATCCGAAGTCCCTGAGGACTTTGTCCGCCGCAGGCGTCTCCGCGGGTCGCATTTTCCTCCAAATTACCTGTATCAATTTAGTTCCAAAATCAGCAATTAAATTGACTGCTCGATCGAAGTATTCAGAATTTATACCAAGCCGCCGAGTGCCTGACTCTCGCGGGGATTCCCGAATCACGGGGGGAATGATTTAAGGTGGCAAACGGAGGGTCGTTTGCCATGGGTCAGGCGATTGCGGTGCGGGCGGATTTTACGGCGGTCGAGGTCCGCCGGTTTGCCAAGCGGGCGAAGGATGCGGCACAGGCGCGCCGGCTGCTGGCGATCGCGGCGGTGCTCGATGGCGCTTCGCGGGAAGATGCGGCCAAGATTGGCGGGATGGACCGGCAGACATTGCGGGACTGGGTGATCCGGTTCAACGATCAAGGACCGAACGGTCTGATCAACATCCCTTCACCGGGCGTGCCACCCAAGCTGGGCAAGAAGCACCGAGCGTTTCTGGCTCGGCTCGTGGAGGAGGGTCCGATCCCGGCGGTCCACGGCGTGGTGCGCTGGCGGGCATGCGATCTGATCATGCGATTGTACGAGGAGTTTAGGCTCTCGGTTTCGGACGACACCATCTACCGCGCCTTGAAGGACTTGGGCTTCTCACATGTGAGCGCGCGGCCGAAAGCCTACAAGCAGGATCCTGACGCCATGGCGGCGTTCAAAAAACGTATGGCCCGCCCCGATTGCAAGTGGTTTATTTGAGTGTGCCGTTGGCAGTCTGCTTCAACGTATCCGGCCTTGGGGCTAGACCCCGGGCCAAGATGGAGATACGCGCGTTCCGGTCCTCATAAACTTTTCGGCGTCGAACGCCGTTTTTTAAATCAGGTTTCCGGAACGCCGTTCGACTGTTAGGCCATCTCACTTCCACCACCCGCAAACATCTGTGGCCGACGGTCCTACGCCGACCAATTGTTGGCTAGTTCACCTGGGGCACCTCCCGCACAGCGAAGGTCTCGCCCCGCCGCAATACGGCCCATGCGATACGGGCCAGTTTGTTGGCGAACGCTACGACCGCGACATTCGGATGGACGCGGCTGAGCAGATTCTTCGCCCATCGGCCGAGCGCCGTGTCCTTTTCGGCCACATGGGGCAGTGCTGCTCGTGCTCCGTGGATCAGTAACTTGCGTAGGTACTTGTTGCCTCGCTTGCTGATCCCCATGAGTTTTGGCTTGCCGCCGGTCGTCGACTGGCGCGGGACCAGGCCTAACCATGCCGCAAGGTCACGACCATGTTCGAATGTCTCGGCCTTGCCGATGGCTGCGATCAGGGCCGTTGCGATCGTCACCCCTACGCCGGGAATTGTTACCAGTCGCCGAGCGTCCTCGTTCTCCTTCGCCCAGTGCACGAACTCTGTATCAAATGCACCGATCCGCCGATCAAGATCCCGCCATTGCGCGCGAACGTCGGCGACCAGCATGCGCATCCGCGCACTCAGACCCTCTCCATCATGCTCGTCCATCATGGTGATCAGGTATTGTTCGAGCTTGCGCTTGCCCTGTGGAACGACGATACCGCGTTCCAGCAGGACCGCACGCAACTGGTTGATCAGAGCCGTCCGTTCTCCGACCAATCGGTCCCTCGACCGGTGGAGTATCTGCATATCGAGTTGCGCTTCTGTTTTCATCTCGACAAAACGCATCGTCGGCCGCGTCGCCGCTTCGGCAATACCCTCGGCGTCACGATCATCATTCTTCTGTGCTTTGACATAAGGTCGGACATATTCTGGAGACATCAGCCGGACGTTGTGCCCCTGAGCCGCGAACAGTCGACCAAGATGATGGGCGCCGCAACACGCCTCCATGCCGACAATGCACACCGGCAGTTTGGCCACCAGACCGATGAGCGTATCTCTCCGAACCCGCCGACGCAGGACCACAGCCCCGGATGCGTCCAGACCAACAACACTGCACACATTCTTGCCGAGATCGATGCCAAGCACTGCAATCTTCATGATCCGTTCCTCCGTTTGAGTCTCCGGGCGAGACTATCTCGCCGGGAGGAAGGGGCGGGCCATTCCATAAACTTTGTCGACCGCGTGGCGGAAGTCCGTGCCAAGCTCGCGCCAGGTACACCGGTAGAGATCTGGTTCCAGGACGAGATGCGTGTCGGTCAGAAGAACAAGCTCACTTATCGCTGGGCCAGGACGGGCTCACGGCCCCGAGCCGCGCATGATCAGCGCACCCAGTCGACCTATCTGTTCGGCGCGGTATGCCCCGAACGTGGGACCGGCGCTGCCCTCGTTCTGCCGTTCTGCAACACCGAAGCCATGCAGCTTCATCTCGATGAGATCAGCGCAAGGATAACCGCCGGCGCCCACGCGATCCTGATCCTCGACCAGGCTGGCTGGCACGGCGCCAAGGACCTCAAGATTCCCAGAAACCTTTCGCTCCTGCCGCTGCCGCCGCGTGCACCAGAGCTCAATCCGCAAGAAAACATCTGGCAGTTCATGCGACAGAACTGGCTGTCGAACCGAATCTTCAAATCCTTCGATGATGTCGTCGATCACTGCTGCTACGCCTGGAACACCCTCATCGATCAGCCCTGGAAAATCATGTCCATCGCACGCCGCGATTGGGCTGTCGTCGGTCAGTCAATTTGAGGATTGGTATTACATGAAGCTCTGTGCCTATCTGGAGCTTCTCAAAGTCGGAAAACGAGTTTCTTTTGGCCGCATGGAGATATTGTTGATTGACAATTCCGCCCGCGTGCACAAACAGGTTTCGTCTCTCGAGTACTTCGATTAAGTTGGGCCATTCGTTGTGGTTGGGTTGAATTTTATCCGCCCCAGATCGTTTCTCGATCCAACCAATTTGATCTTCGACACTTTCGCGAAGAACTCCATCAATTTCTGATGAGACAATTGCCCTTTTTAATTCATCCAGAGAGCTCGCGTTTAATAGCTCTCGAACGGTTACAGTTTTCTCACGATCGAAAACGGCTTCCGGTCGAACGATCGCTATCTGATGCATAAGCAAGCCAAGATGGTACTCGAATGCTGATACCAACCCTACAGTAAGCATTCGAGGAATATCTCGACTTGTCTGCGCGACTGAAAGGTATGTCTCAATCAATCTGCGGCAATCGCCGAAATGCAGAACATCAAGCTGGTAAACAACTCGGTTCAATTCGACCGTGCTTGCCGCGCATCTTTCCTTTAAAAATTCCTGAAATCCCTCACGCATCATTTGGGAGATTGCAAACGGAAATGCCAGAATTAGAGGCACGAAATCAATAAAGCCAAAAATTGAATTGATGAATTTGTCAAATCGATCTTGGCCTGCATTCGCTATTTTGACCTTGTTTTATCGTGCCACGGCTCGCAATGAGCGATCATATTCTATTGAAGCCCGAGTGCCGCGAAGCCTGCCCCGGATTTCGCTTCGTTCAATCCGGGCCACGCCTGCTACGGCTTCCGCCACTTGTTTCTGCCGCCGACACTGGTATCGCGGACACGTTCGACGAGGACAGCCGCCTTGGGATCGAGCTTTTCAGCCTTTTCAATCGCCTGTTTTTGCGTTGGCGCGGTAACGGAGGCACGTTCGGAGCCTCCCCTTCTGACCGCGTAATCGCCTTCCGGGCGGCGCTCGACATAAAGCTCGTGCTTCTTACCTGTCATGGAATCCTCCCTCAATTCTCTGAACA